>CALFSK010000050.1 GCA_937916845.1 uncultured Lactobacillus sp. | reverse complement strand
ATTATGGCACAACTGTTCAGAAATTTATGTACCAAATACTAGGATAGGAGCATCTATCCTTTTCTGCTCAATGCAATTTATCTGAAGATTTTCTATTTTTTCTCGAGTCTTTAAATGAATTATTTTTGTATTACCAGTTTTTGAGAACAATTCTTGTGTCTTTCCTTTGAACAAAATTTTCCCATGATTTAAAATAACGACTGATGTACACAGCTTTGCCACATCTTCAATATCGTGGGTAGTAATTAGAACAGTCTGGTGATTAACCTTGTTGTATTTTTTTAACGTATGCACTAAATTCTCTTTTGCAACAATGTCTAGTCCAATAGTAGGTTCATCCAAGAATAAAATTTCAGGATTATGGACCAATGCAGCACAGATTTCACACTTCATCCGCTGACCTAAACTCATTTTACGTACTGGTTTATCTAGTATCTCGCCCAAACTAAAGCTTTCACTAATACTTTTTATTCTTAAACTAGTTTCCGCCTTAGAGAGCTTGTATACAGACCCCAAGAAAAGAAAGGTTTCCCTGGGGGTTAGGTGATACCACAACTGAGACTTCTGTCCAAATACGGTTCCAATTTTAGGAGAAACCAATTTACGATCTTTCCATGTATTAATACCATCAATCTCAACACTTCCCGAGTCCGGATGTAAGATACCGGTGATCATTTTTATTAAGGTTGATTTTCCAGAACCATTAACACCAATTAATCCAACGATTTCTCCCTCCTCAACAGAAAAACTAACATTTTCAACGGCTTTAAAGTCACTTTTTCCTTTCACTTTAAATGCTTTACTTACCGCATTGACAACTATTTTCTTCACACTTCAACACCCCCAACATGTTTTTATTATACTAATATAAATATGTTTTTGGAAGCGCTTTATTTTTTATGAAAATGTCAATGTGTAGAGCGGCGATAAAATGTAGGAAAATGGCGATTTAAAATTGTCGGTTTTCCTACATTTTTTGATATCATGAATCTCATTGGAATCAAGGAGGTCCTCAATGTGAGACATGATATTCGTCAAGGAGTTGAAATTTACGTGAATCAAGATATTAAACCAAACTATGCCGCTTTAGCCCGCCAATATGGTGTTGACTATCGAACTGCCAAACGTGCTTTTGAAGAGGCTAAAAGCACCACTACAAAACCAGTCGTACGGAAAAAACGTCCTAGTAAGTTAGATCCATATCGGACAATTATTCAAGATAAACTCGAGTTAAATTGTTCCGCACAGTCCATTTATAAATTCATCGTCAAAAAAGGTTTTGAAGGTAAATACACCATCGCGCGTGAGTACTGTGCCAGTATTCGTCAGAAACGTGTCAGAAAGGCCACTATTCGCGTTAATCATACACCGGGGTTATCAATGCAGATTGATTGAAAGGAGGAAATGACGCTTTACAATATTGATGGTAAGCCATATCACTTCAACATCTTCTTGTATGTCTTGCCGTATTCGAAGCTCAAATACCTCACGTTGATTTTTGATCGTAATCAAGATACTTTGTTCGAATGTATGACTGATGCTTTTGAACACTGCGGCGGCGTACCACAAGAGTTGTGGGTGGATAATATGCGCCAAGTCGTGGACCATACAAAATCAGCATTTGGGACGGCAGTCTTTAACGAACGTTTCAAGCAATTCAGCCAAGACGCCGGCTTCAACCCAATCGCTTGTCGGGTCTTTCGGCCTCAAACCAAAGGAGTCGTCGAAGCCTTGGCCCGAACAACTTCCCGCTTACGACCGTACAATTACGAATTTCAAGACGGCGTTGAATTAATCAACCTCGTGGACGACCTGTGTTATGACTTGAATCACGAAATTTCACAGGCAACTGATCAAGTTCCACAGCAAAAATTTGAAGACGAAGAAAAAGAGTATCTGCGCGAGCTACCAGTCGACCTACTCGAACCCTTCTTTGAAGAAAACATTACCCGTGTCGTTTCCAAGGAATCGATGGTTAACTTTCGCAAGTGCAAATACTCCGTAGATCCGCAATACATTGGCCGGACAGTTGACGTTGTACTAACCAATGACCAGCGGCGTTTACAAATCTATTATAAGGGAGAACCTATTCGCGCGCACGATATTACGACAAAAGCCTTTAATTATTATGAAGAAGATCGTGTTCAAATTCTTAAGTCTGACTTACTAAAAGACCGTTCTGACCAAGATATCCAGGCCTATATCGAAGAACATTTAACCGACTATGACCAAGTGTGAGGTAATAATATGACAAGCAAATTCCAAGAACTATTAACTAATTTAGATGAATTAGGCCTAGATAAAATGCGGGCATATCTACCAGAGTATATTGATGAACTAAATCAACAGCAAGTTACCTTTACCGATGCCTTGCTTAAATTGACGACAGTTGAACTAACTTGGCAAGACCAACTCCAAACGGATCGAATCATTAAGCGAGCGCGGTTTCCACAAGTAAAGTCACTCAAATCATTTGATTTTGACTTTCAACCCAGCATTAATCAGCAACAAGTTATGGGATTCCAAGATTTAGCCTTTATGGAAAGCAAAGAAAACTTGGTCTTTATCGGTAGTCCTGGGGTCGGTAAGACTCACTTAGCCATCAGCGTTGGCATTGAGGCATGTCGCCAAGGAAAACGGACGTTATTCATTAATTGTCATGAACTTCTAATGCGGCTCAACGCCGCGTACGACAAAGGTACGCTGGACCGTTGTATTCGGCGGTATGCCAGATATGATCTCTTGATTATTGATGAAATTGGTTATTTGCCAATCAATCACAACGAGGCTAATTTACTTTTTCAGTTAATCAATGCGCGATATGAGCGTTGTTCAACGATCATCACTAGCAACAGTGATTTATCAACTTGGGTGGAGATTTTTCAGAATCCGACCGTCATAGCTGCCGTACTTGACCGCCTGGTTCACCACGCTCATGTCGTAAAAATTAATGGTAAATCATACCGCCTAAAAGGGACGAATTAGCTGCCCAAAACCAACATTTTTAAACCGCCATAAAACTACATTTTATTATCGCGCTTGACATCCATGGATTGAATGAACTAGTTGGTCTAAATCAGAATCAGATTGATGTATAATATTCGTGCACTAACACTCCTGTAAATTGTTTTTAGTCGACTCAACTATACGACCTAGGAATACTTCGTGTTTATTTTTTGGCTCAAAAAGCCCGCCAAGCGGGCTTAATAACAATAATTTATGTTTCAACCTTTAGATCACGATTGTAAATTGGCCACATCCGCTACAGAACCTAACAAAATGACCGCCCATTTAATTACAGAAAAAGGTTACCTGGCTTAAATTGTTGAGCTTGGACATCTTCTTTTGCCGAAATGATTCAATATAATCAAGACTACAACTATCAAAATTGTGCGGATGAACCACAAAACAAAAAATATACCAAGCAGTCCGTAAAATATAGATGTAACTGTTTTGTTGAACATTCCAGCAAGCATGGTCGCCCAAATAATCAATGGCATATTATCCCTCCTATTCTGTTGTCAAAATTTACAAAACATTTTCAATAACTATATCAAGGCTTATGGCTTATTATTCACTTGATAGCATTTAGGAATTGAAGATTTCGTTAAAAGCGGGGTTGTTTGTACCTAAAAAGCCGTCTAACCACTTCTGATTAGACGGCTTTTGCATTTATTTAGAAGAACTTAATTTCATAATGCGCGTTGAACGTCTGGTTAGCTGCCAGTTGGTTGATTCCCATCTTGTGGCGTAACTGACCATCCGCGTTCACGTTGTCCGCAATGCCCCACCATGGTTCTAGACAAACAAACGGTGCATCCCCAGGATATGGTGACCAGGTTCCCACGTAAGGCGCATCTTCGATCGTCATCGCAACCCCGTGGTCGTCTAAGTCTGAACTCAGCATCAACGTCGTTTCTTGTCGACCTAAGTCTAAGATGACCGCATCGTCTTTAAAGAAGTCCCGGGTCAATGGTAACGGCTTTGTAAAGTCGATGTCGTCCGCGTTGTCCGCATCGTTTAACGGTGCCTGTAAAGGAATATGTTGGTAGACCTTCTTCGGTGCTACCGTCAACGTATAGTTCTCTAAACGGCCGGCAGGGTCCGCTAACGGCACGTTAAACGCTGGGTGCCCACCGACTGAGAAGAGTAGCTCTTGGTTAGCTGGATTATGCACTTCGTAACCAACCGTTAACTCGTGATCATTTAACGTGTAAATAAGGCGTAAACGGAAAGCAAATGGGAACATCTTCCGCGTTTCCGCGCTGTCCGTTAATTCCAAAGTCGCACTGGTTGCCGTGTGAGCGACGACCGTAAAGTCGTTATCCCGCGCAAAACCGTGTTGGCCCATGTGATAAGGTTGGCCGGCTACCGTGAACTGGTCGTCCTTTAAACGTCCCACGATTGGGAATAAGACTGGTGCGTGCCGTCCCCAGTACTTTGGATCAGCCTGCCACATATATTCGATCCCATCCGCCGACTTAACACTGCTGAGTTCTGCCCCGGCCTCGTTAATCTTGACGGTGAGGTAATCATTCTTTAGTTCAACTGTCATTAGTTCAAAACGCCCCCTAGTTTAAATTATAAGATGTAACGACTTAGATCCTTGTCTTCGGCAATGTTACCAATGCGGTCATTGACGTAGTTTTCGGTAATCGTGACTTCGCCCATTTCCATATCTGGACCTTCGTAAAGTAATTCTTCCAATAATTTTTCTAAGACCGTATGCAACCGCCGTGCCCCGATGTTTTGGGTCTCGTGGTTGACCTTATAAGCAATACCAGCGATGGCTTCAATGGCTTCGATCGTAAAGGTTACTTTAATGTTATCCGTCCCAATTAAGGCGATGTATTGCTTGATCAACGCATTCTTTGGTTCCGTTAAAATTTTGACAAAGTCGTCCTTACTCAAGTCGTCTAGTTCAACGCGA
Source organism: uncultured Lactobacillus sp. (assembly GCA_937916845.1). Lineage (GTDB taxonomy): Bacteria > Bacillota > Bacilli > Lactobacillales > Lactobacillaceae > Lactiplantibacillus > Lactiplantibacillus paraxiangfangensis. Next base: position 71,381 of record CALFSK010000050.1, on the reverse strand, counting down.
ATCGGGAAGCGTCCTTGTAATTCAGCAATCAAATCACTTGGTTTACTTTCCGCAAACGCACCGGAAGCAATAAAGAGAATGTGATCCGTATTGATTGGCCCGTATTTGGTTGAAATTTGAGAGCCTTCAACGATTGGCAAAATATCCCGTTGAACCCCTTCACGCGAAACTTCACCAGAATTTTGCTGTCCACCAGCCGTGATCTTATCGATTTCATCAATAAAGATAATCCCAGTATTTTCTGCCCGGACAATGGCATCGTGATAAATATCCGCACTGTTGACTAATTTTTCGGATTCTTCCTTGACCAAGATTTCACGGGCTTCAGCAACCGGCATCGTCCGCTTGATCCGCTTCTTTGGCATAATTGACCCTAAAGTATCGCCAAGGTCAATGCCCATTTGGCCCAACATGTTGTTATTGCCGGCAGCGGTTTGTTGCGGATCATCCATTTCAATGGTCACATCCGAGTTTTCTAACTGACCATTTTTAAGTTGATCAGCAACTGACAAGCGTTGGTTGCGAACTTCATCCGTGACTTCTTCGTTGTTATTGTCATCCGCATTAGGCATTTGGCCGTTTTGCATCTGGCTGAACATGTTCATCATGTTCTGGAAGTCATTGCCATTGCGGTTATTTTGCTTCTTGGCAGCCGGTACCAGTAATTTAACTAACCGTTTATCAGCAGCGGCCACGGCGCGTGAACGAACGTCCGAGTATGCCGACTGCTTTTCCATTTCAATCGATACGTCGACCAAGTCACGAACCATGGATTCAACGTCGCGACCCACGTAACCGACTTCGGTAAACTTCGTGGCTTCGACCTTAACGAACGGTGCCTTGACGATTTTTGCCAATCGGCGGGCAATCTCAGTTTTCCCAACCCCGGTCGGTCCAATCATCAGCATGTTCTTAGGCGTAATTTCGTCTTGCATATCCTGTGATAATTCCATCCGCCGGTAACGGTTACGTAACGCAATCGCTACGGCTTTTTTAGCAGCATTTTGACCAATAACGTAGCTGTCTAAGGCGGCTACAATCTGTTTAGGCGTTTTATTGATTTCTTCCATCGTAATTCTCCTTTAATTATAAGGCTTCGGAAATAACGTTATGGTTGGTGAAAATATCGATGTCACCAGCAATGTTAATGGCGGCTTCAGCAATCTCTTGCGCACTCATGTCCTGGGCGTGCAACTGCATCCCACGCGCTGCGGCTAAGGCAAAGTTACCACCAGAACCGATCGCCAGTACATCGTTATCGGGACTGATGACTTCACCACTCCCAGAAACAAGGAACATTTCATCCTTATCCATCACGATGAGTAAAGCTTCTAATTTTTGTAAGGCTTGATCGCCACGCCATTCTTGGGCAAGTTCGACCGCAGCTCGTTGTAAGTTACCCGAATATTCGTTGAGTTTCTTTTCAAAACGGTCTTCGAGGTTGAACGCGTCCGCGACACTTCCGGCAAAGCCCACGACAACTTGGTCGTTATAGATCCGACGAACCTTGTGCGCAGTCCCTTTCATGACGACCTTTTCACCCATCGTTACCTGACCGTCTCCGGCCATTGCATTGTGTCCGTTTTGACGAACAGCACAAATCGTAGTTGCTTCAAATTTTACTGGCATAGTCAATCTCCTTTACATTACTTCCGCGTTGCCCGCGGGAAAAAGTTGCGATAATCTTGTTGTAAGTGTTCCTTGGTCACGTGCGCATAAATCTGCGTTGTGGACAGACTGGTATGACCCAGTAATTCTTGGACAGTCCGCAAATCGGCGCCATTATTCAGCATCTGCGTCGCAAACGTGTGTCGCAGCATGTGGGGATGAATGTCCGCGGTCAAACTGCTCTTCTTCACAATTTGATTCAAGACGTATTCAACGCCCCCGCCGGTAATGGCCCCACCATGACGGTTAATAAAGACCGTTGTGTGTTGCTGGCCATACTTCGCCATTACAGGCGTTCGGCAAACCTCGTAGTAGTGTTTCAGCGCACTAGCCGCGTAACGTCCAAACGGCACGTAACGCTCCTTATCACCTTTCCCACGAATCAACATCATTTTCATTTCAAAATCGACATCGGCGAGTTGTAAATCAACACACTCACTGAGTCGGATACCCGTTCCGTATAGGACTTCCAGCAGGGCCGCATTCCGCGCACCCATCACCGTATCATCCGCATACACCGTCTGAAATAAAACGTCGAGCTCCTTTTGATAAAAGAAGCGTGGTAAGCGGGCGGCGTGTTTCTTTAACTGAACGTATACAAACGGGTTCACCTTCGCCAAGTCGTTTTTAACGAGAAAGTTATAAAACGACCGTAAGCTAGACACCTTCCTGGCAATTGAATTACGCGTCAGGTGTCGATCATATAGATGGCTTAAGTAAACGTTCACATCCAGGTGGTCAATTTCAGTATACGCTTTCGCACCGCCGTTTGCCGTTAAGAAATCATTAAAAGCTTGGATATCTTCCCGGTAAGCCGCGGCGGTTTCGTCTGAATATTGCCGTTCAACCCGAATGTACTTTAAAAAAAGGGCTAAATAGTCTGTCTCCATACAAAAAACCTCCATACGTTGCTACTTTAGCAAAGTATGGAGGAAAACACAATTATGTGCCTTGTAAGTTAGTTTTCGCTGGTCACGGTCTTCGTCAACGCCGTACTTCTAAACGTTTCGAGGTCGGCCAACGCGCGTTCAGAAATGGCGGTGTTGCGTTCGCGCTTATCACGAATCCGCTGTTTCAACTTCGGCACGATTCCGAAGTTCGCGTTCATTGGTTGAAAATGGCTCGCACTCGTATGCGTAATGTAATGGGCCATTGCACCCATCATGGTATCCGTTGGGAAAACAACGGGGTCTAACCCAAGCGCTAACCGCGCGGCGTTAGTTCCGGCAACGATCCCGCTGGCTGCACTTTCGATATAGCCCTCAACCCCGGTCATTTGGCCCGCAAAGAAAAGGTCCGGCCGTTGTTTAGTCTGGTAAGTGGGTTCTAATAACTTTGGTGATTTCATAAAGGTATTGCGGTGCATAACCCCGTAACGCACGAATTCGACGTTTTCAAGTCCAGGAATCATGGAGAAGACCCGCTTTTGTTCGCCCCATTTTAAATGGGTCTGGAAGCCAACGATGTTGTAGAGGTCGCCCGCCGCGTCATCTTGACGCAATTGAACGACGGCAAAAGGTTGCTTACCCGTCTTTGGATCTTCCAACCCAACCGGTTTAAGCGGACCAAATAACATCGTCTGACGGCCACGTTGCGCCATCACTTCGATGGGCATGCAGCCTTCAAAGACGTCTGAATTTTCAAAGTCGTGTGATTCGGCCATTTCAGCGTGAATCAACGCGTCGTAAAAAGCGTCAAACTCTTCTTCAGTCATCGGACAATTCAGGTAAGCCGCTTCACCACGGTCATAACGTGATTTCAGGTAGACCTTGTCCATGTCGATTGAATCCTTCGTTAAAATTGGCGCAGCCGCGTCAAAGAAGTGTAAGTCATCTTCCTCGTTAAACGCTTGAATCGACTTTGCCAGTGACAACGCCGTCAACGGGCCAGTGGCCACTACGGTGATGCCTTCAGGTAAACTCGTCATTTCTTCATTAATAACTTCCACGTTTTTAAGGCCGGTAATGGCTTCGGTGATCTCCGCCGAGAACGTGTCCCGGTCTACGGCTAAAGCGCCACCGGCAGGAACGGCGTGGTGTTCAGCCGCCTGCATCACGATCGAATCCATTTGACGCATTTCAGCCTTAAGTAGGCCGGCCGCGTTTGCGAGCTGGTTTGCCCGTAATGAATTCGTACAAACTAGTTCTGCAAATTGACTCGTATGGTGCGCCGGGGTCATTTTGCTAGGACGCATTTCGTATAAACGAACGTTTACGCCCATATTTGCGATCTGCCATGCGGCTTCGGAGCCCGCGAGCCCCGCACCGATGACGTTTACGGTTGGTATTGATGCCATCCAGAATTCCTCTTTTCTTATAAAACACATACCGTTGATAGTATTGTGGTAATCATACCGGAGATAACGCCATAATACAAACCAATCACTCGTTATTTTACTAATGAAACGGTTAAACTCCTCCGGCTAGAATAAAATTCAGTCTTCGTCATAACCGAACGTTACATCCCCGAGTACTAAGTTTACCCCCGCATATTTTCGCAATCAGTAACTTTTATCTTAATATTATTATATTTATAAACAGTTAATGTCCGGAAAGCCCATCTAATCCACCGACTGAGCGACGCCCTAAGCAAAAAGACCAGGCATCCCCGTTGAGATGACCTGGTCTTTCATTAATTTAATTATTTTTGAACATTTTCGGAGTAATCGCCGTTTGGACATAGGACCTGTTTGCCACCCTTGACCTTCTTTTCGACCAAGTAATGACCATCCTTCGGGCAATCCCGACCGATTGGCTTATCCCAAGAAACGAAGTCACATTCAGGGAACCGTGAACAGCCGTAAAAGATCCGGTTCTTCTTGGATTTCCGTTCAATGACTTGGCCCTTCTTACATTGCGGACAAACGACGCCAATTTCTTTAACGATTGGTTTCGTATTCCGGCAATCAGGGAACCGTGAACAAGCGAAAAACTTACCGTAGCGACCCATTTTGATGACCATTGGCGCACCACAGAGATCACAGTTGAAGCCAGCAAGTTCGTCTTTGATCTGAATCTTTTCCATCCCGGCTTCAGCCTTCTCGACTTCTTTTGAGAATGGCTTGTAGAATGAATCAACAACTTCGACCCAGTTTTCCTTACCCTCTTCAGTCGAATCCAACTGTTCTTCCAGAGTAGCGGTAAAGCCGACGTTCACAACGTCCGGGAAATATTCCTGGATAATCCCGTTGACGATCTCGCCCAATTCAGTTGGGATAAACCGGCGTGATTCCAACTTAACGTAGTACCGCCGTTGAATCGTATCCAACGTTGGCGCATACGTTGATGGCCGACCAACGCCGTTTTCTTCCAACGCCTTGATCAAGTTAGCTTCGGAATAACGTGCCGGTGGCTGCGTAAAGTGTTGTTGCGGATCAGTCTTGCTCAGCTTAACGACGTCACCTTCATTTAAATCAGGCAAGACGTTGTTCTTTTCAGTCTTGTCGTAGATCTTCGTGAACCCGGCAAACTTGGTCTTCGACCCGTTCGCACGAAACTGAACGTCATTTTGGTCAATGGTTACAGCCATCGTATCCAAGACTTCCGGTGTCATCTGACTCGCAACGAACCGTGACCAGATCAACTGGTATAACCGGAATTGGTCACGATTCAAATAATCCTTGATGCTGGCCGGTGTCCGGAAAACGGACGATGGCCGAATCGCTTCATGGGCATCCTGAGCGCCTTCTGGCAACTTACCCTTGACCGGTTTCGTTGCGGCGTATTCGGCACCGTATTCCTTATGCAGAAATTGGGACGCTTCGTGCTTCGCAATGGATGAAATCCTGGTCGAGTCGGTCCGCATATAGGTAATTAGCCCAACGTTACCGTCCTTACCCACGTTGATTCCTTCGTAAAGCTGTTGCGCCGCCATCATGGTCTTCCGTGTTCGGAAGTTCAACTTACGGTTAGCGTCTTGTTGCATCGTTGACGTGGTGAATGGCGGTGCTGGGAAGCGTTTACGTTCCTTTTTGACAACTTTCGTAATGTCAAAATCACCAGCACGGTCTAACTGCTTCAACACTTTTTGCACGGCAGCGTTGTCGTCTAGCGGCATCTTCTTACCGTGCGTCCCGTAGAAATTAGCCATAAACTTGGTCCGGCCCTTTTTGAACTCACTTTCGATCGTCCAATATTCTTGCGGTTTAAACGCTTTGATTTCATTTTCACGCTGAATAATTAGATCCAACGCAATCGATTGGACCCGTCCAGCGGATAGGCCCTTCTTAACCTTTTTCCACAACAAAGGACTGATCGAATAACCAACTAACCGGTCTAAAATCCGCCGAGCTTGTTGGGCATCAACTAAGTCCATGTCGATCGAACGGGGTTCTTTAAACGCATTTTTAACCGTATCTTTGGTAATTTCGTTAAAGACGACCCGGTTCTTATCTTTGGGGTCTAATCCTAATAAATAGGATAGATGCCAAGCGATGGCTTCCCCTTCGCGGTCAGGGTCAGATGCGAGGTAAACGGCTTTGGCCTTTTTAGCTTCTTTCCGTAACCCCTTGATAACGTCACCCTTACCACGAATTGAAATATAGTGGGGTTCGTAGTCATTATCCACGTCGACACCCATTTTACTCTTTGGTAAATCCCGAATGTGTCCGAGACTAGCGACGACTTTGTAAGAACGCCCGAGATATTTCTCAATCGTTTTTGCTTTTGATGGTGATTCCACAATCACTAATTTTTTAGCGGTTGATCTGGTTTTTCGTTTAGTTGTTGTCTTTGTTGCTTTCTTAGCCGGGGCCTTACGTTTTGCCGCCGGCTTTGCATTGGTTGTACTAGCAGCCACTAGATCAGCTCCTTACACTTTTGATTATAATTATGATGGTTCATGTTCTGACAAATCCATGTAATCATATTTCAAAAGTTTCAGCTTGTCAAATTATCGGTAAAAACTCTTCTACTATATGTTGTGAATTTAACACGGGTTTGGCCCCCGCAGCGATCAATTGGTTGCATCCCACGGACAACGGCGCATCGATTGGCCCCGGGACTGCGAGCACGTTGCGACCGTTCTGTAACGCCAAGTTAGCGGTGATTAGGCTCCCAGAATGTTCCCGGGCTTCAATAACCACCAGCGTCTGACAGAGCCCCGCGATGATTCGATTCCGTTCTGGAAAATGGTAGCGCGCTGGTTTTGCGCCTAGCGGGTATTCGCTAATTAGTAATCCCACCTTGCTAACTCGTCCTTGAAGCTGACGATTGACACGCGGATACGCCTGATCTAAGCCCGTTCCGATGACGCCAATCGTCGGCAGCCCGCAGTCCAAAGCCGTTTGGTGCGCACAGCCGTCCGTCCCAGCTGCTAAACCGCTGACCACGGTCAACTGTTCCGTCACTAACGGGGTTAAGAGCTGCGTCACACAGCGGGCGGCGTAAGGGGTTGCGCGCCGGGCCCCGACCACCGCAAGTTTGCGACCAGCCAGTAGTTCCCGGTGGCCCTTTAGAAATAGGACCAGCGGTGGCTTAAAGCTGGCTAACAGCTCGAGCGGATAATCCGCGTCCACGATAGTCAGGGTGTCCAATGCGCCGTGTTTTTCAACGCGTTTCGCAAAGGATTCGCTCATCCAGTCCGACATAAAAATCGTCATCTGATGTTCACTTAAATGGGCCACGGCCCCCAAAAGACCCGCATCCGTGACCACCACGTGTTCGTGCACGCAATGTTTGAGGATGCGGGTCATTGCCCGGTAACCTAAACCGTGGACCAGGGTCAATCGAATTAATAGGCTGCGTAGTTGCATCTGCTCACTCCCTTTATTAGGAAGATTCGCAATTAACGCTGGGCTGCGTCTCGAACTGGTGAAAATGATTGGCGATGAATCGGGGTCACACCCAATTCTTGTAATCCGGCTAAGTGCTTCGCCGTGCCGTAACCCATATTATCCGCAAAATCATAACCGGGATAAACTTGATCATAAGTCTCCATTAAATGGTCCCGTGCCACCTTAGCCACGATACTGGCCGCTGAAATGCTGGCACTCTTCGCATCCCCCTTGATGAGCCGGGTCTGCTTGATTGGCACCGGAATCTGCATGGCATCCACTAGTAAGCGGGTTGGTCGGACCGTCAAATTGTTGACGGCTTGGGCCATGGCGACCCGGGTTGCTTCATAAATATTTAACTGGTCGATCTGTTGCGGACTTGCAACGCCTAAGCTGACGGCAACGGCTTCTTCTAAAATTTTTGGGAATAGTTCCGCCCGTTTTTTAGCAGTCAGTTGCTTGGAATCGTTCACTTCTAACAAGTCAAAATCTTGCGGGATCACTACGGCCGCTGTAACGACCGGACCCGCCAACGGGCCCCGGCCGACTTCATCGATACCGGCAACGTATTGACCACCGCTGGCCCAAAATTCCCGCTCTAAGTGCATATGTTGCTTGAATCGGGCTAATAAGGCGGCGTGTTTGGCTTGCTGTTTTTCAAAACGCTGGTAGGCCTGTTGAACCCCTTTACGGGAATCAGCCTGCGCCAGTGCGAGGATTTCAGCAGTCGGCTCATCCGCTAATAACCGCTTAAAATCGGCGATCGTATACTCAGGCATCAGCGCTAGCTCCCGTCAAATCAAGGGTAAAGCGTCCCAGCCGGCCCTTACGAATATCTAATAGGAATGCCACACAGAAGCGTTCCCAGTCATCGCGCATCCCGGCATTTTTAGTCATCACTAATAATAATTCGGGATTATCCAGTTCTAATTGGTCAACCGTTAATTTATACCGTTCCATTAAGCGTTTGGCGTAGTTGTGCTTAAAGAAGTCTAACGCGTACAGCGCAACGTCATCGTTGGGATAAATATTTTCCTTGATGGCGCCGGTAACGGCTAGCTTAGTCCCCACAACTTGATCCTCGAATTTGGGCCAGAGAATCCCCGGCGTATCGAGTAGTTCAAGTTTATTGGACGCCTTTAGCCACTGTTGTCCCTTCGTCACACCGGGACGGTCACCGACCTTGGCGATTTTCTTATTCACGATGTGGTTCAACAGCGTGGATTTACCAACGTTAGGAATCCCCACACAGACCGCCCGAATTGGCCGGTTAGTAATCCCACGAGCCTCAATGTTAGCTAGTTTGTCTGCCAACATCGTGGTGGCCGCCTGCGTAATTTGCTTAGCCGTGACGTTATTACGAGAATCGACCGCAATCGCCGTCTGTCCCTGGGCTTCATAGTGTGCGACCCAGTCAGCCGTCTTTTGTGGATCAGCTAAATCTTTTTTCGTCATGATCAACAGGTGGGGCTTTTGTTGAATCACTTTTTCTATTTCCGGATTACGGGATGCTACGGGAATCCGAGCATCAACCAATTCAAACACAATGTCCACTAAGTGCAAGTTGTCTTGAATCTGATGGATGGCCTTGGCCATGTGCCCGGGATACCACTGAATTGTACTCATAATGTTTTCTCCTTTAATATATCAACGTTTCTAGCACGTTAATAATCGTAAATTTAAAAAAGCACCCAAAAATGGTCATATGTCCCGATGGTTTTGGGCACCTAATGTTAGTTCGTAATACCTATCTTTTTATCAGCAAAAGCATCAGCTGACTTCGTTTGTGAATGTAAAGAAAGTACGATGTTGTATAGGACAGTGTCATTAATTATGTCGCTCTTTCAAATTTTTTCGAAATACATACTTTGATTCTTTCTCAACTCTCTGTAACAGAGAAGATAACATAAAATGTATTGATCCCTCGTAATTTTACCATTTTATAGGCTGTTTTAGATAGTGGTGCTGCTTTCAGTAAAGAAATTTTCGCTATTTTTTACTTAATGTTGCTATTAAAGCAATAAATCCCCCAACCTGATCCGGGGCCAAGGACTGGCTAGCGTCTTCTGCGTATGCGCGATAGTTGTAACAGTTAATTTTATAGAAGTGTTAAGATTAATTTATATCATGATTAGTTAAAAAAGGGAGACATAATAATGATTACCCAACTGTGTAAAAAAATTAGTATTTCAAATTCGATTGGAGGTGATAATTAAAAACAGCATACACAAAGGAGAAACTTTTTGAATAAATATCGTTTACAAGCAGTTGTTTTTGTATTAGTCGCGTTTATGTCAGGATGTAACGAATTTATGGTGGTAGGAATTTTACCCGATATTGCAACCCATTTGAATGTGTCAATTGCGATGGTTGGATACTTGGTTACAATATTTGCAACTACTTATGCAATTAGCACACCAATTGTTACTATTTTGACAAGCAAATGTAATCGTTACAAAACAATACTGACATTAATGGGAATATTCCTGATTGGCAATACACTAAGTGGTCTGGCAACAAGTTATTGGATAATGATAGTATCACGAATAATTACGGCTAGTGTTTCAGGTGCAATTATTTCAATCATCATGATAGTCGCAAATCAAATCGCACCCGAGAAAAAAAGGGCTAATTTGATTTCGTGGATCTATGCAGGCTTTAGCATTGCGTCTGTCATTGGTATCCCAGTTGGAACCACTATTAGTACTCGTTTTGGTTGGCGCTACTCATTTTTTGCTGTGTCAATTATCTCAATGATTACTATCTTATTTTTAATTTGGTTACTGCCCCGCCATGTCAATCAGGTTCAGGGCACTATCTTAAATCAACTAACGCTACTAAAGGATTCACGAATATACATCGCAATTGGGGTTGTTTTGTTTACTGCTGCAACTCAGTATAGCTATTACACCTATATTCGACCATTGCTGACCACAGTACTAGGCTTTAACATTCAAAACTTAAACTTGTTACTCTTTGCCTTGGGAATTGCCAGTATCATTAGCAACCGTTTTTCAGGCACAATTGCTACGCGGGGCGGCCTAAAGCTAATGCCCAAGTACTATGTAGCGGATGTGGTAATCTTAATTTTATTACCCGCAGCGTTCATGAATAAATTCACTGGATTTGTTATGCTGATGATCATTACAATGCTAATCACATTGTTTAGTGCGTCAGTGCAACTTCATTTCTTAGATGTTGCAGAGCAGGATTATCCACAGTCAACGCTATTAGCTTCATCTTTGAGCTCAATTTTCTTCAACTTTGGAACTTCGTTAGGTTCTGCTACTTCGTCATTTCTAGTGGCGACTGTTAGTGTTCATGTTATTAGCTTTGGTGCCGCACTGTATGCACTAATCGCATTAACTCTGCTTGTCCTGTTAAACAGGAACATTGCACAGCGACAGCAATCAATTGATAAACATCATAACGATACAGGAATATAAACCAAATAAGATGCGGCTGTGACGTAACTGACCACTATAAGGAAAAATAAGGCATGAAACCGCAGTTTCGTGCCTTATTTTTTACCTAACCGAACGTTTCCAGTATTAAATTCGATTTTATGAATGACAATTACTTTCAACAGTTTCTAACCGAAATCTTGCAACACGCCGAAAAACGTGGGGACTTAAAGACGCCCCTTGACCAACTTCCGGCGGCAGCCAAAGGGCAACCCACTTTGCTATTACTTTCCTACATTTTAAGCGAACGGCCCTACGACGAAGCCGCCGTCGTGACCCTCGTTGATGATATTTTATTACCCGTCTTGACTCATTAATCCAAAGGGCCGCATTACCATTAGATTCGTTCGTCTAATGGTAATGCGGCCCTTTTTCTATAAAGACGCTATTTTTTCGCTTAACAAACGAAATTTAAGAATGGTCACCCTGAACGCATGGCACTACTGTAAAGTTTACTTTTAGGCCCATCATCTAATAAATTTTCTAACCGAGGTGCGTTTGATGCCACTATCTAAAAAGTTAACGGTTTTAAATATCATCATCCTCGGCTTAACCTGGATACTCCAGTTGGTTGCCTGGCAGTCACGCCAAACTTTAATTAGACCAACATCCCTGCTGGTAAGTCTGACTATCATTTACTTGCTCAGTTGCTGTTTACCTCTGCACTTGAAAAGCTGGATTGATGCAACAGTTCCAGCCAGATTACGTCACGATTTACACGTCACATTTCTAACGTATAACTTCTTATTACTCGTCATCCCCGGCGCTTTTAGCGATGCCAATATCAACGGTCGCAATACCGCAATCGGCATCATGCTTGCCGTTGTCAGTCTCCCTTTTGCTTACTTACCCAACCACCGCATTTTGGGCCCACAAATGACGGCCCCCCGAGCAAACGAAAACTGGCGGCGTACCGTACGCTTAGGGGGCAAAATCGGTTGGCTGGTTGGCACCCTGAGTTTCGTACTGGGGACATTGAGCGAGTTTGCCTTTCTAGTCACCCTTTCGACCGGCTTCATCGTCCTATGTACCGGCATGCTGGGCTACTTAACCTATTTGAATCACCACCGTCGCCAATGAATTAGGCCTACGATTTAACTATCAGATGGCGTGACCAGCTCATTCCGAGTAATGATAGAACCGCCGTCTCAATCATCGTGACTTGAAAGCCACTCGCAAACGACTGCCCTGATAACTGGTAAAAGCTGACGACGGCGATTGCCGTTCCTAACGCCCCACCCAATAAACGAAAGACGTTATAAATACCCGCAGCTTTGCCGATTGCCGGACGTGGCACCGCCCCAATAACGGCTTTTTGCAGCGCCGGCCCCGCCATGGACAACCCGACGCCCGCTAACATTAGCGGTAAGACTAACCACGCGTACGATTTTCCTACAAATCCCGCAATGAGCAGGTAGCCGATACCTTGAAACAGTAGCCCCAACGTGGCAATCCGCCGTTCCCCAAACCGATCGACCGCTTGGCCAGCAAACGGCGCCACGACAACCAGCGTTCCCGTCCAGGGCAAAAGTTCCAAGCCCGCGGTTAATGCGGTCGCACCCTGACGTGCTTGCAAATATTGGGGCAAGAAGAAAACGACCCCGTACATCGACCCGTAAAGACAGGCCGTAGCTAAGTTGCCACCCGTAAAGGCTTTTTCACGGAAAAAGATCAGGGGAATCATCGGCAACGCTTCGTGGGCTTGGCGATAAATAAACCAGCCACCGCCTGCCAGACTAATTAGCCCAATTAATAACGGCCACTTGAGTTGGTCGAGTCCCGAACCACTGGTGGTCGCCGACAACGCCCAAATCAGGCCCGTCGACACGCCAATCATCAACCCATTATCAATCAGATTAATCGGTTCACTTTGACCACGGCTTTCTGGTAAGTAACGGCCGGATAAGAAAATTGCTAGTAATCCAATCGGCACGTTGATCCAAAAAATCCACTGCCAAGTAAACTGGGCGACGATCAACCCTCCAAGTGATGGCCCAACGATCAAGGCCAATCCCCCGATGCCACTCCAAATTCCTAGCGCCCGGCCACGTTGACTAGCTGGTACCGTATTGGTCAAAATTGCCATTGACATCGGTGTCATAACGGAGGCGCCCAAACCTTCAATGATACGTGCCAGGATAAGACCATTAATGTTAGTTGCCAGTGCACAAAAAACGGATCCTAATGTAAAAACGGCTAACCCCCAACGATAAATCCGCCGGTGCCCCCAGCGTTCACCTAATGTCACCCCGACTAGCAGAACCGCCGCAATGGTAATGTTATACGCGTTTAGGGCCCATTGGAGCGACCTGACCGAAATTTGAAACTCCGTTCGAATTGCCGTTGAAGCCGTTGTCACAATCATCGCATCCATCATCGCCATGAAGAACCCCAGCGACGTTAGCGCCAGGACCCATTTAGACTGGTTAGTGTCACTTACAACTGCCATTTTAATTTCCCCCTAGTGTCAAATATAGTTCAAATATCTTTGAACTATATAACCATATCATTCCAGCAATTCACTGACAAGCTTCAACCTAAAAAAGAGCAACCCTAAATTGGGCTACTCTTTACTGGTCTATTGCGCTATAAGTTTTGCCAGAAATGGGTTAGATAACGGTCAAAAGTCGACTGGTCTAGCGCCACGTATTTTTCACGGGCATCTTTACGAGCGGTTATCAAACCAGCCGCCTACAAAATTTTAAAGTGATACGACCCCGAAGTCTTACCAATGTGCATAGCACGATCCACTTCACCACAAGAGACTTCGTGGTCAAGCTGATTCAAGTAACGAATAATTTCTAATCGTGTCGGGTCCGCTAACGCTTTAAAAATTTTGACTTGCGCTTCAATTGTTTCAGTTTGTTTTGTCATACTTCTCATCCTACTAAAATTAGCCGTTTAAGCAAGTTTTTTCGACTTAAAGTTTCGGTTTCTATCCTTACTATCGGCCACATCCCTAGTGTTGCAGTTCATTCAGTAATAATTTGGCAACTGCCCGTACGGAAAATGGATTTTGGCCCGTTAATAACCGGCCATCCTTAACCGCGTATTCGCTGTAAAAACGCTTCTTCATAAAGTGCGCGCCGTGAGCTTCAGCGACCTGCTGATTCAAAAATGGGACGACCGACTTCTTCCCAGCAATTCTTTCTTCAGCCGTCGTAAAACCGGTAATCTGCTTACCCGCAATCAGGTACTTTCCCTGCGCGTCTTTTAAATTCAACAACCCGGCAATTCCGTGACACACCGAGCTAATATAGCCGCCGTTATCATAGATTGCCATGGCTAGGCGTTGCAAGTTAGGGTCATCTGGAAAATCCCACATGACCCCGTGACCGCCCGTGTAGTAAATAGCGACATAATCACCGGGAGTTACTTGATCTGGCCGCAACGTATTCTTCAACGCCCGTTCAATAAAATCGGGATCCTCATAAATGCGCATAATCGCATCGTCCGTATACTTCATACTCCGCGGGTCTAGCGGAACGAATCCGCCCTTAGGACTCACGTAATCAACCGCAATCCCTGCCTGATTCATTTCATCCACAAACTCAGCCGCTTCGCCTAACCACAAACCAGTCGGGTCCGTTGTTCCTTGATAGCGCGTCACGTTCGTTTCAACCAACAATACTTTTTTCATTGTTTTCTCATCGCTCCAATCTCTTCTATAGCAGCATCCAATATGTGCCGTAACCGGTCTAGCATCGCCGTATTTCGCACGAGGAAGCTACCTTGTAGCATTTTAATTCGTTACAGTCGACCATACCAACCCTCTGTTCAATATTGTAAACTATCCGATGCCTTAGTGGTCAACCAAAGTCCCTTGGAAATTCAACCTCTTAAAACGGCCACATCAAAAAAGCACCCCCAATCACCTCTTACTAGGAGTTGATCAGGGGTACTTCAATTTTTAAGCCTAATTGGTTTTACTAATCAGTTCCATGGCTGCGTCGTACGCTTTGTCATTGTCACTAATCTTGGTTGCGAGTTCCGTTTCAATCTTGGATAACGTCTGCTTGTCGACTTTGCCGGTAGCTGTCAGCTTAGCATGTTTCTGGTAAGCCTTGACCGCCGTCGTCGTTGAAGGCCCAAAGTAGCCGTTTGCGCTACCCTTAAAGTAGCCTAACGCTTTCAAGTATTGCTGGAACGTCTTGACGTTCGGGTTAACTTTGTCAGCGGCTAAATCGCTCAACTTGCTGACAATCGTCAAACTAGCGTAGCTTGGTTCATCTGCCTTAACGTCGGGAGTTAAGCCCTTCTTGTTGATCCAAGTGCCATTCGGTGTTAACCACTTAGCGACCGTGATCTTCATTTCAGTCTTATCACTAAACGAAGTGACCGTCTGAACGGTTCCCTTGCCGTAAGACTTAGAGCCAACGAGCTTTACGCCAGCGGACTGGTGCAAGGCCGCGGAGAAGATTTCAGCGGCTGAAGCACTCCCACCGTCAATCAGTACGGTCGTAGGCTTCGTTTCCTTAAACCCACCGTCGTACTTCTTACCAGCAACGTACTTTTCAGCGGCACCATCACGTTCTTGAACTTGCATGATGGTCTTGCCGTCCTTAATAAAGATGGACGCCATCTTCAACGCCGCGGTCATCAAGCCACCAGGGTTGCCCCGCATATCAATGACTAACTTCTTAGCACCCTTCTTATCAAGGGCCTTCAATGCTGTCTTGAATTCCTTAGCGGTATCCGTTGAGAAGGTCGAAACGGTCACGTACCCGATCTTCTTTTTGCCACCGACCATTTTATAGTTAACGGTCGTTACAGGAATCTTCGCCCGTTTCAACGTAACGTCAAAAGTGGACGTACCCCGCTGAATCGTCAACTTAACCTTGGTGCCAACCTTGCCGCGCATCATGTTTACGGCTTCGGTCAGTGTCTTACCAGCGACCGACTTCCCATCAACTGCTTTAATCACGTCTTTCGGCTTTAAGCCGGCCTTTTTCGCTGGGGTCTTAGCAATTGGTGAGATGATCTGAACGTAGCTCCCAGATTTTTGTACCTGAGCACCAATTCCAGAAAACGAACTGTCAATCGTGTCGTTCAAGCTCTCCGTCTCACTCTTATCCATGTATTCAGAGAACTTGTCACCAAGCGAGTTGACCATCCCGTTAATCGCACCGTTTGCCAATTTATTCGCATTGACTGGTTGATAATAGTTTTCACTGATGGTCGAGTAAACCGACTGAATCTTCTTCATAGCCTGATTGGTCTGTTGCATGTTACTCAGTTGCTGATTAACGACCCGCCCAATGAACCAATACGTGCCGCCAACCCCAATTGCGAGGGCGGCCACGATTGAAATGATGTAAGTCCATAGACCCACGCGCCGTTTTTGACGGGGGGCCTTCTTTTTGATATGCGGATTAGTTGGTTTCTTCTCCGCGTCCTTGTGCTGCTTTGGTTCCTCTGGCATACCGAACTTCCTCTTTCCTACGAATTAAGCTTAGGCTTCGCTAGCTAAATAGGCCTGCCACGCTTCGTCAAAAATCGTCATCGTTGGCAAGTAGCCCGCATTGAGTTCCAGGTACTGCGAAACTTCGTGAAAATCCTGGCTTTGCTTCGGAAACGACTGATCGAAAAACGCGTTGTTGGCAAATTCAGCTACCGATGCGGTGCTGTCTGGATTGCGTTGCGTCATTAAATATTGATAAAACGTTTTATGCATGGTGCCCCCTAATTACTGCTACTTGGAATGTGCATTTCAAATTTGAACTGGTTATTCTTCAAGTCGACTTGATCGACGCTGTAGCGAACATCGTGCTTACCGACTAGCTTGTTCAAATATAAATTAATGGTCTTGGTCTTCGCACTCAGCTTGACCCAACTTGGAATTTTGTAATTGTTATTAATGTAATTGATTACAAAACTAATTGGGATCGACATTGTTCCCACGGATAATTTTGTCGCCTTCAGCGAAATGTTCCCATCGTCAATGACGCTTGGTTGCATCGTGATAACGAACGACACGTTTTGCCCTAGAACCTTGGTAATCCCAAGTAAGTAGGCTGCGTCTTCACGAACGACGAAACGATACTTCATGTCCTGACCCTTTTGGAGGTCTGCTAAGTAGTAACTCGCTAAGGCGTTTAGCTGTTGCCGGTTCATTTCAATCGGCACACTAGCTGCGTCGGAACGACTCGTCTTAGTAAGGGTCGTTGCTTCGTCGGACGAGCGTAACATCTGGGTGCCCATGTAAGCGCCCGTTCCAACGACTAACGCAATTAAAATGATTGCGACCCATTTCCAAGGGTTAAACGGTCCCTTTGGTTTCGGCGTTTTAACCCGGGGGGTCGCGTTTGCTTTACTACGTTGTGCTTCCCGCATGATGACATAACCTCCTTATTTCTTTAATAACCAGCTATTGTGTGCCAGCATAGTTTGATAAAGCTTATTTGTAAAGATTCGGTAACCCTTTTTGTTAGGGTGGAAATTATCACTCTTAGAAATCAAATTGTTCGTCTTACTTTCGGCTGATAAGGCGTTCGTAATAGCCGAGGTACTAGTTAAACTCGTTAACGTCGTATCCGAAGCCGCCTTTTTAAGCTTACTAATCTCTGCGGCAGTCTTGTACTGCCCGTGTGACATGGTCGTATTGATATCCATGAAATAGGCGTGGTTGTACTGGCTGACCGTCGTCTTAGTCTGGTCGTTCCACTGACTGACATATTGATCAATCGAGGTGACATTCGGAAAGTTCACATAAACTGGATTATAGATGCTAAAGACAAACAGTGGCGCGGATTTATTCAAACTTTGCAGTTTATTAAACAACGTCGTCAGTTTCTTCGCGTAGACCGTTTGGGCTTTCGCCACGGTCGCATTGTTTTTCGATGTATTGTTAGACGTAATCGAGCCTTCAAGCGTCTGTAACAAGTCGTTGCCACCAACTGTGACCGTAATCACGTCGGCCTTAGCAATTTTTTGTTGTAACGTTTTAGACTTGTTGATGCGCGCTAAAATCTGATCACTACGGTCGCCAGACTTACCGGCATTGGTCGTGGCCACTTTCAAGTGCTGCTTACTGGTTAAGGTCTGTTTGATCTGACCCACGTAGCCGCCTTCCGCTTCATCACCGACCCCTTCGGTCAATGAATCACCGACCGCAACGAGTTGAATCGAGCGCTTGTGTGGTGTTGCTTGACTGGCCGTTTTACTCGTCTTATTGGTTGGCGACTTGGCCGTAGACTGGGGGTGCATTAAATAGTTGACCCCGAAAAAGACGGCTCCAGCCAACACCGCAACGATTAGGACGACTTTTACGGTTTCCCAAATTTTTGACATTGGCAAAACCCCTCTCAATTGAAATTTTCAGATTTATATTACATGACTACAGACTGCAAATCAAAGTAAGGCTAACTTTTTTGCTTCGTCGGACAGCCTTGGTGTGCTATGGGGGACACTTCCAGCCACAGTGCGGTCTGGAACCTCGATTCAAAGCCGATAAACCACGTCTTTGAATCGCCCCACAAGATTAGCATAAGACCCATCTGCTAATCTTGTCGACACAGCACACCAAGACTGTCCGACTTCGCTCAAAACGGCTTTACTATTTATTGTTATTTTCCGTTGAATCCTCGGAGGTTGGCACTGATGATATCGGCCGTGAAGGTGGCGTTGGAGCGGCGTTCTTTGCCGCTGTTACGCCACGGACGGTCCGGGACAATTGTGTCTTTTGCAATCGTTCCGGGCGAGGGACTAGACCGCTCCTCAGGCTAGGCCCGGTCCCACGGCCGCATGTCGTCAGTGCCAACCGGAATAGCTTATAAGTAAACCCATTTTAACTGATAAGAAAAAGGGGCGCTACTTGGCGTCCCCCCTTGTTTTTTTAAGCTGGTGTTTGCGTGTGGTATTCCACGGCAAAGGCCCCGGGGCCACCATGCGTTGCAATGATTGGCACCGTCGGTTGGACACTGACTTTGAGGCTTGGTAACGCAGCCTGCAAGCGGGCTTTGTATTCTTCAACCCGTTCAGTCGCCCCCACGTGCGAAATCGCGACTTCGACCACGTTAGGCGTGGCGATAATGTCGTCGAGCACTTTGTCAAAGAATTTATTGATAGCTTTAACGCCCCGGCCCTTCATCTTCACGTCTAAGTCCCCGTTGTCGACTTCAAGGGCAATCTTGACGTTCAATAAGGTACTGATGGCACCGGTCAAACGACTGATCCGTCCACCGGCTACTAAGTTATTTAAAGTCATCACGCCCATGAACAACTTGGTGTGTTCCTGAGTCGTATGCACGGCGTCGATAACAGCTTGTTTATCCGCTCCGGCCTGTGCAAGTTTTGCGGCCGTCACAACTTGAAATGACATTGCCCGGTCCGTTGTTTTAGCATCAATCACCGTGACGTCAGTTTTTGAAATTGACGCTGCTTGTTCAGCCGTGTGAACCGTTCCCGAAATTGCTTCGAGCATGTTGATGCAAACGACACTACTGCCATCCGCACCCAACTTATCGAAAGTTTCAATAAACGTTCCTAACGCTGGTTGACTCGTCTTTGGCAACGATTTAGCAGTTGCCATCTTGCTAATGAATTCTTCACGCGTGATCGTTTCGTCTTCCACGTAAATAGTGCCATCGATCATGACGGTTAACGGAATCACGGTAATATCGTACTTTTGAACCTCTTCGTCCGTTAAATTTGCCGAAGAATCGGTCACAATCTTGATTTTCGTCATACTTTGCCACGCTTTCTTATGGTTGTAAAGGTTCTCCAACCGTTTCAATAAATTAATGCTTTTAGTATAGCAGAAATAGCTATTAGTTTCACTGTTCGAACCGAATTAACGCCGGCTAAAGTTGTCAAAACTGAACGGATACCGATTTTTTTCATCAATGGCGCCATCAACGTGCTCATCTAAGCGCCACTGCTGATAATCGACCGCTGGCATCCACGTATCACCGGTAAAAGCGTGCGCAATTTGCGTGCGGTATAAGCGCTGTGCAATTGGCAAGACGGCTTCAAAAACATTGGCCCCACCAATCACAAAGAGTAACGCTTGGGGATGCTGAGCATCCAATGCTTGTAGCTCTTCTAAGCTAGCTAGTTGGTGGACGCCCGTCGGTAAAGCTAGCGTTTGGCGCGACAACACCCAGTTTGTCCGGTTAGGTAGTGGCCGCTTAAACCCAGCAAAGGTTTTACGACCCATAACCACGTCGTGACCCGTCGTTAACGTCTTGAAGTGGTGCATATCCGCTGGCAAATGCCACGGCAACTGACCGTCCGCTCCGATTAACCCATTTTGGTCCTCAGCCCAGATTAGTGCAATCATTGTGTTCCTCCTCGTTAAGCAACCGTTAAAACCAGTTGCCGTTTGCGATTATCCGCTCTAAATGATTTAGTTAACCAGTTACCCTAAATTGCGACTGGCGCCTTAATTGCGGGCGCCGGATCATACCCCGTTAACTTAATATCACTCATCTGATAGTCAAAGATACTGTCATGCGCGCCACTAAGCACTAATTGGGGCGCCGGTTTTGGCTGTCGTTGCAACTGTTCCTTGATCTGAGAGACGTGGTTCGTGTAAATGTGGGCATCCCCCAGCGTATGCACGAACGTCCCAACTTGTAGGCCACATTCCTTTGCAATTAAGTTCGTCAACAACGCGTAGCTGGCAATGTTAAACGGTACGCCCAAGAAGACATCCCCCGAACGTTGGTACAACTGACAGGAGAGTTTGCCGTCAGCAACATAAAATTGGAACAGCGTGTGGCACGGCGGTAACGCCATGCTCGGCACGTCTTCCGGATTCCAAGCGGAGACGATCAACCGCCGTGAGTCCGGCGTCTTTTTGATCATATCGATGACGTTAGCAATCTGATCAATCGTTTCGCCGTTCCGGGTTTGCCAATGACGCCACTGCGCCCCGTAGACGTCGCCTAAGTTGCCAAACTTAGCCGCAAAATCATCGTCATTTAAAATACGATCATCAAATTCTTGCATCGTAGCTTTATAAACGGGGGCAAAGTCCGCATCATCTAACCGGCGGTGCTCAAAATCCGTCATATCTGGACCACTGTATGCTGGTGAACTGACCCAGTTTTTAAAGGCCCATTCATCCCAAATATGATTATGATGCTGCAATAAGTACTGAATATTAGTATCGCCATGCAAGAACCATAATAACTCGCTTTTGATCAAACCAAATGGCACTTTCTTCGTCGTCAGTAACGGGAACCCTTTCGATAAGTCAAACCGCATTTGGTAACCAAAAATACTGTAAGTCCCAGTCCCGGTACGGTCATCCTTGTAGGTACCGTGGTCTAAAATTGTTTGGGCTAGTTGTAAATAGCTATCTTCTAACATTCATACGACTCCCTTCAGGCTTCGGCGAACTGGCTGAGATAATCCCAGCGGTCCATCTTGGTATCAATTTCCTGCTCAGTTTTAGTCAATTCTTTTTGTAAATCAGCTAACTTACCATAATCACT
Source organism: uncultured Lactobacillus sp. (assembly GCA_937916845.1). Lineage (GTDB taxonomy): Bacteria > Bacillota > Bacilli > Lactobacillales > Lactobacillaceae > Lactiplantibacillus > Lactiplantibacillus paraxiangfangensis. The sequence goes on along the minus strand of CALFSK010000050.1, from coordinate 50,037 downwards.
CGCATTGTCCGCCATCGCTTGTTCAATTTCGGACTTATGACCATCCAGCTTTTCAATCACACCTTCAATTTTTTCGTACTCCAATTGTTCGGCGTAAGTCAATTTAACTTTTTCCTTAGGCTTAGCATCAGCCGCTTCATCGGTCTTGACCGCTGACTTCGTTTTAGTCGCAGTTGCAACCTGATTTTCCGCCTGCTTTTGCTCCTTTAAGTAACTAGAGAAGCGCCCAGCATAGCGTTCAATCTGACCGTGGCCATCAAAGATCAGCAGTTTAGTCCCAACCTTATCCAAGAAGTACCGGTCATGAGAAACGGTAATGACGGTCCCCGCAAAGTCACTCAGGTAATTTTCCAGCACCGTCAACGTCCCAATGTCTAAGTCATTCGTCGGTTCGTCTAACAGTAAGACGTTGGGCTGTTGCATCAAGAGCTTTAGTAAGTAAAGCCGGCGTTGCTCACCACCCGACAACTTACGGATCAAAGTCCCATGCATTGAACGTGGAAAGAGAAATTCTTCAAGTAGTTCGGTCACAGAAACGTGTTCACCCTGCTTGTTGAGTACCGTTTCACCGACGTCTTGCAAGTAATTGATGATCCGCTTATCGCCCGGAATCGGTTCCGTTTGTTGGGTATAGTAGGCCATCTTGACGGTCTCACCAATGGTCACCGTTCCCGAGTCTAAAGGCAGCCGACCCGCAATCACGTTCAACAGGCTGGACTTACCAGCCCCGTTGATCCCCGTGATTCCAATGCGGTCGTTTGCTTGAATCAACATTGAAAAGTCATTCAGAATCGATTGACCGTCAAACGCTAAGCTAGCGTCCTTTAATTCAATGACCTTTTTACCTAAACGCTGTTGACCTAATGAAATATCAACGTTGCCGTCAACTTGTAACGTATTCAAATTATCTTTTAAATCGTTAAAACGGTTGATCCGCCCCTGCTGCTTCGTGCTCCGGGCCGGTGCCCCCGCACGCATCCATGCGAGTTCCTTTTTATAGAGCTGTTGTTGTTTATGTTCAGCGGTCACGTCACGTGACACCCGTTCAGCCTTAGCTTGCACGAAGTCTTGATAGTTCCCCGTGTACTTGTACAATTCACCAAACGACAATTCAAACATTTGGTTCGCCACTTGGTCTAAGAAGTAACGGTCATGGGTCACGACGATTAACGCACCCTTATAGGACGACAAATATGACTCTAGCCACTCAATTGAATCAAAGTCCAAATGGTTGGTCGGTTCATCCAATAATAACAAATCGGGCGCTTGAATCAGGACTTGCGCGAGCCCAACCCGCTTTTGTTGCCCCCCGGACATTTGTTTGACGACCTGCGTTAGATCCGTGATGTGTAACTGCGTTAAAATCGTTTTAACGTCGCTTTCAGCCGTCCACGCATCTTCTTGGTTCATCCGGTCTTCAGCGTCAACGTAAGCTTGCTGGGTCGCCAGGTCTTCCGGTGCCTTCGCGTACGCGGCCAACGTCTGTTCGTAGTGCCGAATCGTTCGGAAAATCTTTTGACTCCCGGCTAATACGGCGTCGATCACCGTTAAATCTTGATTCAACTCCGGCTTTTGTTTTAAATAGCCGATTGTATAATTTTTAGGTTTGACTAATTCGCCTGCTTCTGGCGCCGTGACGCCAGCCAAAACGTCCAGTAAGTTCGTCTTGCCAGATCCATTCACACCAATAACACCGATCCGGTCATGTTCATTCACGATAAACGAAATATCTTGAAATAACGTCTTCTCACCATAAGTTCGGGTCAGATGTTCTGCTCTTAAAGTTTGCATATTCTACGATCCACCCTTTTTAATCATTAAATTCTATCTTAGCTAGAAATGCGCAAAAACTCAACCGCCAATGCTCAGCTAACGGTCAGATGTTTAATCACAAGCATAAAAAATGATGTTTCAGAAATTAGCTGATTTCTGAAACATCATTGATAAGTTTGCTGACAAACTCAGTTAAATTTTATTGGTTTGGTTCCGTATATTGACCACCGTAAATGTCAACAACCGTCCGGTCAGAATCAACGACTAAGTGTAACTTGCCGTCGTTAGAAATCGAACTGGTTTGATAAACGTTATCGATACCGTCAATATCCTTTGGCTTAAATGGCAGGTAGATTTGTTCAGTTGGCCGTTCATCGCCAAATAAAATATCAATTTTTTCAATGTCTTGATAGTGAGTGACCCGTTCAAACATCCCACTCGTTACGGATGAAAGTTGCGTCGTATTAGGATCCACTGCATCTGCATCCGGTGTAAATTCAGCCTTTAAGGACTTGCAAGGATGAATGATCGTCATTTCGCCACCCTTGATTCGCCCATAACTAGTTGTGACCCGACCGATCCACAAATCGGAGATGTCTTGGTGATGAACTTCCCAAGTGTCACCATTGCGGAAATAAAATTTCAGTGCTTCTAATGCCTGTTTCATTTCAATCACCTCATTGAATTAGTTTCACTTTAATCGTACCAGATTAATAGAAAATATCAATTGTTTTTTGAATCCGCTACCATCCGCGCAAAATCAACCAATAACGTCGATTCATTTTTAACTTTTCCAGTGATTACTGCGTCCAAACAAGCAGCCAAAACCCGACCCATTTCTGGCCCCGGCGTGACCAATTGCAGCTTCAATAAGTCGCCACCATTAATCGCCAGTTCGTGCTTGTTGTGGATCGGCAACGCTGCGTACGCCGCATCTAATTGTGACTGCGACTGACCAAAGCCCAGCATCGTTGCGACCTGATTGGCAGTTATTAGCGCCGCTAAGCCAACGTCGAAGTTTTCACGACTAGTGAGCTGACCATTGCGCTTCAACGCACTCAGCGCGCTTACAGCGGCCGTCACGTGGTCAATCAACTCATTACTCGTCTTCCAAGCTTTTAATAACCGCCGGACGTTTGCCGATTGGGGCGCTTGCCGCAACCAGGCTAACAACGTCCAAACACTTTCAACCGTCGGCAATTGCCAGGCTGGTAACGCCACTAGCTGCTCTAACGCTGATTTTTGGTCAGCCATTAATGGCATGTAGCGATAGAGTCCCGTTGCAAGTAGCGCCTGTAATCCCCGCACCGGCTTTTGACCAGTCAGTAACTTCTCCCATTCGACCCGCGTCCGCTCAACGGCAATCTTGCTCAGTAAGGCGGCGTTGTCCGTGATTGCTTGAAGCGTCGCCGGTTCAATATCAAAATCTAGCTGACTAGCAAACCGAACCGCCCGCATCATGCGCAGCGCGTCTTCATGGAACCGATCCTCCGCCACGCCAACTGCTCGCAAGACGCCCGCCTTCAAGTCGGCGAGACCGTCAAACAAGTCGATGACCTCACCAGTAGGTTTCATCGCTAACGCATTAATGGTAAAGTCACGTCGTTTGAGATCTTCTTTTAACGACCGCACAAAGGTCACGGTATCGGGACGCCGAAAGTCTTGGTACCCGGATTCAGTCCGAAACGTGGTCGTTTCATAGCCGTTCCCGTGATCCAAAATCATGACCGTTCCGTGTTCGATCCCAGTATCGACCGTGCGTTTAAACAAGCCCTTTACTTCGGCCGGAAACGCACTCGTCGCAATATCAACATCGTGTAAAGGTTTGCCCAGAATCGTATCCCGGACACAGCCCCCAACAAAATACGCTTCGTAGCCCGCGGCCTCGATCGTATCAAGAACCGGCTTAGCTGCTTGAAACTCTGCCGGTAATTGGGTCAAAATCATAGTAAGTTCTCCAAACCAACGAAGAGTTCATGGTACTGGTTAACTTTTTCAACGGCAACTTTGACACCGGTCATAAATGAAATCCGGTCAAAGGAATCTTGGCGAATCGTTAAGCCTTCACCAGGGCCACCAAACATGACTTCTTCATGGGCAACTAATCCTGGTAACCGAACCGCATGAATCCGCATGCCTTCGTATTCAGCACCACGGGCACCCGGAATCGTTTCAGTAGCATCTGGATTACCTTGTTGCTTAGGCTGCCGTACTTCGGCAATCTTCTTGGCCGTACTGATAGCCGTCCCACTAGGTGAATCGATTTTATCGTCGTGGTGCATTTCAATGATTTCAACATCTGGGAAGTACTTGGCCGCCTGTTGTGCAAATTGCATCAACAAGACTGCACTGATCCCGAAGTTTGGCGCAATTAAGCCCCCAACTTGTTTTTCTTTTGCTAACGCTTGTAAGTCTTTGACTTGTTCGTCGGTCATCCCGGTCGTCCCAATAACGGGTGAAATACCGTGATTCAACGCAAACTTAGCGTTTTCATAAACTGCCGTTGGAATCGTAAAGTCGATCCATACCGTGGCATCCGTCTTGATTAGGTTTAGATCGTGAAACGCAGGAACGTCTTGACCCTTGAAACGGTCGTCTTCACCTAAATTTTGTTCTTGACTACGCGCATCGAAAACGCCCACCAATTCAAAATCTGGGTTGTCGATGACCATTTGTGCAGCGGTGCTGCCCATCCGACCTTTATAGCCGGCCACAATTACTTTTATCAAAATAATTCCTCCTCAAGGTTAAACTAATTATATTTTAGCAGACAATCTACGGTTACGGCAGATTAATCCCTTTCATCATAAAAATAGAGTGGGCCAAAAGGCGGTTAGTGTGCGAGCATTAACGTGAAAGCAGTGACTATTCCTGGTTTTGGAATAGTCACTGCTTTCGGGTTAAGCGGAACAAACTGCCTTTTGGACCACGTTTCGACCATATCAATAGGAAGAGCCAACCAGAAATTTTCCGATTGGCTTTTTGAGTTTTATCCCAAACTATTTATATCCATTAGCCATTAACTATGCGTCCGTCAACAAGCCATCAATGATTGCTAATACGCCATCATGATTATTGTCGAGGGGCGTCTCGTAAGTTGCCACCTGTTTAACGGGGGCAATGGCATTTTTCATCGCGTAACTGTAATCCGCTTCACGCAACATCTCAAGGTCATTACCGTTATCGCCAAATGCCGCCGTCTCACTAGGTGTCACCTGCCAGTGTTCCTGTAAATAGGCTAATCCAGCCGCTTTATGCACGTGCGGTGGAATCACGTCTAGCCCATTACCACCACTGACCGTTGCGCGTAGTCGCTGATCAAAGTGCCGATTAATCGCCGCGGCGTGCACGTTAGCATCCGCATCCGGCCAACTAAAGTTCACTTTATAAACGTGGTCGCTGATTGTCGTTAAGTCATCAACAACGTGGAGGTTACTTAAAAAGTACCGCATCAACAGATTGTCGTCTTGCGGTCGAATGTAAGCACCCTGCTTACCCGAAATTGAGATCTGGACCCCAGCCATCGCCGGTGTCGTGGCGACGAAGGTCAACAATTCCCGTAATAGATCTGAGTCGATCAGACTTTCATGCAACGTCTGACCATGGTTATCCATCACGAGTCCCCCGTTTTCCGCTACGTAGGTCAACTCGCCGTCAATTCCGTCAAAGACGTCGATACAATGTTGGAGCTGATTACCACTTGCAACCACAAAATGCTGCCCCTGGCGATTCATTTGATCTAATTGCGCCTGAAACCGGTCGCGGTCAAACTGATGGTCATCCCGCAAAAACGTGCCGTCAAGGTCAGTTGCAATAATTTTAACTTTCAAGGATCTGAGCCCCCCTAAGAATGTATAAGCCTATTTTACCAGACTTGAAAGGGGTTTCAACTAGTAGCCCTGGTCCTCGTAGTCTTCAAGCATGCCCACCATTTCACCGTCGTCTGGTTCAATGGCCAAGTAGTTCCGCAAAGCGGCAACCGTTTCCGTGAGCATGCCAGCTTCCCTAAAGAAGTAAATCGCTGGTTTTAAGAAGTCAACGTTATGTTCAAAGAACGGGTACGCGGCTAAGTAGTTATCCCGGGCTTCCTTGAAATGATCCAAGTGATCGTCCGAGACCGCCAAGTTCCAATAAAATTGCGGGTCAAACTCATTAATCTGCAGGTATTGATCCAACAAGTTCACGTTATCTTGATAACGCTCTTGTTGAACTAACAAATTAGAAAGCTCCAAGACCGTGGTCAAATTATCCGGGTCAATGCTCAGTCCTTCCCGCAAGTACTTCTCAGCAAGGTCCTGATCATCCAATTTAAGGGCTAAGCGGGCCGTCCGCAAGTAGAGCTGCTCATTATACTGGTCAACGGCTAGTCCTTCTTGTAGCGTCAACAATGCGTGATCCAGTTGATGCAGCTTTTCCTGTGCTTCAGCTAAGTACGGGTAGACGGACGCATACTGTGAGTCCTGTTCCTGCAATTTTTTGAAAACGTCAATGGCCTTACGCGGTTCATCAAGTTGCAAGTAGGTAAAGCCCAATTCAAACTGACTGTCCGGTGTTAATTTTGCCGGTTTGATCTGTTCTAAGTACCCGACGGCTTGTTCGAAGCGCCCGGCTTCAGCGTAGGAAACTCCGATTCGTTCAACTAAGTTGACTTTAGAAATTTCCAGTTGACCCTTTTTGATCAGGTCCAAATAGAAATTAATCGCCTTATTATAGTTACGGATCAAGAAATAAAATTCGGCTAGCGCAAATTCAACGATTGGTTCGTCCGAATCAATGCGGTAAGCTTCCAATAGCTTTTGTTCGCTCACTTCAAACAGTTCCTGCGTTTGGTACAGGTCCGCTTCAACAAGCAATGCTTGAACGTAAGCTGGTGAATCTGGCTTGACCTGGTGTAAATAATCCAAGGCCAGGTCTGTATCGCCTTCATCAATGGCAATATCGGCCAATCCCGTTTTCAAATCATCTTCATTGGGATATTTTTTTAATAGTTTTTGATAAGTACGGGCGGATTGCTTTAAAAATCCGAGTCCGTATAGTTCTTCGGCCAAGCTAAACAACGTGTCGTCATCATCTTTGCGTAATGCCCAGGCAAAGTGTTTCTTGGCCGTTTCAAGTTGCCCGTTTGACAAGGCGGCAAGCATTTTTTCTGAGTAAGACATGGTACACCCCTTAAGAATGACTTGGACCATCAACTACGTCTCCGTTGGTTGAGCCCAAGTTTAAGTTAGTATGACTGCACGCCAACTAATGTCGCCGTGCGATTCGACTAATAAGCATAACGCAAAACAGTACAAAAAAGCCAGTATAACGATTGCTATACTGACTTAAAAAGTTTGCACTTTATGAAAATTATTTAACTGCATCCTTCAATGCTTTCCCTGGTTTAAATGCAGGTACTTTGCTTGCTGGAATTTGGATTTCGTCACCAGTTTGTGGGTTACGGCCCTTACGAGCAGCACGTTCACGTACTTCGAAGTTACCAAATCCGATCAGTTGAACTTTTTCACCCTTTGCAAGAGTGTCTTGGATTGATGCAAAAACTGCATCTACTGCAGCAGTTGCGTCTTTCTTAGTTAAGTTAGTTGCAGCAGCAACATTGTTAACTAATTCAGCCTTGTTTGCCATGTTTGAATTCACCTCCCCTTTACAGAGTGAAGATGTAGAAGTCTTTTTTTAAATGACGTACATCCAGATGATCATTTTTGAGTGGTCCAAAAATGAGAGAAACGATGACAAGCATCATTTCTTCATCAAAGATAGCATAGGAATGCTGTAATAGCAAGCTTTTTTAGACCTTTTGCATAAAATATCGGAATCGAGTAATAATTATTTACAACCCCAATTGATTGTGCTAAAATGCCGGTTTTACAGGCTTCCGGCTACTTTCGGCGCCGTTCGATCATGTGGATCGGTGTTCCGGTAAAATCAAACGCGTTCCGAATCTGATTTTCTAAGAAGCGTTCGTACGAAAAGTGCATCATATCAGGGTCGTTGACGAATACCACGAAGGTTGGTGGCTGAATAGCCACTTGAGTCGCGTAGTAAACCCGTAAGCGTTTCCCGTTGTCACTTGGTGTCGGATTCATCGCAATCGCATCCATAATGACATCATTTAAGACGGACGACTGGATCCGACGCATGTGGTTCGTATTAACTTGCTTTATCAGCGCAGGTAATTGTTCCAACCGTTGCGTCGTCTTCGCAGAAACGAAGATAATCGGTGCGTAGGCCAAATAAACGAATTGATCCCGAATATAGGCTTCAAATTCCTTCATCGTGTGGTTATCCTTTTTAACCAGGTCCCACTTGTTGACCACGATAATAATCGCCTTACCCGCTTCGTGCGCGTATCCAGCGACCCGCTTATCTTGCTCGCGAATGCCTTCTTCACCGTTAATCACGAACAGGGCAACGTCACTGTTGTCAATGGCCTTTAACGCCCGCATGACACTGTAACGCTCGGTGTTTTCGTAGACTTTACCCTTCTTACGAATTCCGGCCGTGTCGACCATGACAAAGCGGTCGCCAGCCTCATCGGTAAACTTCGTGTCAATGGCATCACGGGTCGTCCCAGCCACGTCTGAGACGATGACCCGGTCTTCTCCTAATAACGCGTTGACAATTGAAGATTTCCCAACGTTAGGCCGACCAATCAAACTGAAACGAATCGTCCCAGGTTCATCTTCGCCACTTTTTTCAGGGAAGTTTTTCACGACGGCGTCTAGCAAGTCACCCAGTCCTAAGCCGTGTGACCCAGATAATGGGTATGGATCACCGAAACCGAGTGAATAGAAGTCATAAATTTCCGAGCGTAACTCGGGATTATCGACCTTGTTGACTCCTAAAACGACCGGTTTATCTGAGCGGTATAAGATTTGGGCAACGTGCTCATCCGCATCGGTCACCCCACCCTTGACGCTAACCAAATAAATGATCACGTCAGCTTCATCAATCGCAATTTCGGCTTGTTCCGTAATTTGCTTAATGAACGGGGCGTCTTCAATGTCGATCCCCCCGGTGTCAATTAAGCTGAACGACTGCCCAAGCCACTCGCTGTTCGCATAGATGCGGTCACGAGTAACCCCCGGCGTATCTTCAACAATTGAAATCCGGTCACCGGCGATCCGGTTAAAAATAGTCGATTTCCCAACGTTGGGGCGCCCGACAATGGCGACAACTGGTTTTGCCATCTAAATTCCTCCTTTGCCTAAATAATTCATAATCATAAAAAAATATCCTTCAAGGCAAGCTTGAAGGGTATTTTTTACTCAATCAATGATTAGTTTTCATCATTGTTGTTTCCAGCATTCTTCAATTCGTTACCGATCAAATCGCCTAAAGTGAAACCACTTTGTTCTTCTGGGGCGTTCGCCGTTGAACGTTCGCTAGCAGTCCGGTTGTCGCGACTATTGTTGTTACGACGACGGTTGTTGTTACGACGTTCTGGTTGAGCGGCTTCTTCTTCGCCTTCAGCAGCTTGTGGCTTTTCTTCCAAAGCTTTGATGGATAAAGCTAAGCGCTTTTCGTCAGGACGAACATCTAAGACCTTAACTTTGATTTCTTGGCCAACCTTTAAAACGTCATTTGGCGTTGCAATGTGTTGGTGTGAAATTTGAGAAATGTGAACTAAACCTTCAACGCCAGGGAACACTTCAACGAAGGCCCCAAAGCTAGTCAAACGTTTAACTTTCCCATCAAGAACGGCACCTTGTGGCGCTTTTTCTTCAATCCCGTCCCAAGGTTCTGGTAAGGTTGCTTTGATGGATAATGAAACACGTTCGCGGTCTGCGTCAACGGATAAAATCTTAACCGTAACTTCTTGACCAACCTTCAATACGTCAGCAGGCTTTTCAACCCGTTCGTATGAAATTTCAGAAACGTGAACCAACCCGTCGATACCGCCAAGGTCAACAAAGGCCCCGAAGTTAGTCAAACGAGCAACTTTACCTTCAACCGTTTCACCAGCTTGTAAAGTCTTCAAAGCTTCTTCACGTTGTGCTTCGCGTTGCTTTTCGACAACGGCACGGTGTGATAAGATCAAACGGTTTTCGCTAGGTTCAATTTCAATAATCTTAAGTTCAAGTTCTTGGCCTTTGTAGGCGTTTAAATCTTCAACGTAATGATCATCAATCATTGAGGCAGGGATGAAGCCACGAACACCAGCGTCAACGACTAACCCGCCCTTAACAACTTGTGTTACCGGAGCTTTAATCGTATGACCTGCTTCGTATTCTTTTTCAACATCGTCCCAAACTTTGCGAGCTTCTAACCGACGATGTGACAGTAAATAACTGCCGTTTTCTTTGTCGCTGCCAATCCGAGAAATGACAACCAAGTCTAAGACGTCACCAACTTTAGCGACTTCGTTGACATCTTCGACCCGTTGTGTTGAGAGTTCCTTCAAAGGAACGACCCCTTCAACACCGGTACCTTGGATCCCAACAATAACTTGCTTGTCGTCGTCAATTGCTAAGACTTCACCCTTAACAACGTCACCGACGTTAACTTCTTCAACGCTATTTAAAGCGTCTAAAAGTTCATTTTTCTCATTTTGACTGTTTTCGTTTTCACTCATGCAAATTTCCTCCTGTCAACAATAACTCTAACCTATATCATAGCCGAAAAAGCAATGAAAAGCCAGCTAAAAGCATTAACTTAATGCAATTAGATTGTCGAACTTTGTTTTTTTATAATTTCAGCGATCGTTGTGACCACTTCTTCGATGGACATTGGTGTTGTATCGACCAGTACGGCATCGGCCGCCTGCGTCAATGGTGAAACCTTACGGGTCGAGTCTTTATGGTCCCGTAATTCAATTTCAGCCTGTAATTGGGCTAAGGGTGTTTCAATTCCTTTTTTGATGTTTTCTGCGTACCGGCGTTTTGCACGCTCCGCTGCAGAAGCCACCAAGAAAATTTTGACTTCAGCGTGTGGCAGTACTGTCGTGCCAATGTCACGACCGTCCATCACGATGCCGCCTGCATCAGCCATTTCCCGTTGCTGATCCGTCAAAATAGTCCGTACCTTTGGCAATGCGGCAATCGTTGACACGTTATTCGTCACGTCCGGTTGTCGAATCGCTTGGGTGATATCCTGTGCGTTAGCAAAAACTAACTGATCAGGTTCGCCCGGCTTAAAGCTAATCTTTAACGATTGCATCGACGCAATGACAGCCGCTTCGTCTGTCAGGCTGACATCGTGTTGCATCGCCCACAGCGTCACGGCCCGGTACATTGCACCGGTGTCGACATAAATATAGCCAAACCGTTTGGCAACCAGCTTGGCCACGGTACTTTTACCAGCCGAAGCTGGCCCATCGATGGCTACTTGAAGTGCTTGTTCAGCCATTAACTATACCCTCACTATCCAAAATTCGTGCTTTTAACGGACACGTAACCGTTGGCCCGCCGAAATGGTGGCTCCTGAGGATAAGCCATTTAATTCAAGTAACTTATCCACGGAAATCCCCGCATTCGTCGCGACCCGGTAGACACCTTGACCAGCTTCTACCGTGACGTACTTACCGCCTGCTGAAGAACTGCTGCTGCTTGCACTGGAACTACTCTTAGTACTCGCAGAATCTTCAGAGTCGGATTTAGCAGCGGCCTTGCTACTAGCGGCTTTGGAACTCGCTAGGGCGACGCTACTACTCTTAGCAGCAGCCTTTTTCTTAGCTGCCGCTTCGGAGGCACTCTTTTTACTAGTGGCACTCGATTTATCAGCGACTTTTGTCGAAGATTTCTTCGAACTAGAACTAGCAACTTGTTCGGTCTGTTGCGGATTATTGAGCGAATTTTTCTTCACCAAAAAATAACCAATTGGTGCTAAGGCGAGCAACAAAATTAAAACCACTAGAATGGTGGTTAACGTTGAATTACTACTATCTTGCTTGCGTTTTTGAGTTCGCGATAAATTGCCCGAGTCATCCCGATCGTCTTCAAAAGTTTTATCCCAGGGCTTATCTGCCTGAGGCTTATCATTATCATTTTTTTGACTCATAGGGTGTTCCTCCTCAAAAAACTTTCAACCAATATTGTAACATAACCCTTAATCGATTTCTTTAAGAATTTGGTAAAAACAGCCGGGTTAAGGCTTTTTCCCAGTCCGATGCTTGTGAGGTTACAGTCGTTACCGTTCGAATCAACCCCAGTGTTTCCAGTGGGAGTGCTTCCCCGTCTAGCTGACAACAACCGTCATCGTGGGCCGGCGCTTCTTCATCAAAGTAATTCAGCATGACCGCACGCCGACAAGTGGTGCTCGTAACGTACTTCAACAATTCTCGCAGTTCCCGCTCCTTGGCTTCGGTCCGGGTGGCAAATAACGCCGTCACTTCAGCAACCGTCGCCTGGTGTTGCCAGTAATATTGTAACACCTGACTCACTTCATCTGTCGGTTCCTGTCGGCGGATAAAGCGTTGGTAATCTTGTTCAATTTCGTTAGGCGTTGCCGCGGTTAGTTCATTTAAATTACGGACAAGGGCTTCATCCCCCGGAACGTATAAAATCACCGCTAATGATGGTTGCCCATCACGACCAGCACGACCAATTTCTTGAACATAATCCGCTAACGTGGTAGGTAGATGGTAATGGATCACCATGCGAATGTCCGCTTTATTGATTCCCATACCGAAAGCCGATGTCGCGCAGATCACGTCTAAATCACCAGCCATAAACTGCTGCTGAATTTTGAACCGGTCCTCCGCTGACAACCCGGCATGGTACGCCGCAACCCGCAAACCGGTCTGGTCGCGCAGCCACTCCGCAATCAAGTCCGTTTGCCGTTTGGAACTGAAATAGACGATGGCCGGCCCCGCAACCGTGGTCACTAATTGCTGCAGCCGAACACGTTTAGCCGCCTCATCACTGAGATTGGCAACCGCTAAATAAATGTTGGGTCGGTTGACTGAATGCAAAATTTGGTGCGCGTTAGGCACTCGCAATTGCCGAAGAATGTCTTGACGAACGCGCTTGGTCGCCGTTGCTGTGAGCATTAATGTCCGCGGCTGTCCTAAATCGGCACGTAACGCCCCTAATGACCGGTAATCCGGACGAAAATCAGAGCCCCACGTTGAGATACAGTGCGCTTCGTCCACGACAAATAACGCTAACGGAACCGTTTTTAACGCGGCCATCACGGCATCTTGGCTCAACATTTCGGGTGAGATAAATAAATATTTAACGGCTTGGAGGTGATTCAGTAAGTGCTGCCGCGCCCCAAAGTCTAGTTGGGACGTCAACGCAGCCACCCGCTTTTCACCCTGATAATTCAACCGCGCAACTTGGTCTTGCATCAACGAAATCAAGGGTGAAACAACGACGACTAATCCGGGTACCACGCTCCCGACTAGTTGGTAAATCAACGATTTCCCCGTTCCAGTCGGTAAAACGGCCAGCACGTCTTGACCGGCCAATAATTGCTGAATAACTTCCAATTGGCCCGCACGAAAGTGATCAAACCCGTACTTTTGTTTTAGTAAGTCGTGTAATTCATCCTCGTTCATGTTGACACCTCATAATCTGAAAGAGCCGGAAATAGAAAAAGTCCAATTGCGGCATCACGGTTTGAACCTGTGCGAACTGCCAAGTCGTTAATTCGGGCTGATCCGCAAAAATCGTCGTTAATTGCTGACTGACCGTTTTTGTCAGCAACCGTTCAAAGGGGAAGTCCGGCGTTAAAATGGCGACTTCCAGTAAGTGTTCACGGACCGTACTGAGTTTCAGATGGCGTCGTTTAGAAATCATTTCCAAATCATCAACTTGTAAGAAGTCCTGGAAGGTCCGCTGGGCGCTACTGCTAACTGGTGAAGCTTTCACTAAGGGGGCTAGGAGCGCCCACAGGGGGTCTGTTTGGTGCTGGCTCAGCCAGATGACCCAGCGACACATCAAGTCTTTGCGGATGACCAACATTTCAACTGGCGACCGCTTGAAAGTAGTTGCCAGTTGGGCATCTGTTTGCCCGGGAAACTGGTAGCCGGTCAGACTCTGAACAAAGATCTGGGCTAATTCATCGGGTAAGCTCATCAAAAAGGCTTGTAACCCATCGAAAATAGTCCGCCCCAACGTGGGACTGTGAAAGCGCCGAAACCACGCCTTGACGATGGCTTGAACACCCGGGTCAGTCGTCACCGGATAGTAACGATTCTCGCGGTGAGCCGCTTCAGATGCGACCTGTAGCGCTAATTGACTTAGGGCTGCAAAACGACGGACGTCCGTTGTTTGAAAACCGTGCAAGGCAACGGGCTGGTAACGTAATGCCCGCTGTTTTTTTTGCCGAGTCACACCCTGTGCGGTTAACTGGTAGTATCCTGGCGTCGGACTAACGAGGTCCCCAGTACTTTGTAGTTGCGCCGCCGTTGCCACAAATTTTTCCAGCGGTACCCCGTGCCAACTGTCTAGCTGGTCTAAGCAACCGTACGTCAGTCCAGCAAACAATGTCGACACGGTTCGGCGTCCCCGGAGTACGTTAAAAATCCCTTTGGCCCGTCGTGGTTGGGTCGCAAATAAAAATAAGACATAGTCTGAAAACACACCGACGCCTCCTCTCAATTCTAATAGCATAGCACGCCCCGTCACAATGAACCAATCACCACAAAAAAAGTACCCACTCCTCAACGTTAACTCCGTGAAAAGTGGGCACTCGCATTAACTTTTTTTGATTAATTAAACCCTACTTGTTAATTGATTATGATTGCCAAGCCACTTGGCCAACCGTTGGTAAACCAGTCCGAAGACCGTCCCAACCAGGACACCCTTGATCAAGTTGAACGGTACCACCACAAACAACACAAACTTACTTAATGATAATTGGAGATTGAAGCCCATGACCTGTAAATAAAACGGCAATACAAACGTTAAGTTCGCCGTCGACTCGACCACGGTCAAAACAATCGTTGCTATCCCCACCGCCAATGGTAGCCGGTACTTAGGGTTGCCTTTGTAGTAGCGCAAAACGACCGCAAAGACAATAATCAAGCTAGCAGAGCCTAAAAAGCTTGCTAATGAGCCGATTAGATCATAAATGGCAAACCCCATCGTCGCAGAATGAATCACTAACTTTAGCACCGTGATGGTGAACGCACCACCGACCCCGTAAAGCAGTAGCCCAATCAAAATCGGAATATCCGAGAAATCAATCTTCATCCACGTTGCCGCGGGAAGAATCGGAAACTCCAGTAACATCAATACATATGCACACGCGCCGAGTAAGGCAATGCCCACTAGTCGGCGTAACGTCGTTTGTTCCATAACGCACCCTCCTATGGGTCATCTTCAATTGAACCCCATTGTCATACCTAAGTAAAAAGACCGCACGAATAACATTTACTGTCATCCGGGCGGTCTTACTTGCAAGTTTATGGCAAATAAGCTCGATCTTCTTTATACCAGACTTTAACTGTCGACTTTGGAATTGCACCAAATCACTATGCCACTGCATAGGTCGCGGGTTTTTACCGCCGGTCGGGAATTACACCCTGCCCTGAAGATGAACCAAATATTTATTTTTACATTTATATTCTAAGCGCAATGTTATTAAAATGCAAGCGCTATCTTTCGCCTTTTAACTTACTAATTTCAATTGGCTTTAATTTCCGGTACTCACCCGGTTGCAAACTCTGCAAATCTAGAACACCATAGCGCTCGCGCTTTAGCTTCGTTACGGGGTGTCCGATTGCAGCCAACATATTCTTCACTTGGTGATTATGGCCTTCGTGAATCGTCAATTGGACTAAAGCATTATTTTTTTTATGATCGCTATCTAACAAGTTAGATTTCGCTGGGGCGGTCGTCCGACCCTCAATTTCAACACCTAACCGGAGTTGTTTTAAGTCGGCGTTCGTTGGGACCCCTTCGACTTTTGCCAAGTACGTCTTTTTAACTTCGTACTTAGGGTGGGTCAAACGGTTAGCCAAGTCACCATCATTAGTCATAATCAATAAACCCGACGTGTCGTAGTCTAAACGGCCCACCGGATAGATCCGTTCAGGGACGTCCTTAAAGAAGTCCATGACCGTTTTACGGCCCTTTTCATCGTGGACAGTCGTAACGACTCCGCGTGGCTTGTAAAACAAATAATAGACTAGGCTTTCCGCGTTCAACGGAAGCCCCTTCACTTCAACGTGGTCACTTGGTTCCACTTTAACCCCAAGCGTGGTCACAGTCTTGCCATTAACTTTGACGTATCCGGAAGTGATCAACACTTCGGATTTACGTCGGGAAGCAACACCCGCTTCCGCCATTACTTTTTGTAAACGTTCTGCCATTAGTTTTCCTCTCGATCTTGGTCGTCACCCTGCAATTTATCTTGAAACGCATTGAGAAATAGGTCCGTTTCCGGTGCTGGATTTTCAGCATCGCTCAATGCGTCCAGATCAATTGTAGGTAAGTCGTCTAGTGTCTTTAAGCCAAAGTAGTCCAAAAATAATTCAGTCGTCCCGTACAAAATTGGTCGCCCGGGTTCGCTTAAGCGTCCCGTTTCAGTCACTAGCTGTCGTAAAACGAGCTTCTGAATCGTTGAGCCACTTTGAACCCCCCGAATCTCATCAATTTCAATCCGGGTCAGTGGTTGCCGGTACGCAATAATTGCAAGTACTTCCAGTGACGCCTGCGACAAGCTCGTCGATAATGGCGCTTCAAAGTACCGTTTCAATACTGGTGCAACCGCGGCCTTCGTTGCCAAACGGTAAGTATTCTCAGTCGACAGCACCATCAGTGCTGAGTCGGGGTCCTGGTCATACTTGGTCGCTAGATTGGTCAACATCGTGGTGATGGCCGGCTTAGCAAAACTCGTAGCGTGTTCAATTTCCGCCACGGTGATTCCTTCATCACCGGCTACAAACAGTAGCCCTTCAATTTGTTCAATGTTCGTCATGCTGTTGTTCTTCCCGCCTTAAAGTTAAATGAATCGGTCCCAATTGATCACGCTGCGTTAGTTTGATCTGCGCTTGTTTCGTTAATTCAAGGACGGCCATGAAAGTTGTCACCAACATTTCATCACTCGCCGTTACCGTGAATAGGTCCGCAAATGCCATCCCCGTATGGTGACGCTGCAACTGCGTTTTGATTTGAGTCATCCGAACGTAGATATTTACACTCTCAGCCACGACCGTTTTAGTTAGTGGTCGTGCCCGACGGCGTTTATCAACTAATTGTCGAAAAGCAGCCTGCAGATCGTCAACCGTAATTCCAGCCGTGAGCTTAGGTGCACTCAAATCACTGGGCACTAGCATCGCTTCACGTGTGAAATGTTGATGACGCGCCTGTTCCTTGACCCGCAGTTCACCAGCAGCTTCTTGATAAACTTTGTAAGCCAACAGTTCCGCCACTAACGAGTCTCGAGGGTCGTCTTCAGTGGCATCTTCGTCATCATCCGGCTCTGGTTGCGGTAATAAGTAACGACTCTTAATCGTCATCAAAGTCGCTGCCATGACCAGATAATCGCCCGCAATATCTAATTTTAACGCCTGCATGGAATGCAAGTAGTCTAGGTACTGCTGGGTAATGTCCGCAATGGGAATATCATAAATATCCATTTTGTTTTGTCGAATCAAATGGAGCAGCAGATCAAGGGGACCTTCAAATTCAGAAATTTTAATGGTGATTGGTTGTTGTTGATTGTTTGTCACGATTTCGCTCCCACTCGCCAATAATTGACGCCATGTCTAAGGTTCCCATGACCCGCTTATGCGGGTACAGCGCTGCTAGCTCATCCAACATCTGTTGTTGATTGTCGGCCGTTCGTTCTTCTGGTGACAGTGAATCATGGTGAACTAAGACAAAGTCAGGCCCAACCTCGATGCCAATGATGCCGCTAAAGTCACCATCGGCTTGCCGCCACAGCAATAGCTGATGGTTGTCAGTGGCAAGGTACCACTGCATCTCGGTCTGTAAGTGCGCTAGGTCTTTGAAATCGGGAATAAACGATAACAATCCCATCGCTACTTTCTCATAATCTTTTCGATATTTAACTAGCAACGTGGACCTCCTTATTAAGCACGCGGATGGTATTTATTATAGACTTCCGCAAGTCGTTTTTTCGTAATGTGCGTGTAGATCTGGGTCGTGGAAATATCCGCGTGTCCTAAAAGTTCCTGGACGACCCGTAGATCCGCACCATTTTCCAAAATATGGGTCGCAAACGAGTGGCGCAACGTATGGGGCGTGACGTTCTTTTCAATTCCAGCGGCTTTAACTTCCGCTTTTAAATTCTTCCAAACGCCTTGCCGCGTGAGTTGCCCACCGTGATTATTTAGAAACAAGTACGTATTGCGACGCTTAGGCGAGACGAGTTTCGGACGAGCAGTCTTCAAGTACTGCTCCACAAAATCAATGGCAACGTCACCAATCGGAATAATGCGTTCCTTGTCGCCCTTCCCAATCGTTTGAATCAGTCCTAAGTCTAAATGCAAATCGTCAAGTTTCAAGTTAATTGTCTCGCTGACCCGTAACCCGGTGGCGTACATCACTTCTAAGATCGTCCGGTCACGTAATCCCAACGGTTTATCCAACTTAGGGACAGCCAGCAACCGTTCCACTTCATGTGGTGATAACACCTGTGGCAAATGTTGGGCACGCTTAGGCGTATCGATCTTAATCATGGGATCACTGTCAACCTGGTGTAACTGCGCCAAATACTGAAAAAACTTACGCAGACTAGAGACACTGTGGATGATCGTATTCCGTGATTTACCCCCATCGTCTAGAAACTGCAAGTAATTCAGCAACACGTAGCGGTCAACATCATTATAATCAGTGATTTTTTGCGTCATCAAATATTGACTGAATTCCGTTAAATCTTGCGAATAGCTTTTTATACTATTCGTTACCAGGCCGCGCTCGACACGCAAAAAATGCAGGTAATCAGCAAGCTGGTCCTGCATTCGTTGCTCAATCTTCGGCTTGCTCATCGGTTGGTTCCACCAACTTGATTTCGCCAGGTTCCTGACTGATCAAGCGTTGTTTTAATAAATTACCGACGGCCCGCTTGAATTGGGACTTGCTGATACCAAAGTACGTCCGGATGTCTTCCGGATCACTTTTATCCCAAAATGGTAACTTGTGGTCCGCTTGATGTTGGAGTGCGGCCAACAACATCTGCGCATCATCACCAATTTCTTCGTATCCCCGGGGCTTAAGCGATAAGTTCAATTCGCCATCACGTAAATAACCAATAACGCGGGCTTTCATATGTTGCCCCAAACGTGGTTCTTGATCCCGTTCTGACGGGTGGACAAAGCCTAAATGGTTATCATCGGTAATAACCGTCGTTCCCACAATTTTCAACCGTAACACCGTTACTTCGGTATCCGAATTCTTGACTTGTTCTTTATTATACGGCGTCGCCAATGCTTGGAAATCCGTCATTTCAGCTAAGGTTCCCCAAAGCCGGTCTTTATTATCCCGCATCAATTTAATGTAGAGGCGGTCATCCTTCTTCGGCCATAGACGGCTAATCGTTGGAAGTTCATCCAATGAGACCACGAAGTCTTTATTAGGTAAACCAACATCTACGAACACCCCTAAATCATGGCGCGTCCGGACAACGGTTCCCCAGACAAACTGATCAAACGAAATTTCTGGAACTTGGCGCGTCATTTGTAGACGGTGATCTTCATTCTCGTAAACAAAGCCTTCGTAAGAACCACCGATGTGTAACGGTTTTTCTGGTTCATCCTTATCGACCCACAACGTTTGACCATTCGCCTGTACAAAGTACGCGTCATCATTTTCATCGGTTACCTTTGCAGTAACCACCATTCCCATAATACTGTCCATTAATTTTGCTCCTTTAACCTACTGTAAACTAAGATGTAGGACTTGAATAATGCAATAAGTAATTCCGGCCGCAATAATTGGGCCGGCGGCGATGCCCTTTAATAAGACAACCCCCATAATCGTTCCAAACACGAGGGCCACCGTAATCTCCGGCGTCGCTGACAAGAGACCGACCCCGTGAAAAGACAGGACCGATACCAGGACACCACACGCGACCGCGATCCAACCGACCGGCGATTTAAACGCGTGCAATAGATCCCGAAACCCAATCTGACCGGTCGCAATCGGAATCAGGATGGCAACGGTAATGACCGTTACGCCCCAATTGATTCCCTTTTGA
This sequence comes from uncultured Lactobacillus sp., assembly GCA_937916845.1. GTDB lineage: Bacteria > Bacillota > Bacilli > Lactobacillales > Lactobacillaceae > Lactiplantibacillus > Lactiplantibacillus paraxiangfangensis. The sequence goes on along the minus strand of CALFSK010000050.1, from coordinate 30,153 downwards.
CCAATCGTGGTTAAAAGTTTATTCGTATTCGGAATTAACTTGATCAGCAAAACCACTCCGGTCGCAATCTGTAACGACTGATTTTTTCCTAACCAGGCTACGACCAAAATTGCTAATAAAAATAACCAACTTTCCATACGACACCTCACGTGATATTTATTGTAACTGAAAACGCCCCGAATTACGAGGATTCACGGTAATTAACCGTTAAAAGTCCTGTGCTACTCTCAAAACCAAGACCGTGACTACAGCTATGTAAACAAAAAGCCGTCGCAAAGCGACGACTTTTCGAAATCAAATTTAATTTGATCTTAAAGGGCGTTTGAAGCACCGCGGTAAACAATCCCACGACGTGAATCAACGGTGATCAATTGACCATCGGCAATCACAGTAGTGGCATCCTTAACACCAACGATAACAGGAATACCCATTGAGATACCAACAACGGCAGCGTGTGAAGTTAAACCACCATTTTCAACAACTAAAGCGCTAGACTTTTCAATTGCTGGTAAGTAGTCTTTGTCGGTAGTCTTAGTAACTAAGACGCCGCCTTCAACGGCCTTGTCGATAGCTTCTTGTGCTGACGTTGCGATTACGGCTTTACCGATAACCGTTTCATCACCAACACCTTGACCATCAGCTAACTTAGAACCAATTAATTGGATCTTCATGATGTTAGTCGTACCGCGTTCGCCAACTGGCACACCGGCAGTAATCAAGATTAAGTCGCCTTCCTTGGCAAAGCCAAGTTCAACAGCTTTAGAAGCAGCTAAATCAAACATGTCATCAGTGGTTTCTGGTTTGTCAGCCACGATTGGTTGAACACCCCAGTTAACCATTAAGCCACGTTGAGTCCGTTCGTCAAAAGTGATAGCTAAGATATCAGCATTTGGACGGTACTTCGAAATCATCTTAGCAGTGTAGCCAGATTCAGTCGCAGCAACAATCGTCTTGATGTTTAAGTTCTTAGCAGCACGGGCAATCGCAATACCGATTGTTTCCGTAACACTAGTCTTGTCGAAACGGTTTAATTGTAAGTTACCGTTTTCAGCCAAAGTGTTTTCAGCCTTTTCGTCGATCTTAGCCATCATGGCAACAGATTCAACAGGGTAAAGACCGTTAGCACTTTCACCAGAAAGCATGGTTGCGTCAGTACCGTCAAAGACAGCGTTGGCAACGTCAGATGCTTCGGCACGAGTAGGACGTGGGTTTTCTTGCATTGAGTCTAACATTTGGGTAGCAGTGATAACTGGCATACCTAAAGCGTTACACTTCTTGATCAAGCTCTTTTGTACCAAAGGCACATTTTCAGCTGGAATTTCAACACCCATGTCACCACGAGCGACCATCAAACCATCACAAACCTTAAGAATTTCATCGACGTTGTCGATACCTTCTTGTGATTCGATCTTAGGGAAGATTTGAACGTGTTCCATATGCTTTTCTTCAAGTAATTCACGGATGTCTAAGACATCTTGTGGCTTACGAACGAATGAAGCAGCAATGTAGTTGATTTCATGATCCAAACCGAAACGAATATCGTCTGAGTCTTTTTCAGTAATCCCAGGTAAGTTGATAGAAACGCCAGGAGCGTTAGTACCTTTACGTGAGCCCAAGACGCCGGCATTTTGAACAGTCGTAACTAATTCGCGATGTGCATCGTCTTTTTCATCGATCTTCATGTCTAATAAACCATCATCGAAGAGGACATGACCGCCAACATGAACATCGTCATAAAGGCCATCATAGGTAACGGCAATCTTTTCCTTGGTTGATTCAAGTGAATCGTCCATAGAAATACGTACCTTATCACCGATCTTGTATTCAGACTTACCGTCTTTTTGAACGGTCGTCCGAATTTCAGCACCCTTGGTATCAAGCATGATACCAACAGTCTTACCCGTAATCTTTTCTGCTTCGTGGACCTTAGTTAAACGATCCAAATGTTCTGCATGATCTCCATGTGAGAAGTTAAAGCGGAAAATATTTGCGCCGGCTTCGATTAATTTAACAATAGTGTCAGTATCGGTGCTGGCAGGACCAAGTGTTGAAACAATCTTGGTTTTCTTCATAAGAAAAATCTCTCCCTTGAAAGTTTTTTATAAAAAGACATTAACGTCATTTTTATCAGAGTTTAGTAATAAAGTGGTTAGCACTTATTAGTGGAATGAAAGTTCTTCGTTCAACTTGCTAAGTGATAATTCCGCTTTATGTTTAGAATCGAATAGGTCCAGGATGTCGTGGCTAACTAATTGGTTTTCTTGAATCCCAACCGCTAAACCACCCTTACCGCTAAGTAAGAGTTCAACAGCGTAAGCACCCATCTTGCTTGCCAAGACACGGTCCTTAGCCGTTGGACGACCACCACGTTGCATATGACCAATGGTGTTGGCACGAGCATCAAAGTCACCATATTGTGATAACTTTTCGACGAATTCGTCGGCGCTCATAACCCCTTCGGCCAAGACAACGATGTTGCAACGATGACCATTAGCACGGTTGTGCTTGATCTTGTTTGCGATCGTTTCCATATCCCAATCAAGTTCTGGGATCACGATTGCATCGGCACCGGCAGAAACACCAGCCCACATTGCAACGTCACCAGCGCCACGACCCATAACTTCCACAACGAAAGTCCGGTCATGACTGTGAGCCGTATCATAAATCCGATCAAGTGCTTCAACGTCGGTGTTAACCGCCGTATCAAAACCAATCGTGAAATCAGTAAATGGAATATCGTTGTCGATTGTTCCGGGAAGACCAATCGTGTTGTAGCCGTGTTCAGTTAAACGTAAGGCACCATGGTAAGAGCCATCGCCACCAATAACGACCAAGGCATCGATACCGAATCGCTTCAGTTGTTCGATTCCTTTTAATTGACCTTCTTCATGAGCAAACTCAGGATAACGTGCGGAATATAACAAGGTTCCACCTTGGTTGACCACACCGTCAACATCTGCTGCTTCAATTTTATGAATGTCACCAGCAACCAACCCAGCAAAGCCGTAGTTGATGCCGTATGCTTCTAACCCTTCGGCCATTGCTTTACGAGCAACGGAGCGAACGGCCGCATTCATACCAGGAGCGTCGCCGCCACTGGTTAAAATACCAATGCGTTTCATTTTTTCACCTCAGGCAATAAATTGAGTTCGTAACTCCATAAGTGATTCTAACACTTTTAAAACTGATTGTCTGTTATTTTCGCAAATTAAATCATGGTGAAAACGCCGTCAAATCAGGGGGTTACGTTCTTCATCACCACATTATCGCGACCTAATAACGTTGTAAGCGCTCCAAATAATTCTGCATTTTCACTGACCCAATACTGTGAATTTAGTTCAACTGTTCGGTGGGCACTGACCGAGTAGATTAAAACGGGGTTCGGACCTGGAGACTGCCGTAGTAACCCCAAAATTTGCTTTTGCACGGTCGCGTCATCCTGGTTAGGCTGTAATCGTAAGAATAATTGTCCCGTTGGTTTTGGAAACTGATCCGCCAATTGCCAATTATCCACGATGACTTGTAGTCCCCGCTGTTGCTCGACCTTCCCACTGATCAATACGATGCTTTCCGTCTGCAATTGATCTTGCAACCGTTGATACGTATTCGGAAAAATCGTCAAATCAATTTCACCGGAAAGGTCACTACCCGTGGCAAACGCCATCGCCTGACCCCGTTTCGTCCGGATCGTCCGAATCTTGGTAATATAGACCAAAAGTTTAACCCGTTGCTCATTAGTGAGCGTACTTATCAAACTCGTTCGCTGTTTTTGTGCCAGCCACTGATAAGTTTCCACCGGATGGCCGGAAACGTAAGCCCCCAGGTATTCAGCTTCTTTGGCTAACCGTTCACCTAACGGCAATTCCGGTTGTTTTTTGATCTTTGGGGCCAATGATGCAAACAAACTCATACTGTTGCCAGCCAATTCTGCACTCGACATCAACTCCGGCACACCGGTCAATAACTCTGCCCGGTTGAGTCCAAAGTGATCAAACGCACCGGCATAAATCAAAGCCGTCATCAAATCATCTTTCAACCATTTAGATTCAATGCGCTGCATGAATTGTTGCAAGTTCTTAAACGGTCCGTTAGCCTTCCGTTCACCAATAACGCTTTGAATAAAGTCACGTCGTAAGCCCTTGATCGAGCTCAAACCGAAAATAATCTGTTTGCCGTTCCAATCAAAGTACTGCCCACTCCGATTAATATCGGGTGGCACGATGGCCACATGATGTTGCTTGGCTTCGGCTAGGTACTGTTTGAGTTTCGTGCCGTTGCCCATCACCGAGTTCATTAACGACGTAAAGAACGCCCCCGGAAAATGAACCTTTAGGTAGGCTAGCTCAAACGCCATCTTACTATAAGCTACCGCATGTGAGCGATTAAATCCATAATTTGCGAATTGTTCAATATATTGGTAGACCTGCGTTGCAACGTCCGGGCCAAACCCGTTGGCCTGAGCGCCAGCGATAAACTTCTGCCGCATTTCATCAATCACGGCCCGTTTCTTCTTACTCATCGCCCGCCGCAATAAGTCGGCTTCGCCTAATGTAAAGCCTCCCATGACCGCGGCAACTTGCATGACTTGTTCTTGATAGACCAAGATACCGTAAGTGGGGCCTAAAATTGGCGCTAACTCGTCAGCCGGGTAGCTGACGGCTTCACGCCCCTGTTTGCGGGCAATGAAGTGGTCAATGTTTTCCATTGGCCCCGGCCGGTACAGTGCGTTTACGGCCGCCACCAGTTCAAAATTATCGGGATGCAATTTACGTAAGACGTTGCGGATCCCACCCGATTCAAATTGGAAGACGCCGGTCGTGTCGCCAGCCTGAAAGAGTTTTAACGTTTCCGGATCATTTAAATCGATTTTGGTTATCGCTAACGGCTTGCCCGTCTGGCGCTGAACGTAATGCAACGCACTCGCCATTAAGGATAAGTTTCGCAGTCCCAGAAAGTCCATCTTCAATAGACCAACCGCTTCCACGGTATCCTTAGTATATTGCGTCATCATCATCGTCTCACTACCAGCTTGCAGCGGAACGATCGTAATCAACGGTTGCTGACTAAGGACCACCCCGGCGGCATGGGTCGAGTAATGCCGCGGTAAACCTTCTATCCGTTGGGCCGTCTCAAATAACAGTCGATTTTTAGATGAATCCGCCACCATGTTCTGTAAACGCTGCGAACCCTGATAGGCTTGTTTCAGTGTGATGTGTAGCTGGTTAGGAACGGCTGCACTCCAATCACTCATTTCAAAAGTCGATAGTCCAAAGACCCGCCCAACATCACGCAGGGCTTGCTTGGCAGCCAAGGTGCCAAAGGTAATGATTTGAGCGACCCGATCGTGTCCGTACTTATCATGGACGTACGCTAAGACTTGTTCACGCCGATTATCCGGAATATCCAAATCGATATCGGGCATGTTGGCCCGTTTAGCATTTAAAAATCGTTCAAATAATAGGTTGTACTGTAACGGATCGACATCCGTAATTTTTAAAACGTAAGCCACAAGTGACCCCGCCGCGGAACCCCGCCCCGGGCCAGTCGTAATGTCTGACTGGTGAGCAAAGTTCATCACGTCCCAAATGATCAAAAAGTAATCATCAAACCCCATCTGATCAATTACTTTTAGCTCCCGTTCAAGGCGGTCATGGTACGGTTGCGGGTCGGTCGTTTCCGCCATCGCCGCTAATCGTTCTTGTAGTCCGGCCGTACACAGTTGCCGTAAATATTGGTTAGCAGGCTGCTGATCCGGTGTCGGGTACGTTGGAAGTTGCGGTTGTTGAAAAACTAACTCAACGTGACAGGCAGCCGCAATTTCCCCAGTCGCGTTAACGGCCGCCGTTAACGATAGTTCATCGTAATCTCTGACCACCGTCTCAGCTGGACGTAAATAGTGGGCACCGGCAATGCCTTGTAACTGTTCGGGCTGTTCAATCTGCTGGCCCCGGTCAATCGCGCGCAGTACCGAAACCGCAAAGTAGTCGGTCGACTGGACGTAATCTACCGGATCCAAAGCAACGATTAGTAGCTCATTTTGGTCAGCAAACGCCGCCACCGTCGTCCGCATTGCGGGCGCTTGGTCTAACGACACCCCTAAATAGAAACTCTGGGGGTCAACAGCCGCGCGCAACCGTTGCACCCAGTCCGCCACTTGCTCACGGGCATCTTGCATCAGTAACGCCGTTAATTCACTATCCTTAGCCGGCGTCATCACGATCAAATGGTGTAAATAAGGTAATACCGTCGTTAAGCTTAGCGGTTGATCATTAGGCGCCGTTTGCTTCATTGTTGAAAGCTGCATTAACGTTTGATACCCCGCTAAGTCTTTCGCCAAGACAACTAAACTAAACGTTTGGTCGGTCAACTGACTACCCGTTAAGTTCAGCGTAATTCCTAAAATTGGGGTGATTTCAGCTTTGCGACACGCATTATAAAAATCAACGATGCCATACATGACATCGACGTCCGTTAATGCTAGTGCCGGGTAGCCTTGCTGCTTAGCAGTTTGAACTAATTCATCAATGGTACTCGTACTTTGTAATAAGCTAAACGTACTCATTACTTGTAAAGGAACATACTGCATCGTTACTTCCTCCTTTCCTATTTTTCATATTTAATTTCATTATAGCAAACAGTTGTTCTTTACGGCAGTTATAAGCTAATTGGTTTTTCAAAGTGGTTGTGCTAAAATAACTTTCATTGGGAGGTGTCGGAAGATGATGAAACAACTTACAATTATCGTTTGGGCGGTCTTGTTTGGAGAAGTTATCGGTTATATCGGTGGTGCCCTCGAAGCATTGACTTGGAACCCCGGTCAAATCGGGGTCATTTCAGCCGTCTTTGCGCTGGTCGTTGTCAACGGAATCACCATAATTACTAACAATTCCCTACCCGTTAAAGGTTCTGAAAAAAAGTAATCAAGCTATTAAAAAACTCGTGATTATCAATTTCTGATAATCACGAGTTTTTTGTTTCCATTTTGCTAAAGACTTGCACTCAGTTTTCGGTAAAAACTAACCGATTACGCCTGTTGCGTTTTCGGATTCGGTTGGTTTTCAAAGACTAAGTGGTCGTCCATCAAATTAATTTCAACCGTCGTGTCCGGTGCGACCCGCCCAGCAATAATTTCCTTGGCAAGTGGTGTTTCGACATGGTTCGTAATGAACCGCCGTAATGGCCGAGCGCCGTACGCTGGTTCGTACCCCTGTTGTGCGATCCACTTTTTAGCGGATTCCGAAATCTTCAACGTAATGTCACGGTCTTGCAGTCGTGCGGATAACCGTGCAATCAGCTTAACCACGATTTGTTCAATCGCATCTAATTGTAGTGGCGTAAACATAATGATGTCGTCGATTCGGTTTAAAAATTCAGGCTTAAAGCGACTTTGCACGAGCTGCATTACTTGGTCATGGGCCGAAGCGGATAATTGTCCCTGATCGTCAACACCAGCTAATAACTGCTGCGACCCTAAGTTAGACGTCATAATCAAAATCGTGTTCTTAAAGTCGACCGTGCGTCCTTGACCGTCCGTCAAGCGCCCGTCATCTAAGACTTGTAACAAAATATTAAAGACATCGGGGTGAGCTTTTTCGATTTCATCAAACAACACGATGGAATACGGATTACGACGAACCGCTTCCGTCAGCTGGCCACCTTCTTCGTAACCAACGTACCCGGGAGCAGCCCCGACTAGCCGCGAAACGGATTCTTTCTCCATATATTCACTCATATCGATCCGGACCATGTGATCATCCGCGTCGAATAAGTTTTCCGCTAAGGCCTTGGCCAGTTCGGTCTTTCCAACCCCGGTTGGCCCGAGGAACATGAATGACCCTAACGGCCGGTTTGGGTCTTGTAAGCCGGCCCGTGAACGCAGCACGGCGTCAGAGACGGCATTCACCGCGGCATCTTGCCCGACGACCCGTTCGTGTAGGTGGTCTGCTAAGTGTAGGAGTTTCTCCCGTTCACCGGCAACCAGCTTGTTGACTGGAATCCCAGTCATCCGCGAAACCACGTTAGCGACCTGATCAGGCGTAACGGATTCTTCAACTAACCAGTCTTCATGGTGGTCGTTAGCTTCCATTGCCTTTAGCTCGGCGACTAACTTAGGAATCGTCCCGTGTTGCAACTTAGCGGCCGTTTCCAAATCATACTTATTTTCCGCCGTTTCCAAGTCGTGCTTAGCTTTGTCCAGGGCGGCCTTTTTATCGCTTAACGCTTGTAGGCTCTTCTTTTCACTGGCCCAGCGTTCTGCCAACGTACGCTGCTTCTCCTTAGCGCTAGCCAATTCCTTCTGTAAATCAGCTAACCGCTTCACGGAGGCATCGTCCGTTTCCTTCTTAAGTGCCGCTTCTTCCACTTCCAAGCGCATTAACAGCCGGTTGACCTGATCCAATTCCGTTGGGTTAGAATTCATTTCGACCCGAATTTCAGCGGAAGCTTCATCAATCAAATCCAAAGCTTTATCTGGTAAAAAGTGATCCGTAATGTAACGATCTGATAACTTAGCGGCGGCTACCAACGCATTATCATGAATTCGGACGCCGTGATGGATTTCAAACCGTTCCTTTAATCCCCGCAAAATACTAATGGTATCTTCAACGGATGGTTCGGCAACTAGGACCTTTTGGAACCGCCGTTCAAGAGCCTTATCCTTCTCTAGATATTGCCGGTATTCGTCTAAGGTCGTCGCACCAATCAAATGGAGCTCACCTCTGGCTAACATTGGCTTCAACAGGTTGCCGGCGTCCATGCTACCTTCCGTTTTACCAGCACCCACAATATTATGGATTTCATCAATAAACATGATGATCTGGCCGTCAGCCTTCTTAATTTCCTTTAAGACGGCCTTCAGACGTTCTTCAAATTCACCACGATACTTGGCACCGGCAATTAATGACCCCATATCAAGGGAGAACAGGGTCTTATCCTTTAGATTGTCCGGAACATCCCCGCGAACAATTCGTTGGGCGAGGCCTTCAACGATCGCCGTCTTCCCAACACCGGGTTCCCCAATCAAGACCGGGTTGTTTTTCGTCTTGCGTGACAAAATTCGAATCACGTCTAAGATTTCTTCATCCCGACCAATCACTGGGTCCTGATTGCCTTTACGTGCTTGTTTAACTAAATCCACCCCGTATTTTTCAAGGGCTTGATACTGGTCTTCCTGATTACGTGACGTGACCCGTTGCCCACCACGAATCCGGTCAACCGCGTTTTTGACTTGTCCAGCCGTAATCCCCGACTGGTTTAAATACTTGGTTAGTTGGTCGCCGGTTTGATCCATCAACGCCAGTGCAATCGTATCAGTGGCTAAAAAGTCGTCACCTAGGGATTTACGTTTGGCTTCAGCCGTCTGCATCAAAGTTGCTAAGCTACTACTGAAACTTTGGCCGTACTGAACGTTACCACCACTAACAACACTAATATCATCCAGTTCCCGGTCCAACTCGACTTGTAATTTATCGAGATCGACACCCGCTTCACTGAATATCTGGCGCACCAGTTCACCTGGCTGGGTTAAAAATTTAAATAGGTGCGGAATTCCAATCTCTTGGTGCCGCCGCGTCTGTGCAATTTGTTGGGCTTGAGTTAAAGCCTGTTGTAAACTTTCCGTTAATTGTTCTGGATTCATAAATCATAACCTCCTCAAATTAGGTTAGCAAAAAGGCAGCTATATCAGCTGCCAATTGAGTCTGACCTTTATTGACGATTAGATTATATAACTAATGGTCAATAAAGGTCAAGGATTTAGTTTTGATTGTAATTACCCGTAACGATTTGCAATACAACGTCAACGGCTTGCGCCATGACTTGTTCCGAAACGTATTCAAACCGGCCGTGCATGTTCTCTCCACCGGCAAATAAGTTTGGTGTTGGCAAGCCCATAAATGAAATCTTAGAACCATCAGTCCCACCACGAACAGGGAAGATCAACGGCTTGATGTTCAGCTTCAACATAGCTTGCTTAGCCAATTCAACGACGGCCATGTCTTTTTCGATGATTTCACGCATGTTGTAGTACTGGTCCTTAACGTTAACCTGAACGTACTCGCCACCGTGAGCCAAGTTAATTTGATCACCATCCGCTACGATCAACCGTTTGCGGGCTTCAAATTTAGCCCGATCGTGATCACGGATAATGTAGGTCAACTTAGCACCGTCAACCGTGCCGTCTAATGCTAATAAGTGGAAGAAACCTTCCCGCCCATCCGTTTTCTCAGGAACATCGTGTGCTGGTAGACCGTCTTGGAATTCAACGGCTAACTGCAACGCGTTAACCATGACGTCCTTAGCAGAACCAGGGTGCACGTTGACCCCTTTGATCGTGATCTCAGCTTGAGCCGCGTTGAACGTTTCATATTCCAACTGACCGAGTGGCCCGCCATCAACCGTATAAGCGTAATCGGCTGCGAATGCTGGCACGTTAAAGTGGTCCGCCCCCGTTCCGATTTCTTCATCGGGACCAAAGCCCATTCGAATCTTACCGTGTTTGATTTCTGGATGAGCTAATAAATATTCAGCGGCACTGATAATTTCAGCGACACCGGACTTATCATCTGAGCCTAATAAGGTATTCCCATCGGTAGTGATCAACGTGTGACCCTTATAATTTTTGAGGTTTGGAAAGACCTTAGGATCCAAATGATACTCGCTGTCGCCCAATTGAATCACTGACTGGCCATCATAGTCTTCAACAATTTGTGGATTAATGTTTTCCGAATTAAAATCAGCCGTATCGATATGTGAGATAAAGCCTAAAGTCTTCACGGTCTTATCACTATTAGCTGGTAAGGTTGCAAAGACGTACGCGCTTTGTGCATCCTGTTCAACATCGCTTAACCCGATCGCCTTTAACTTGTCCATCAGTTGGTTTAAAAAGGCCGTCTCCCGTGGTGATGAAGGTACCGTCGTCGAACTCTCGTCAGAACGACTATTGATTTTAACGAAGCTCAAAAAATCTGAAATTAAATTAGGATATTTTGCCATCTTACAAACTTCCTTTCAAAATTACAAGATTATCTCTATTAGATGAAAGTAAACGGATCAGTATTTAACTTTGAGGCAACAATTTCAACTTGCCAGTTTGATTCCGCCTGCCATTTCTTAAAACATTCGGTCAAATGAGTTTTACAAATGCTTTCGATATGGTGACCGGGGTCGACCACCGTTAAACCAGCGGCTAACATGTCGTGAGCCGTATGGTAATAAACATCCCCGGTCACGTAAGCTTGGGCTCCCGCTTTAATGGCATCTTGATAAAACTTTCCGCCATCGCCACCGAGGACCGCCACCCGCTTAATTTCTTGCTGGGGCTGCTGACAAACTAGCCGCAAGCCGGACACGTTAAAGACCATCTTGCAGTGTTCTGCAAAGGCTTCAGCCGTCATTGGGGTTGGTAAATCGCCGACCCGCCCCATACTATACTGGTGACCACCCGTCAGTAGTGGTTCAATCTGATAATCCCAACTCGTTGCTGGAACAAAGTGATTGATGCCAGCCACTGCGGGGGTAACCCGGTCAGCCATTAAATCAACGGTAAACTGTTCACCAGAGTTAAAGGCGTACCGGTTGAGTTTGGCTTGCCAAGTATCCGTTAAATACTCTTGAACGGCTTCTACTTGATCCGTCGGAACCGTCACGGTCATTTTGACCGCCTTTTCGACGTAACCTGGCACTAAGCCACTGACGTTTTGTAAGCCTAAAGCGTCAGCTAACCAATCGTTCATCCCGCCATCAGCACTGTCCAAATTCGTATGGGCCGCGTAAACCAAAATGTGATGGGCCGCAATCTCGGCGTACATCGCTTTTTGGGGGTCCTGATAATCTAAGTTATTAGCCGGTCGAAACATCACCGGATGATGGGCAAAAATCATATCTGCCCCAATCTCAATGGCTTCTTGAACAACTTCTGGACGAACATCTAAGGTCACTAACACCTTATGGATAGCCTGCTTGGGATCACCAATCTGTAACCCACTAGGGTCGCGATTCCACTTCAACTTCAAAGGTGCAAACTGTTCAAAACGACTAATTAACTCATTTGCCAACATCCGCTAAGACTCCCTTAATTAAATTAATTTTGGCATGCGCCGCGGTCAAATGGGCCGCTGGCGCGACTTTAGCTTGCTGCATTTGTGTTACTGCTCGTTCGGTCCGCTGCAGTTCCCGTTGCCACTTCTTAATAAATACCGTGGAACGTTCCACTAACAAGTACGGCCCAAATAATAATTCCGCTTCAGAATAATGAAACGCTGCGTCCGTCTTATCCGCACAAATCACTTCGTAGGTGTGATTATCTTCAGATAAAATCCGCTCAGCCGTAATTTGAAACTGATTAGCAACCAGCCACTCGCGAACCGTGGCTTCACCCACGTTAGGCTCTAAAATCAGACGCGTGACCCCGGCTAACCGCGTTGGATTAGCTTCTAAGATATGCCGAATCAGGGGACCACCCATCCCGGCAATGGTCACAGTGTCGATTCGATCCTTGGACTCAATTGCTGCTAAGCCATCCGCTAAGCGGGCCTCAAGGAGTTCCTCTAAACCTAACTTACGAATCTCATGGCGCGCATTCTCGAACGGTCCTTTAACGACTTCGCCAGCCACGCCCCAGCTAATCTGATGATTTAACGCTAAGTTGGCTGGCAGGTACGCGTGATCGGACCCGATATCGGCCACCCGCGCGCCCGGTTTCACAAACGAACCGACCGTGGCTAATCGTTGTGACAATTGTTTAGCATCCACACACATAACCCCTTTTTCAACAACATTTAAGTAAGTTTAACTAATCATATTTTAACATGCTTCACCCAAGAAACGGCTTTCAATCTTGAAAAAATCAAGGAACTTTATCAGGATCGAACGTCGGTTTTCAAAGCCGTCCAATCGTAAAAATAGCGGTTAGTTATTTATTAAGCGCTAGGTTAAAAGTCCCTATAAAAAAATAACCTTATGACCCTTTTCGTAACTGAACTATGTAAGGGGTCGTTACGGACCACCGCCATTAAAGTGATTATAAAGGAGCGCTCAATTATGATTCAGTCACAATTAAAGACAATTCTAGATGCCCGGACCATCTCAAACGACGAATTTTCCACTATGACTGGGATTGACCCACACACTCTCGTCAAGCTAATTTCTGGTCGGGCTAAGAGCATCAGCTTTAACCACTTGAACCGCATTACCCGTACACTGAATATCGACTTAAACGATCTCTTTTTGGTCACTCCCGACCTCGAGTTAGAGGTGACACTCCAATCAATTGACGAAGCCACCAAACTTTTTAGCGGGAGCCTCCGCTTCATTGACCATGATCAACATTGTGTGACCGCGTTGCCGCTCACCGGGCAATATCAACAGTCTGGCCCCCTGTTCACCTTTACGATTAACGACGCTTACGACGAGACCCTTGAAGCCGACGGAATCGCGGAACGTTTAACCGACTTGCAACCCTTTCCCGTAATGACATCGACTAAGCAACACCTCTTGGATTTACTCTCACAATATCCCGAACAACAAGCGTGGTTTGAGCCCGAAGGCATGCCACTAAGTACGAACCCTACGGATACGGAATTAGAACGTTACTTACAAGTGGGCAATCTCATTGCACGGACCCAGTACGAAAAATTGCACCGGTTGCTGGAGCCCCTGGTCATGAATTTTCTGGCCGCCCTGTACCACGACTTTCCCAAATTCTTAGGTAATCCGCAAGACATTACCGTCCCGTGGGGTGTACCGGACACGTTCCACATCTTCAATTTTGTCTTGGCCGAAAGCCCCACGTCACTGGCTAATAATGGCATTACCAAACGTCAGGAACAGGTCCGCCAACAGCACGCCTTTCCCGTTAGTTATACGAGCCTAGATGTCATCAGCTATTTCTCGAACGACTAGTTATTGTATAATACAATTGTTGTTTTTTATTAGCCAAGTTATCTTTAAGCCAATCACGCTTTTCAAGTCGGCTCACAAGCTTTAATTTGTTTCTTGTTAGATATTAAAATAACCGTCAATCACGTGACTACCTCACTTGATTGACGGTTATTTTAGATTCTTCTAGTTTTTAAAATCTAATAACTACTTTCCCCTTTGGATGTCCGTTTGCGACGTAATCCAAAGCCTTATTGACATCTGATAATTTGAATTCAATTGGATCAACTGCGGGCTCAATATTATTTTTTTCAACAATTTTAGTAATCTGCTTTAATTGTTCACCATCACTTCTGACAAAAATAAACCGATAACTAGCATTCGCTTGCTTAGCCTTCCTGTCAATCCCGCTACCTGCAATCGTAAATAATGCTGTTTTCCAAAATGGCATGTGATGGTCTTTGGCAAACTGACGATTTGGCAACATAATCAATGACAATAACCGACCATTAGGTTTCAAGACTTGTAGTTCATGTTCAAGTTCCTTATTACCAACGGTATCAATCACGTAATTAACTGGTTCAAGGTGTTCCCAATAATTTTGCTTACGATAGTCAAAATATTGTTCCACGCCCATATCGACCGCTGATTGTTTCGAGCGCGCATTCCCACTAACCATGACGCGTAAGCCCATTTCTTTTGCAATCGGGATAGCCATTTGACCAAACGATCCTGACCCACCAGGAATCATCACACTTTGTCCGGGCTGAGCTTCTAGTTCCTCAGTCAAACCTTGGTACGCAGTTAGCCCTGTTAATGGGACCGCAGCACTGTGAACAAAATCCAAGCCCACTGGTTTCATGGCCACTGCGCGATAGTCGATTACGACATACTCCGCAAAAGCGCCAATTTTGTCTAAAGGTAAACGCGAATATACTTCATCGCCAATTTCAAACCCTTTGACATTTTTACCAATGGACTTAACGACGCCTGACAATTCATTTCCCATCGTCAATGGCAATGAATAGTTTTGCATCAGCTTCACATAACCCGTTCCAATTAAATTTTCTAATGGGTTGACAGCAGCGGCTTTTACCTTAACTAGGATTTCATCTTCGGTAGGTGTTGGTATTTGTATATCCTTAAGAACTAATTTAAAATTTTTTCCGTATTTCAACAATTGAGCAGCTTGCATCTTTAAAATTCCCCTTTGACCATTATTAAGTCATTTTATTTATATTTTGTAGTTGGCGATATCTTATAATCCTTGGTTACAAAAGTCAAATAAAGTCACTTTTTAGAAATTTGTGCTAAAATAAATTAAATTAAAAAAGGAGATTACCTACTAAATATGGCTCAAAATACTAGAGACAAGATACTGACTACGGCTGAAAAATTAATCATGAAAACTGGTAATGCCGAAGTAACGCTAAATCAAATTGCATCCGAACTCGGTCTCTCACACGCAGCACTATACAAACATTTCCGAAATAAACAGGCATTGTGGGAAGCCGTTGCATCTACTTGGTTTAACCGTGAAATCATCAACAAAATAAACATTTCATCTTCTCTTCCGCAAAAAGAGCAACTCCACGATTGGCTATGGGCATTTGTTAATGCCAAAAAAACAGCATTCAATACAAACCCAAAAATGTTTGCATTGAATACCGAATACATTGATAACAACCCAACGGCCTTACGTCATATTCTAATTAGCGCCTATCAGGAAATTGATTCAATTATGGATTACCATGACCCCAAATTCGAAAGATCAGAATTAATTCTGGCTGCATTTTCAATTTTTATACTGCCGAACTTCAAAGATACTTGGAATGATCCCGAATACGACAGCAGATTTGAAATGCTGTGGGATTTACTAACAGATGGGATTTAAACGTTTAATACTAAAAACACATCGGTACAATCAATTTGATTCAGGTTACTGCCTTAGTTAGGAAACTAGCCTTAACAAGAATGAACGGTTCATTCTAAAACGAACTGATGCTATACTCGCCTCATTCCATGGAGGTGATTAAATGGATTTACACGAAAAGTTAACGCGCGTTATCACGAGCGCTAAAATTTTATTCATTGTTCCCGGCTATGCTGAAACTAAAATGGCGGACATTGCCACACATGCTAACTTAGCCGTTGGAACGCTATATAGTTTATTTCGCAGTAAGGACGATTTGTTGAAATTTGTATTTGCAAGCACCCTCGATCCGACAATTATCGATCATGTCCAGACCTTACCCGTGACCCCACTTTCTGATGACAAACTGGTCACACACACCGCTGAAATCTACCAGCAAGCAACACACCAATTACACAAGCTGACGACGGATTATCCAATCGATGCGCGCTTTTCCGCCATGTTGGATTACCTGTTTGCCAACTTTCACCAATATGGTGCCTATTTTTTGATCCTCGAGCGTAACCCGCAGATGAGTCCAGCTTTATTACAACTATATAAACATTATCGACAACAACTGTACGCAGACGTTGCCCAATTGTTAGCCACCTTAGTTGCTTCTGGTGAAGTCCGTTACCTCAGTAATCCAGAAAACGACGCGTTACTCATTATTGACCAAATCTTCTGGTGGTCTGCCCACAAACAATACGACTCTTTTGACCATCAGACCAATCATTTTGATCAACAACAGATGAAAAATTGCGTTATTCAGCAACTAACGGCTAGCTACACCTGAAATAGCTGGTTGAACTATTGAAAAGGCGGTCAACGGACCGTTTTTCTTTAATCGGTTTTATGAATGAATCGTTCATTATAAAAGTATGGGGGCATCAATGATGTTTTTAGATGAATGGAAATACGTTTTTCGTACCAAGGGGTTGTTACGAATTATTCTTGGAATTTTACTGATTCCGACCTTTTACGCCGTCATCTTTCTCGCTTCGTTATGGAATCCTTATAGTAACGTGAAGCATTTACCCGTCGGGATCGTCAATAACGACGTAAAAATTGTCAAGCATCAGACGAGCTACTCACTCGGAAAAGCCTTAACTAATCGCTTGACCCAAACCGATGACGCCGATTTTAAAGCTCTCAATCAGACACGCGCCAATCACGACCTTAAAACCGGAAAACTTTATATGGTCATTACAATTCCTAAAAGCTTTTCCAAACAGGCCACCCAATTAGGCCAGCGTCATTTCAAAAATATCGACTTAAACTATCACACCGATGCAGGCTTTAGTTTCATTGCAATGAAGATGTCGACGACAATTGCTGAAAGTGTCCAAAAATCTGTCAATCAACAGTTAACAACGGCTTACTTACAAGTAATGGCCCAGACACTCACCAATACTGGGAAGCAATTAACAACGGCTAGCCAAGCCCTGACGCAAACAAATGTCGGCCTCAAACAAACTGCTAGCAGCGCAACCCAGCTTGCCACTGCGGATCAAACACTCAGTCACCATGAAGCTGAGATTCAAAACGGACTCACACAATTAGCCACTGGAACGGCGAAACTAATTGCTGGACTCAAACAAATTACTCAAAATAATCAGCAACTCGCACAAATTTTAACAACATCAACTCAAAAACAGTCAATCACGGCCACCAAGCAAACCGTCCAAAAGCTACTGACTGCAAACACAGCCATTGCCCAGCAAGCAATTGCTGGTAATAATCACAGCCTGGCTGCCATCCAAGCCCTTAATCAGGGCGTTTCAAAATTAAGTACGGGTGCAGCAAGTCTTTCTGGCGATACGACTAAACTGGCTCAGGGTACCAATTTGATCCATCAAACCAATACCAAGATTGCCACTGGTCTTAAAGCTGGTGGACAACAACTGAGCGCCGCTGATCAAGATACCACGCACCAAGTAAAAACCATTGTCAGCCCCGTCAAGCTTACTCATACGGATACGACCCACGTCAAAAACAATGGGACCGGTATGACACCTTACTTAATGTCAGTGGCTTTATTTGTCGGTTGTATTACCTTTAATATTATTTACGATATGTTTACACCCCATCGCCGGCCTAAAAATGCCTTTGATTGGTGGGGCGAAAAAATCCCTTTCTTCTTAACCTTTACGCTGGCCGCTGCGACCATTATGTTCTTAATGTTACTGCTCATTAACCGGCTCACACCATTACAACCAATTAAGACGTGGTTATTCGCGGTCCTAACCATGTGGGCCTTTGGGAGCATCGTGACCTTTTTCAATCTGATTATGGGCAAAACCGGGGCCTGGTTCATGCTGATCTTTATGATTATCCAATTAGGGGGATCAGCGGGAACCTATCCCATCCAATTGTCTAATCACTTTTTCCAAGTTATTCATCCCTACTTGCCAATGAGTATTTCAATTGATGCTTTTAGAAGCACCCTCTCGATCGGCAACAGCATCCTGTCGGAGACCGTCATCTTTGGCACAGTGATCCTTATTTTCAACTTGTTAATGCTACTTACTTTTTCGTTAAATATGAAAAAAATCGCGACTTACTCGTACGATAACTGAAAACTTACAACCATCATTTAGGTCCAATCCAAAAACTGGTGCTAATGGGAAATCCATCAACACCAGTTTTTGTATGCCACAATAATAAAATCAAATACACGACCCAGCAGTAATGACAACTTATTCAAGCCTGACTTCATTTTGCTCGTGTCCAGCTGTAACCTGCGTAGAGCCGGTCAGAATTGTTGCCAAATCAAGTGGCGATAATAAGCGACTATGCAAAAAGGTCGCATACGCAGCTGTTGGCGAAACCATCGGCATCTGATTTAACCAATAGTTCAAAATTGTTACAACATTTTCGACAATTAAGGCCCTAGCCAACTGTGGTGGTAATCGCAA
This sequence comes from uncultured Lactobacillus sp., assembly GCA_937916845.1. Classification (GTDB taxonomy): domain Bacteria; phylum Bacillota; class Bacilli; order Lactobacillales; family Lactobacillaceae; genus Lactiplantibacillus; species Lactiplantibacillus paraxiangfangensis. The sequence continues at coordinate 11,448 of CALFSK010000050.1, read as the reverse complement.
GCTTTCCGCCTGATTATTTGGTATCGAAAGTGGTGAACCAATTACCAGTTTTTCACCAATTAAGTGGCGCATTTTAGCTAATAACGCGGTCTCTGGACAATTGACCAACGTTCGAATACTACGGCGGTGCTGATAAATGAACATCATCATCACATAGAATGCATCAACATCTGACTTAGCAGGTAATTTAGTGAGATCTGGCTTGGGATACTTTTCAAAAATAGCTGTCATTTCACTAATTAACTGGTCTTCATATTGGTCCAACAAATCATACTTATCCAGATAGTACCGATAAAAAGTTCCGCGTGAAATTTTGGCCATTCGTAAAATATCAGCTACCGTCACCGTTTTAAACGCTTTATCCTGAATTAATTTCAGTAGGGCCGCGGCAATTCGCTGCTTGGTCTCCTGCCGATGTGCACTAATCATTACTTCTTCACCGTCCTTTCAAAATCCTCACCATCTAAAAAGCCAAATTTATTTGTTTGAATATTGATGGCAAACTTCAAAGCAATTAGTCCACTTGCCACTACTAGAATTGCCATCATGATCAAACTATCCGTTTGAATCGAACCCCCTAATGAAATTGCATGCCGCAGTCCATCGATCAAATAAGTCATTGGCAAATACGGATTTAAACGACTTGCAAACGAGCTCGTGAGTTGAACCGGATATAAACCAGCAGAGGCCGATAACTGCAGTACCAAGACGATCGTGATTAGCCAAGTGCCAAATCCGCCCAGCAAAATTCGCAGACCAAAGATAATCGCTAAAAAAGTCAACGAGCCCAGTAATAACAAACTAAATAATTGTAAATTTGTTTTTGTTTGTAGCCCAATTATCGTGTGTAAAACAATAAAGAGCCCGCTTGCTTGTAATAGCCCTACTAAACCAACTATCGAAAATTTAGCGCCCCACCAAGTCCACCAATGACGTGGTCGTATGGTCGGTGTATATGCGTCAAACATTGTGCCCACTGCAATACCACCAACAAACAATCCAATTGCAATCGCAAATGGTGCCATCCCCGTACCATTATTTGGTACCTTCGCCTCATCGGTCGTGATTGCTTGAACTGGACTGGCAAGAATCGCTGCATTATGAGAACTATCACGAATTGTGCTTAACTTTTCAGCACTCATCAACAATGTTTGCGCTTCAGCCTGGTTACCATTCTTTAGTTTTGTCAATCCTTGACCCATTGCTTGCGTTCCAGCCGTCAATGCTTGACTCCCAGTACTAAGCTTTGTCAGACCAGTTTTTATCGGCAACGTTGTCGAACTGGTTGGCAATTGGTCTTGAAGTTGATTCAATCCGAAAGATAATTGTTGGGTCCCCTGTGATACCCCCCTGATACCGGCTTGTAACCGAACATCGCCATTAGCTAAGGCTTGACTCCCGGTCCCAGCCGTTCTGAGACCATCTTTAACATTGTGAACCGTTCCGAGCAAAATACTGGTATACATTTTAGTCACCTGAGTCGCAACTTTTGCTTGAATGGCATTAGCAGCGCCAGTCGTCATTTTTGAAACAATAAAGTTACGACCAGAACTGATTCGATAGTGTAATTGTAACTGGTGGGGCTGATTGCCTAGTAGCGTGGTTGCATTCTTAGAAAAATCACTTGGAATCGTAACAATCATATAGTATTGACCCGTTGCCAACCCTGCCTCGGCATGCTTTTTTGAAACCTGATGATAGGCTAATGAATCTGAATGCTTCAATGATTTGACTAAATTATGACCAATTTGAATCGTCTTACCGTGATATCGACGTGTCCTGTCTTGGTTCACTACCGCAACTGGAATATCCGCCATTTTTCCATAAGTATTCCACATAGATGATAAATACAACCAGCAATAAATTGCCGGAATTAAAGCAATCATTACTAGTACTAAAATCATGCCATAATCATGACTGAGCTTTTTCCATTCTGCTTTAAACATTTTTATCACTCCCCAAAATGATCCTTGAACAACTTGTTCAAAAATCAGTTTAGAGAGACTGAAACACATTAACAAGAAACAAAATAGTGATAGTTGTCTATTTCAACCACAATATTTATTTCTAAAGACAGCCTTACCAATAGTTGCGCCAATAAGCAGGTCATATTTAAGAACTATCATTTCAATAGTTTCATTATTGCAATGAATGCCCATTTACCGCAATAACACACTTTTTGTTTAGTCAGTATCCGAATTCAGCTTAAATATTTTGGAACCTTCTTCTAAAAACAAATCCAATAACAATAACAACTTCAAGCACTATCCCAACTATGACAAGCACGCCAGAATCAAAGATGTTTGCTAACCACGCGGCCCCCAGAGTCCCAGCGACCGTACTGGCATCCGTAATGGCTAAAACTTTCGCCATTGTAGTGCTCATTTGACCAATTGCCACTTCATGTTGAATTTTTGAGAAGAACTGAACATTAAACATTCCCCTGATCAATCCCAGCAAAAGCGTCCCCACCATCATGCTTGGGATGTATGGATACAATAACAGTAAACTAACCGGTAATAATAAACTTAGTACGCTTAATTTGGTGCCAGGTAGCTTGCTTAAAACGATTGGCGCAAGCAGGATACCTACTGCCTCAAACGTCAGTAGCAAACTTAAAAGCCAATTATTTTTTAATACCACCAGCGATAGCCACGGCACCAATACGGCAACTAATGCGTCGACAAAGCAACCAATGGCAGCAAGCAGTAAGTTGTACTTAAGGCCCTTCTCAAGATGGATTGCATGGCCATCTTGTATCTTACATATATCACTTCTAATAGCTCTTTTTCTTTGTAATTTTAAATCGAAAAAAACTGATATTATAAATAGCAGTCCAATTATAAAAATGATGAATTTAGGATTAAGAACAACCAATAATCCAGTGACTAAAATTGACGACGTAATAATTGATAACTGGCGTACCTGCGTTTGAATACTATTTATTTTCTTGATTTCATTATCGACAAACAATTCTGGAATTATCGTTTTATTACTGAGCTTATAAAAGACACCAATTGATTTATTTAACACGGAAACAACGATTAACAGTGTGACCATTTGAACCGATAGTGCCATTAACCCGTAAGTAAAAATAAACAAAATTCCCGTCAAAAGATCCGTCACTGCCATCACTACTTTTGCGCTCAAGGCTTTAACGACCCTACCAGCTATTAAATTCAATGCAATGGCTGGCAACATCGTTATTGTCAAAACTCTGCTGAGTAATTCGGGCGAGCCAGTCTCTTTTATCATCATCCAAGAAACTAAGTATGAGAACCCGTAAAAACAAAAGAAAGTGATTGTCATACTAGCAATGTACGGGCCCTGATTCGTCAATTTTTTTGTTGTTGCTATGTCTTTATCCATCTTGTCATTCACCCAACGTTTCATACCAATATTTTGAAACTTGCTTACCTATTCAACCAATACTATTAATATAGCTATAGGACGTAAACTAACGCGTAACTTAAAGTAAATAGGCTGTATATGTTTTGTAAATCTGAATTGGCGTATAGGCAATCAAAAAAGGAACCAATTCAAAACTGAATTGGTTCCTCGTGGAAGTCTTTAATTCCAAATTCCGTACAAATCCGTCGCAACACTTGGATAGGCCAAAAACAACTCGTGTAGCCTTTCCGGTGAAACTTGTTCTTGAATCAAGATTGCCACATCATTGATCAAGTCATCCGCAATGTAACTCAGGGCTTCCGCCCCAACGACCTGATTATTTTGCCGATTAACAATCAATTTCAAACGTGCCTGCTGATCATGCTGACGCTGATAATTCAACCATTTGTTAAGGGCAACTTGTTTGATTTCATACTTACTAGGTTCAAGCTGAGCCTCATTGACCGTCACCCCAGCTTGGGCTAAACGGGGTAAGCTAAAGACGGCATTTACCGGCAATGGGTATTTAATCGGAAAGACTTGGGCCGCAACCAAACTATCCCCCAAATATTTACCCTGATAGATTGCATAATTGGCCAGTTTCGGGACCGCTGCATCAGCACAGTCGCCAACTGCATAAATCGTCGGCTGACTCGTCTGGAGGTAATCATTCACCCGTATGCCACGGCGACCATACTGCACGTTAGCACGTTCCAACTGCAACCCATCAACATTAGGGGTTCGCCCCAACGCCGTATACACAGCGTCTACTTCTAATTGTGCTTGTCCCGCGGTATTCAAAGTAAGACCATTATCCGTTGATTCAAGCTCAGTAATCTCATCATTGAATAAGAATTTAACACCCCGGTTTTTCAAGTCCGCAATTAAGGTTGCCACCAACGTTTGATCATACCCACGCAACGCAACTTCATCATGCTGGATAATCGTTACCTGCGCACCGGCTTCGTTTGCGATACTAGCCATGGCAAACGCAATGATTCCCGCACCCAGAATAACTAAGCGTGATGGTAACTGTTCACTTCGGAAAAAGCTTCCCGAGTGTTGGACAAACTGACTGCCGGAAAAATGTAACTCATTTGGCCGGGCACCCGTAGCGATGACAATTTTGGATGCTTTCAAAGCTTCACCATTAATCGAAACCGTATTCGTATCGACAAACGCCGCGTGACCTTCATACGTCGTCACCCCATGCTGTTGAAAGCGTTCCTTAAATTTCACCGCTGTTTTAGCGACAATGTTATCACGATAGGCCGCTAACTTCGGCCAATCAATTGCGGGTATGCCAGTTGCAAAACTTTGTTCCGTAAAGAGACGATGCGCTTCAGCGGCCGCTAGTAGAACCTTTTTGGGCGTACTCCCGCGATTGACGGTCGTTCCGCCCCAGTCACGTTGTTCGATGACCGCAACTTTTTGTCCGTTTGTGCTGGCTTTGATTGCCACACCAGCACCGCCGACGCCACCACCAATTACGATTAAATCAAACTCATTAGTCATTAACTAAAGAATGAATTGGCATCATCGGTATGCCCATTTGATGGATTAGCCTTTTTGGGTGTCGTCGGATCATCGTACCAAACGACGGCAGCTTCCTCACTCGGCAGTTGTTTAACCGTTGCTGTTGACACATTCAAGTGATCAGCGACGATTTGAGCTGGCGTCGTAGCCAACCATTTGTTTAATGAAATATCAGAGTAAATCGGGTTTTTAAACAGTTCGATAAAGATCAACGGTTCATCGCCAATATTTTGAATGTAGTGGCCAGCTTCCTTAGGAATAACGCCTACATCCCCAGCCTGAAAATCAAAAGTCCGTGCCAGGGAGTTCGAATTGAATACACCTACTTTGGCTTGACCTTGCATAAAGTAGTCCCATTCTTCTGATTTAGGATGCCAGTGCAATTCACGCATCCCACCTGGTTCAACCATCACAATTGCAGCGGAAATTGTTTTAGCAGCTGGGAAGACATTTTGATCAACAATCCAGACTTTACCAGCTTCAAATTGTTTAGCAGGAACGTCTTTCATATGCAAAGTGACGGGTTCTTGCATGTCTTTTCCTGGACGGCTGACTTGTGAAATTGGCCCCGGCACTTGTCCATCAAAGATATATTTTTCATGAGTTGGTAACGCAGCTAAGGCGTCTTCATCAAGCTTAAAGTTAGCGGCAACGATGTCTTTTGGGGTATGTGCTAGCCAATCAGTCAATAAGAACGTATTATTTTCTGAAAAATCTGGTTCACTAAAGACTAATAAGAATTCACAACCTTGATCAAGTGCTTGGATGGAATGCGGAATTCCCGCTTCAAAGTTCCATAAATCACCAGCATCCAAGTCGTCAATAAAGCTTTCACCATTTTCATTTAAGGCAGTTACCCGAGCATTACCTTTAAGCATGATGGCCCATTCGGCTTCTTTATGCCAATGGAGTTCACGATAAGCACCTGGCTTTAGACACATATTTACGCCCGCCATATCATGAGAGGCTGGTAATTCCCGGTTAGTGACTTCCCGGGCCCAACCACCTTCTTCTAAGCGCATGTGCGCGTCTGAAAAGCTAAAGCGTAAGTTCGTCACGGTTCCGTGATCGGTAACCGGTGGCACTAAAATGTCCGGGTTTTGACTATCCCGTTGTTCATTGCGAGGTCCCTGATCGATCCAGCCAGTATGGTCTGCTTCACGAATTGGTTCATTTTGCTTTGTCATTATCTAACCCCCAACGTTATTTTTTAATAATATTAATTATAAAAACACCATTATATTCATACATTTGAATCCATTTGTCAAAGATAGTGAAATATCCTTACTAACAAAGCTTGCCTATTTTTCCGTTACTGACGCTGGCCTTGCCATTGCAGCCGGAACAAATAACCAAAGTAATAATAAGACTTTCAAGACTGTCACCAACCACAACGCGTCCAACGATGACAGCCCCCATTGCCGGACACTAGCTCCTAAGGCACAGCCAGCAATAAAGGTTAAAATGACTAGTAAGATGTTCAATTGCGCTTTTCTTGCGTTGCGGTCGCCATTAATCAAGCCTTTGTAACTGCTAATGGCAAGACTCTTTGTATTACCCGTCATGATGCCATTGTTAATGGCGATACCACCAACCTGTCGAAAAATCGTCAAATCATACCCTGCCATCAAGCCCAAGAGAAAAATCAAAAATACGGTTGGTAAAATCGCCTGAAAATAAGCTAGTGCCAAGTAGGCAGCTGCATCCAGCAACATTAACCACCGCATATGTTTCCGATGATCACCGTCGCCAAGAAATTCACTTAACGCCTGAGCACCAAAACAACCTAAAAAATAACCAATCCAGACTGGAACGTTTACCCACGCAGTCCCCCAGCCGTGCTGAACTAATTTGACAACAAACACCACCAGGTTCCCGGTTTGAGCACTAACAAAAACTGCTCCCCGATTCAAATACGTATCGGCGTCAACCATTCCCATAGAGAGGGTTGCCCCTAACGTTAAAATCGTTTCCGTTGCAGGCCTAAATTGCCTTGTAACCGTTTGATCCATATGATCAACTCCATCGTCTGCCCTTTGAATCATTTAACGGGCACATTTTAACAAGGAATGGCTTCGGGAATACAGTAAAGAAGCTCGCAAATTTTTTTGACATTATGACGTCATACAGGCTAGATAATCACCCAACTTTCTATATACATTTCTCATTTCCACTGGTACTTGCTATATACAACTATTAGCTTGTGGTATGATGAAAGTGCATCATTTTAAGTCTTAAAATATTTCTTATGAAAAATCCTGTATACAAAACGTTCAACTCAAAAGGAGCATCCCATTATGCCTGAAATTAAAATTGGCACCACCGTTAAACTTCCCGCACCTTACACCAGTGTCCCCGGCATCGTCATTTTTTACGATACCGCCAAGGACCGGTACCTGGTCCGAATTGGCGTTAGCCAGCAACTCTATTTCCAAGCAGCCGACTTGACCGCTTGGGATGCCAAATAAAAGTGCACAGTTAAAAAAGCTAGCCCCGTCTCTGATCGTCTAACGACTCAGAACTGGGCTAGCTTTTTTAGTCATATGACACCTTATTAAATCAATTACTCGAAGTCTTTGACATCACCAATGACCATATTTTTTTCACGACACTTCTTTAACATCAGTGGCCCCGCAATTGGTGATAACACGCCGGCAATAATAACCCCACCAATAAGTGTTGCAATCGTTCGGCCAATAACTGACCAAAAGCCACCAAAGTACCACATTCCGTTTAGTAAACGGCCAACAAAACTCTCGCGGTACCAGTACAGTGAAAATGGATAAAAATACGCACTAAGTCCCGTTAATAAAACTTGGATGATAAAAATAACGGATAGTGAAGCTGACTGTTCAAAGCCATTATTACTCATAATTCCCCCGAATAAAATGGCTGAAATAATTAGACCGTACAACATCCATACGACTGGAATCACAATCACTAGGTGAAACAATTTACGTTTGCGATAATCCGGATGTAAGTACGCTGATGCTTTTAACTTCCCCCCCGTAGTAGTGGTCGTATGACGCTTTTGCTTTGGTGGTTTAACATAGTGCCGTTGTTCTGACATATTTCTTACCCCTTTTTAATCAGTTCCAATTTATAACTTAGCTGCATTCAAATCTTGTGCCGTAATCAACGATAAATCGGCTTGCTCGTTGCCCGCAATTCGAACGGCCATTTTTCTGACCAACCGTTCATTTAAATTCCGAATCCAACGCCCGTTGCTGTGGTCGTCCGACTGTTCAAAATTATGGTGTACCAGCTCAGTATAAGCCGCTTCATCCACGCGGTACTTCTTCTTTTTAAGATCCAGTAACCCGATTTGAACCAGTTCATCCTGGGTGTAATCTTCAAAATTAAAACTATTGGGAATCCGACTCTTAAGCCCCTCGTTCATTTGTAAGAACTTTTCCATGCTATCCGTATAACCGGCAAAGATGATGACAATGTCACTCCGATGATCTTCCATAAACTTCAGAATTTCATCAATCGCTTCGGAACCAAAATCATTTTTGCCACCACTTGCTAACGTGTACGCTTCATCAACGAATAGGACGCCGCCAAGTGCCGATTCTAGCACTTCACGCGTTTTAACCGCCGTTTGACCAACGTATTGGCCAACTAAATCAGATCTAGAAACTTCAATGAATTTTTGATTGGCAATAATTTTCTTTTCATATAGCACTTTTCCAAGGATTCTAGCGACCGTCGTTTTCCCCGTCCCGGGATTGCCTAAAAACAGTGAATGTAACGTCATCGCTGAATCACTTAGACCTTTATCCTTACGCTTCTTATTCATCTCAGCGATGGCAATGAATTCATTGACTTCATCTTTGACATTCTTAATACCAATCATATTATTTAATTGCTCGTAAGCCGTCAAATCGCCAAAGTAAGTGATTTTGCCCTTAGTTGCAGCTGGCACATAGTTATTGTTTTCATCAACTAAAAAGGCCTGTTTCTCTTGATCATATTGATTATGGCCTACGACACCCACTTTGAAATCAACGTTTCGTTCCAGCTTGATATTTGGGTTAGTGAGAATACCGAAATTAATTCGATCAGCTTTAATCGAAGAATTACTGGACATATACAAATTAATTCTTCCATTCTCTTTACCAACGATAAAGAACCGTTTGGCCGATATCGTTGACTTCTTTTCGACCATTAAACTTTCCTGAATAACAGTCTCATCGATGGTCACAGCTGAACTTGTAACTTTCATTGAGTCAATAGACCCATTGATAAGCGTCACTTTCCCGTTGATAACTGAAAACGCCGCGCTGACCTTGGGCTGAATAATCAAGCTGTTTTTAAAAGTTAACTGCGAGTCGAACATACGAACACACGAAAAGAACTCTTTAGGTCCATTAAACCCACCACTAACTGTTGAAGATTCGAGCGTTATCTGACTATTCTTTTTACTAAAAATAGCATTCGCAATCTGGCAATTGATCGTTGAATGCTGACAGACCAACTTTGCACTTATTATTGTTACCCGTACATTAATACTAGAATTCACCAAATCCAAACTTGCATCCGAAACACTAACTTCATTGCTCTTATCCTGTGACTCAGAGTCAATCTGAACCCGATTGAACTTTGCGTGCGACTTGCCATCAATGTAAACGATTGGATACATTTCTCCGCTCTCAACCGTAGAACGAATATAGACGTTATCAGCAATTAAAGTACTACCTTTGCGCACACCAATATTATTACTTTTATCGACATTCTTTTGGATGCAAACATCCTTTAACGTAACCTGAGCACCATCAGTTACAAAGACACCATCAAGGATGTTAGTAAAGTTCTGCCCCCCTTGATCATTCACAGTCACATGCCCCTGAATCGTAATGTTTTTACTGATAGTAGTCGGCTTATTTTCTTGACTATTGATGGGGCAAAAGCCCTCTTCAATTTCAATCACATCGCCGTCTTCAGCCGCCTCCAGCGCATCGTTGAAATCCCAAGTAGATTGCCTACTGAAAAGGGATCGTTTCTTTTCCCCAACTAAGTAATAATTCATTACCGCTACCACTCCTTTTAAGTGTCTTTACCTATGTCTTAAAATCTAAAAAAGCCGCGCCATAAATCTATTGTATTTAATTTACAGCATCAGTACGCTACTTTTCGTTTAATCGCACCGACTTTATGCCGCCTTAATTAAGCCACTATCATTCATCATTTATATGGTTGAATAATTAATGGCAGCATTAGTATCTTCATTATACACAAAATTCCTTTTGCTGAACGGCTCCGATAAAATATCTCATTATCACAAAATACAAAACCGGGTCTGAAATCAACTTTTCAGATCCGGTTTTTGGCTAATCGCTACTTATTATCTGGATAAATTCCCAAAACAAAATTGGTCAACTGGCGTTCAATATTGTCACGTTCAATCCCAATGTATCGTTTAGTCACTTGCTCGCTGGAATGGTTGAAAATCATCATTAACCCCGCAATATCATGCGTCTGTTGGTAATAATGATAGCCAAAGGTTTTCCGTAATGTATGAGTACCGATATCACTGCGGTCTAAAAACTGACTGGCTGCTTGAAACGCACGGTAAACGCCGTTAACGGTAATCGCCGCGTTGCCACGACCACTTGGAAACAGTGGCGCCATGTCATCACGATAACGCGTGTACTTAAATAGTTCTCCCCGCAAATTTTTCAGAAATAGCCACCGCTTCTTGCCAGTCTTCTGTTCAATGATCATCGTTCGATCCTTATTACGAACTTGACCCACTTTTAACTTTAAAATATCACTCATTCTTAGACCGGTGTTAATACCGAGTAACACAATCATTCGGTTACGTTGGCCGTGTTGGGTCCGGGCGACGGCCCACAGAAAATCATCAATTTCCTGTTTGGTGCGTAAAGGTTCTACATTATAGTGCATTCCATTTTTCCCTCAACAATCAATTCAAGCATTTAAATCATTCTATATTCAATTGTACTCGTTATAATTGAATACAACCGTTATTTTATTCATTATAAAAATAATTAACCGCCACGGAATTACCCGTGCCGGTCGTCGTTATAATTTCTTATTCAAATGACTTAAATGCTCAGTAAAGGATTGCGTCGTCGGGGTGTCTAACGTGGTCGTCAGCCCCTCTTTAATCGTTGCGACCCGCTGAATTCCAGCATCCGTCAACGCCAAGTTTCGTAAGCGCCGGTCGGGTAAACTAGGTTCACTTTGAATCCACCCATCATGTGTGAGTGCACCAATCGACTGTGCTAACGATCCTTTTGAAATATCCAGCGACTGCGCAACCTTTCCAATTGGCTGATTGGGATATACAGAAACGTATAATAATATCCGTAATTCATTCAAACTAAGCCCCGTTTGTGCAGACCAACTAGACGTTAAGCGTTTAAGCAAACGTTCTAAACGCATCACATCTAAAACATAGTCAAAAACATCTTCCACCATTGATTCCTCCTCGATCAATCTAAAAACTCAAGCCAAAATAAAACCAGTCATCCGGTTCGCACGATTTTTAAAAAA
>CALFSK010000049.1 GCA_937916845.1 uncultured Lactobacillus sp. | reverse complement strand
ATACATATTATATGTACGAAGGCATTTCATTTACACAAGATTCTTGACGCTACCAGATTTGGTTTTAGGGACGTACACCTTAGTTGAAACGTCTGCGCCTGCTGGTTATCAACTTAGTGCAAAATCACAAGAAATTGAGATCTCCGCTGAACAAGCTAACCAGGAACAAACAGTTGCGGATGATGCAATTAAGGGCCAATTAACCATTACCAAAGTTGATCGTGTGACTGGCGCCAAGTTAGCTGGTGCGATCTTTGAATTAAAGGATGCGTCAGGTAACGTGGTAACGGGTACAACCGATGTCAACGGCCAACTCATCTTTAAGGATTTAGCCTTAGGCACATATACCTTAGTTGAAACAACTGCACCTGCTGGTTACCAAATCAGTACGAAGCCACAAGCAATTGTGATTTCCGCTGAAGTGGCTAACCAGACGCAAACGGTAGCGAACACGGTAATCCCGACAACACCGACGAAACCGGTAATTCCAACAACACCGGAAGAACCAAAGACGCCGACGAAACCGGTAATTCCAACAACACCGGAAGAGCCAAAGACGCCGACGAAACCGGTAATTCCAACAACACCGGAAGAGCCAAAGACGCCGACGAAACCGGTAATTCCGACAACACCGGAAGAACCGAAGACGCCAACGAAGCCGGTAATTCCGACGACACCGGAAGAACCAAAAACACCTATGAAACCAACCGCAGTGACTGTTTCAGTCACGCCAGCGGCGGCCCAGATAAACGTGACGCCTAAAACAACGCCACATAAAGCTGCGCAAACATTGCCACAAACTGATGAATCTGAATCAGTTTGGTTAATGGTAATTGGTTGGCTAATGTTCTCATTAGCTGGCTGGTTTGGAATTCGGCGCCAACGCGCTTAGTTCAAAAACAGTCCATTAGGGATTGAAGTGCCCCATAATTGTTAGACAAGCAATTCTAACAATTATGGGGCACTTTATTTTTTTAAAACAAAAACCATCCGCCGGTTTGACGGATGGTTAAGCAAAATCAATCTGCGTTGACGGATTGTAAATACACAAGTTGGTCGGTTGAAATTTGTTCGTAGAGTTGGTTTCCTAATTCAGCACTGTATTTTTTGGTGCTGATTTGGCTTTGAATAAAGTTGTACTCTAATTGGAACGCTTCAATCAACAGCTCATTTTGATTTTTCTGAGAATCCCGATTTCCAGATAGGCGACGGTGGCGTTCATCGTAGGCCCGGCGAACAATCCCAATGGCTTGCTGGTTGTCCGGGGTCGCGTGACTCGTCAGAAATTGACGGACCGCCGTGTAGGGTTGTTGTTCAACCGTTTGCAACTGCGTCCACATCTCTAGCTTACGAGCAGTCAACTGTTCACGGGTCTCGCCAGCTTGCGGTTTGTACTTACGAAGTTCCTTGCGGCGTGCGCGGGCTTTGTGACTTCGCGACCATTTACCAACAATCATGAATTTAAAGAAGAAACCAAATCGTTGCCAAAAAGTTCGTTGGTTATGCATCCGAGTGTTACTAGCAAATTGCATGTAGCGTTCGCCCAATTCATCTGACAATTCACCCCGTGCGATCATTTGATCAATGGTCTGCTGTTCAATCGTATAGGCCTGATCAAATAATTCAGTAAGCTGTGAACGTTTGGGGCGTCCGTCTAAGGCCCGTTGTCCCTCTAAAATCATGGTGACTTGGCTGGTTGTCGGGTTATCGCTATGACTGTTTTGTAGCATTGTGATGGCGTCGGCGACCATTTCTGACTTAGCCGTTGCTAGTTCAGCTTCAGTCACTTTTTCAACTTGTTTTGGTAAGGTCAGTGGCAACCAAATCGTTGGCACCAACAAGCTCGTCAGGATGACAACTGCCGCTATGAAAATAATATCGTTGCGGTAAGGAAAGGCGGCCCCGTTTAAGGTCAGGGGGAGTGAAAAGGCCATGGCTAGTGTAATGGTTCCATGGACACCACTTAGAGCCACTACAAAGGCATTGCGCGTCTTTTCGTGATCACTCCATGCCCGAATCCTAGCTAGGTCAAACCGCAGCCACAAGAAGCGAACGAAGGTCATTAAAACGTAGAGCAAGATTCCGAGGCCAATCAAGACCGTAACGGAACCGGTGTCACGTTGTTGTAGGTGACTGATCACGCTTGGTAACGAGACACCTAACAGGACGAAGACGATTCCGTTCAAGATACTGGCTACGATCGACCAAGTTGTGGTCATGACAATCTGTAACCGGGAAGTCGTTAAACGTAACCGTTCGGACTGAATCCCGTGAATCAATCCAGTGGCGACGACCGCTAGAATGCCAGAAACACCAATGCCTTCAGCTAAAAAGTAAACGACGAAGGGGGTCAGTAGTGTGTAGGGCACGATTACGGAAGGTGTATCAACACGCATATTGATGAGCATGATTCGTCCCGCCACAATGACGTAGCCAAGCAGTAAACCGACTAAAATTCCGCCGACAAAGACGTAGAAAAAGTTACCGATTCCGTGCCACACGGAAAATTGACCGGTAATTAACGATGCGATGGCCAAGTTAAACGCAACGATGCCGGATGCGTCGTTGAAGAGTGATTCGTTTTCCAAGGTATCCATCACCCGGCCTGGAACGGCAACCTTAGTCGTAATTGACGAAACAGCAACGGCGTCGGTCGGCGTAATGATTGCACCAAGCGCGAGTGCCAGCGCTAGTGAAAATTGTGGGACCAATAGATGGGTCGTGCCCCCAACGATGAGGATGGTCACCATCGCTAACACGACTGCCAGGGATAAGGTCGTGCCAAAATTACGGCTGAGCTTACGGATACTGGTATTTTGACCATCGTTAAACATGAGAACTGAAATGATGACGAAAAGAAAGATTTCGGGTTCCAATTCAAAGTTTTGATAAAGTGGAATTAAAGATAGTAATAAGCCCGCACCAATTTGTAAAAAGGCAACTGGAACCAGGTTAAAACGGGCATAAACGGCGTTAGCTGCAACAACTGCAGCGATAAGTAGTAGGACTAAAAAGACAGTTTGCACGCCAAGCTTCCCCCTCGATTAGTTAGTTTATTTAATTTTACTCCACTTTGGAATGACAAGAAATCATCTGCACAGTGAATTGACCAATAATTACTGACGAGTAATCGAAACCGACTAAGTTAAGTGAAATCATTTGGTTTGTGGTGGCAACACCGTATAATTAACTTATCAACTTATATTGGGGGAAATAATCAACATGTTAACGATTGCCTATATTGGTAACGGCAAGAGTGCCAACCGGTACCACTTACCATTTGCATTAAAACTTAAGGATAAGATCAAAGTTAAAACCATCTATTCACGTTCTGGACGCCAGGATTGGACACCAATCGCCGGGGTTCATTACACGACGGATATCAATGATATTTATAATGATCCGGAAATCCAACTAGTAGTTGTCTCAACGCCCAGCAAAACTCACTTTGCTCTTGCTAAGGACGTTTTAAATCATGGTAAAAATGCGCTGGTAGAAAAGCCGTTTACTGAGACCGTCGCGGAAGCTAAGGAGCTATTTGATTTAGCTAAGCAGAAAAATTTATTAGTCGAATGTTACCAAAATCGACGGTATGACTCGGATTATTTGACCACGCAAAAAGTCATTGAAGGTGGCAAATTAGGTGACTTATTAGAAGTCGAAATGCATTTTGACTATTTCCGGCCGGAAGTTCCCACCAACGTGGCCCATTTTTCATTGGACACTAGTTACTTATACGGGCATGCGTGCCACACCTTAGACCAAGTCATCGCTTACTTTGGGCATCCCGATGACGTTCACTACGACGTTCGCCAATTGCTAGGTGCCGACCGGATGAACGACTACTTCGACATCGATCTTTATTACGGTGCGTTGAAAGTCTCCGTTAAATCGAGTTACTTCCGCATCAAACCGCGGCCTAGTTTTGTGGTTTACGGGAAAAAGGGGATGTTCGTCAAAGCCGACAAGGACCGCCAAGAAACTGATTTAAAGCGGTTCTACATGCCCAACCACGCGGACTTTGGCGTTGACCAGCCGGAAAACTATGGCACGCTGACGTACATGGACGACGCGGGTCAGTATCATGAAGAAAAAGTGGTCTCTGAAGTTGGGGACTACTCACGAGTTTACGAGGACCTTTATGAAACCATCGTGAATGGTCGGCCTAAAGTCGTCAAGGATGACGAAACGTTGTTACAGATTCAAATGTTAGCGACCGGTATTAAACAGTGCCGGCGTTAAGTGTTAGTTTCTGACTGGGAAAAATGACCGATTCTGGTCGATAATTTAATTAATGGGTAAAAAACGCTTGACCTGGGACCGGTTTCATAAACTATGGTAATTTTATGAAACGTTCCAGGTTTTGTTATGGAATGATAAAAAGAAGGGGGAGCGGTTGTTGTGACGAATATTCATGACATTGCGCGGTTATCAGGTTGTTCAGTTTCAACGGTCTCGCGGGTGATTAATCATCAGAAGTACGTGGCCGATGATAAACGGGCAAAGATTGAAGCAATTATGCAACAGTTGGATTATGTCCCTAACCGGGTCGCGCGCGACTTGAGTAATGGTCAAACCAAGACGATTGGGGTCGTATTACCATACGCGAACCATCCGTATTTTGCACGGGTTATTGACGGCATTGTTGGGGCTGGATTTTCAGCGGGGTATAAAATCACGCTGCTACCGACGAACTACGATATGACCATTGAACGGCACTATTTGGAACAGTTGCGGGGGAAGGCGTACGACGCGTTGATTTTCACTTCTCGGAGTAGTTCGTTGGATACGTTGGAGCGTTATCGCAAGTATGGGCAAATCGTTTGTTGTGAAGATCCTGGCGATGACCGGCAACTGGCCGCGGCGTTTACGGACCGGATGGCTTCCTACGTGTACGCGCTTAAGTGGGCCCAGGCACAAGGCTATCAAACGATGGGCGTTGTCCTTAGTCGCAATAACGTGATTAGCGCTAGTACCCGGGTGACGCGGAGTGCTTATCAGGAAGTCTATGGTCAACTCACGGATGCCAATTTGTTTACGGGTGCGGTCACATACGACGACGGCTATCGGGCCGGTGCGTACTTTGCCAAAGCTGAACATCCAGTTGATGCCATTTTCTCAAATGGGGATGACATTGGCGCGGGCGTCCACCAGTACTTTGTGGATCAGCACCAGCCACCGATTCCAGTCATTGGACAGGAAAACTTACTTTCGAGTCGGTTGTTGCACTTTTCAACAATTGATCACCACTTGGAAGCTTTAGGGCAAGCGGCGTTTCGATTAGCCATCGGAACGAGTCACACCCATGAATTGATCAAATCAGATTTTATTAAACGGTAAGTTGGAGGCAAATGAAACATGGTCGCAAAATTAGCAGTGTTCGATATTGATGATACGTTATTAAATAGTAAAAAGCAGTTGTTGCCCAGCACGATTGCCAGCATTCAAGCGTTAAAGGATAATCAGATTCACGTGGCAATCGCCACTGGACGAAACTTAGCCATGGCGCGGCCCGTTATTGAGGCGTTGGATTTAAGCGACTACGTTTTATGCAACGGTTCGGCAGCTTTTGCGGATCGTAAACAGGTGCATCAACACACCTTGTCACGTGAAAATTTGGCCAAGCTGATTCACGCCGCCGACCAGCAGTCCGTCGATATTGTGGTTGAATCGCTGGACGGGTTACATATTCACACGAAACCGTCTGAGCTGACCGATTCGGTACTCAACACGTTTAAAGCGCCAGAATTAGACTATGCGCCAGATTATTATTTGCACCACGACGTTTACCAAGCGATGATGTTTTATCCTAAAGCGGTGGACGCCAAATTACCACATCCTGACGAATTCTCATTCGTTCGTTTTCACGAATGCGGGGTCGACGTGATTCCTAAGGTGGGCTCCAAGGCACAGGGTATTGCGAAACTGGCGGCTGCCCTCAACGTCGCACCCGCAAACGTGGTCGCCTTCGGGGATAATCAAAATGACCGCGAAATGCTGCAGAGTGCGGGCACTGGGATTGCAATGGGTAATGCCGCACCTGAGATTAAGGCGTTGGCCGACCTAACGACCACTGATTGTGACCACGATGGGATTGCTAACGGTTTGAAACGGGTTGGCTGGATTTAAGCGTAGCAGTTTTTTAAACACGGCGACGTTGCCCACAATCATCAATTTAAAAGTAAAGTTTGGCACTAAAATTATGCTTCAATCAAAAAGTCGTCCAGAAATAGTTTGATATTTCTGAACGGCTTTTCCAATTTTTATGGTTGAAACGTGGAACAAAAGGCAATTTGTTCCGCTTAACCCGGCATCAACGACCATTCCAAACCCAGGAATAATCGCTGACGCCACGTTAATGCTCACAAACTAATCGCCTTTTGGCCCACTCTTTTGCTCAGTTGCTTTTGCGGTAAAGTCCGTGCTGATTTGTGTTAGCTGAGTGTAGGTCGATTCAAAGGCGGGACCGAGTAAGTTCTGGATGCGACGTTCACTAGTTTCAAAGAAGGCTTCAATCTTGGTAGCCAGTTGGCGCGCATTTGGCGTTAGCAACAGGCGTTTGTAGCGGGCGTCGTTAGTGGCAGGAACGCGAATCAAAAGGTCCTTGGCAACCATGGTCGTCACTAAGCTGGAAGCCGTTGCTTTGCGGATATTAAATTCATGCTCTAAATCCCGTTGGAAAATATCTTGAGTGGTTTCGTGGGCCGCAATGAAGTTGATCGTGCTGATTTGCATGCCAGTCAATCCTAATTTTTTGGCAAAGTGATCTGAATCACGAGATAAGGCGTTATTGGCTTTTTTGATAGCAATCCCGATAGAACGTTCCATGCGTTGCATCTCCTTGATAGTTCGTCATTTAACTAATGTGCATTATAGGCAAGCTAGCCCAGCAAGTCAATGCAAGATAATCCTTTGAATTTTTGATGGGTGTGCTATAATAGCTAATTAGTTCGTGTTAGAACTATTAACTGTTAGGGGTTGAATTATGACAAAAAAAGTTGACTTAAAATTAATTCTCGCAATCGTGGCAACCGGGTTGCTATCGTTTTGCGGGGTAATTGTTGAAACTGCGATGAATATCACGTTCCCGGTCTTGATGCGACAATTCAATATTGATACGGTCACGGTACAGTGGATGACCACGGCCTATTTACTGGTCGTTTCGATGATTGTTCCGATTTCGTCATTTTTAAAACGGCGTTTTCGAACACGGACGTTGTTTGTGACGGCGAACTTGTTATTTATCGCTGGGTTAGTAATTGACGCCATTGCTGGTAACTTTTCGATGCTAGTATTAGGGCGGATTATTCAAGGGTTAGGAACGGGAATCGCGTTACCACTGATGTTCAATATCATTTTGGATTGGACGCCTGACCAGCAGCGGGGGACTTTAATGGGAATTGGGACGCTAATCACCGCCATTGCCCCCGCTTTAGGACCGACATTTGGTGGCCTTGTTGTCAGCAGTCTCGGTTGGCATTGGATTTTTATTTTACTATTGCCGTTACTAGTCGTGTCACTGTTGCTGGGACTATTTTCGATTCGGCAAGCGGCCCCCACGGTTAAAGCTGGATTCGACGTTGCGGGCTGGCTGGCAATTGTGGTCGTCTTTGTTGGATTTACGATGGCCTTTAGTCATTTACAACAATTAGGGACGCAACCGTGGTTAGTGATTGGGTGGCTAGTCTTGGGATTACTCGGACTAGCGGCGTTCATTTGGTTTACCCGGCGCTCAAAGCAGCCGCTGATTAAACTAACGATTTTTAAAACGCGTTCATTTGATTGGCACTTGTTAGGGTTCTTCTTAATTCAGATCAATGCATTGGGCTTAGCCTTTATCTTGCCGAACTACATTCAGTTGGTTAATGGCAAATCAGCCTTATTAGCTGGCTTATTTGTTTTACCCGGGGCGGCAATTGGGGCGATTTTTGCGCCGCTAGGGGGACGGATTCTGGATTCCTTTGGTGCCGCAAAACCGATTATAACCGGGAGTACAATTCTGGCACTGGCAATGGCCTTGTTTACGGTATTCGGGTTGCACTTAACGGGTGCACTCATCTTAGTGTTGTACATCATCTTTATGGTCGGCATGGGTCTGACGATGGGAAATACGATGACAAGTGGTTTGAGTCAGTTAAATGTCAATCAGCAAGCTGACGGTAATGCGGTCTTTAATACCTTACAACAATTTGCGGGGGCGACGGGGACATCGATCGTTTCGGCGGTCATCACCTTAGTTCAAACGCAGGCCAGTGGCAGTAATGCCCAACGGACCGCACTGGGATCAGCGGTGGCTGTGGGTGTCTTACTCGTCTTGGTCTTGTTGAATTTGGTGGCGTTAATTAATGCGATGCGGACTCGTAAAGCGTAATTAACATAAAGTGAATCGCTATTTTGACCGGATAATTGCGTGGTCACACGAAAAGACTTTAGACATAGGGTGAATTGTTAGGCCATTTATCAATCCAACGCGTACAATCAGATTAGTATTCTGGTTAGGTGGGGTGGATATAATGACAACTACGATTTATTCGTCGACGTTGATGATTCTAATTGCAGTAGCAGTTAGCAATTTATTAGCACAAGGATTTAAAAAAATTGCACCAACATATATCAATTTATTAGTGGGCCTTTTGGTGGGATTATTACCGGTTATGAATGCCACAATTCTGTCTTTTAATAATGAATTTTTTATGACAGCAATTATTGCGCCCTTGTTATTTTTTGAAGGTCAAAATACGCGGGTGTTGATGGTTCGGAAAAAACGCTTATTGATTTTGGAAACTGCGGGTTCGATGGCCTTAGCGCTTGCAATCGTAACTGGACTAGCAGTACATGTGATTGGCGGGATTGTGTGGCCAGTAGCGTTAATTATGGCAGCAATTAGTACACCGACGGATGCAACGGCGCTGGACTCAGTCACTGATGGCCGTAAGTTGCCAGCAAATGCTGGTTCGTTGTTACACTTAGAAGCATTGTTCAATGATGCAACGGGCTTAATTATTTTACAGGCCGGTGTGTTGTGGTATACCAGCGGCCAGTTAGCCTTAGGAAAAAAATTAGTGGCCTTTTTGTGGTCGGCTGGAGGCGGTTTGGTATTTGGTGCCGCAATTGCCTTTGTCTTGATGATTTTTCGCCAATTATTATTGCGGTCCCGTTGGAACATGGCGTCGTCACAGATCATTATTTATTTGATGACACCAATCGTGATTTATTTATCGGCCGAAGCCATGGCGATGTCCGGAATTATCGCGGTGGTCAGTGCGGGGCTCGTTTATAACGGTGAAGCCCAGCGAAGTCGATTTTCTAATCCAAGACAATTTCATTTATCCGTTCAGCTAATTAACTTTGGTTCGGAAATTTTAAATAGCTTTGTTTTTGTTATTCTGGGTATTTTATTAGCTCGAATTGTGACTGGCTATCACCCGTCGATGACAACTGGTCATTGGTTCTGGATAGGGCTGTTAGTTTACGGTTTAGGCCTAATTGGTCGTTATATTCATGGACTAGCGGTTAAATTCACGTCGCACGACGCCATGATTTTTGCGCTGGGCGGGGTACACGGCACCGTTACCTTGGCCTTAGCACTGTCAGTGTCAGTTTTGACGGCCGCTGATAATCAACTGGTTTTATTGGTTGAAACGGTTGTCATCATTTTAAGCATGTTAGTTCCAACCGTTTTGCTACCGTATCTACTTCCTGCCAAGCGAGCGTCCAAATTAATACGGCCCAAGTTAACTAAAATACGCGAGGAAATGGTTGCAGCGGGTATGAAACAGTTGACAAATTTATCATTAACACCGGCGGTTGAAGCCAGTGTGACTTATGATTTGCGTGATCAATTACGCCAAACGCGATTACGAAGTTTTCTGCGACAATGGCGTCAAAGCAGTTGGAAGCCGGAAACTTTTACTGGTGATGAAGCTTTACAGGAACGGCGAGCCCTAATGCAGGCATTTGATGCGGAACGGCAATATTTGCATGAGCTGGCACTAAGCCATCAAATTGAGTCTAACTATATCTATGATCTCTATAGCGAAATCTTACTTGCAGAATCGTTAGTTTTAGATCCAGCTAATCAAACAGAAGTGTAAAGAGTGGGCCAAGAGGCGATTAGTTTGTGAGCATTAACGTGGCATCAGCGATTATTTCTGGGTTTGGAATGGTCGTTGGCCGGGTTAAGCGGAACAAATTGCCTTTTGGTGCACGTTTCGACCATAATAATTGGAAAAGCTATTCAGAAATATTTAATATTTCTGAATAGCTTTTTGAGTTTTATCCTAAACTTTTGAGAACAGCCTGAGCAGCTCAGCTAATCCCGGTTAAGTCCAGCGTCCCGCAACATTTTCCGAATGGCGTCAACGGACTTCTTGGCGACGGCGGGGTCGGTCGGTTGAGCTGGCTTTTTAGGGGCGGGGGTACTAGGCGTACTGGTATGAGCAGTGATCGTCGCCGTCGTTGTTGGT
Organism: uncultured Lactobacillus sp.; assembly: GCA_937916845.1. Lineage (GTDB taxonomy): Bacteria > Bacillota > Bacilli > Lactobacillales > Lactobacillaceae > Lactiplantibacillus > Lactiplantibacillus paraxiangfangensis. The sequence continues at coordinate 69,462 of CALFSK010000049.1, read as the reverse complement.
GCGGCCTGACCTGGAATCATGTGATCCATCGTTTGGTTCAGTAGGTGGTCAACAAAGACGTTTCCTTGGTTGGTGGCGTGGCCCTTTGTCCAGTTGAAATTCAGGTGGCTAAATTGGGGCAGTAGTTGATCAACTTTTTGCCAAAGCTCGGCGTTAACTAGGGGACCGGCACTGCGTTTCCAACCGCGCCGTTTCCACCCGGCAAGCCAACCTTTAGTAACGGCGTTCAGGACGTATTGTGAGTCTAGTACGAATAGAATCTTTGCGTTGGTTTGGCCCAACTTCTGTAACTGTTCCAACGCGCGTAAAAAGGCCATGATTTCCATGCGGTTATTGGTCGCACCCCATTCGCCACCGGAATCGGTTGCTAGTTGGTCGCTAAGTTCAATACGGTAAGCCCAGGCTGCCCGATCCTCGTGCTTGACGTGTCCACCCGCAACGTTCCCCGTATTACGTGAGCCACCGTCAGTGTAGACTGTGATGTCTGCCTTTATGGGCTTTGTAGGGACCGTGGTGTGTGTGCGGCTAGCACGTGACTTCTTGGTTGGCGTTGTCGATTTGCCTTGCATGAAGGCTTGTGCTTCCGCCTCAGTGGCAAAGCTCTTGTATTGAGCTTGTGAGAAACCCGAGACCTGTTGTTGCGTTTCTGCCCAGGTTCGGTAGATGCCCGGCTGTTTTCCTTGCCGAACGGCGTAATATTTTTGTGCCATTGTTATGCCCACTTTCAAATCGTTTTAATTCAATTTACCACGTTTGGCGCTTGAGGTAAAAATAACACCGTCCCACTAGCCAAATTTTGACGGTGGGACGGTGTTATTTCGGTTTTAAATAGCAATGTTAATTCTTTTTAAAGAGGGTGGTTAAGTAGGTCATAAAGGTCTTCAAGTAACGATCTTTATCCACCGTTAAGGCGACCGTCACGTTGGTTGGGTCGTTAAGCCGGGCCGGATCACCAATCGTCCGTCCGTAGTCCACGTCTTCCGCTTCAACGAACATGTTGAGGTCTAAAGTAGTGACAAAGCTAGGGTCTAAGGCAACCCCGACGGCTAATGGATCATGCAAGGCACAGCCGTGTAAATCGGGACTGGTGACTTCATAAGCGGCAATGTAGTAATCGACGATGTCGGCGAATTTAGCGCCCGCAGTGGTCTTCAAATCACGCCATTGTTGCGTTTCGTGTTTGGTCAGCAAGGTTCGTAACGTGACGTCCAATCCGACCATGGTCAAGTTTAAGTCACTGGTGAAGACGTCATTAGCTGCTTCTGCGTCTTGGTTGATGTTAGCTTCGGCAAAATGACTGACATTACCGGGAACTGTCAGGGCACCACCCATCAGGGTCACGTTACCGATTGTTGTCGCGATATCCGGTGCTTTTTTGAGCGCTGCGGCTAAGTTGGTTAATGGACCGGTTGGCACTAACGTGAGGTCGGCACCATACTGGTGAACGGCGTCAATTAAGAAGTCTACGCCGGACTGCGTTTCAACGGCACGTTTAGGTGCTGGTAAATCCACTTCACCAATCCCATTTTTCCCGTGAATCTGTTGTGAAATCGCCATAACGTCGAAATGTTCAGTCGTACTGGAGTGTGGTTCACCTAGAAAGACTGGAACATCGGTTGCGCCAAGTAATTCCAAAATCCGTAAACTATTGTCGGCCGCTTGTGGAACGACCACGTTACCGTATGAACTAATGATCCCAATTAAATCAACGTCGGGAGCGCCGACCGCGTAAGCAATTGCTAGTGCGTCGTCGATCCCCGTATCCAAGTCTAAAATCATTTTGCGTTTTGCCATTAGTAACATCCTCCCTGATTAGGTATTCACCGTGTCGGTGACCTTGGTAGAACTATGATTTAATTGTAAACGTTTCAGACGGCTGTGACAACGGTTGACTGCGAATTACCAAGCGGATAAAACTGGCAATTGTTCGGATTATGAAGTAGGGGAATGACTGGTCAAAATGTAATCGCTGCCTTATACTTACAGTCAAAGTAAATTGATTAATTGGCTGTGCCAATAATCAACCGGTGATGAAGGGAAGTCAGACACGTGAATTTTGAAAAAGAATATCGATATACGGGTAAGAAAACGCTAGGGCTAACGAAACTAGCGACGACTCCGGATGAAAAGTACGCGGATGAAAAGGCCATTAAAACTGAGATTGCGAAAAATATTAAGCAATTAACGGAGTTGCAGGGCAAACTATACGCGCAAGATCGGCGAGGCGTCTTGATTATTTTTCAAGCCATGGACGCTGCGGGCAAAGATAGTATGATTGCGCACATCATGAGCGGGGTCAATCCGCAAGGCTGCCAAGTGACGTCGTTTAAACAACCAAGTAGTCGCGAACTCGCCCATGATTACCTATGGCGCATCCACGATCAAGTCCCGAAGCGGGGGATGATTGGTATTTTTAACCGGTCATATTACGAAGACGTTTTGGTTAGCCGCGTGCACCCAGAGATTATTCTGAACGCCCATATCGGTGATATTCAAAAGCCAGAACAAGTGGACGACGCCTTCTTTGAGCAACGGTTTGAAGATTTGAAATATTTTGAAGAATACTTGCAACGCAACGGGTACCTGGTATTGAAATTCTTCCTCCACATGTCGAAAGCGGAACAGAAGCAACGGTTTATTCGCCGGATTGAAATTCCAAGTCACAATTGGAAGTTCTCGGCGGCCGATGTCCGGGAACGGAAATACTGGGACGACTACCAACGGGTCTATGAAGATGCGATTACGCAAACGGCGTCGAAATCAGTGCCGTGGTACGTGATTCCGTCCGATAGTAAGTGGTATTCGCGCCTCTGCGTTTCGGAGATCATCAATCAGCGGATGGGAGAATTACCCTTAGCTTACCCGTCGTTAGATGCTGACGCGCAAGATGTTTTAAAGCGGGCCCTTAATAAGTTAGATCACGAAAAGGATTAATTGCTTTTAAATAGTTAGTTTAGATTCTTAAGCAAGCTGGTCAGGTATCAAAAAAGTTCAGTTAAAGATGTTCTGATTGAAAGAGCGTCGTTTAACCGAACTTAAACTGACGTAGCATCAATTTAGTGATGCTTAGTCGTCAGGGTCATACTGCGATTGCCACGTAAAACGTGGTGATTGCTTTTTTGTAATACCAGCGTGTGGTGTTGCCGCAAAACGCGTTGTTTTTGATCAGTCTGGGCCAAGTTGCTGGCTGCGCGTTGATTGTGACGGACGTGTGTGGTCGGTTGCATTGCGGTAAAACGTTGAAATTGTCGATTTGAAATGGGCCGTGAAGTCATACTTATCACCATCTTTAAAATGAATTCGCGTCAAAGACAACGGGCTTGCCGTTGGGAGTGGCGAACGAGGTTAATCTAACATGGTTAGCGTGGGATGGTTTAGCCGCAATAATCGTTTGTCAGGTAGTCAAACGGACTTAATTATCCGCTTCGTCGGGTAGCGTTGGGTGCTATGGGGGACGGTTCCAGCCACACTGCGGTCTGGAACCTCAATTTAAAGCCGATAACCCATGTCTTTAAATTGTCCCGCAAGATTGGCGTAAAATTCGCCCGCCAATCTTGCCGACACAGCACCCAACGCTACCCGACTTCGCTAAAATCAGCTTTACTATTGTTATTTTTATCGGACAACTTGACTGGGTTTATGGATAATTAATTAATGATAAAAAACGCAGCTACGCAAGATCAAGTTAATCTTACGTAGCTGTTGATAAAATGATGATTATAATTTAAGAATTCGAAGTGCCGTACAAAAAAGAAACTAGTTGGGCGTCAACGGTTGGGTTGATATGGAGCATTGAGTGTTCGGTCCGCAACGGGTTGCCGTGAATGATTTTAGTTTGAACTTCAAAATGATGGGCGTTCAATAACTTGCTAAAGGCGAGGATGCCCTTTAACTGAACTTCTCCGTCACCGGATGTTCGCCAAATTTGGCCGGCAATGTTTAGAATCTTAGTTTGTTGCGGCAAGCGTTTAAGCTGGATTTCGGCGTTCGGATAGTTGGTGCCGATGGACACGAAGCGCTGGATGCGTGGTTGAGCGTCCTGGTGGTTAGCAGTTAAGTAATCAAAAATGATGTTGCCCCCAGAGGAGTGACCAACTGCATTGAACTGCTGGACGTGGTAACGCTGATTGAGTAGGTGCATAACGGTCGCCAGTTGCCGTGCCTGCCGTTTGGAATGGTGATTATCCGCAAAAACGACTTGGATAGTCGGGTTGTGTCGTAGTGGTGCGAACTGTTTAACGGAGATGTGCCCGTTTTTAGCAACGTGCACCATCAAGGCGCGGGTCATTAGGTGGGTCGCACTCAGTCGATGAACGAAACCGTTAGTTGAGAAGGCTTTCGCGTAGTCTCCGGCAACGAAGACGGTTGGAACGTTAGTTGATTGGACTTGAACGTGTTTTAATGGCGTCAAGCGCCACTGCCAATAAGCACCGCTCAGGGTGACAACGGCCGCGCTGATAACTGCCATACAAGTCATGATTTTAGAGCGTCGCACACGATCACTTTCCTTTCTAAACCCATTATAGTTGAAAATTAGGAAATTGGTTTTGCAAAACCTTAGTGAATCCTCTAAAATTAAGCCAACGAATAAACGATTAGGAAGTAGTGAAAGCATGAGTGCAGAATATGATTTGACCATCATTGGCGGCGGTCCCGTTGGGATGTTTGCAGCCTTTTATGCAGGGATGCGCAATGCGCGGGTCCAGTTATTAGAAAGTCTTCCAACGTTGGGTGGGCAAGTCCAAGCCCTTTACCCGGAAAAAATGATTCACGACGTTGCGGGGTACCCGGCGATTAAAGCGACCGATTTAGTTAGCCAATTGGCGAGCCAGATGAAACAATTCCCAATTGATGTTGCGTTAAGCAGTGCGGTAGTCAATGTGAGTGGTGCGATGGGGGACTTTACCGTCACGACCGTCAACGGGACGGTTTCGCATACGAAGGCCATTATTGTCGCAACTGGGAGTGGGGCCTTTGAACCCCGGCGCTTAGCCGTTGATAATGCCGGTGACTTTGAAGGTAGCCAGCTATTTTATCATATTCCTAGTCTAGATAAGTTTAAGGATCAAACGGTGTTAGTTGCCGGTGGCGGTGATTCGGCAATCGACATGGCTTTGATGTTGGAAAAGGTAGCTAAAAAAGTGTACATCATGCACCGGCGTAATCAGTTCCGGGGCATGGAACACAGTGTTGACCTGTTGAAGGCGTCGTCCGTTGAAATCAAGACCCCATTTTTGATTAAGGCACTCGCTAAAACACCATCGGGGCAGCTTAACTTGAGCATGAAAGAAGTCCGGGGAACCGCGGAAGAAACGTTAGCCGTGGATGATTTGATCGTTAATTATGGGTTTATCGCGGATAATAAGGTCATTCGAAATTGGGACGTTGTGCCAACCATGACGAATCATTTGTTTGACGTGGATACCGAGATGAATACGGACATTCCCGGAATTACGGCCATTGGGGATACGGTAACTTATCCTGGGAAATTAGGTTTAATCGCCAGTGGCTTCGGTGAAGCGCCGAATGCGGTCAACCAGTTAATGATGCGGCTATATCCAGAACGCCGCAGTCCGTTACACAGTACGACCTTATTTGAGAAAAACGCGCACCATTAGAGTAAAAAAGGGTCCTTGTCATCAGTTAATTGCTGATGATAAGGACCCTTTTTTAGTGGAAGCGGGTAGTCCTAGAAATAACTAGTCGTTACTTGTTAGGCTAAGTTCGTTCATAAAGGTCAACAGTAACTTCGCGTAACTAGGATTTTCAGTGTTGGTCTTAGCCTCCGTCTGCATTTCATGAAGGTTGTCCGTAATAATCGCGGTGACGCCCATGAACATCATCTGATCCATTTGATCAGTATCATCGATGTCCCAAGCGTAAACGGCCTTATGGTAACGCTCAGCTTTATCCACGAAGTGATCGTTGAGCGTTGTCACTTCCATGGTGTAGCCGTTGGCGTCGGTATGGGGGAACGTTAAGTTATACGGCAAAATGTAGCTCACGAATTGTTGCTTATCCAACCGCTTCAAATCACTCATGACGCGGTAGCTTAACGTGTGTACCTGGTCATGGTTGGCAATCAGCGTTTTGCCGTAACGGTCAATAAAGCGTTGCGTATCCGCACGGGTGTAGACCGAGCTCGTTTTAATCTCAACCAGCAGCTTTTGGTGGTGCTGATGGGCGGCCTTTAGGTAAGCATCAAAACTTGGAATCTTAGCCGCATAGCCGTTTTCGCGAACCGTGATTTTTTCCAACTGTTTAAGCGTTAATTTTCCGGGCTTCTTTTTAATCCCCGCTAACGTTTTTAAGCTCGGATCGTGCATCACGACAAATTGATGATCCTTCGTGACTTGAACGTCCATTTCGACGTAATCGGGATGCAACTTGCTCGTTTTAGCGAGTGCCGGAATCGTATTTTGTACGCCGTTGCCGTCGTCGACACCCCGGTGGGAAATAATAAGTGGCTTGGTAATCGCTAGCCCGTTCAAGTAAATCAGGTTAAAAGCCACCAGTAGGCCACTAGCAAAGACTAGTCCGACGATAACGCTACTGCGTGTGAAGCGTCGCAAACGGGGTGCTTCATTAAAGTGGAAAGGCCGTTGTCGGAGAATCGTAAAGTCTTGCCGGTAACAGGCGATGATCAACATCATAAAGATGGCCGTCGTGTAGCAGATGATGATTTCGGTGACACTTTCCATGATGAATAAGTTAACGGTAGCCGCCGCCATGGCCCAAGCCGTTTTATCTAGTGCCAGTTGGGCGGCGTAGATAGCGGCGTAAAGTAATGAAACCACTAGCATGACCATAATTAAGATAACGAGCATGTACCAGAGGTAGCGTAGTGTTTTGTAACGCGTTTGAGACCAACTGCGCGCCACGGCTACTTTCCAAGGTAACTGGTCGATAATCATCAGGGGCAACAACGTGATTAACCGGATTCCGATGTAACCGGCCCCTAGATAGAAGACTGCTAGGCCAACTGCCATCCACGGATTATCCAGTAGGTAGCTGACGATGAAGGCTGGAATCTTGGCCTTGTTTAGCAGTGGCGTGGTGAAGATGAAGCTGCCAAACGGTAAGATGACAACGAAGTAGCCGATGAAAAAGAGAAAGGTACTAATCGACGTATCGTGGAGACTAGAAAAGGTATCCCGAAGAACGGCGACCACGGTCTTTGGCCGTCCCCGAAAGATGTTCATGATACCAAGTAGTAGAAAAGCAAATTGCCAGTAAACTAAGATAATAATCGCAAGTAAAATAATTAGCATGCCGACCGCCGCTAACGGGTAGCGGATGATAATATGGCCAAGGTTAGTATAGGAAACGTACGTGACCCCTTGTGATTTGAGCAATAGTTCCAGTGCCCAGTTGAAGAACGGGATTGCGAGGTAGCTGATGACTAAGTTTGTGCCAAAAATTAAAGCGACGTAGCTCCCCCAGTTTTTCCAAAAGCGGCGGGTACCATCCCACCAAAAACGCCAAGCGCCCATTGATTGAGCCCCCTTAAATAGATTTATTTATAGTTTAGCATTAACTACGGTTGAGCGGGTTGCCAATCCCAAGAGATAAAGTCTGAAAGACAAAAATTAGTTATTTATAAACTTAGTCCGGTTGTCACTGATAACATGCGGTCGTGGGGCTGTCCCTCAGAGCACACTGGTTCTGCCCAACGGAGCGCGAGTAAGGACTGCTAAAAAAAGTCCCCCGCAGAAATTTTTTGATTTCCGCAGGGGACTTTCAATCTAAGTTGTTGAAACGTTTTTAGATTATTTATTTGGAACTACTGCTAGAAGTAGCCGAAGTATCATTGTCATCAGGATTGGTGATCTTGATCCGCGTGGAGTCAGTTTTCTTATGACTGTCTTCTGGTGCATCCGTGCGGTACAACGATTCGGTCGACTTGTTGCCGTTCTTCGAGTAGAGGCTAGTGGAACCGTTCTTCAGTTTGTTCTGAAGTTCGATTTCCTTTTCAAGGCCGTCAGCGTAGTTGTACTTCGCCGCGTCGACTTTCTTGAAGCCCTTTGGTGTGTAGAAACGCAACAAGTTCTTATTGTTCAAGGAGTCTGAGAGACTCAGTTCCTTATTAACTTTTTTCTGATCAGCGTCGATCTGCTTTTGGACTTCTTCCGTCGCGTCGACTTGTTCACCCGTCTCGTTACTATAAATTTTATCATTTAGAACGGTGTACTTAGGTGTAACGAAGTCGCGGTTTCGGAACGCGACCGTTTGATCGTGATCCTTAGAGAATAGGTCGGTCCCAAATTGAATGTAACGTTTGCTAGAAATCCCTAGCAAATGCAGGATGGTTGGCAAGACGTCAATTTCGCCACCGTACGTTGATTCAATTTTACCCCCGGTCGTTCCGGGAATGTTGACCATGAATGGGACCCGCTGCAACTGGGCGTTGTCGTACGAGCTCCAGTCGCTAGCTGATTTTCCTAAGATTGGCGCTAACGTTTCGTTCTCACTGTTGGAGAGGCCGTAGTGGTCCCCATACAAGACAATCATTGAATTCTTTAACAGACCGGCTTTCTTCAGGTAGTTATAGAATTCGTGAACTGATTGGTCTAAGTAGTGGGCGGTCTGGAAATAGCCGTTGATGGCGGAATCACTAGTATCGGTTGTCTTAAAATCAGTATCTTCTTTATCCATCGTGAATGGGAAGTGGTTAGTGACCGTAATGTACTTAACGTAGAACGGTTGTTGCAGCCGCTCTAAGTATTCAACGGAGTTTTTAAAGAGTAACTTATCCTTCAACCCGTATCCGGTCGATTTGTCACCAGTCGTATCAAAGTAACTGGCGTCAAAGAAGTACTGATAACCCATGTTCTTATAAGTGTTATTCCGATTCCAAAAACTAGCCACGTTCCCGTGGAAAACGGCTGAGGAGTACTTGGCCCGTTGATTCAAGATTGCGGGGGCCGCCTGGAACGTATTGTCCGAGCCTAGCTGTGAAAACAGGGACCCGGTCGATAGGCCGTAAGTACTCGTTTCCAACATGTTTTCGGCATCACTGGTTTTACCTTGGCCAACTTGATGGAAAAAGTTTTTAAATGAATAAGTCGAATTACTGTGGTAGAGCTTATTCAAGAATGGCGTGACTTCCTTACCATTGATTTTTTTATCAATGAGAAATTGCTGGAAGCTTTCCAAGTGAATCACGATCACGTTTTTGCCCTTGGCAATGCCGTACATTTTAGCGTTCGGGGCGGCGTAGTGTGATTCCGTGAATTCTTTGACGGTGTCCAGCTCGGACTTCTTTGCGCTGGCACGTTGGTGGTTGGTTTGCTCATCCTTGATCCCGTCGTAAATCGTGAAGGCATCAAGTCCCAAGTATTTGACAATGTAGTTACGGTCAAAGGTCCGCGTTAACAGCTGTGGACGGTTGGATTCTGCAAGGGTCAGGTTCAACCCGAAGCCGGCGATGGCCACTGAAGTGAAGGCAAAAGCGGTTCGCTTGGGAATCGGTCGGTCGTCGTGTTTGATCCGATGAAAGACGAATAGGGCCAATAGAATTAAAATGTCAGCCCAATAAATGAAGTCGTACCAATTGGTCAGTGCCAGCGAGGAACCGGTTAAACCCTGATTAACTTTAGAGTAGCCGGTAATGGTACTGACGGTCATAAAGTCAGTGAATTCGCGGTAGTAGATGACGTTGGCATACAGTAAAACGGTATCTAAAGCATCGATCAATAAGAGGATGTAGTAGTAGTAACCAGTTTTACGAATGTAGAACGCCAAACTAAAGAGAAACACCGTAATGGCAATTGGATTGACTAACATCAAGAAGACTTGCAGGATATCCGAAACGCCTAATGAAAATTCAGCTAAATACGCAAAGAGTGTTTTGGCCCAAAACAAAATAACGAGCAGCCAAAAGAAACCAATCCGCGTATTGAGGTGTTGACGGAGTTTGGTAAGCATGTGTAAAGACCTCATTTGCGAGAAATTTGGATATGACTCAAATAGCAGTCATCAAATCATTTTAACATAAGTCATCACCTCGCAATCGCTAACATTTTTAAGAATGCGTTAAATGGTTAGTTGACGTTAGCACGTAAAACAGTTAAGCTCAATTTCATTAAAAGGTGGGTTAAAGGTATGGAGATTAAGCAAAGCAATCAAACGAGTTCGACGGTCTATGCGGATGCAATCATGATTCGTAAGGCGGTTTTTATTAAAGAACAGGGCATTGACCCTAACCTAGAATTAGATACGGTCACGTCCGCAACGTGGCACTACGTCTTATATGATGATCAAGGGCGCGCCGTCGCCACGGCCCGGATAACGCCTAACGATGCGACCACGTTACATATTCAGCGGGTGGCGACCCTGAAGTCCGCGCGGGGACACGGGTACGCGGGTGCGCTGATTAAACGGATGATCAGTGATGCTAAGGCGCAAGGTTATCAGCAGCTGGAACTGGGTGCCCAAGTGACCGCCCAGCAGTTTTACGCAAAGTTAGGCTTTAAAGCAGTGGGCCCCATCTTTATGGAAGCTGGTTTGAAGCACCAAGCGATGCAATATACGCTATAAGTGAAGATGCAGGCGCAGCGATGAAAAATGCTTGATTCCTAACGATAAGCGGTGCCATGGCCGCAATTAAATTAGTTCCAGTACTCTCAATCTTTAGGTTATAGAATAAAGTTAGTTAGATCTAGAGTTAGAAATAAAATTCAAAAAGTCAATCAGAAATTTTCTGGTTGGCTTTTCCTATTGCTATGGTCGAAACGTGGGCTAAAAGGCAGTTTGTTCCGCTTAACCCGAAAGTAGCGACTATTCCAAACCCAGGAATAATCGCTACTTTCACGTTAATGTTCGCAAACTAACCGTCTTTTGGACCACGCTCTACTTTTTTGTTAACGGGCGAATTTGTTTGCAAAACTATCTAAGCAAGCCTATTGGTATACCACTGCGAACGGTTGGGTATATTGTTAACTTTGTTAAAGTAGCGGTGGTGCCGGTCTGAGGTTATTGTCGTTATGATTTTAACAAAAAGTAGTTTGGTAAATAGCGGTGAACGAGAGAATGGGGGAGTCAAAAATGCGAGTCAAATTGTTTGCAGTCCTACTTGGTCTGTTGACAGTTTTTGCGACGGTTTTAGCGTTGGGGCGTGTTGCCAGAGCGTCTGAAATTCCAACCAATGGCTTAACGGGCAGTAGTGCAGTGGTTACTGACCGACATGGGACGGTGATGTCAGATACGGGTTCACTAAGCAAATGGGAAGATTATACGGTTAAGTATGAGTGGTCCATTCGTGACGGCCAGCCAATTGCGAACGGCGATACTGCAACTGTTGAATTGCCAAATGGTGCGATTGCACCGGTTGACCTAAGCTTTCCAATCGTTGACAATAACGGTCAAACAGTCGGAAATTTTGTGATCAAAGCTGGCCAGACAGCGGGGACGATTACGTTTAATGATGCGTTAGCTCATACTGGGACTAACCGGTCGGGGACGTTACAGTTTTATGCAAAGGGGACGTCGACTTCAGATGTTCACTATGATTGGACCGTCAACAAATTAGGTTGGATCAGCGGGTATGACAATAATGGGCTACCATCAAAGTTAACGTGGAACGTTGCTTTTAATCCTGAAGGCAAAGAGCTCGGCTCGGTTGTCGTTAAAGATACGCTGAGCCCTAATCAGACGTTTGTGCCAGGATCAGTGATTGCTTACACTGGCGCTTACAATGACGCGGGAAACTTTGTTCAGAACGGTACCGTTACACCAGAAGTCAGCGTTAACGGTAGTGAGATTACGTTTACATTTAGTAATATCACCACTGCGGTCAACATGGTTTACAACAGCAAGTTAAGCAATGTTTCAAGTGGCAGTAGTAACTGGACTAATACGGCTTCAATGAATGGCTCAACTGTCAGTGGGAACGTTAGCTATGGTGGTAGCGGGACTGGTAACGGCGGCAACGATATTGGTGCCGGTGATCCTGTCGGCGAGGTTATTTTTAGCAAACAGGATGCTGAAACCAAGGCCAAGTTAAGCGGTGCTAAATATGAGTTACAAGATTCAGTTGGTGACGTTATGCAATCCGGATTGACGACTGACGCTAATGGCGAAATTGCCATCAGCGAACTAGTACCCGGTGACTATCAATTTGTTGAAACGAAAGCGCCCGCTGGCTACGAACTTGACAGTACGCCAATCAAGTTCACCATCAATGCAAAGGATACCGCAACACCAGTCCAAGTTAGCCAAAGTGATACGAAGACACCGGTGGAACCGGAAACGGGCTCAGTTGTTTTGAGTAAGACCGATGCGACTGACGGGAAAGCTTTAGCTGGTGCCGTGTATGAATTAAAGGACGCGGCTGGGACCGTTATTAAGAGCGACCTCACGACCGATGAACAGGGCCAGTTAACGGTAGATGGTCTGACGCCTGGCGACTATCAGTTTGTGGAAACGAAAGCGCCAGCGGACTACGAATTATCTTCCGAGCCGTTACCATTTACGATCACGGCTGGGCAAACAGCATCTGTAGCTGTCAAAGCGACCGATGAACCGGAAGCAAATGGCGGCGAAGAACCAGGCACACCGGAAGAGCCAGGAAAGCCAGAACCTGGGAATCCTGAGGAACCGGGTACACCGGAAGAGCCAGGGAAACCAGAACCTGGGAATCCTGAGGAACCAGGCACACCGGAAGAGCCAGGAAAGCCAGAACCTGGGAATCCTGAGGAACCGGGTACACCGGAAGAACCTGGGAAACCAGAACCTGGGACACCTGAAAAACCAGGTGTAACTGAACCAGAAAAGCCTGGCACGGGGACGCCCGCCCCTGAAAATCCAGGGACCCAGACGCCAACACCAGGACATCCCGGAGTCACGGCGCCGGGAGCCTCAAACCAAGGCAACGGCAATAACGGTGGCGGTTCGTCATCCAATCAAGATGGACAACCCGGAACTGGAACTAAGCCAGGTACGGGTACGACGTTACCGCAAACTAATGAGCAGCCACAACGGTTATACGCGATTATTGGATTAGCTTTAGCAGGAATTCTAGTGGCGTTGGGCGTACATTTCTACCGCCGGCGCTCTAATTAATTTGACGATTGTTAGGGATAAGTAAAAGTTAGATAGCAAAAAAGAATGGGTGGCTGCGTCTTCAAAACGCAGTCATCCATTCTTTTTAGATTACTTTGCCGTTAAAACATGGTGCTTCGTCAACCAATTTTTAAGCCCTTTAGGTGGTCGAACGGTCCAGGTGATTAGGCCTGGTAGTACTAGTGGTACCGCGAGATTACTGATGGTGATCCCCACCAATCCCATAACGGCCCACGCGTGTAAGTTAGCGTCAGACATTAATAGTAATGGTAACAAGTAACTCAGTTCAAACAGTGTTAGCGGCCAAACGGATTGACCAGATAAGTAGAAGTGTCGAAGCAACTTCGCGTCATCGAAATGTTGAAGCCAGTGTTTACGATGAACGGTCATCAAGGTGAGGCTCAACCAATGGAGGCTTAACAAGCCAACGCCCCATAGAAAGACGCTGCTACTAAGGGGACCGTTATTAAACCAAGTTGTCATGATTAACTGTGTCCAACCCCAGCTTGCGATGAGTAGCAGGGTTAACCCAGTTGTGAGCAGGGCACTTAACGTAAACGAGCTGAGCGTTAACCAGAGACAAATTGCAATGATGGCTAAACTGAGGATGGTCCATGTCAATCCGTGCTTTGAAATCAGCTGGTGATGAGCGGCTTGTTGACTCGTGACCCCGCTGGTGGTGACCGTTGCGTGGCTCAACGTTGTTGCGGATAAGCCGTGCTTGACCACTTGTTTAATGGTTTTCATGGTCTTCAAACTAGTTGCGCTAGTTGGTGAAGTGCTCAGTGTAATGGTCAATTGCGTCGTGAGCTGATCGCTGCTGACGTTGGTAAAGAGACTATTTTGATAGTCGTCATTGAGATGACCATTGGCTGGTAAGTAAAAACTTTGACCAATTTGACTGTTGGACAGTCCGGTCAGGTAAGTGCTTGTAACTTTAAGTGAAGCCAGTAGCGTCTGAAGGGACTGCGTTGTTTTCTTTAAGGATTTATTGACTTTGCGAACCTTTTGATTGGCGCGCCCAGCCTGTTCAGCGACCGTATTTTGTTGGTCGACCAGACCATTAAGCTGACTAGTCATGCGGCGATTTAAACGATTTAACTTGTTAAATGCCCGATTGACCCGGCTGGCATGTCGAGGGGTTGACGCTGGTTCTGACAGCGTGTCGTTCAAGTCGGAAATCTGTTCCAGCAGGTCGTCATTGGTCGTAGCAACGTTATTTAGACGATCAGACAGCTTATCAACGGATTTGGCATGTTGCTTGGTTTCAGCTTGTTGTAAGGCTTGTTGATTGGCTGCGATGGCTTTTTGAAGACCAGTGACTGTCACTTGTTTACCAGCTAAGTCAGCGTTGATCAGGGCAATCTGATTTTTAACGTAAAACGGACTGAGGCGATGACCAGTTGGTTGGGTCACTGAAACGACCCGTGCAACGTTTTTAACTACTTGAAGTTTGGTGGTCAAGGCATCTAAAGCCTGTAAATTTGCTTGGGTGGTCACTGGTTTAGCGTTGTGAATCGTCACAACGATCGGTTCAGCGGCGCCATTGCCAAAATGAGCAGTTAGAATTTGCTGACCTAGCTCTGCAGATGAGAGTTGATCTTGATGGGTCGGCCGTAAATTGTCGTCCGCGTATTGGACTTTAGCCATCAATAATCCGGGCACAATCAAAACTGCAGCGGCGAGTAAGCCGAGGATTGGCTGCCAATGACTAAGGCGGGCAAATTGTCCCCATAGATTTTTGGCACGTGGCCGCCAAGCCCGGGTCCCTGGCCAGTAAATACTTTCACCGAGTAAAGCGGTAAAAGCATAGTTGAGGGTCGGCGTCGCTAAAGCAGCCATGACTAGTGTGATGGCAATTGTCCAAGCTGACGCTAGCGATAGCCAACTCGTCTGTCCAAGAACGAGGGCGAGAATGGCTAGTGGTAATAGGACAACTAGCCAACGTTTATATTGGATTGACATGGTTGCCAAGCTGACCTTGTCACCATCGGCAAGCACGTCCTCAGCCCAGTAGTCGCGCATGAAGGACCAGGTCAGTAGGCTGGTGACTAGAAAACTAACGAGACCAATTAGCACGACACTTTCGGTGGAAAATGGGAGGTGCCAAGTGGTTTGTGCGTTAGTCACTAGACTCATTGAGGTAATTAAAACAATCACTTGCGTTAATAAATTAATGAGGGGAACCAGTAGTGAGCGGAAGATAAAGCCTAGTACTAGTAGCATCACCGCACTACCAATGAGGTAGGCACTGATGACTTCGCGGACGCGTTGTCTAGTATGCGCGCGCGCGACCAATTGCGGATTGGTTACGGCCGTATTGAGACCCGAAACGGCGATGGCATTATTGATCTGTTCGGCAACGATTGGTAAATTTTCCGCGCTCGACTTAACTGCGGCGACGGCAATCTCGGTTGAACCGTCACTGGCGGTCAGCAACTTCTTATCGTTCGTCATCATCTGATTCGTACGTAACTGCTTGATGCCGTAATAGTCAGCTTTCAAATTAAGGTTAGAAAGTGTTTGGCTAACTTGGGATTTCTGATAAGCCGTTAGTTTGCCGCCAGGATTATTAAAGACTAGGGTTAGTGATTGCGTGTCCGCTAAACCGTGTCCCCAGCGTAATTGCTGTTTACTAGTCATTCCTGACTGAGTCGTGCGAACTTCTTGATGGGTTAAAAATGATTCGATATTTGGTAGAACTGCAATGCTTGCGAACACTGCAATAATCCAGAAAAATAAAAATAAAAATTTAGGCTTTAATAACTTTCGCATTCGTCCTGATTCTCCCACAATATATTTACTATTATTAAGATAATCTTACCATATTGTGCGGGGATTTGAGTGGTTGGTTTAATGGCCGGGACTAATTCCAGTAATTTAATCCGAATTATGCTATTCTAAAACGCTATTAGGTTTAAACAAGCTAAAATAGTTGCTTGTAATTGGTTATGTTTGAGTTAGACCAATCAACTTACAAATTCAAGGAGGAACTTTAAATGGATTATTCTGCATTGATGGGACCGGATCGGTATGATTTGGCCGTCTCGTTGGCAAGTCAGTACCACATGGATCCAAGTCAGGTTTTATTTGGTTATCTACAAGTTGTTAGTCGGGTCACTGGTGATCAAAAAATGACGAAGGCGGATTTAGAAGATTCCCGCGTTCGCCAAGCGATTAATACCGAATTTGACCACTTCTTGAAGCAACGCCACTAGTCGGCTCGGTCAATGAATGGAACGTGGCAAGTCGTCGTGGTATCCGTATAAGTTAGGCGTGTGCACATCGGATTCTCGCACTTTCTCGATTGAGGTTAGTATCCGCCGAATGAATCTGAGTCTAGGCTAATTGACATTAGTAATTTATAATTAAATTAACTCATTGTTTTCTAATCTTTAAAATCGTGCTATAATAATGTTTCAATAACTATCAAAGCGAGGTCTTCATTGTGAGTGGATATAACGTCGCGATTGTCGGTGCAACCGGTGCAGTTGGTGCACGGATGATCAAAATGGTGGAACAAACAAGTTTACCAGTCAATTCGGTTAAGCTATTGGCATCAAGTCGTTCAGCAGGGAAACAATTGCAATTCAACGGTCAACCTTTAACTGTTGAAGAAACGGTTCCCGAATCATTTGAAGGAATTGATTTGGCCCTTTTCTCAGCGGGTGGTTCCGTATCGAAAAAGTTTGCCCCAGAAGCTGTTAAACGGGGTGCGGTAGTTGTTGATAATACCAGTGCTTTCCGGATGGATCCGAAAATTCCATTGGTCGTTCCTGAAGTTAACCCAGAAGCATTAAAGGCGCACCACGGTATCGTGGCTAACCCGAACTGCTCAACAATCCAAATGGTGGTTGCTCTCGAACCGATTCGTAAGGCCTTTGGGCTAAAGCGCGTCATTGTCTCAACTTATCAAGCCGTTAGTGGTGCCGGGAACCGGGCCTTAAAGGAATTGCGTGATGAAACGCAAGCTTACCTTGATGGCAAGGATATGGAAGCCCATATCTTACCAGTCTCTGGCGACAAGAAACACTACCCAATTGCTTTTAACGCGCTACCACAAATCGACGTGTTTGAAGAAGATGGCTACACTCATGAAGAGTGGAAGATGATTCACGAAACCAAAAAGATCATGTCAGGTGATATGGATAGTAAAGACATCAAAGTAACCGCTACTTGTGTACGGATTCCCGTTCCCGTAGCCCATTCAGAATCAATTTACTTTGAAGTTGAAGATCCTAAGGCAACGGTCAAAGACATCCAAGATGTTTTGGCAAAAGCTCCGGGCATCGTATTAAAAGACGATCCTGATCATCAAATTTATCCACAAGCTCACGACGCTGAAGGTTCCCGCGATACTTTCGTTGGTCGGATTCGTCCAGACCAAGAAACACCGCAAGCCTTCCAGATGTGGGATGTTTCAGACAACATGTTAAAGGGTGCCGCATGGAACTCTGTACAGATTGCCGAAACGATGGAAAAGATGGGCTTATTACACATGCAATAAGCTTAATAGAACCAGCAACTCAATCAGTGAGTTGCTGGTTTTTTAGTTATAAATATGACTTAGTCCGGTCGCCACTGATGACATGCGGTCGTGGGACCGGGGCTAGCCTGAGGAGCGGTCTAGCCCCTCGCCTGTAACAATTGCAAAAGTCGCAATTGTTACGGACCGTCCGTGGTGTAACGACCGGAAAAAACGCCGGTCCTAACACCACCTTCACGACTGATGCCATCAGCGACAACCTCCGATCATCCGACTAAAATAACAATAGTAAGACTATTGTTAGCGGAGTCAATCAGCCTTGCGGGGCAATTCAAAGACGTGGGTTATCAGATCTGAATTGAAGTTCCAGACCGTCCTTGTCTGTAGCCGACCCCATGGCCTACTGATTCTGCCGGCGAAGCGCTTAAAAATGCTGGTTTTCTAACGATAAGCAGTGCTAAAGCAACGACTGAACTAGGTCTAGTACTTTCAATCTTTAGGTTATAAATATGACTTAGTCCGGTTGTCGCTGATATCACGGTTCAAGCTTTAAAAGTCGAATCGAATATATTTTTCAGGATGACTGGTAATTTATGAAATGCTATAATGTAATCGCATTCAAACGAAATTAAGAGGAGTATACGTAAATGAATAAAAGATTGGGTAGTATTGAAGCCGGCGGAACCAAGTTTGTGGTAGCGGTCGCAGACGAAACGATGCAGACACAGGAGCGTGCGCGCATTGCGACGACGACGCCTGAAGAAACCTTAGGAAAATGTGTGGCGTTTTTTGAAGCCCATCCTGTCGACGCGTTAGGAATTGGGTCGTTTGGTCCGATTGATATTCGCAAAGATTCAGCAACGTACGGTCATGTCCTTGCTACACCTAAAAAGGGATGGGAAGGTGCAGACATCGTGGGAACGTTGAAAGCCGCTCTGAACGTGCCGATTGCATTTACTACCGACGTTAACGCGTCAGCTTATGGTGAATATCGTTTTGGTGCCGGTGAAACCAATCATTCGTTAGTTTATTTCACGATTGGGACTGGAATTGGTGGCGGTGCCATTCAGGATGGTCATTTCATCGGTGGACGGGCCCACTCGGAAATGGGGCACACGATGGTCGTGGCGCACCCAGATGATCACTTTGAAGGGGTTTGCCCGTTCCATGGTAACCGTTGTTTTGAAGGAATGGCTGCCGGTCCAGCGATTGAAAAAAGAACGGGTCAACGTGGTGAAGACTTGTCACGGGATAACGTGGTGTTTGATTATGTCAGTTACTACGCTGCGCAGTTGGTCTTCAATACTTACTTGAATTTTGCGCCCGAAAAGATTGTATTTGGGGGCTCCGTGTTAAGCGATGCTGAAATGCCTAAAATCCGCAAATACGTGGAACAGTTGAATAATAACTACGTTGCGTTACCGGATTTAGATGATCTGATTGTGCGGTCACAAGTACCAAATAACGGCTCAGCCACGGTCGGGGACTATGCCATGGCGGCAGATTTACTGAAATAAATTAAAACTAAAACAGGGAACGAAGGTCATGACATAATGACTTTCGTTCCCTGTTTTAGTTTAATAGCGTTCAAACAAGCCGCTATTGGCACTTTGAAATGAATTAATGATGGTGTCACTATTCAGCTTGCGTTGTTTTAAATTCTTGTCATTGGAGATTAGTTCGGCGATTAGAATATCAGTCACGAAGGAAAACATTAGTGAGTTAGAAAAGATGAGTGGGTTATGCGCCAACATATGATCAGGCACGATGAGCTTTACGTCGACGGAGTCATTGACTTCCGTACTATCGTTACCGGAAATCAATACAACGTTTGCATTGTGTTCCTTAGCGGTCGTAATGAATGAAATCACGTCGCGACTGGCCACTGATGGCACGATTGCAATGACAATGGAGTTCTTATCCATGTTAGCCATACCAAGTTGGACTTCAAGCATTTCCGTATAAACTCTGACGTTCATACCTAGTTGCCGTAGTTTAAACGAAAATTCCTGCGCCACAAAAGACGTGGTGTAGAGTGCAATCACGTGAACCACGGTGGCGGCTTTGATGAGCTTAGTTGCTTTTTGAATGGTGTTCATTTCTAACATGGCAGAGGTGTTCATAATCATTGAACGGTAATCGCTCGACATCTCTTCAATCGTGTTGCTTTCATGAGTTGCGGATTGCGTGGTTTGTTCACGTTGAAAGTTACTTTGTGCTAAAGCGACTTTAAAGCTATTAAATCCCTTATAACCGATTTTTTTACAAAAACGATTAATACTTGCTTCGGATGTATTGATTTTTTTAGCTAATTCCGTAATGGTACTCGTAATAACGGACTCGGGTTCACGTGTCACAAACTGCGCAATGTCATTCTCGCTGACAGTGAAACTCGATTGCAACGACAAGATTTTCATAATTACTGCAGATTGCATCGTATTCATTCCCTTAATTGTTGATGAGATATTTTAAAATTCCCTTTATACCGGCGTTTATCTTACATATTGTACTCCTAAACAGGGGCAATCTCAATCGAGGATGTTTGTAAAAAGTTCTCGAAAAATCAGAAACTGTCAGAAAAACTAAAAAAAATATTCAAAAACGTTGACATAAATTGAAAGTGTTGTATATTAAGATTGTGAAAGCGCTAACACAATCAAACTTTGGAGGCTCAGCGATGCTTAAGATTAATAAAGAAGAAAGCCACTATAACGTTGTTGTTATGGGTGGTGGTGTATCCGGCGTCTGTGCAGCAATTTCCGCTGCACGCAATGGTGCGAAAGTATTAATTATTGATCAGCACGGCTACTTTGGCGGGTCATTAACCGCCATGGGAGTTGGTCCCATGATGACGTTTTTTGCAGGTGAGAAGCAGGTAATCAAAGGTATCGGTCAAGAGATCGTTGATCGCTTGGTTGCAGGACATTATTCACCGGGACATGTGCTAGATTCAACAAACTATATTTCTTACGTGACACCGTTTGATGCTGAAGGTTTGAAATATGTTTTGGATCAAATGGTGACGGAAGCAGGATGTGACGTTTTATTTCACTCCTACCTAACGGGTTCGGAGCAACAAGATAATGAAATTACCAAACTATACGTAACCAATAAAGATGGTGTATCAGCAATTACTGCGGATGTGTTTATTGATGCGACTGGGGATGCCGACTTGGCGACCATGAGCGGTGTCCCATTCCAGTATGGTCGTGAGAGTGACCACGCAGCGCAACCATTAACAATGAATTTGAAAATTTATGGCGTTGATACTGAGCAACTCCGGGCGACGGTTCTAAAAGATCCGGCACGCTTTCCACGACTTAATCGTGATTTGAGAGTCATGAAACACGTGCACAATTTGTCCTTTATCGGGTTCAACGATGAATTCAAAAAGGCTAAAGCAAACGGCGAGATTTCAATTCCCCGTGAGGACATTCTCTTCTTTGAAACGAATAATCCTGGCGAATTTATTTTAAATACGACCCGTATTATTAATGAAAATGGGGTTGATGCCAAGAGTTTAACGCATGCAGAAATGGTTGGCCGGAAACAGTGTCAGGAATTATATCAATTTTTAGTTCATCATATTCCAGGCTTCCAAAATGCTAAGATTGCCTATTCTGGACCAAGTGTGGGAATTCGGGGCTCGCGGCAAATTAAAGGACGCTACGTTTTGACCGGGGATGACGTTCTTCAAAGTAAGAAGTTTACTTCGACGATTGCACATAATGGTTATCCGATTGATATTCATAATCCTAAAGGGGAAGGAACCTCATCTGTACACGCCAAGACGGCCAGTGAGATGACTAGTCAGACTTTTGATCGTAAAGTCATGGACAGTTATTACCAGATTCCCTATGAAATTATGGTGACTAATGAATTTAACAACTTATTAGTGACGGGACGGTGTGTTTCCGCAAGTTTTGAGGCTCAAGCAGCGATTCGAACCACACCAACGATGACGGCGTTAGGCCAAGCTTGTGGAACTGCGGCTGCTCAAGCTGTTCAACATGGGCAATCTGTTCAGAAGATTGATACGGAAGAATTACAAACAACGTTAATTGCACAAGGCAGTTATATCGAAAAATAAATTTTTTGGAGGGTACTATGGAAACTGTACAAGTTATCGGCATTCTTGCCGTGTTTGCCATCATGGTTGCGTTGATGATGGCCAGAAAATTACCGACTTTGCTCGCCTTGCCAATCATGGCAATTATTATGGCACTGATTGCTGGAGTCCCAGTTATTTCAGGCGATGAAAAAATATATACCATTGCCAAAGATGTGTTGGAACTCGGATCAATGCGAATGTCCACGGCTATTTCAGGTTTGATCTTTGGGTCAATTTTTGGGAAAGTTTTGAGTAAAATTGGTGTTACGGAAGCGATTATCAAAAAAGCCGCAGAATTGGCTGGTGATCGAACATTAGCAATTTCATTAGGATTTCTAGCAGTTTGTTCTATTATCTTTGCCGCAAGTAATGGTTTAGGAATGGTCATCTTAGTTGGGACCATTATTATTCCAATTATGATTTCAGCAGGGCTAACACCTACGCTTGCAGGGATTATCCTATTACTAGCAAACGGGATTGGGGTTACTTTCTCAGTTTCAACTTTAGCAGTTTATATTGATGTTCTGAAATTACCACTCGCAACGGTTACTAAATGGTCTTGGATTTGTGGGATTCCACTCATCATCGTTGCTATTTTAATGATTGTCTTCTTCGTTAAGTTTTCCGGAAAAAAACGCCGTGCATGGGCAATGCCAAACGGTAACATGGGCGGTGGCTCAAAGCAAGTTCGTTCGATTGCTTTAATTGCACCAATCGTTCCGGTTGTTCTCGTGTTTGCATTTAAGATGCCATTAGTTATTTCTATTATTATCGGGATTATTGCAGCGTTAATTTTGAGCACACCGAAAAAACCAGTTCACGTTGTCAGCAGTGCCGCTGTTGAAGGGATTCAAGATGTTGCGGGTGCGATTGGTTTGATGATGGGAATTGGGATGTTATTGAATAGTGTCATGGCGCCTCAAGTTGCCGCTATCTTAAAGCCAGCTATTCAATTAATCGTGCCACAAAATCAATTGATGTTTATTCTGATTTTTGGATTGTTATCACCATTAGCCATTTACCGTGGACCATTAAACGTTTGGGGATTAGGTTCAGGAATCTTAACTTTACTAGTTGCCGGTGGAATGAATCCAATTGCCGCAATGGTTGCCTTACGTTTAGACAGTAACGTTCAAGCAGTTTGTGATCCAACTAACTCACAAAACGTCTGGGTCGCTGATTTTACCAAGACGGATGTCAATGATATTTTGAAGAAAACGTTGTTCTGGTTAGCAGCTTCAACCTTTGTTGGATTGATTGTTGCGTCATTTATGCTTTATTAGTAAAGGGTGATCTTGATGGGTAGAAAAGTTAGAATTGGAATTGATGTTGGTGGGACGTTTACAGATGCCGTTGCCATTGATGATGAGACTTATGAAATCGTTAACAAAATTAAAATTCCGACGACACACGAAGAAGGTGTGGCCGTTGGGATTGTCCGAATTATTAAGGAGCTTCTAGAAAAAGGGCATATTGCACCTGAAGACGTTGTTTTTATTGCTCATGGGACGACCCAAGCTACCAACGCATTGTTGGAAGGGGACGTTGCGAGTGTAGGAATTATCGGTATGGGAACTGGATTAGATGGTAAAGGTGCCCAAAAAGAAACTAAGGTGCCACCAATCGAATTAGCACCTAAAAAGTTTCTCAAAACGGAGAGTCGGTTCCTTGATTCTGGCAAGTTGACAGAACAACTTGTTTCGGACACGATTGATGATTTAAAGAAAGACAATTGTGAAGTTATGGTGGCGAGTGAAGCGTACAGTGTCGATGACCCAACTAATGAATTAGCGGTAATCGATGTTGCACAAAAAAAGGGCTTGTACGCCACTGGTGGACATGAAATCTCAGAATTATACGGACTGAAAATGCGGACAAGGACGGCGGTTATCAACGCCTCGTTGATTCCTAAGATGATGCAAACTGCTAACATGACGGAACAAGCGGTCGTTGACACAAACATTAAAAGTAACTTGATGATCATGCGTTGTGATGGCGGTGTCATGAGTATCAATGAAGTTCGTAAACGGCCAATCTTGACGATGCTTTCAGGATTAGCAGCGGGGGTTGCCGGTGCACTGATGTACGAAAAAGTGAGTGACGGGATCTTCTTCGAAGTCGGTGGGACCAGTGTGGACATTTCCGTTATTAAAAATGGGAAAGTCATGATCAAATACGCACAGGTCGGTGGACATAAGACTTATCTGCGTTCACTAGACGTGCGGACGCTAGGTGTCGCTGGTGGTAGTATGGTTCGAATTACTGACGGCAAAATTGTGGATGTTGGTCCGCGGAGTGCTCACATTGCGAATTTAGACTATGAATGCTTTACACCGGCTGATAAGTTTAGTCATCCGACGGTGGAATACGTTTCACCACGTCCAAGTGACCCGGCGGAATACGCCGTTGTTAAAACGGATGAGGGTGTGTATTCGTACACCCTTGCTGGTGCGGCTAATTTATTAGGCTATGTACCGGATGAAGATTACGCACATGGTATTGATGAAAGTAATGCGATTGCCTGGGAAGCATTAGGTCAACATTTAGGAATCACGGGCAAGGAAGCGGCTCGTCAAGTTGTTGACCGGGCCATTGCCAAGTTATCGCCAACTATTCAGGATTTGATTGCTGATTATGATCTTGACCCTCACATGGTGACCTTTATTGGTGGCGGGGGGAGTGCGTCGATTGTGACGCCGCCATTAGCAGAAGCATTTAAAAATGAATTCAAAATTGCAAAAAATGCGCCTTACATCTCAACGATTGGGGTCGCATTAGCAATGGTGCGTGAACAGATCGAACGGTCATTGACTAACCCAACCGATCAAGATATTAAGCAAATTCGGGCGGATGTTATCGAAAAGATTACCCAATCTGGTGCCAATGAAGATACCGTTGATGTAAACATTGAAATTGATGCACAGCATAACGTTGTACGGGCGGTAGCAACTGGTGCAACTGAACTGCGGCAAAAGAACTTCAGTGAAACGGCTTTGGATGAACAACAGTACCGTGAATTAGCAGCTAATGCACTGGGCGCTGATATCAATAGTGTTGGTTTAGATAGTGAAACAGGACGTTGGAAACTGCTAAACGCAACGACTGTTAGTGGGATGTTGTTCTTTAAGCGTAAAAAGACCGATAGCTGTGTCATTGACCGTGAAGGCGTGATTCGTTTTAAACAGAAGAACACGTTTACGTTGCACTGTAAGAAGAACGAAGTCGATGATGCACTAGTCCCATTTATTGATGACCACACGACCTACTCGGACGCCAATGCGACCATCCCAAAAGTCTTCTTATTCTATAAAGAAAAGATGCTAGACTTAACGGGGATGCAGACGATTGAGCAATTAATGTCAATTGTTGATGTAGAGTTGGAAATGGTAAAGGATGATGATCACCTCATCGCCGTTGCCTATAAATAGCTTAACTTTAGGAGGAACTAATGGCCTATTCAGATGAATTTTTGGGATATTTAGAGCTTAAACAGGATTTACTGTTTAATAAGATTCCCCCTGAAGCACGTAGAAGTTATATTACCCAGGCACTGGAAATTGGCCAGAAAGCTGCTTTGCAAGTACCGACGGCATCAATTACCCGTTTATATGAGCAGGCAAATATTAAAATTGTTAAGGTCGAAAAATCCGGTCAGCTCTTTAAAACTAAACTACGGGCACAGTTCGAAGAGGGGCCTGACCATACAGAAAAAGTGACTTATTACAAAGAATCGATTGAAAATTTGGCGCGTTCAGGTGGTTTATCTTATGATCAAGCGTTGAAGATTCACTTAGCACATGAGTTTTTTCACTATTGGGAAATGGAAAAAGCCACGCCCGTTAACGAACAGCTTGCCAAGGTAAAATTAACGAAAGTATTTGGTTGGCAACGCTACGGGACAATCTTACGGACAAGTGAGATTGCGGCCAATGCGTTTGCAAAAACTTTTCTCAAGTTACCTTTTCTACCTAATTTGTATGACTACAAGTATTTGATTACGACAAAAGAGTTGCCGACAGATTGGTTGACGCAGGCATATACGGCTTACCAAGATGAAGTGGGCGAGAATTAAGATAAGTAATCAAGTAAATTTAGAAACCAGTTGCCGATGACGTGATTGGTTTCTTTTTTTGAAAAATCATTAGGACATTTAAGGAGTGATGAAGATTGAAGACGGAGCAAAGGGTTGTGGAAGCCATTGCTGGTGAGCCAGTGACACAATACACGTTAACGAATGACTTGAAAACTGAAATTTCAGTTCTAAGCTATGGCGGGATTTGGCAGGCATTTAACGTTTATGAAAAAGGGCGAAAAGTACCGTTGATTTGGGGACTAGATTCAATTGCCGATTATCAGCGCGTAGGTTATTGTGTAGGACAGTCAATTGGGCGCGTTGCGGGACGACTTAGTGGTGCAAAATTCAAAATTGATCAGAAAACTTATCACGTCGATATGAATCGCACGGGTTTCTCTATTCATGGTGGGGCACACGGGTTTAACACCCTTAATTTTGACGGAAAACTTGAGCAAGAAAATGAGATGGTGAGTGTGACCTTGTCCAAGCATATCTTGAGTACGACCGACCAGTATCCCGGTAATTTGGATGTCACAATTAAGTTCAGCTTGGATAACCATAATCGGGTCACGATTCAATTTACAGGGGAGACTGATGCGCCCACGCTATTTAATCCAACTAGTCATGTTTACTGGAATACGACAACTGATCGCCGCACGTTGGCTCAGCAATCACTTCAAGTTAATAGTCAACAACGGTTAGTCTGTGACGCACAAAAGGTCCCCACGGGTGAAATGGTTGCCGTTAGGGGAACTGCCTTTGATTTTAACCGGCCACGGTTGTTGAAAGTGGCCGTAGACGACGTCGTCAATATGACAGCTAAAAAGGAAATTGATGAGACGTTTGTTGTCCGGCCGGATGAGCGGCAACCCATTGCCATCTTGGGGGATGCAAACGGCAGTCACCAAGTCAAAGTGTTTTCAAACCGGAACGGCTTAGTAATTTTTACTGCCAATCCGTTCGATAGCGCAGCGGAGCAGCGGGGTGACTATAACGCGGTCGCGGTTGAAGCACAGACCCTTCCGGATGCCATCAACCATGTTGGGTTTGGTGACATCGTCTTGCGTCCGGGACAACCACGAACGGACCGAATTGTTTTCCAATATCAGCCGTTCAATTAATTGATACGGATTGGCTACTTGTTAGCTATTCTGATTGCCACCGATGATTCTACAGTAATCATAATAGTAAATCTATTTTGAGCGCAGTCGGACAGCCTTGGTGTGCTGTGTCGGCAAGATTGGCAGGTTGCCAATCTTGCGGGGCGATTCAGAGACGTGGGTTGTCGGCTCTGAATCGAGGGCACAGACCGCACCGTGGCTGGGACCGTCCCTCCATAACACACCAAGGCTGTCCGACGAAGCGGCCAATTTAGGAATAACCATCGCCACTATTATGGTGTTGATCGCAATTTTAGATTTTTTAACTGCTTAAATACAAAAGGCCTTGTTATCAACGAATTGTTGGTAGCAAGGCCTTTTAATGGTATTGAGAGTCATTTACGAAACGAATTACGCCGCAGTAACCAGATGGTCAAAACACATAGCCCAATTGCAATGATCACGGTGATTTCCCAACCAAACGGATTCTTCATAAACGGGAGATCAACGTTTTGCCCGAAGAAGCCAAAGACAATGTTCGGCATGGTTAGGACGATTGAGAAAATGGTCAACAACCACATGGTATTGTTCAAACTGTTATCCAAAATGTTGGAATAGGCGTTGGAAACCCGTCCGATAATGTCTGACGCAATGTTAGCCATTTCCAACCCTTGCTGGGCTTCAACAATGATATCGTCGAGCCGTTCTTTCTGCGAAGTTGAAAATTTAACGGGGGCGAACCGCTTGAGCGATTGCAATAAGTCGTTATTACTTTTTAGGGAAGTTAAAAAGTAAACCAAGGTCGTTTCCAAATCCATCAACTGCAAAATAACGGATCGTTGAATTTGCTTTTTCATTTTAGTTTGAATGTTTTGGCGCTCTTTATTGATTTGATTAATGGCAGAAAAGTATTGCCGTGACAATTTGTAGAGAACTTCGAAGATGTAGTCGAACGGATGCAAGACGTGTTCCCAATCGGCATCGATCTCATCCGCAATCATGTCTTCGACGAAGCTGGTATTCGCAGTCGTAAAGGAGAGGAGGGTGTGGTCAATCAGCATGAAGCTGACTTGAGCCGTATAAGTCCCCTCATCTTCGTTGTTGGTGACAACGTCGAAAATAATTGTCGTGATGGCACTTTTAGAATCATATTCTAACCGACCACGTTCGTGTTGGTCGGTGGCGTAGCCTAGCATTTCATCGGTGACGTGCTCATCGTTGATTAGTTGACGATAGTCGTTATCAGTATAGTTATTAACCGCGACCCACCGAAAATCGTCGCTTAATTCTTGTACTTTTATCATAGTTTTAACTTCCAGAAGTTTGATTTACTCTCAATTTAACACGAGTAACCGGTTAACGTAAAGGTAGATTTTTGTAATCGCCGTAAGAACGGGCCCCTAGACAATGAGTGTGTGACTGAGTTGTTCACACCACAATCGGTGTTGACGATTAAACAGCGCTAGCAATAAGTCGTAACTGATTATTAAGAGTAATAGTGAAACAAGGACCAGGTAAATGTCTAACCGGGTCAGGGACGGCGTAGGAACGTTGCCAAGGCGATTAAAGAGCCATAAGTCTAAGAATAACAGTGGCAGCCCAACGAAGTAGAGCCCCCCGTAATGAATGAGAATTTGAAAGAAGTTGGCGCGGTGCCCAGCTTGGGATTGAATCCGACTATTAAACAATCGTCCCCCAATGGTTTTCCCGGTAAGGAGTGCGGGCAAAATGAAAAATACTAAGATATTGGCAATGTATAACCAGCGAAAATCATGTGGGAGCTGCCAGCCGTAGTGTTTCACTAGGACAAAGTAGACGCCGTCGAAACCGGCAATTAAGAGCCAGTCAACTAAAAGTGCCCCGATTCGGCGCCAGTTGATGGGGTGATTTTGCCAGTTCAGCACCGGCGAATGATCCTGATTGCGCCACCGCTGTGGAATGAAAACAAGCCCGACGGCACCAACGATGCCACCCAAAGTGTTCATGAGCAGGTCATCCACGTCAAACATCCGGTAGGCACGGGAATAGTAGCCGTACAGCCCGGTCAATTGGGTCGTTTCAAAAAAGAGCGATAGCGTAAAACTAATCAAAGTAATCAGACCTAATGACCAGTGGTGGCGCCATTTTAAATAAGCCCCGATTGGCATAAAGAGCAAGATGTTGAAAAATGGTTGAAAGAAAGTGGACGAAGTAAAGGCGCTAACCCAAGTACTGGTGTCGTGTAGTTGAAATGGTGTCAGTAACTTCAGCTGCTCAAGAAAGTAGAAGGGGTGCAGATTATACGATGCCGTGGTTAGTGCAGCGACCGAAGAACGGGTCGGCAACGGCAAGATAATCAGCAGGTAGGCGACGGCGATGTACCAGATAAAAGAATAGGTACTGATGAGATTCCGGGTCGTTAACGTCGTTCTTAACCGCAACTGACCCGTCAAAATAATAATTGCTAATGCAAGTGTGGCTACCGGTAAGAGTAGGATCACGATGTGAACGGGTTCAAGCAGTGTGCTGAGGATATGGCTGGAAAGTGCGAGCTGATAAAGTTTTAAGATGAGTTCGTGCATAATGACTTCCTTTAAAATAATGAGGATAACTTAGCTTTAAAAATTATGGAAATGTTGTCACGTGATTAATTTGAGCATATCATTAGTACGGCTATTTTTGTGACTGACATTAATAAATTAGGGAAAGCTTAGAGAACGTGGTGGGACACAAAACGCCCCAATGGAATTTTAATTGCAACGATTATGACGTTAAATTAATGATTTATGTCGTTCAACCGGTTAACTAAGTTTATCGTGTTAAAATAATTTGTTTAATATTTCAGAATTGCGTTTCGTTTCTTTGGACACAACGGGGTTAATGGATTAAAGGAGTTTTTTATACATGTGGGTTATAAACGTCATGAACGACTTTGTGATTGGGTATCCAATTTTAGTAGCAGCGATTTGGATCATTGGGTGTCTTTATTTTGGACGCTTACAACGCTCTGAGCAGCGGGAGAAACTAACGGTGGCAACGTCGCCGCTCGTTTCCATTTTGGTACCAGCACATAATGAAGAGGACACGCTGAAGGGAGCGGTCGCTTCAATTGCTTCGTTACACTATCATCATTTTGAAGTGATTTTAATTGATGATAAGAGTGACGACCAGACGCTTGCGATGATGTACGAGTTACAAAAAGCTTATCAAGATAAAATCACGATTAAGATTGTGCCAATTGAGGTCAATCAAGGGAAAGCGAACGCGCTTAACCAGGGACTAAAGGTTGCAACGGGTGAGTATATCTTAGGAATTGATTCAGATTCCATCTTGGATTACCAGTCGTTGACGGAGTTAGTCAAAACGCTCAACAGTAATCCGCACATTGGCGCCGTTGCGGGGAAGCCGGTTGTTCGTAACCGAACGACCATCCTAGGCCGGCTCCAATTATTGGAATATATCGGTGTGATCGACATTATTAAAAAAGCGCAGGCCTTTTTGGCTGGGCGAATTACGACGGTTTCGGGTGTGATCGTGGCGTTTCGGCGTGGAGCACTGGAATCAGTAGGGGGCTGGAACGCAGCCGTCATGACTGAAGACATCGACATTACCTGGCGGATGTATCGGCATAACTGGCAAGTGCGCTATGAACCACGGGCAATTTGCTGGATTCTTGTGCCCGAATCAATTCGAAACCTCATCCGGCAACGCCAACGCTGGTCACGGGGCGGTCTAGAAGTGTTAGCGGGGAATTGGGATATTCTCATGCACGGGTCACTCAGTAAGCGGGCCCTATTATCAGAAACGGTTATCAGTAACGTGTGGGCGATTTGTACCGCGCTAAGCTTGGTTTCATGGGTCTTAAACTTGGCATTTGTCCATACGGTTCAATTGGATGGGGATATTTTACTGATTCTTTTGATCATTAGTTTTACACAATTTGCGATTGGTTTCCGGGCATCACAAGCTGCGGCTTATCTACAGTGGCGTGATTTCTTATTAGTGCCAATCTATATTTTGTACTACTGGATGATCAATTTGATTAGCTGTATTGCAGCCATCATTTCATTTATCTTGGATCCGGACCGGATTGGTACTTGGACAAGTCCTGATCGGGGGTTGAAGTAATGCAACCAGGACAAAGAAGACATTATATTATTCGTAAGAAAACGAGTCGTCCGCGGACCATTGGTCGAAGCTTGATTTTAATTGCACTATGGTTGTTCGTGGCCTTTGTGATTGTGGTAAACATCAGTTTTATCCTGCACATTTACAGCGACTCGTTAGTTAGTTTTTATTTGTTATTAAACCTTGACTATAAGTTATATGGCATTGTGATTGGCATTATCGCGCTAGTTTCACTGGTGGTTGGCCTATACGCAGCAATGCGCTTAAGAAAATTACGGGGGCGGACAAACAGTGAAAAGAAGCAGGCGTAAACTATTAATTTGGGCCGTCGCTATTTTAATCGTTGTGGGCATGGGCTTCACGGTGCAAAAGAATTTTGAATTTAACCGTGAAAAAGACACCAACTATGCGTTACCAGCTGACGACGCCAAGAACAAAAACGGGATTATTGTGTTTTGCTATCACCGGATCTTGAAAAATACGCCGGGGGTTGATATTTCCCGGGTGTTATCCAGTAATTCACAGTTACATGATTTTGACGTGCCAGCTGACCAGTTTGCGAGTCAAATGACCTACTTGCACAAGCACCACGTCAAAGTGATTTCTAGTGCGGAAATGGCGCGCATGAAAGCTAGCCACAAACCGATCAAAGGGAAGTACGTGGTCCTAACTTTTGATGATATTGACCGAACAATGATCGATAACGCGCTACCAACGATGAAAAAGTACCACTTGCCATTTACGGTGTTCATTATTACGGGGAATACGGGGCGTTACCGTGAAGGGACCCAGTTAGCCACTTGGTCACAGATTAGAGGGGCCAAAAAACAGGCCGGTGATCTAATGACATTAGGGTTACACACCCATGATATGCACTACTTAACGAAAAAGTTTAACCCAATTTTTGATCAACCGAAGGAATACCACCGCTTTACGCAAGACTTTGCCACGAGTAAGCGGGAAATGAAGCAACACATGGGGATTAATGCCGACATGTTTGCGTATCCGTATGGTAGTGGCCCTGATCGCATCAACCGGTTCTTAAGTCGTCAAGGTTTGACGTCTGGAATTGCCACGTTAAACGTGGGGATCGTTACCGACCAAACTAGTATGAATCAGTTACCACGGATGATTATTAACCATGAAAGTTGGCCAAGTATTCGAACTTGGCTAAGTAAATAAAGAATCAATTTTTAGCTAGTCTTCAGTAAGTCATTTACTGTAAGGCTAGCTTTTTTTGTTCTAAGGTTTCATGGGGAAAGATTAAATTTAGCGCTCCGTCAAGCAGAACCAGTATAAAAGTGCGGTCTAGCGTCACAGGCGATGCTGGTACGACTTGTATTAGCTGTTAAACTATGTTTGAATATGATTAAAATATTAAAAGGCGATGAGAAGATGCTAGTAGACGGACACACCCATACGGAACTTTGTCCCCATGGTAGTGGTGAATCAACTGAAAAGATGGTTCAACGGGCGATTCGGATGGGATTTCAACGCTATTGTATAACCGAACACGCGCCGTTGCCGCCCGAGTTTCAAACGGAATTGGCCGGTGATCCGGTGGGGTATACCGAAGCTTCTTTACGGGTAGACCAAGTCGACGAATACTTGGACTTAGCACGTGGTTTGCAAGCTAAGTATGCCAATCAAATCGACATTTCAATTGGCTTTGAAGTTGACTTTTTACCGGGTTACGAAGCGTGGACGAAGCAGTTCTTAACGCAATATGGCGCTCAAACGCAAGAAAACATTTTGTCGGTGCACTTTATGCGGGGGGCTCAGGGTCACTTTTGGTGTATCGATCTATCGACAGCGGACTTTCAAGCCGGCTTTTCACAGTGGTTTGAGGACCCGCAACGGCTCTTTAAACAGTATTACCGGACGGTATTAAGTTCAGTACAAGCGGACTTCGGACCGTATACGCCTCAACGAATTGGGCATATGAGTCTCGTCCGAAAGTATCAAGACTACTTTGGGCTGACCGCACCGTTAGACTTAGCTAACTTGGCCCTAGTCGATCAAGCGTTAGCCCGAATCAAGCAGCAGGACCGTGAATTAGATCTGAACCTTGCTGGGCTGTATAAACCAGAATGTAATGATTTTTACCCGGGAAATCAAATCTTGAAACGAGCACAAAAGTTAGGCATTCCGCTGGTTTACGGGTCCGATGCGCATGACATTAAGAGCGTCGGTCGCGGGTACCATCTGATAAAAAAATTAATTAATGGTTGACAGATGCCATATTAGTCATTAGAATGAGTTTTAAATTAAATAGCTAATCAAATTTTAATAAAACAGTCGTGATTAGAAAAAGTAATTAATCATCCCTCAATCCAGAGAGCTCGGGTAGCTGCGAACCGAACAGACATGATTAACGAATCACATCTATGAACTGCTGGGGTGAACCAGTTTCATTAGCTCCAGCCGAATTGGATTCGTTATCCAAGTTGACTTCGGTCAACATGAGGTTATCAGTGTGAGCTGATGACGAATTAAGGTGGAACCACGTGTAAACGTCCTTTTAGCAAATTTGCTAAAAGGGCGTTTTTTGATTTAACAGCGCAATTTAAGGAGGCGTTAGCATGTTACAACACTTATTACCATTAGGAACTCGCGACGAATTTGGGCAGTGGGCACAGCGGAAGCAACAACTGATCACGGTGATTCAAGCCCATTTTAAGCAGCGGGGGCTGGCGCCAATTGCAACACCGTTACTAGAAAATGAAGCGGTCTTTGATCCTTACCAAAAAGGCAATTATCAACTCTACCGCTTGCTTGGCGATGCGGGGCAGACCTTAGTCTTACGTCCGGATTTAACTTTACCAATTGCACGCTTTATCAGTGCAACGAACGTTTCGTTACCTTGCAAGTTTAGTTACGTCGGCGACATTTTCCGGGTCAGCCGCCAACTTTCAGGGTCTTACAACCAGGTCACGCAAGCCGGGGTGGAATTGATTGGGTACGACACGATCAAGGCTGAATTTGAATGTTTGACGATTGCGCAACAACTCAGCCAGGAATTGATCGCGGATGATGTTGAAATTGAGTTAGGTGACGCGCAGTTTGCCCAACGCGTGGTGGCCAGCTTAACAAGCGACGGTCAAACCCAAGCGGCCATCTTAACCGCTTTGTTCAATAAGCGGGTGCCACAGTATCAAGCTTTGATTGCGGCGTATCAGGATCAAGCCATTTACCCATTTCTACAAGATTGGCCACGTTTGTTTGGCCGGCCGGACCAAGTTTTAGCGCAATTAGCTGCGGCACCACTACCAGAAAACGTTCAACCGAGCTTGAAACGGTTGCGGCGGGTAGTAACGTGGATGAAAACCACGATGCCTGACCAGGCGGTGTCGTTGGATCTGAGTAGTCAGGCGCCACAGAAGTATTACACCGGCTTGACGTTTCGGGGTTATTCCCAGGCGGGCGCGGGCTACCTATTCAGTGGCGGGCGTTACGATCAGCTGCTAGCTAATTTTCAAGCCGAGTCCGAACCGGCCGTTGGTATGGGCATTAACGTGGATCTGTTAACCACGCTGGCTGCCCAGCCCTCAGTATTAGGTCCTCAGAAACTGATTTATTTCAACACGAGTCAGTGGCCGGAAGCGGAAGCCTACTTGGCAAAGCAAGCTAATGCGACGTTGAGTTTAGCGTCTGATTTGGCCGGTGCGCGAGCTGAAGCACAACGGTTAGGGGCACAGTTGATTGATTTAACGGGAGGCGTTGACAATGAGTGAGCGAATTAAGATTGCCCTGACCAAGGGGCGCGTTGAACAGCAAGTTTTACCGTTGTTAGAAACGGCGGGGGTGGATTGTTCCCTGGTACGCAATAAACAGCGACGTTTGATTTTCGATTCAGAAACCCAACCGTACGAGTTTATTTTGGCAAAGGGACCGGACGTGACGACCTTCCTTGAACGGGGGGCAGCTGACATTGGCATCGTCGGTAGCGATATTTTAACGGAGCGGCAGAGTACCCAATACGAATTGTTAGATTTAGGCGTCGGGGTTTGTCAATTTGTCCTCGCATCCACGAGTGATTTTGACCCCCGGGCGCCACAGCGCAAAATCATCGGTACCAAGTATCCCCGCATTACGCAACGCTACTTCGACCAGTTGGGCCAAGACGTTGAGATCATTAAGATCGAAGGTTCGGTCG
This sequence comes from uncultured Lactobacillus sp., assembly GCA_937916845.1. GTDB lineage: Bacteria > Bacillota > Bacilli > Lactobacillales > Lactobacillaceae > Lactiplantibacillus > Lactiplantibacillus paraxiangfangensis. The sequence continues at coordinate 34,365 of CALFSK010000049.1, read as the reverse complement.
AGCTTGCGCCGTTGACCGGGTTAGCGGATGCCATCGTGGACATTACGGAAACGGGCACGACGCTACGAGAAAACCAACTTCAAATTTACGATTATTTACAGCCGGTTTCGACCCGGCTAGTTGTGAACCGCTTAGCGTTAAAACAACATCAGCAAGCCATTTATGACCTGGTTGACCGATTAGCGGCCGTCATTACGCAGCCATCAAAGGAGTTTTCAAAATGAAAATTATTAATGAAAATCTGAGCAACTTAAAAAAACTAGTTCAAACCAAGACTCAGCAACTGACCGATTTAAAAGTGGAAGCAACGGTTCGTGACATCATTACCGATGTGATTCAAAACGGGGATGCGGCGCTTCGGCAATATGAAGCTAAGTTTGATGGGGTGGCGCCAAAGCAATTTAAACTGGACGCCGCGGTTATCGATGACGCTTATGCGAACTTGGCGCCGGACGTCAAAGCAGCTTTACAACTCGCCAAGCGCAACATTACGAGCTTTCACGAAAAGGAAAAGGCGACGGGGTTCATCGATGCGGAGCAACCGGGCGTGCTACGGGGGCAAAAGCTATTACCCCTGAAACGGGTCGGGTTATACGTTCCGGGTGGGACCGCGGCTTACCCGTCCACACTGTTGATGAGTGCGTTGCCAGCCAAGATTGCGGGTGTTGACCAGGTAATCATGGTCACGCCACCACAAAAAGACGGGATTAATCCGGCGGTTTTGGCCGCCGCCAAGTTAGCGGGCGTCGATGCGATTTATCAAGTCGGGGGCGCTCAGGCCATTGCCGCCTTAGCGTACGGTACCGAATCCATTCCAGCGGTCGATAAGATCATTGGTCCGGGGAATATCTACGTGGCAACCGCTAAGAAGCAAGTCTTTGGGCAAGTAGCCATCGATATGGTAGCTGGACCTTCTGAAATCGGGATTATTGCGGATGACAGTGCGGATCCCCGGCAACTTGCGGCCGACTTATTGAGTCAAGCGGAACATGATCGTCGGGCCCGGCCAATCTTAATTACCGATAGTCAAAAGTTGGCGCAGGCGGTCAGTGACAACGTGACGTCTCAGCTGAAAGTCCTCCCCAGAACTGAAATCGCCACGCAGGCGGTCAATGAAAAAGGGTTCATTGCGGTGGTCGACCAAGTCGAAGACATGTTTGACTTAATGAACACGGTGGCGCCAGAACACTTGGAGATCCAGCTGCGTGACCCAACGCAGTACCTGAACTTAATTCGCAATGCGGGTTCCGTCTTTTTAGGCAAATACGCTTCGGAACCCTTGGGCGATTACGTTGCGGGTCCCAACCACATTTTGCCAACGAGTGGGACGGCGCGCTTTTCTTCACCACTCGGGGTCTACGACTTCGTTAAGCGGACGTCCTTTATTCAGTACACCAAGGATGCGTTAGCCCGGGAAGCGTCCGCGATTACGACACTAGCGCGGGTCGAAGGATTGGAAGGCCACGCGCGGGCCATTGAATCCCGCTTCGATACTTACTACGACTAGTTTTTTAAGGGAGGAACCGATATGCGACAAGCAACGATTAAACGGGGCACTAAAGAGACTCAAAGTGAAATTAGTTTGAACTTGGATGAACAGAGCGGCATTGAAATTGATACGGGCATTGGGTTTTTGAACCACATGCTGAACCTCTTTGCGAAGCACGGACGCTTTGGGCTGATTGTCAAGTGTCACGGTGACTTGGACGTGGATCCACACCACACGACTGAGGATACGGGCATTGTACTGGGCGAATGTTTCAAACAGGCGCTTGGCGATAAAGCTGGCATTGAACGCTACGGCACTGAATTTGTCCCAATGGATGAAACGTTAGGCCAAGTGAGCGTTGACTTAAGCGGCCGGTCATACTTGGTTTTTGACGCCGAATTGACGAATCCCCGCTTGGGCGGCTTGGATACCGAAACGGTGGAAGATTTCTTTCAGGCGTGTGCCTTTGCGGCTGAGATGAACTTGCACGCCCGGATCTTATACGGGCGCAATACCCACCACAAAGTTGAAAGCTTATTTAAGGCGTTTGGTCGGGCAATGCGGGATGCCGTGACCATTAATCCCGATATTATTGGCGTCAACTCAACTAAGGGCGTGATTTAAATGTTTGCGATTGTGGATTATGACACCGGGAATACACGCAATTTACAAAAAGCGTTTACTTATTTAAATGTTCCAACGTGCTTGACGGCTGATCCGCAAACTTTGGCAAACGCGGACGCCGTGATTTTACCGGGGGTCGGGGCCTTCGCCGCCGCCATGGATGCGCTCCGTTCCCGCCAACTAGTGGACGTGCTGCAACAACTCGGGCGGCAAGGCAAACCGTTGCTCGGCATCTGTTTAGGCATGCAGCTGCTATTTGAAAGTAGCAGTGAGTATGGTGAACATGCCGGGTTAGGGCTACTACAAGGTCACGTTGCCGCACTGCCGGCGAGTCCCGAAGTAAAGGTGCCCCAAATGGGCTGGAATCAAAACGTGCTCCGACAAGCAACTAGCCCCTTTGCGAGTATCGATACGGCGTTTACCTACTTTGTTCACTCGTATTACGCGGTGTGCCCAGGAGATGAAATCGTGGCGACCGTTGAACACGGGGTAACGGTCCCGAGTATCGTACAGGCAGGTAACGTCATTGGGATGCAGTTTCACCCGGAAAAAAGCGGCCGGGTGGGCTTAGCGCAGTTAGCCGCTTTTAAGGAAATGGTGAGTGCGAATGATTTTTCCAGCAATTGATTTAAAAGCCGGTCAGAGTGTACGCCTTTATCAGGGTGACTTTGATCAGACCACGGTCGTCAACGCCGATCCCGTTGCGCAGGCGCGTGCCGTTAACGCCGCGGGGATTCAACAGTTACACGTAGTTGATTTAGACGGCGCTAAGGATGGCCAACCCCAAAACTACGCCACGATTGCAGCCATTCGGAAGGCCTTTACGGGTCTGATGGAACTTGGCGGTGGGATTCGGAGTTTTGAACTTGCACAACGTTACTTAACACTCGGCATTGACCGGTTGATCTTGGGTTCAGTGGCGTTAACCCAGCCGGCACTAGTAAAACGGCTTTTAGCTGAGTATGGTGCGGAACGGATTGTCATTGGAATTGACGGTCAGGATGGCTACGTCGCCATTAATGGGTGGCTTGAACAGTCCCAAACTAAAATGAGTCAACTCATGCGGGCCATGATTCAAGCGGGCGCCCGGCACTTTATCGTGACGGACGTTGAACGTGACGGTACGCTCCGAGGGCCTAATATTGGGCTGTACTTACAGCTAAAAGAAAAGTGTCCCGAAGCTAATCTGATTGCGAGTGGGGGCGTCCGTAATTTAAGTGACGTCCAGTTGCTACAAGCAAGCGGGTTTCAGGATGTGATTATCGGCAAGGCGTTGGCGGCCGGTAAGGTGACGTTGCCAGCGTTAGCGGAGGTGGACGGATGATTGCAAAACGGATTATTCCCTGTTTAGACGTTGCTGATGGCCGCGTCAAAAAAGGGGTCAACTTCGTGCATTTGACCGATGTGGGTGATCCCGTCGCCATTGCTAGTGCTTATCAGCAACAGGGCGCGGATGAGTTAGTCTTTTTAGACATTGCGGCGACGAATGAACACCGCCAAACGATGGCGACCATGGTCGAAAAGGTCTCGGCACAGGTTTTCATGCCCCTGACGATTGGCGGCGGCATTAGTAGCGTTGCGGATATGCAAAGGATGCTACGCGCTGGCGCGGATAAAACGGCGATCAACTCGGCGGCCGTGGCCAACCCGGCGATGATTCAAGCGGGCGCTCGTAAATTTGGCAACCAGTGCATCGTCGTCGCCATTGATACGGCGTGGGATGCCACTAGTCCAATGTACCGGGTGTACACGCATGGCGGTCGGCAAGCAACGGATCTTGACGCAATCGACTGGGCAAAACGCGCGGTGGCCTTAGGTGCCGGCGAATTGCTCGTCACCAGTATGGACCGGGACGGTACTAAGGCGGGTTTTGACGAACGGCTATATCAGCAAATCAGTGCGGCCGTTCCCGTCCCCGTGATTGCTTCCGGTGGGGCTGGTCAGGTCGCAGACTTCGTCTCTGTTTTCAAGAATACGCCGGTTGACGGGGCCCTCGCCGCTTCCGTGTTCCACTATGGTGAACTGACGATTGGTGACGTTAAACAGACGTTGAGACAGCAAGGGGTGGTCGTACGATGAAACCAGACTTTGAAAAGGGTGGTGGCTTAGTGACGACCGTCGTCACTGATGCAGAAACTAAGGACGTTCTAATGGTGGCGTGGATGAACGCGGAAAGCTACCGGCGGACGTTGGCGTCGGGTCAGACGTGGTTTTGGTCCCGGTCGCGGCAAGAGCTATGGCACAAGGGTGCAACGAGTGGCAATTTACAAGATGTTGTCAGCATCCAGTTGGATTGTGACCAGGACACCTTGTTAATTGCGGTTCATCCGCACGGCCCGGCTTGTCACACGGGCCACCGCAGTTGCTTTTTTAACACGATTAAATAGAAAGTGGGACTTAAATATGCAAAATATGGAAGAACTTTATCAAATGATTGCTGAACGGAAACAAAACCCTAAAGCGGGATCGTATACGGATTACTTATTTACTAAGGGCTTGGATAAAATTTTGAAAAAGGTGGGTGAAGAATCGACCGAAGTCGTTGTGGCGGCCAAGAATCCCGGGGATGATGAGCTGGTCTACGAAACGGCGGACTTGTTTTATCACGTACTCGTGTTGCTAGTTGAACGCGGCGTCAGCTTTGACCAAATCAAAGCGGAGTTGGCTAAGCGTGAAGGCAAGATGAGTGACTACAAGGATCGTCCAGAAATCAATAATTTATAGGGGATGCGCGTATGAAAGCAAGCATTCGACAATTACAACCTTACGTCCCGGAAAAGCCGCTCGCTGAATTACAACGGGAGCTGGGCGTAAAAAAGTTAGTTCGACTCTCGGCTAACGAAAATCCGTACGGAACGTCACCTGCCGTTGAACGGGCGGTTAAGAACTGGTCTTTTGACCAAGCAAATCGTTATCCGGACGCAGAAGCGCGGGTACTCCGCGCTGCCGTTGCAAAACGGGAACGGGTAGCCCCGGACCAGCTCGTTTTTAGTGTTGGGCTAGATGAAATGATCGTGATGGTGTCACGGACATTTTTGGAACCGGGTGACCAAGTCCTCGTTTCGGGGCCGACGTTTTCAGAGTATGGGCTGCACGCGGCCATTGAGGGTGCCGAGCTCGTAACGGTCCCGACGCTTGCAAATGACCACGTTGACTTTGCCGGGTTAGCGAGTGCACTGACTCCGGCCGTTAAAATGGTCTGGCTCTGCAACCCGAATAATCCGACCGGAACGGTGGAATCTTTGTCAGCAATCGAGGCGTTTATTCGCCAAGTGCCTGCGACGACCATGGTGCTAATTGACGAAGCTTACTTGGACTTTGTGCCGGATGCGGCAGAAACGACGGCGATGCAGCTACCGGCCAAGTATGAGAATGTCGTTGTGATGCGGACCTTCTCCAAAGCATACGGGCTGGCGAACTTTCGAATCGGGTACGCGGTGTTTGCGCCTAAATATGCGCCAACGATGCAGGCGGTGCGGTTGCCCTATAATGTAAATTCGTTGACGCAGGTAGCGGCGGTTGCCGCTTTGGCTGACCAAGACTTTGTGAAGAAAACCGTCGCCAAGAACGCGGTCGAACGCAAGCGGTGGCAGGCTTATTTTGAGGCTAACGGTTACCAGTTTGACGAGTCCGCCGCAAACTTTATTTTCTTTGCGGACCCGCAAGCTGATAAATTAGCTGAATATTTACGCCAAAATGGGTATTTATTACGGACGGGATTACGCCCCGGATGGCTACGATTGACGATTGGGACGGCGGAAGATAACGCTGAACTACGCCGGTTGATGACGGAATTTAAACGTTAGGCTTGACTTAGAGTGGACACTAACTGTTATGCTAAAAGCATAAAATGGTTAGGAGGACTCAATATGTCAGAATTAGATAAATTAGAAGCCGGTGACTGGTATAACTTTAAGGCGGCTGAGGTAGTCGCACAAAAAGCCCGGGCCGCAAAGTTATGCCAGGAATTTAACGCGATTGCGGCCAGTGATCCTGAAGCTCAAAATGGCAAAATCAGGGAGATTTTTGGATCATGTGGTCAAAACGTTTCGGTTCAGGCCAATTTCAATTGTGATAACGGGCGCAATATTCACGTAGGTGATAACTTCTTGAGTAATTATAATCTGACTGTTTTGGATATTGCGCCGGTCACGATTGGCGACAATGTCATGATTGGCCCTAACGTCGATATTTATACGGTGAACCATCCTTTAACGGCACAGGGACGGCGAGCGTCGCTAGCAAAGGGCAGCCCAGTGACAATTGGTAATGATGTTTGGATTGGTGGTAAAGTCACGATTACGCCCGGGGTCACGATTGGCGACAACGTGGTGGTGGCTGCCGGTGCGGTGGTGACACACGACGTTCCCGCTAACATGTTGGTTGCGGGTGTACCAGCAAAGGTGATTAAGACACTAGTAGAAGCAAATGCACAGGATTAATCTAATAAATTCAAATCAAAACGGTGTTTAAGAAATGAAGCTGATTCATTCCTTAAACACCGTTTAATTTGTACTGAGATTGGCTATATTTTAATTGCCCTTAATTGCTGTTGAAGCTCATCGACGGTTTTTAATTGAGCCGTATCGAGGGTGGTCGCCCCGTTGACCGTGATAACTAGGGACTGACCAATCTCCAAAATTTCGACGGCCGTATCATCCATATCTAGTTGAAGCGTGATTTTGACGAACGATTGAAAATCACGAAAGTCTTCGGTTAGCTGGTTGGTCGCCGCAAGTTTCAAGGATTGTTCGACGATGTGTTGGTAGCGACGTAACCGTTGCCGGCGGTTTTTACGTGCGGTGTAGTAGGGCAAAAATAGTGCGACGGCCACCGCAATCAATTCTGCTAACGCACCAACCCATTCAGATAACGGACCAATTTCCATGAAGTACCACCTCGTTTAAATTTAATTCGTAGACTATTATTTACATAAAGTCCCGTTTGATTATTTCAGGTCACAATATAACAGGTATACTAGAAGAGAGTAATTATTACAAACAGAAAGAGGTTGTTGCGTGTTACATTTACTGGAACAATTATACGAACCCTTCTTTAGTGTTGCTAATTGGGGCAGCGTGATCACGTCGGCCAAGGATTGGTTAATTATCCTATCGTTGGCTGTGATTGAGTGCCTACTATCGGTTGATAATGCCGTCGTGTTAGCAGCGCAAACACAGAGTCTAGATAATTTGCAAGAACGTGAAAAATCATTATTCTATGGTTTATGGGGCGCGTATCTGTTTCGTTTTTTGATTATTGGCATCGGCACCTACCTAATTGGTTTTTGGGAAATCAAAGTTTTGGGTGCCGGGTACCTTTTATATTTAGTTTATCGTTTCTTTACACAACCCAAGCCAGGGGAGGTGCGGCCTAAAAAGCAACGTCATCAGCGCCGCTTCTTAGGTCTTAGTCGTTTTTGGTCGGTGGTGTTACAAATTGAAATGATGGACATTATTTTTTCGATTGATTCAGTGTTAGCGTCACTTGCTATCTCGGATAACCCGGTCATTGTCCTCATTGGTGGGATGATTGGGATTGCCTGCATGCGGGGCATTGCCGAGGTCATCATGCGACTAATGCGCAAGATTCCGGAGCTGGAAACGATGGCGTATTGTTTAATTGTCATCATTGCGATTAAATTATTCCTGTCGATTCCGGCCATTGGAATTGAAATTCCTGCCAGTGCGTTTGGCGGCATTGTATTAGTGGCATTTGTCGTGACGATGGTCGTGCACGTTTGGCGTCGGCGGCAAGTCAGTTGAAGATGCGCGAACGGTGGTTTAGAAAGGGATGTTAAAGATGAAAATTGGTTGGATTGGGACCGGCGTCATGGGCGCCGCAATGGTTCAAAATTTGATGGCTGCGGGCCATCAGTTGGTCGTTTATAACCGAACCAAGCGTAAGACCGACAACTTGGTGGCACAAGGGGCAGTTTGGGCCGCTTCGCCAGCCGAAGTTGCGCAGCAAAGTGACGTAGTCTTTACCATGGTTGGTTTTCCGAAAGACGTCGAAGAAGTCTACTTTGGTGAAACGGGGATTTTTGCCGGTTTAGTAAAAGGCAAGACGGTCGTCGACATGACAACGAGTCAGCCTAAGCTGGCGGCAAAGATTGCCGCTTACGCCACGGCGCACGGCATGCACGCGTTGGATGCACCGGTATCGGGTGGTGACATTGGCGCCAAGAACGCCACGCTAACGATCATGGTCGGTGGGGACACGGCAACTTACCAAGCCATGTTGCCGTTGTTTAACGTTATCGGGCACAAGGTCAATCATTTTGGGGCCGCTGGCACGGGCCAACACGCCAAAATGGCCAATCAAATTATGATTGCTGGTACGATGACGGGGTTAACCGAAATGTTACTTTACACGAAGGCTGCTGGTTTGGACCCACAGAAGGTATTAGCGACCTTATCTAGCGGTGGTGCTGACAACTGGAGTATGGAAAACTACGTGCCCCGAATCTTGAAGGATGACTACACGCCGGGGTTCTTTGCGCGCCACTTCTTGAAAGATTTGAGAATCGCGTTGAGCGAGGCGGATGCCATGGGCTTAGACTTAGTTGCAACGGCCCAAGCAAAACGTCTTTACGAAGTCATGGTCGACGTGAAGGGACTGGGAGACCAGGGAACTCAGGGATTAATTAATATTTATTAACTACGAGTTTAGAATTTTCCAATTTTTGATGATTAAAAATAAATGCGTGGCTACCGACTGACAGTTGTTGTCAGGGGTAACCACGCATTTTACGGTTAAATTAAACTATTTCAAATCAACGAGCGCTTTTTGTGCGGCCACGTTAATGATGTTCCAAGGCCGGTCGAAGCCAGGCTGGAAGAAGAAGTCGGCGTAGGCGAGGTCGGCCACGGTCATGTTCGCTTGAATGGCGACGGAAATGGCGTTGATATTTGCCGTTACGTCAGCCTTTGACATGATTTGTGCGCCGAGGACCCGACCGTCTTCTGGGTCAAAGGTCAACTTGAACCAAACTTTAGTATTACCGTCCGATTCCGGAACGAACTTCGGCCGAATGGTGTCGGTCACTAATACTGAAGCACTCTTGACGCCTAACTTATCACTAGTCCCTTCCTTGATCCCGGTTGAGGCAAAGTGATAGTCAAAAACGGAGAGGGCCGATGAACCCGAAACAGGTACCATTGGGAAATCGCCGCCTAATAAGTTTTGTGCGGCAATCCGACCTTGGCGACGAGCAACCGTTGCTAAGGCAATCCGGTTGTCCTTACCAGTTGGGGCGAATGGCACTAAGGTCGCATCCCCAACGGCGTAAATGTCTGGTTCGCTCGTTTGCAGGTGATCGTTAATTTTGATCAGTCCGTGGTCATCTAAGTCAACAACGTCCTTTAAGAAACCGGTAGCTGGCTGAATTCCAGCGGCTGAAACAACTAAGTCGGCTGGGTATTCGCCTTGGTCAGTAACGACTTTGGTGACGTGACCGTCCTGACCTTCAAACGACTTGATACCTTGACCAACGGCGGGATAGATACCGTGTGCCGTCATTGTTTTCGTCAAAATGTCAGTAAATTCTTGGTCCAAGTAGAGGCTGAGCAAGCGTGGCAAGAGGTCGATAACCGTGACGTGCATACCAGCTTTCGCAAAGACTTCGGCCGCTTCGATACCGATGTAACCGGAGCCGATGACAACCACGTTTTTAACGGTTGGATCGACGGTCTTGGCTTTCAGTTTCATTGCCCAATCACGGCCCCGCATCGCGTAGACGTTTTGAAGGTCGTGTCCGGGAACGGGCAGGTCAAATGGGACGGCGCCGACACTTAAGACTAACTTGTCATAGCTTTCGTCACGTTCCTGACCGCTAGCGTGATCAATAACGTGCACCGTATGTTGATCAGGTTGAACTTTAGCAATTTCTGAGTTGAGGAAAACGTGAACGCCCTGAGCTTGCATACCTTCAGGGGTAGCGTAGCTCACTTTATTAACGTCTTTTACGACGCCTACAAGGTAGAGTTGCATCCCACAGGATAGGAAGGACAAAAAGTCGCCCTTTTCGTACCACTGAATCTCGGTATCCGGCTGAGCAGCCAAAATACCACGAACTGTTTCATAACCACCATGTGAAGAACCAACGACAATAACTTTCATTATAGACGAACCTCCAATTTTAGTTTAGAACTATTCTAAATTGAATATAACACTACCTCGGTGGACTAGCAAACAAAACGGTTACATAATTAATTACGGGGGAATCTATTTACTAATTTAGAGTAGTTAAATCTGAAAAGTAAAAGGTTAAAAATCTAAAGTTGCTATTAACACCGTGATGATAACTATTCCTAAATGATCCGCTCCGTCTGGTAGAGCTGGTGTGCTATGGGGGACGGCCCCAGCCAAAAGACGGTCTGGGCCCTCACTTCAAAGCCGATAACCCACGTCTTTGAAGTGCCCCGCAAGATTGGCGTAAAATTCGCCCGCCAATCTTGCCGACACAGCACACCAACTCTGCCCGACTGCGCTCAAAACAGTCTTACTATTGTTATTACCAGCAAATAACCGGACTGGTTTACAAGTAGTTAATTCTTAAACTCGACTTTCCACCTTAGATGAAAAAATCTCCTTAAGCCATAGTGATTAGCTTAAGGAGATTTTAGTTTGTAGTGTTAAAGGTTGAAAGTTAAATTTAAGGATTAAATACTGTTGTATCAGTATCTAAACCAATAAAAATCAGCTACTGGCAACCCCCGAGCATCCGATTAACGCCACATTTATCATAGACAACCTCCAGCTATGTTGAGGGTGTTGACAAACTTAACCGGTTTATTTTAAAGCAATCTTAGCGTAGCCGGCAGAACCAGCGGGCCGTGTCGGCACTGTTAGCTGGCGTTTTTTTGCCAGGTTACAGTGCGGGGCGACTTGAAAGACTCGTTCTTTGAGGCTTTCAAGCGAGGCGGAAGACCGTCCTTTGTCTGTAGCCGACCCCACGGCCCACTGATTCTGCCGGCGAAGCGCCGAAAATATTAATCTTCTAATGATAAGCAGTGCCATGACAACGCTTGAACTAGTTCTAACACTTTCAATCTTTAGTTAGTGAAAGTCTAAAAACAAAAAATCTCCTTAAGCCGTAGTGATTGGCTTAAGGAGATTTTTAAATTGTCGTACCTAAATTATTCGATCGTATCGAAAAAGCTTAGGAGTTGTTCCTTCGTGAGTTGGGCTTTTTCTTCGTCACGAACGTCGTACTTAATTTGACCCTGATCCAAGACGATGAGGCGGTTGCCATACTTTAAAGCGTCGTCTAAGTGGTGGGTGATCATCAAGCAAGTCAATTTTTCTTGAGTGACCCGCTGATTGGTTTGCACCATCAGTTGTTCGCTGGTTTTAGGATCGAGGGCGGCCGTATGTTCATCGAGTAGTAATAAGTCGGGCCGTTGTTCCGTCGCCATTAAGAAACTCAAGGCTTGGCGTTGACCACCGGAAAGATTTTCTGTGGCGGTATTGAGCCGGTCGGATAAACCGTTATTATCCATGGAAGCCGTCAGTTCCTTGAAGTGGGCCATGTGCTGATTTAATCGGCGTAAGCGCAAGGTGCGGCGTTTGCCACGTTGGTTGGCTAACAAGAGGTTTTCAGCGACTGTCATTCGTGGAGCGGTCCCCATCTTGGGGTCTTGGAAGACCCGGGCTAAGAAGGCCGTCCGTTTTTCAACGGAAAGGTGGGTAATGTCGCGGTCGCGTAGCTTGATTTGACCGTCGGTGACGGGGAGCTCACCACTGATCGTATTGAAGAGGGTCGATTTACCCGCACCGTTGGAACCGAGAACGGTAATGAAGTCGCCGTCGTAAATGTTCAAGTTGAGGTGTTTTAAAATCATCACTTCGTTAGGGGTGCCGGCGTTGACCTTCGTAACGATGTCGTTTAATGCAAGTAAGGGTTGATTAGTTTTCGTCATAACGGGCGACTCCTCTCTTCAAAACGTGGTTTAGATGTAATGCTTTACTGAATTGTGGCAACATCAAGCAAATGGCCAAAATCAAGGCGGATAACAGGTTCATGTCGTTGGTGTTGAATCCAAGTTGAAGGACGAGTAACCGGACGAATTGGTAGAGGATACTCCCTAAGGTCACGGCAATTAAACGTTGGTTTAACGTCAATTCACCAAAGACGACTTCGCCAATGATAATTGAAGCTAACGCGATAACGATGATCCCAATGCCCATGCTGACATCGGCGTAACCGTTGTTTTGGGCGATCAAAGCGCCGCCTAAACCAATGATTCCGTTAGAAACCATTAGTCCCATGATCGTCATGTTATCGGTATTGATCCCGATTGAGCGGGCCATTTCACGGTTGTCACCAGTGACGATGAAGGCTTGGCCTAAGTTCGTTTGTAAGAAGACCATCAGTAAAATTGTAATGACGGAAATTACGACTAATCCAACGAAGACACTGTCAAAGTATTTTGGTAACGTTGCGAGAAAATGATTGGAGAATAAAGTTGTTTTTCCTAATAGTGAAACGTTCGAACTGCCACCCATGATCCGTAAGTTAATGGAGAGACAAGCGGTCATGACAAGGATTCCGGCTAATAGGATGGGAACCTTACCCTTGGTGTATAACAAACCGGTAACGAGTCCGGTGACGGCGCCGGCCACAAAAGCGAGGAGCGAAGCGGTAAGTGGCCCCATGCCGTGACTGATTGCCATGACGGCGGTGGCGGCACCGAGTGGGAACGTGCCTTCAACGGTCATATCAGGGAAATCTAAGATTCGAAAAGTTAAGAATAATGCGACGCCTAAGGTAGCCCATAAGAGGCCCTGGCCGATACTAGATACGATCATACTCATTTGTAAATAACCCCTTTCGTTTTGGCTTCCTTCAGCACGCTGGCTGGGAATTTGATACCTAATTTCTTGGCAGCGGATAGGTTTAATGTCATTTTACCTTTAGAAATAATCTTAATGGCATAGTTGCTAGGAGACTTGCCCTTTAAAACTTGGGCGGCCATTTCGCCGGAGAGTTTCCCTAATTGGTACTGGTCAACGGAGAGGGTAGCGAGGCCCCCAGCTTTAACCATAGTATCAACTGCTGGGATGACGGGAACGTTCGCTTTGTTTGTCACGGAGACTAAGGTCTTCATCGCACTGGCGACCCCGTTATCTTGTGGGGCGTAAACGGCGTCTACTTGTGAAGCCATGGTTTCGGCAACCTGTTGCATGTCGTTGGTGTTAGCGATGGTGTAGAGCTTGTATTTCACACCAGCTTGTTTACAGATCCGGGCAAACTTCTTCGCGTTGTATTCACCACCGTGATCGGAAGTCGTATAGATAATTCCGATGGTCTTGGCTTTTGGCACTAATTGTTTAAGCAAGTCGAGATGGGATTTTAATGGTGATTCACCCGAAGTCCCAGTAATGTTGGCACCGGGATGTTGGTCACTTTTGATTAGGCCACTCCCAGATGGATCGGTGATGCCAGCAAGGATAACTGGTGTTTCCTTATTAGCCGCGGTTGCCAAGGCTTGGGCGGCCGGTGTGGCAATCCCAATCGTTTCCGCAGCGTTTTCGTTGGTGAACTTTTGACTCATCGTCTTTAAGTTGCTTTGGTCACCCTGGGCGTTTTGATAGTCGATCTTAACGGTCTTACCCGGGACGTAACCGTATTCCTTTAAGCCAGCAATCACGCCGCGATGAATCGCGTCAAGTGCGGGGTGGGTCTGGAGCTGTAAGATGCCGACGGTTGGAATCTTATCAGATGTACTTTGAGCGCTAGTTGTTTTTTTGTTGCCGGTCACGAAGAACGCGACGCCTAGAAAAACGATTAGGGCACTAATAAATGCAATCATACGTTTCAATATTGTCACCTCAAAATAATTTAGAATGAATGAACTGATTCGGGCAAAGTCGTCAAAAAAAGGGCAAACCAGTAAGCCTGGTTTGCCCTTTAGGGAACCGAAGCCTGCTGTGTCTAAAACCCATGCAGACTCCTTTGGATATCAAAGTTAAGCCGGCACAGATACAAACTGTTTGCCAGATTGTATCCGTGCAACGGAATTACAATCTGAACGGCCGGCTTTGCCATGAACTGTTCAAGTTGAGCACTAACTTTGTCATCCTTGGTTCCTCGCTTTCGTTTATTAATTGAGTTTAGTATAGGCAAAGGAAAAAAGCGTGTCAAGGCTTTTTCTGAAATTGTTCACAGAATTCTTATAAATTAGTCAGAAATTTGAGACGCGAATCCTTGATGTAGCTAGTGAAATTACCTAATAAGATAAATTTGAAAATAATTAAAAAATAATGTGAATGGATGATGCTAATAGAATAATTAAGGTTGATAATCAAAACCATTCGCTTATTGAATCTAGTCCGGTTGGCGCTGATAACATGCGGTCGTGGGACCGGATTAAGCCTGAGGAGCGGTCTTAATCCTCGCCCGGGACAGTTGCAAGATGCGCAATTGCCCCGGACCGTCCGTGGTGTAAAATCGGCAGAAAAACCGCCGATTCAACACCACCATCACGACCGATGCTATCAGCGCCAACCTCCGATGATTTAATGAATTTTTGAATCAATAATGTTAAAGCGAATTTGAGCGGAGGCGGGGAGCGTTGGTGTGCTGTGTCGGTAAGATTGGCGGACGTTCTTTGCGCCAATCTTGCGGGGCAATTCAAAGACGTGGGCTGTCGGCTTTGAATTGAGGTCCCAGACCGAATCATGGCTGGGACCATCCCCCATAGCACCCAATGCTCCCCGACGGAGCGGATAACTTACGGTGATTTTAGGTCTTTCATTCTTTAGAAAGTATTTAGTCATAATTAGTTAACTTTCGGACTAAATAGGTGGATTGAGAAAAATTTAGAGCAGAAAGTTGACAGGCACGCATCCTGGTGTTAGATTAACTTTAAATTAAAAAACATTAAGACGTTGAAGAGAAGAGTAACGGTGCGAACGATTTTCAGAGAGCTTCAGTTTGGTGAGAGAAGTAATCGGTAGCACGGTGAAGATGAGCTTGGAGTCATGACCCGGGTCGTAAGGCTACGGGTGCGGTGGCAACCGATATATTGCGGAGTATCCAGTGGGTACTTGTCGAGGTTGTCATTGTGAGATGACGATGAATAACGGTGGTAACGCGAAAGCTTTCGTCCGTTAGTTTCAGTATATGAAGCTAATGGACGAAAGCTTTTTTGCGTTCTAAAGAAGAGAGGAAGATCAACATGGCAGTCACAGCAGTAAATGGATTATTAAAGGCGCAAGGACAATGGGATAACGCGGTGGTCAACGAACCGCTACAAATCTTAATTTTGAACTTGATGCCCAATAAACAGGACACGGAGCGGCAGTTTTTACAACGGCTTGCGGCGGTAGAACAAGACGTGGCCGTGACGTTTATGTATCCGGTTAGTCACCACTTTAAAAGTTTGCCAAAAGCCGTCGTGGCTGCCAATTACGTCTCGTTAAATCAAGTTATTGACCGCCATTTTGATGGCCTGATCGTCACCGGTGCGCCGGTTGAACAGTTAGATTTTGAAGCGGTCGACTATTGGGATGAGTTTTTAGCAATTATCAGTTGGGCGCAACGACACGTCACTCAGACGTTATTCGAATGTTGGGCCGCCCAAGCGGGACTGTACGCAGCCTTTAACGTTCAAAAACAGGAAGTGCCGGAAAAGATTTTTGGCATTTACACCGCGACTGCCATTGACGAAACATCACGGCTGACGCGGGGGCTAAGCACAGATGGGGCTCTGAAAATGCCTCAGTCACGGCATACGCAACTTGTTTTGCCAGAAGCATTACCGGCGGATTTACACGTGGTAGCGGCCAACGCGCAAGTGGGCCCGTTAGTGTTAAGCGCGCCCCGTCAACGGGCCGTCTACGTAACTGGTCATCCGGAATATGAAGCGGCAACGCTGGCCAATGAATATTTTCGGGACCGCCGCAAACACTTGGCGATTAACTTACCACAGCATTATTTTAAAGAATCGACGTTGATCGCGGTTGATTACAGTTGGCCAGATGCAAGCCGGCAACTGTATCAAAACTGGTTGGCCACCTTGGATTTAGCCAAAGTGGGACTGGTTTAACGATTCACTTGAAACTAACACTGGCAAATGGACGAATTATAGGAGCGTGATTAAGAATGGTAACGACAATCAAAGTGGGCATGTTAGGGTTAGGCACTGTCGGTAGTGGTGTGGTGGAACGGTTACGGGAAGCGGCAACTAAAATTGAACAAATGCAGGGGGTGCGTTTTCAACTAGCAGCGGTTGCCGTGAACCATTTGAATGCGCCCCGTAAAGTCGTTTTACCAGTGGGTACGCGGCTAACGGATTCGATTGACGCGGTTGTGACGGACCCTGAGATTCAACTGGTTGTCGAAGTGATGGGCACGGTGGCAACGGCCAAGGCCGCCATCATTAATGCGTTACAACATGGTAAATCGGTTGTAACGGCTAATAAGGACTTGATTGCCACGGCGGGTGATCAGTTGGTGGCCTTAGCCCAACAACGGCGCTGTGATCTATTTTATGAGGCCAGTGTGGCTGGTGGAATTCCAATCTTACGGACGCTGACCGACAGTTACGCGACTGACACGGTTCAATCAGTTACTGGAATTATCAACGGGACGGCTAATTACATTTTGAGTGCGATGACGCAAACGGGGCAGTCGTACGCTGAAGCATTGGCAGCAGCGCAACGGTTAGGCTATGCGGAAGCAGATCCTACTCACGATGTACAGGGGATTGATGCCGCCTATAAGCTGATTATTTTAAGCCGGTTTGCGTTTGGTCAGGGACTAACTGTCGAACAAGTACGGCCAGTTGGGATTACTGACGTGACGGCGGCACAGTGTCGCCAAGCGGCCGTCAACGGTTGGCAGATTAAATTGCTGGCACAGGCGCAGCAGCACGGGCAGCGCTTATATTGTCGGGTGGCGCCGGTTGCGGTGAGTCAGGACCAAGCCCTAAGCCAAGTCGGTGGCGTTCAAAACGGCATCATGATAGCGAGTCAAGCCATTGGGGACAGCTTATACACGGGCCCCGGTGCTGGGAGCAGTGCCACGGCGAATAGTGTCTTAAATGATATGGTCGTGGCCGGTCAGCGTATCCGGATAGGTATTCGGGGCGCTGCGTTTAATCGGAATCATCATCAATTGACGGTCACTCATTTTAACCGGCTGGCCCAATCGTACCTTATCTTTAGTGATTTACCGGCGCCAATTTTGACCCGGTACGCCAACGAGGAACGGTTTACATTGAAGGTGCTTGGTAATCAAAGCTATCAAACTGGCACCCTGTGGCCAGAACAGTTGGCTAATTTAAAGGCTGAGGCTCACGTTAAGGCGATTCCAATCGCCGAATCAGCGGTTTGGCCAAAGCGGGTGGCAGCGTTACCAGTTCAAGCGGGGATTGCCATTTGAAAAAAGACGCGCTCGTACAGTATACTGTATGGGAGCGTCTTTTTTTCGGGCGTTAAAACTCGTCGCGCTTTAAGGTGGCGGGGATGTCCGGGTCATCCGGAGAAACGGGTGCGCCGGTTGTTCCGTGCGCATAATTGGAGTGAAATTAATGAAGATTGCGGTAGTAACGGATAGTTCCGCGAATTTATCCCCACAAGCGGCTGCCGATTATAAGATAACCGTGGTAAATGATCCCATTATGTTTGGGAATCACGTTTATCACGAGAATAGCGACATTACCACTGATCAATTTTACCGGTTATTAAAAGTTGAGAAAGATATTCCAACGATTTCCCAAATTTCAATGGCGGAAATGCAAGTCGTTTTTGATCAGCTGAAAGCGGCTGGCTATGATCAGGTGCTGGTCGTTGGGCTAAGTAGTGGAATTAGTGGCTGGGTCAATAATTTAAAAGCCTACGCTCCCTCAGTCAAAGACTTGGACGTTCAAGTCTTTGATTCCCGGACGGCCTGTGCTGGAACGGCTAACATGGTCAAGCTCGCAGCTGCGATGGCGTTGGCCGGTTATGATATGGACGAGATTATGGCTCAGCTGACACATTTACGGGCGGCCACGACCACGGTCTTGATCGTCAATAGCATGCGCCACTTAGTTAAAAATGGCCGGATCTATAATAATAGTAGTTTGGCCGGAACGATGGTTTTACGGAATAAACCGATTATTAGTTTCAATGAACACGGTAAGATCCAGGTCTTAGGAAAAGAACGGACGTTAAAAAATGCGCAGCAGGCCGTTCAGGAACAATTTGGTCGCTTTGTTATCACGAGCCAGTTGCCAGTCCGGTTAGACGTGATTAGCGCGAATGACGAGCAGATTGCTGAGGACTGGGCGAGCGAACTCCGCTACCAGTTCCCAGCTGTCCGGGTCAAAACGGGTGAAATCGGCCCGTTGATGGGGGTTTTAACGGGCGACCATGCGCTGGGCATGATCTGGTCGTTGGATTGGAAACCGCTATTGACGACGTTAAACGGCCAACAAGTAAGGTAGCTTAAGAAAGTTAATCTAATTAGCTGTTTATTAAAGTTATCAAGCTCATTATTATTAAGAAAAAACGGTCAACCGACTTTTTTGTAAAAGTGGGTTGACTTATTTAGTTAATAATATTATGGTTAGAACATTAAAAGTTGATGAACGAAGCCGGAGCATTTGTAGGAGTCGTCAGGTTGACGTGTTCAGAAAGCACCGATTGATGAGAAGGTGTCACGTCAAGTTGATAAAAGTACAGGTGTAGGCGCGAATTTTTCGAGGTTCGCTGGGAGCACCCATTATTGTGCACACGTTTAGTTGTTTTGAACGTGCTGAGAAATAGTGCGCGAGCATTATTTGAATAAAGGTGGTAACCCGTGAAAACGTCCTTTGGATCATTGTATCCAAAGGGCGCTTTTTGTCGACTTTTAAACCACACATAGCAGTTTTAACATAGATTTTCAGCATTAGTTTCAAGATTTAACACATAGTATAAAAAATTCATAGGTTTGATTGAAAGGGTGGCTTTTAATATGAAATACGGTGTAATTGGTGCGGGCGCTATGGGATATCGGTACGGTGTCATGTTACAAGAAAATGCAGGGATTGAAGTGGACTTCATCGAGACGTGGCAGCCAAACATTGAAAAGGTCCGGCAGCAAGGTGGTGTCATGGTGGCTCGGGACCACGCAAATCAGCACATGGTGCCCATTAATATTTATTACCCTGAAGAATATCATGGGCATCCCGATGTCTGGATCGTTTTTAAAAAACAGATGCAGTTAGCGGACGAACTCAAACGGGATGCCCCGTTGTTCCACGATGATCAGTACGTCTTTGCAGCGATGAACGGGATGGGCCACTTTGAGAAACTCAATGACTATTTTTCACAGGACCACATCATTGGTGGGACGGCGATGATTGCCACGGTTCTGAATGGTCCGGGTTCAGTTGATTTCATGGGTCCCGTGGGTAGTGAAACGATGCATATGAGTAATTACGCTGGGGAAATGAACGCAACGACTAAGCAAGTCATGGCAGACTTTCAAGCGGCGGGATTAGGGCCGGTCTGGTCGGATAACTTTATGGGGATGTGTTTGTCTAAAGTGGTCTTCAACGCTGTGACGAATAGTCTCTGTACGATGTTTGAAATTCAAATGGGTCAATTTATCACTTATCCGGGTGTTAAGGATATGGCGACACAGATGTTCAATGAGGCTTACGATGCCTGTGAACGGGCCGGAATTAAGTTGATTGAGACCCGCCAAGAAGAAATCGACTCGGTGGAAACGGTCAGTCGCGCTTATAAGTATCATTATCCATCAATGTATCAAGACTTTTCGAAGGGGCGGCCAACCGAAGTTGATTATATTAATGGTTACATTGCCAAAATTGGTCGTGAACATGATTACGTTTGCCGGGTTCATGAGTTCGTGACCCATGAAGTCCATTTGGCTGAAACGGTACGTCAATTTAAGCAAGCGGCTGAGCCTGTAGCAACTAAATAAGCAATTCTTGAAAAAGTTCTGAAAATTTTCAGAACTTTTTTCAGTGTAATCAAGACTTAATTTAATGGGAATGGAAACGCTTAGTTAATAATTGGTCTATACATAAAACTAAGAATCTTACTTTCGTCAAATGACTTGTTGTGATAGGATTTACAACGTGTTATAGAAGATGACGAGGAGAAATTGGTATGAAGACATATTTTCAAAGAATCGGGCAATCACTAATGTTGCCGATTGCCACGTTACCAGCGGCAGCGATTTTAGTGGGGCTCGGTAACTACTTACCGAAGGCGTGGATCTTATCACGTTTCATGATTTCAGGCGGTAATGTAATTTTAAATAACTTAGCCCTATTGTTTGCAGTTGGGTTAGCCGTTGGGATGACGACGACTAAGGATGGCTCGGCCGCAATTGCGGGATTGGTTGCATACTTGGTCCCAACGACCATGTTAGCACCAGCCGGGTTAGCAACGTTACTTAATATTAAAGCAAGTCACGTTAAGACCGCGTTTCAATATATCAACGGTAACGTCCTAGTTGGGATCTGTGCCGGATTAATTGCCGCGGCCCTGTATAATAAATTTCATGAAGTTAAGCTCCCCATGGCCATTTCGTTTTTTAGTGGAAAACGATTAGTGCCAATCATGGCGGCTTTTGTCATGTTATTCTTTACCGCAGGAATGTACTTTGTTTGGCCGTTTTTCTATGATGGCATGGTTGCCTTTGCAACGAGCATCTCAAAACTTGGTTTTGTTGGTGCGGGACTTTACGGGTTCTTTAACCGGTTATTGATCCCAACCGGGTTACACCACGCGTTAAACTCCGTATTTTGGTTTAACGTGGCTGGAATCAACGATATTGGTAACTTCTGGGCTAGCCACGGGGTTAAGGGCGTGACCGGGATGTATGAAGCCGGGTTCTTCCCAGTGATGATGTTTGGGTTGCCAGCCGGTGCGTACGCAATTTATCGAAATGCACGGCCCGAACGCAAAAAAGAAGTGGGCTCACTGATGTTGGCCGGCGCGTTTGCGTCATTCTTTACCGGTGTGACTGAACCGTTGGAATTCTCATTCATGTTTGTTGCTTGGCCATTATATTTGGTTCACGCGGTATTAATGGGTGTTTCAGCCGGCTTTGCGGCCTTCATGCACTGGACAGCTAGTTTTTCGTTTAGTGGTGGACTCGTCGATTATTTGTTAAGTTTCCGGATGCCACTGGCCAACCAACCGTACATGTTGATCGTGCAAGGGTTAGTCATGGCGGTCATTTATTACTTCGGGTTTGATTTTGCCATCAAGCGGTTCAACTTGAAGACGCCGGGGCGTGAAGACGTTGTGGCCACCGCTGACGAAGCCGTGGTCGTAGATGAGAATGACGACAAGTATCAGCGCCAAGCCAAGAAAATTTTTGCAGCGATTGGTGGTCAGGATAACATTGACGTTATCAACCACTGTACGACTCGGTTGCGATTACAGTTAAAAGATACGGCTAAGGTCGATCAAAACGCCGTCAAAGCAGCGGGTGTCCCTGGATTAAACGTGTTGGATACGCATAATATTCATATCGTGGTTGGGACGGAAGTGCAATTTGTTGCGGAAGCCTTACAACAACTATTTACGGGGCAATTAAGTGCAACTCCGACGGCTGAAACGGTCGCACCAACTAAGACGGAAACAACGGAAGCACCAAGTGTTCCCGTAACGACCGTCTTGCACGCACCCGCAACGGGTCAGTTGATGCCAATCAGTGCGGTGGACGATTCGACGTTTGCGCAGAAGCTATTGGGTGACGGCTACGCAGTTGAACCAACGGATGCAGAAGTGGTATCACCAGTTAGTGGTGAAGTCACCAGTATTTTTCCAACGAAGCACGCGGTCGGTTTAAAGACGGCGTCGGGGTTAGAAATCTTGTTGCATATGGGTATCAACACAGTAGAAATGAACGGGACACCGTTTGAATTACACGTTGAACAAGGTGACCAGATTGCAGCGGGATCAGCCGTAGCGACGGTTGATTTAGCAGCGATTAAAGCCGCTGGGAAAAAGACAACGATGATGGTCGTTATAACTAATATGGACCACGTGACGAACTTATCCCTCAATGGGGATCAAACAGTCACCGCTGGCGATATGGTTGGTGCGGCGGAATAATTAGTCGTTTGTAAAGCTAGTCCGGTTACCACTGATGACATGCGGTCGTGGGACCGGGGTTAGCCTGAGGAGCGGTCTAACCCCTCGCCTGGAACATTTGCAAAAGACGCAATTGTCCCAGACCGTCCGTGGTGTAAGGCCAAAAAAATCATTGGCCAAACGCCACCTTCACGACCGATGCCATCAGTGGCAACCTCCGATTAGCCGACAATAATAGCAAGTGTATAAATAAAAAAACTGGTAACCGCTCTTAAAAAAGGGGGTACCAGTTTTTTTGCACGCTTAAAGATCGTAAATTAGTTTTAAGTAATTTATTCCAGTAGGCGCTGACGATAACAAATCCGTATTTAGCGAAGTGGTGTGCTCCAGACCTTACTGTGGCTGAAGCCGTCCCCCAGAGCACACCGGTTTTGTCCGCCGAGCGGGTAAGAACTAAACCATTAAAGAAACCGTTTTCTACTATTATATAGCTATCTTAATGATAGTTACTGATTTCAATCAGGTTATTGTCTGGGTCGCGAACGTATAGTGAAGTTAAGTGACCGTGGGCACCGGTTCGTTCGACGGGACCTTCCACAATGTCGACGAGGTAGCTCTTTAAGTGATGTTCGATGGCGTCAATGGGGTCCTTTGCGATGAGGCACAGGTCGGCACTGCCGGGAGTCGGCTTTGCAGCTAGCGGTTCGTGGGGCTCTGAAATGACTTGAAAATTAATTTTTTGTTTACCAACTAAAACGGCTTTACGGTCACCGTCAAAAGTCAGAATTGGTAGGTCGAACACTTCGTGGTAAAAGCGTAGTGACCGCGCAATATCAGTAACCGTTAGTGTAATGTGATCAATGTCGCGAATATTCAAAAGCTCAAATCCCTTCAAAATAATTTCGTTTATCAGTATACCACGCGACGGCGGTTATTTTGACAAGTGCGGGCTTTCATAGTAATCTAATAATTACTAAAGAAGGAGGGCTATTCGTGATAACAATTCGACCAGCCGATCAAGACGACGCGGGCCAGATAGCACCGCTAATTAATATGATCTTTGATGAAATGCAACTAGAGGAACTAGACGACATACCTGAACCTGACTTAGAGCAGGCCATTACTGCCGCTTACCGGACACCTGATTATTTGTCCGGTAAAGCAACGACGGTGGTGGCCGAGGCCGATGGTCAAGTAGTCGGGGTCGCGTTTGGCTATCCCGACAAAAATGAGGACGCAGTGGACGACGTCTTAGCACGGGTCACTGCGGACAATGATGCGTTTGGTTCAGCATTTGAAGCTGAAGCAGAAAGTTATGAGCACGAATGGTACTTGGATTCGATTGCGGTTGACCCGAATTATCAGGGTCACGGAATTGGCGGTAAGTTATTAGCCGCCTTGCCAAAATATGCACGGGCCGATGGGATGAAACGCATTGGTTTGAACGTTGACATGGCTAACTTAGGGGCGAAGAAGCTCTATAACCGCTACCATTATGAAACTGTGGGCATTAAGCCCATTGGTGATCGGATGTATTTCCACATGCAATATGAACTAGACAAGGACTTAGTGATGGCGTAAGCCCACTAACTTTGTGAATGCAGGCCTCGTGTATAACGGGGTCTGTTTTATCACGTGAAGAAATGAAAGTGTAGGTTGAAAACACAATGGCTTTACTAGAAGTAACCGACTTATCCCAAAGCTTTGCGGATCGGAAACTATATGATGACGCTAACTTTACGTTAGAAAAGGCTGACCACATGGGAATTGTGGGGCAAAACGGGGCCGGAAAGAGTACGTTGATCAAGATTTTAACGGGTCAAATTTTACCTTTGACTGGGCAAATCAAATGGCAGCGTAATATTCGGACGGGGTATTTAGACCAATACGCCGATATTCCTGCTGGGATGACGTTGTACGCCTTTTTGAAAACCGCGTTCAAGCGCCTGTATGAATTAGATGATAAGATGCAACAACATTACGCCGACTATGCGGAGAGCATGGACGACAAGTTGTTAGAAAAGGCTGGCCGGATTCAAGAAATCCTCGAAGCTAATAATTTCTATGATATTGAAACTGAAATGGAACGGGTCATTACGGGGCTAGGATTAGATGCCATCGGTCGCGACCACGTTATCAGTGAAATGTCAGGTGGGCAACGGTCAAAGATTATTTTGGCCAAGTTATTGTTGGAAAATCCAGACGTCATTATTTTGGATGAACCGACAAACTACCTTGATACGACACATATTGATTGGTTGGAAGACTATCTGAACGGCTTCGAGGGGGCTGTTATGGTCATCTCCCATGATTATGACTTCTTACAAAATGTGACTAACTGTATTTGTGACGTCGCTTTTGGAAAAATTATCAAGTATCGTGGTGATTTTAAATCGGCGATGCGCCAAAAAGAAGCGCGTAAGGAAGCCCAACTCAAGGCTTTCGAAAAGCAACAAGTGGTCATTGATAAAGCTGAAAAGTTTATTCGGAAGAACAAGGCCGGTTCAAAGTCGACGATGGCCAAATCGCGTGAAAAGATGCTATCGCATCTGGACCGGGTCGATCCACCGTCAGAAAATGCGCACGCATCGTTCAGTTTTCCGTATTTGGATACTGGTTCGCAAAATGCGCTCAGTGTGACGAAACTGTCTGTGGGCTATGGTAAGCCGTTGCTGGAACCCGTAACGTTTACGATGACTAACGGCGAAAAGCTTGCCTTTAAAGGATTTAACGGGGTTGGTAAGTCAACCTTGATTAAGTCAATTTTAGGTGTGATTCCAGCTATCAGTGGGAAGTCAGATTTCTCACCTTCGGCTAAAATCAACTACTTTACGCAAGATTTGGAATGGGATAATCCCCAGTTAACACCGTTACAGACGATTCAAGACAAGTACCCGACGATGTTACCAAAGACGATTCGGACTAAATTAGCGAAGTGTGGGATCAACGCCGCCAACGCAATGAAGCCGATGCACTTATTAAGTGGTGGGGAACAGACGAAGGTTAAATTAGCCTTATTGGAACTGATTCCAAGTAACTTCTTAATTATGGATGAACCGACTAACCATTTGGATGACGAAACCAAGGAAGGCCTAAAGCGGGCGTTACAAGCTTTCAATGGTAACCTGATTTTGGTTAGCCATGAGAGCAGTTTCGTAGATGGCTGGGTTGATAAAGAACTAAACGTTGAAAAGTTGAGCTTAAAGGCCCAACCTAAATAGGATTTTTAAGGGCAACTGCGGTGAAAACTGGCAGTTGCCTTTTTTATTACTAAAGATTGAAAGAACTACAAATTACCGCCATGCCACAATTATTCATAAATTAGCCGCTCCGCCGGACAGAGTTGGGTGCTATGGGGGACGGTTCCAGCCATGGTGCGGTCTGGAACCTCGATTCAAAGCCGATAGCCCACGTCTTTGAATCGCCCCGCAAAATTAGCAGTTAAACCCCACTTGCTAATTTTGCCGACATAGCACGCCAACTCTGTCCGACTGCGCTAAAGTCAGCCTTACTATTGCTAGTATTGTCGAATGATTGGAGGTTGCCACTGGTGGCATCGGTCGTGATGGCGGCTTTTGACTGGGATTTTCCGGTCTTAGGCTACGGTCGGGGACAATTGTCATTCAAAGAGTGTTTCGGGCAAGGAGGCAAGACGTTTCTCAGGCGTGATTTTGTCCCACAACTGCCTGTCATCGGTGGCAACTGGAATGGATGCCAAGTTGTTAATTAGTATTAGTCTAGATATTAGTGCAACAATGCTTAATCTCTAAAACTTATCTTTCAGACTTTAGGGGTTTACTCAAAAATAACTTCAACTTTACATTAAATTGATAACCAGTTTTAACAAAAGTTGTCACAATAAGGACAGTTCTTAAAACCAAGTTGAAGGAGTGTTCGTCACATGGTACACGGCTTTTTCTATGGGGTGATCCTAGTTGCGTTTGCATTAGGATTAGTTGGGCAATGGTATTACCGGGCCTACCGGGATTTGTTACTGATGGTGCATAGTGCTGAAATCCTGTTTATTGGAATCGTGGGTTGGTACAGCTTCGGACCATTAGTACTGGGACCGTTGCTTGCATTGTGGTTATCAGGACTGGGCGTCATTTTTGTTATGAATCGGTTTGCTTGATAAGTCGCGCAAATGGGAGTGTTCGAGATAAAAACCAGCTTTATTAGTTTGACTGCCGGAATGATTTTAGGTGCAATTCTCTTTTTAATTAGTATTTGTATGGCTAATTTTTTAACGATTCAACCACTCATCTTGAATTTAATCGGGGTGGCCTTAATGTTGGGCTGTGGCACAGCGCTTGAAATGTTTAAGACGAGACATCAATTAACGACCCAGACAGCAATTATGAATTTATTGAAACAGTGACTATCAATTGATGGTGACGTAAACGAAAAAGGGCTACCCAGAAATTTAATTTTCTGAGTAGTCCTTTTGTTTTGAGGACCGCGACGGGACAATGCCACGCGCGGCTATTCTTTGATTTGGCTGGTATCGTGATCGACTGGCAACGTTAAACCACGGTTTGCAACGCTTGTAGAGAAGACGATCTGGGTGCTGGTCTTGCCAAAGGACTGCAAGTGGTTAACGAATTCATCCAACGCTTGGGTGGATTCGAAAACGACTTTTAAGATTTGCGAGTATTCGCCAGTCACACAATCACATTCCAAGATGTTGGGGATACTGGCAACGAACGGGTAAAAGCGCTCTTTTTCTGTCGGTTCCAACTGAAGCTGGATGTAAGCCTTGATGTGATAATTTAGTTTTTCGTAGTTTAGGTTTGCCTGGTAGTCACGGATAATCCCGCTCTTTTTTAACCGCGTAATCCGGGCTGAAATTGCTGGTGAGGAGATAAAGCACTGGTCAGCCAGCGCCTTTAGCGAAATACGGGCATCCGCCTGCAAGGCGTTCAGAATTTTCAAATCGGTTTTATCCATGCTAAAAAACGCCTCCTAAGTAATTATTAGTATCATAGCATACTTTCACATTGTTTTTTAATTTTATAGCTGAGTTTGGCAAGAAAGGATAGTAACCATACTGTTCTGGTGTTTCCAGAGTATAGTAATGGTATGGTAAAATTTAAGAAGAGTGGGGTGATTAATATGCAAACAGCGCGAATTTTAGCCGCAGTCGCTAATGTTTGGCGGCAACCAAGGGTCTCGTTCATTGATCGACTGGCCTTAGACAATGCCGGCTTGTCTTCGTGGTTAACACGGTTAAGCGATGCGGATACCGTGGCGTTAGAGCGGAATAATCGGTTGGTGACTCAGGCACTATTTAACGACCCGTTTGTTGTTGATCGGGTTGTCGATGGCTGGGCATACGGTTACGTTGCAACCCAAGTCGATGCACGGCATCCGCAGGGGTATCCTGGTTGGGTTTGGGCGGCACAGCTCTCGTTAGTGCCGTTACCTTTGCAGACTGGGACCACGGTGACGGTTAAACGCGGGTTTACGCCACTGTTGCATCCAGATGGCAGCACGTTGCGGCTGTTAACGTTAGGAACGGAATTACCCGTAGTGGATAGTCAGGACCATCGCTATGACTTGGTTCAAACGCCACTCGGAATTGGAAAAGTTGCCAAACGGGCCACGCAGTTTGCTTTCGCTGATCAGCATTTGACGGCGGGCGCAAAGATGGTGCGGTTAGGCATGGACTTTTTAGATTTGCGTTATCTGTGGGGTGGTATCAGTGCGTACGGGTTTGACTGCTCAGGATTTGTCTACAGTTTACACCGCGCAATCGGGGTACGGTTACCACGGGATGCGAGTGACCAGGCGCTAGTGGGAACCACGATTCAGTTAGCTGACGCCCAACCCGGTGACCTTTGCTTTTTTGCGCATGATCACGGTAACGGGGCTATTCATCACGTCGCAATGTACGCTGGTGACGGGTGGCTGTTACACGCACCGACACCAGGGAAGCACGTTACCTACTTGCAGTTAGCTGCAACCTATTTAAAAGATGAACTTGTTGCGGTCAAGCGCAATTGGTAAATAATGAGGCGAAATATTTTGCATAAGGTTAGAGTTTTGAAATGGTTAGTATTGGGATTAATGGTTGTCATTGGATTGAGTGGCTGTGGTCGTTCGGAACACACGGCCACGTCGCAATCGACCGCACCGACGAAGAAGGCGCAGTCGCCGTGGTTGACGAGTCGGGTACCAACTTTTTACGTTCACGGGTTTCAGGGGAGTGCTAATTCGACCAATACGCTCATCCAGCACGCGGAACAGACCGCACATGCCCATAAAGTGTTTGTGGCGACGGTCAGCCCTAGTGGACAAGTCACGTTGAGTGGAAACTGGACCGCAAAGACGCGTAATCCGATTATCCAGGTCGTTTTCCAAAATAATTTGGCACAGTATGATCAGCAAAGCGCCTGGCTTGCAAAGGTCATCACGGCCGTTAAAGCAAAACAAAACTTTACGACGTACAACATTGTTGCGCATTCAGCGGGGTGCGTTGCGAGTGTTAATTTATTGATGACGAAACAGGCGAGTGATTTTCCCAAAATTAATAAATTAGTGACCATTGCCGGTCCGTTTGACGGTGTGGTTGGGGAAGATGACGTGGCTAATCAGAATAGCTTTCTAAGTTCTGGCCAGCCTAAGGACGTGCACGCTGCGTATCAATTGTTGGCTGGTAAACGGACAAACTTCCCACATAACGTCCACCTGCTAAATATTATCGGCAATCTGGATGATGGCACGAACTCGGATAGTTTGGTGACAAACGTTTCCGCACGGTCAATCAAGCCGCTATTGCGTGGAACTAATGTGAACTACACCGAAAAAGTGTTCCACGGAAAAAAGGCCCAACACAGTCAACTCCACGAAAACGCAGCCGTTGCGTTAGCGGTCGACCGTTACTTGTGGCACCGTTAGACTTTAATATGAAAAATAAAATAAATCCGGAAATTAATGTGGCCTGTTAAGTGAGGCCACGTTAACTTCCGGATTTTTGGTTGTGCCTAAACAAAGAATAGAAAATAAGCTGTACGAATAAGGTGGAACAAAGCATATAGGGCAAATAGATAAACAACCGAAATACCTCCATACACTAAATATTTATAATTGCGCATGTGCAAACCCCTCCTCGCTAAGTTACCTTAAGTGTAAAGCGCCTCATTAAAAATGACAACGCTAACAACCTCGGACGATTAAAAAATATAAAATTTGTTATTCAGAGAGAACATATTCGCTTTTGTTGTCAGAGTATGATAGAGTTATACCTTGGTTTGAGGCAATGCTGACTTCAAGCCAGTATAATAGGATCTCGGATTTTGAATAAATATATTTTTAGTATCACATACTTGCCCCAGTATTAAATACACAGAATAATTTACAAATTTCCTGAGCATTAGGAAAGGATGTAATGTGATGCGCGTTACAATTAACAAAGGCCAAGAGGTTGTTCATAACATCCCGCTCATGGCCGCCCGACAACGCTATATTAAAGCGGACGTTTGGGAAATCAAAAAAGCAATTATTGAAAAATCTGCCATTAATGGCTGGATGGTTCAAGCGTTGCAACAAATGAACTAAAAAATGAGCGGCCACGACAAATTTGTCGTGGCCTTTTTGTAGGAGGAACTTTAAGATGACCACCAAACAAGTTATCGAACGGCCACTGGTCAGTATTACAAACGTTATTTTTAGCTTTGATCGGGTGACGAAGCAATTACTCATCTTATTGTTGCAACGGAGCACAGCTCCCTTTGCCGGGGAGTGGGGCTTACCGACGACGGCACTGCGAGTAGATGAGAGTGCTGATATGGCGGCGTCACGACTAGTTAAAGAAAAATTAGGCGTAGGGTTAAAACGGCTAAAACCGGAACAACTTGGGACCTTTACCAACGTTGCGCGTGTACCGGGTGAGCGTACGCTTGCATTGACGTACATGGTTTACTTGCCCGTAAAACCGGAATTAGTCCCCGGCTACGGTGCTAAGGACGTTCGGTGGTTTGCGGTCACACCACGGGAACAAGGAGATGACCTTGTGGCTGGCAAGCTAGCGTTTACTGGGGTTGATGATGAAGTAAGCCCGGATGACTTTTATCAGCAGGAATGGACAACGGGCATGCTAGCTGCTGATCACGGACTAATTATCCGGACGGCGTTGCAGCGCGTTCGCAACCGACTTGATTATTCACCAACGATTTTAAAAGTATTGGGGGATGCGTTTACCTTGAAACAGGCCCGGGAACTATACGCGCTTCTAAGGCGGGAGTCTGTTAATCAAATTGACAATTCAAACTTTCGCAAGACCCATGGGCATTTATTTGAAGCCGTCGGGTTTGAGCGGCATAGCGG
Organism: uncultured Lactobacillus sp.; assembly: GCA_937916845.1. GTDB lineage: Bacteria > Bacillota > Bacilli > Lactobacillales > Lactobacillaceae > Lactiplantibacillus > Lactiplantibacillus paraxiangfangensis. The sequence continues at coordinate 3,875 of CALFSK010000049.1, read as the reverse complement.
TTCTGGGCGGCCAGCGCGAGTTTACCAGTTAAAAAACGGGTAGTTGACAGTTGATTAGTTCACATGGTAACCTTGTTGCACCTTAAAGGTATAAAATACCTAAAATATAACAGCGCTGTTATTTAGGACAATTTATGGGGGATTGCAATAATGAAAGTGAAGGGCAATAAGCTCTTAATGCTGATTGGGACAGCCTGGTTATTTGATGCGCTGGACGTTGCATTATTATCATTTATTATGCCAGTCATTAAGCAGAGCTGGCATCTGACAGCTGGTGAGTTGGGGGCCGTTAGTGCGATAACGTCACTAGGAATGATGGTAGGGGCTTTAGTTTGTGGCTATTTAGCGGACAAAGTTGGTCGTAAGCCCGTTTTAATCGGGACGTTACTGTTATTTTCGATTGGAAATCTATTATTGACCGTGACACCAAGTGTTGGTTGGTTTATCGCCGTGCGGTTTACCACGGGAATCGGGCTGGGTGGTGAGTTGCCAGTAGCTGCAACCATCATTGCGGATAACTTTACGGGGACTAAGCGATCACGGATGCTCGTATTGGTCGACAGTTTTTGGGCGTTTGGTTGGATCGTGGCGTCACTATTATCATTTTTAGTCATGCCAAAATTTGGCTGGCGGATGACGGTGTTGATCACTGCGCTAATGGGGCTATACGCTTTATTAGTCCGTCGGCATTTACCAGAAGAAGCGCCGGCAGAACGGTCTAACCAACGGCCGTTTGGGGCGGCTTTACGTCAAGTGTTTTCAGTTGAATACCGGCGCGCAACGATTTGTTTGAGTATCCTGTGGTTTGTCATTATGTTTGCTTATTACGGCATGTTTTTATGGCTACCAAGTGTACTTGTATTGCGGGGCTTTTCCATCGTGCACGGCTTCGGCTATACCGTCTTGATGAGTTTGGCGCAGTTGCCAGGTTACTACCTCGCTGCGTGGTTAATGGGCAAAGTCCCACGAAAAGCCTTGTTAGCCGTTTACCTTATGGGAACCATGCTCAGTGCGGCGGCGTTTGGTCTGGCCACCAGTGCAACGATGATTTTGATCAGTGGTGCTTGGCTCTCATTCTTTACGTTGGGGGCATGGGGCATTATGATCGCCTTCACACCTGGTCAATTTGCCGTTGATGTTCGCGGTATGGGGATGGGCTTTGCACAGTCGATTGGACGAATCGGTGCAACCATCGGACCGTTTTTAGTTGGGGCGCTGATGGGTGCCGGTATTAAAATTCCAGGAATCTTTATGGTGTTTGTTGGAGCACTGATTGTTGGTATTTTAGTCCTACTATTTGGTCTACGTGACAACGACCGCCATTAAGAACGAAGACAAAGGGTTGAGCTGGGCTCAATCCTTTTTTCATCATCGTGGTATGATCACAATAATTCATGAAGGAAGGCAGCAGAATGCAGCTATGGTGGTTTGGAATTGGCATTTATATCGCCATAATCGGCTATTTTTGGATGCGAACGGTGCAGTGGCAATCGCGACTCATTGATTTTCAGGGCATTTACCACAAGACGATGACGCCGTTACAAATTCGGCGGAGTCGGCGGGCCTTTTTTAAGAGTGAAATTCGCAAGTCGGCCCAGCTCCGCCGGTTGAACTTAGCTGCTCGAATCAGTTGGGTCGTCGTGATATTTGCGGGGATTTTAGTCGTTGCGCAATTATTGGATGTCCTAGACTTTGCGACTCACGCCCGGCTGTGGATGGCGTTAACCTGGGGAATTGGGACCATAGCATTTGGCAGCAAACTGTGGTTGGAGCGGCTCATCGCGCAACAGCTCTATGAATTAACAGCTTTGGCGGAGGACGCTGTAATTATTGATCTGTCAGCAACGCCCCGAAAATTAGGCCAACAGATTTTGAAAAATCAGTTAGGCCTGATGATTGGCACCGTTTTAATGGGAATGGTTCTTACAATTGGGAGCCTTCAGGGCCTGATGGTTGTTGGCACGAGGCGACCAATTATGAGTAGAATTGGGCAGGTAGCCAATTCGAATGTGAATCAGCAGACAACGATGCCATCGTCCTCGTCATCCCAGGACAGGTCTTCATCAACAACCACGACCAGTCAATCTGAAGACTCAAGATATCGTGAACCCCGGGTCAATCGTGATCCGGCGTATGTTCGGACACTAACGCCAAAGAGTGAGCCTTATATAACGACGCAGGATCAAGTGGGGCTGCTGGCGATGTACTATTTAGCCTATATAAAGTCCCCCGCTGATGGGTTGGAGCATAACCCGGGGGTCAAGTACAAATATCACATTATCAGTGACCGTCAGCCGTTAACAATTGTTGTGAAGTCTAACCAGTCGAAGCGGCCATTTGAATTTATGGCTGAAATTCGGGACAAAGGGGCGTTAGACAACCGGCAAGTTCGATTGTACCAGTTTACGGCGACGACACCTTCTGCTTTAAACGGGCTAGTTCCTGCGTACCGCGAATTCTCAAATTCGCAGGTCAAAATGGGACAATTAATCAACGCCTACTATTCAGAAGAAGACGGGACTTATCACCGAACAATGTGGGCCATGGAACCCGGTGAGGCTTGGTAACTAAAGTAATGAGTTGATATAAATTTAATCGTGAATAAAATTAATTTAAATTAACTTAGGAAAGTGGTTGCGAGTATTTATCAAGTGAACAGTGGGCTTATGTATATAAGTTATTTTGTAAAAACGCTGAACACCCTGATAAGGCGGTGCTTTTCGGGGTGTGTTCCGTTGCGAACTTCTGTCCAAACTCCTATGATATAGCCGAGTAAGTGAACGGAGTTGAGTAGGATGGTTAAGGCAAAGTTTTGGGAAACACGGGCGAATAACACACAATTAAAAACCCAGCTGATGCTTGCAAGCGCTAATCATGAGATTCGTGAAGACGTGGTTTTAAAACGGTTAGTGACGCGTGCTGGACACCGACTGAAAGTGAGTGGGGATAGTGTCACGGTTTCACGGCAAATTGCCGTTGACCTTGGCTATTACTTGTTTTGTCATCACTATCGGATGCCACGGGCGGCCTATGATTTACTAGCAGTTGCTCAAGCGATTGATGCAAACCAGCGGGCCAGTGCCCGAATTGTTGAATTTTCAAGTTCGAAACAATAATTCGGCCTTCTCATTTAGCGCAAATGGGATTAAAATAGTAATTACATTAAAAAATGATTAAAAAGCCAACGGCGAAAGAGGGATGGAAACAAATGGGAAGATCAGAACAGTTAAAAAAGTTAGTATTTGCAGGTTTGTTTGCTGCTATTATTTTTATTGGAATTAGTATGATTCGAATTCCGCTCCCGGCAATTGTGGGGCGTCCGTTTATTCACTTTGGTAACATATTAACGGTGGTTGCCGTTATGTTTTTAGGCTTTGGCTACGGGGCCGCAGCCGGTGCAATCGGTTTGGGCTTATTCGATATTTTGAACGGGTACGCCGCAACGTCTTGGTTAACCGTGATTGAAGCGATTATCTTGGCTGCCATGGTAAGTTGGAGCTACCGTTCCGTTGGCAATACGGAAGATCAATTAGTCAAACTTTACTGGGTCTCATTTGTAGCGGGAATAACGAAAATCGTCACGTCCTGGGTGACGGGTGTGATTGAGGCACTGATGGTGGGGACTACGTTGCAAGTAGCAATGATTGGCTCTTTTACAAGTTTACTGGCTGCAGTAATCAATTCAGTGGCCTGCTTTGTCTTAGTCCCATTGATTTATCGCGTCCTTGTGCAAGTTGGCTTCAGTCGTCGACGATTATCGATTTAACGTGTAATCAGGTTATTAAAAGTCCTGGCTCTTTGTCAACGGCTGTTGATGAGAAACTTTATGAGGAAACCAATTCATTTTCGAATTGGTTTTCTTTTTTTGTTCTGAA
>CALFSK010000048.1 GCA_937916845.1 uncultured Lactobacillus sp. | reverse complement strand
ATGAATTGGTTTCCTCATAAAGTTCCTCATCAACAGCCGTTGACAAAGAGCCAAAAAAACTCGCCTAAGCGAGTTTTTAAAATCGTTAGATTGTAAAGAAAAGTGTCATGCGCCATGGCCGCACTGACGTTTTTCATCAGCTAATCAAAATTAGTTGTTTACTTTAACGACTTGCTTGCCATTGTAGAATCCACAACTTGGGCAAACACGGTGAGATAAACGTAATTCACCACAATTTGGGCATGGTGCCAAATTAGGCGTAGCCAATTTAATATGACCACGACGGTTGCGTTTACGCATCTTTGATGTTCTTCTCTTAGGTACAGCCATCAACGAACACCTCCTTAAAATAATTTCACAAATGTGATGTTTTGATAGGTTTAGCTAATTTAATCCTGGGTTTCCTGATCAGGGAACAGGTTTTTCAATTTAGCTAAACGCGGATCAACAGTTTTAAGTTCTGCAGCTTGATCGGCAAGGTCGTCTTCGGTTAAGACTTCCCACCCTTTGCCAGTTGGCATCGGGCCACCGTCTAACTCAGCTTCAGAAAGAATCTGCATGGGGATATGAATTAAAATATTATCCTCCACAGCGACATCAAAATCCAAAATATCATCTTCCGGTAAAATAATTACCGTATCCTGTTCCTCGTCAAACCGACTCAAGTCAGTTCCCTCTGGGACATAATATTCTGTCATTTGAAAGGCCAGCGGAACGTCAACTGGCGTCAGCGACCGGCTCGATGGCAACGTAATCGTTGCGTCGATCGTCGCTGAGATTAAAACGTTATCCTTATCATAACTGACGTAGCCCTTTGCGTGAACGGACTTAACGTCAATAATTTCTGGGTAACGCGTCATCAGGGGATGTTTTAAATCCAACGCTTCATCAAACTGAAGTGGTGCTTCACGGTAGCTTTTCAGCTGTGAAAGTGACCATTTCATTTAAAGACCTCCTAATGCAACGTGATAAATTATACCTGTGTAAAAATTCTTTGTCAATGTTTTTTCCTTGACAGCTAAAAAAGCCCATCAACGTTCACTACTCTACCAAGAAAGTGGCGACAGGTCAACCGAACGACTCATCTAATCGCCATGGTTTGCGATAAAGGTCTTGTGAAGCCCCGTTAATCAGTTGGTAGACCCGCCCAGCCCGGTAATCTAAGCTAAGGGCGTGTAGCCGCAAATCTTTATTAATTTTTGTATATAGTGGTAACGATAATGATTTTTTGACTTGGTGTAAGTAAGCTTGACCAGTAGTGTTAAATCCCAAAACGCGTACGTAGTTTTGGGTCTGCGCTCGCTGTACCTCCGCTTGTGTCAGTTGCAAGAGTGCCGCGGTTGCGACCCGTTGCAAGCGAGTGTACGTATACCGCTTAGACTTAACTTGGTGAATAAAATCATCGAAATTAGTCGCCGTCTGGGCCATTTCATGCATCCGGTACTCGAGCCCCTCCGCCATTTGGTCATACGATCCGCTTTGTGCGATACTGGCCGTCAAAAGTTGATATTGTAATAACGGCCAAAAGTCATCCCAGCGTTGCAACCTTTGCGTCCGTAACTGGTGTAAGGTATTTTCCGGCACAACTCCGGCTAGCTCGTCCCACTGCTGGGCAAAGGCCGCCTTGCGAACAGCGGTCCCACTTGCAAAGTGCGTATCAGTGATTGCCGCTTCCCCGTGATCAGCGTGTTGACGCTGAATTGGGATCAAGGTCATTGGGTGCGCCAGTTGCTGATTAGCGACGTAATAACAAAAGCTAAGCATGTCATTCGCGTGCGTCAGCGTGACCCCAGTGGCTGCTTTTAAGGCTGCGTTGAACTGGGTCGCGTAGGTGGCGTTGTAGTGCTTAAACGCGCCCGTATGCTCGGCTAACGCCGTCGTCAGACGCTCAAAGTCCAATTCCGGGTGCTCAGCACCAAAAACGAGACTATCAACGCCTAAAGCGCCTAAGATTTCGACCCCACCGCGGGCAAACAGGTGCGCGGGCTGAGTGGCGTAAAAAACGGGAAGTTCAACCACTAGGTCAACCCCCGCTTGGAGTGCCAATTGCGCGCGCGTCCACTTGTCTAAAATAGCCGGCTCGCCACGTTGTAGCCAATTGCCGCTCATCACCGCAACCGTGCAGTCAGCGCCACTCAATTGCTTGGCCTGCTGAAGATGGTAGCGGTGGCCATTATGCAGTGGGTTGTATTCAGTTATTAAACCAACGGCCCGCATTTGGCCACCTCCCCTAATCTACTTCTGGCATTCAAAGAACCAACGCGTCGTTTGGTCATCCGGTGATTGACGACCGAAATCGGCCATTACCCGAACGTGACTAAACCCAGCCGCTGCTAAAGCTTGCTGGTACGCTGGTAGTTCATAAGTACGCTCATGGTGCAGTTCACTAACCTCATCAAAGGATTCCTTATGTTCATTATAAATAAAGAAGCTAAGGTCGTGTTCGGCACTGTGCGGTTCTTCACCCGCGTAGCTCGTCCACATGAAGGCCCGTTCATCATCCCGATAGTTATACATATAACCCGGATAAACATCATCCGTCTGATGGGGCGTAATGACATCGAATAAGAACTTGCCGTCTTGCGTTAAGTGACTCGCCACCTGGGCAAACGCCTTTTGCACCGTTTCAATATCTGGTAAATAACAAAACGAATCGGCAAAACAAGTCACCGCGTCAAAGGTCCCGATTTCAGATAGATCGAGCATGTCGCCTTGTAATAACGGCAACGTGACCTGGGCCTCATCGGCGTGTTCTTGTGCTAGTGCCAACATGTTGTCTGATAAGTCCAGGCCAGTCACGTGATAGCCGCCTTGGGCCAACAAGACCCCTAAACGGCCGGTCCCACATGCGAGTTCTAACAATTGTCCATTTTGGTCAGGAATTTCACGACGCACAAAATCCAGCCATTGCTGGTACATGGCTGGATCGAAGAGTTCGTCGTAAAGTTCGGCAAACGTTTGATAAATCATTTATGCGTTGACCCACTGCTTAACGTCAACCAATGGCGCATCCGACCATAACTTTTCCAAGTTATAATGTGACCGGGCATCCTTTTGGAAGATGTGCACGATGACGTCGCCCGCATCAACTAAGATCCATTCTCCGGCCGTACGACCTTCGACACTCTTAACGTCTGAACCGGCTTGCCGGACAAAATCGACGATATTATCAGCAATTGCTTGAACCTGCCGCTTGGAATCTGCGGAAACAATCACAAAGTAGTCAGCCATTAAGCTGACCTGTGCAACGTCCAATGCGACGATGTCTTCACCGCGCTTATCATCAGCTGCTTCAACGGTTAATTTTAAAAGTTCTTTGCTTTCCATGTAATTCTCCCTTAAATGTTTATTTATTGAATAGTGCGGGAATCTTACCCACCCACGCGTTATAAGTTGCTAGCGTTTGTGGGTAGACCGGCGCACCCTTTTGAACGAGGTAGTCTAAAGTGTGTTGAATTTGATAACGCACCCCGGCGGCCAGTGACTTTTCCGTCACCTTGCGCGCTTCGTCGACCCCTGGAAAATCGCGTGCAGGCTCAATAAAATCAGCCATAAACACGATCTGTTCAAGTTTAGTCATCACTGGTGCCCCAACGGTATGCAGGCGCACCGCGTTTAAAATCGCTTCATTGTAAATGTGGAGCTCATCTTTGATCAGCTCAGCACCCACGTAACCGTGCCAGACCCCGTTCCCGTACGAAACTAAGTTCGGGTCCATGCCGCGCGTCTTAATCAGGTCAATGAACGTCGCATCGTCGCGTTGCTTCGCGTAATCATGAAGTAATCCGGTGATCCCTGCTAGCTCGACGTCGACCCCGTTAGCTTTTGCTAATTCCCGGGCCGTCGTTTCAACGCGCAGACAATGCTGATAACGTTTATCCGTTAACTGTGCGGCAACCTTGGCCATCAATTCTTCGTGCGTATACGGCACAAGGTTTTCCTGGTACTTAATCGTTTTGCTCATAAAGATGATGCTCCTCAATATAAGCGGCCACTGCATCCGGCACAAGGTACCGAACCGTGTGACCGTGGTTAATTTTTTTACGAATCGCCGTCGAACTGACATCGATCAACGGCGCGTCGACCCAGATCACTGGATAACGACTCGTTGTCGGGTAACCAGTCCGCTTGATACCCACAAAAGTGACCAGTTTTAGCAAGTCATCAATGTGATACCACGTGTGCAAGTAATCGACCATGTCCCCACCAATAATAAAATAATATTGGGTATCGGGATGTTGTGCTTTGAGCATTTTCATCGTGTCATACGAGTAGCTCTTGCCACCCCGCTTGATTTCGGCCGTTTCAAGTCGAAATAAGGGATTGTCCGCAATGGCCGCCTGAACCATGTTCACCCGGTCTTGCGCCGCAATCGTCTTCTTTTCGTCGACGTGGGGCGGTTGCGCGTCCGGCATAAACCGGACTTCATCCAATCCAAGCTGATCGCCAACTTGTTGGGCCATGATCAAATGCCCTAAATGCGGTGGGTTAAACGTGCCACCTAAAATACCAACGCGTCGGTGCGGTAAATTCGTCACCGTCTCCGTTAGGACCTTCGTCGCTGTTTGATTAACCGTATGCACCCGTTATTCCTCCCTACAACTTCTCGACTTCGACTGAATAGCGCCGATCGTCATCGTGACTCGCTTGTAAGTAGAGGACTAATACCCGACCAATCGTTTGTACGACTGTGATTGGGGTCTTGCTTTCAATGGCGTCCTTTACTTCAGCGGTCGTCACGTCGGCATTTTGTAAAATGTTTACTTTAATCAGTTCACGCTTGTCCAGCGCACCAACTAATTGCGATAACCATTCGTCAGTTAAACCATTTTTACCTACTGCAAAGAGTGGCCGCATGTTATGCGCTTCTCCACGTAAGTAGTGTTTTTGTTTTCCACGTAAGTTTTCCATTAATTAAACGTACTCCTAATTTTTATTGATCATGGCAGAACGCGTCAAGACGTCCACACCCTTCGGTGCCCAGCCCGCAACTCGGGTATCAGCTGGAACAGTAACCCAGCCTAAACCTTCAAATACCACGTCACTAACGGTCGTGGTCTTAAATTCATGCCGCACTAACGGTGGGAAGTCCTTGACGGCATCACCAGTTGGCGGTGTGATTAATTCACCAACGTGCTTCTCATAAAAGTTGTCGGCGTTTTCAGTCCGCGTCCGGTGAAGTGGTAAGTTGTTGTCCACGTAAACGGTCCCGGCTGGTTTGATGGTGTCGATAATGTCTAACCGCGCAACCCCACCTAAGAACAACGTCTGGCCGTTACCAAGTTGGTATCCCTTTGGACGAATTTCTTTTTGAGGTGAGACCAATTTCAAATCATCACCACTCAAAACGTGCGCCATTTGTTCAGGATGGATAATCCCAGGGGTGTCGACCATCTTGTGCCCGTCATCCAACGGAATTTCAATCTTGTCCAACGTCGTTCCTGGGAACCGTGACGTCGTAATGAGATCTTTCAAGCCCGTGTTGTTCGCAATGATACGGTTGATCAAGGTCGATTTACCGACATTAGTAACCCCAACGACGTAAACGTCGCGGCCCCGCCGATACTTTTCAATTAAAGCTAATAAGTCGTCGATGGCGTGGCCCTTTTTGGCACTCGTCAACGCCACGTCGACAGGCTTAATGCCCTGTGCACGAACTTGTTGGTTCATCCATTCGCGTAGCTTAGTCCGTCGTAACTGCCGTGGTAAGACGTCTTCCTTATTACCGACTAGCAAGACCGGATTGTCCCCAACGAACCGTTGGAGTCCGGGAATGATGCTACCGTTCAAGTCAAAGATATCAACGACGTAGACGACTAGTGCGTCGGCTTCACGAATAGTCGCGAGTAACCGACGGAAATCGTCATCGCTTAACGCAACGGGAACGATTTCGTTGTAATGCCGTAACCGGAAGCAGCGTTGACAATATAAGTCACGCGTTTCACTGTCCATTGCTTTCTTTAAAGCACTCGCTGGGGTGTAACCCGCTGCGTCAGGATCAGTTGTTTGGATTGCTGCTCCACAGCCGATACAATATAAAGTTTCTTGAGATGTTTCACTCACTATTTAAGTTCCTCCTGAAAATGCATGTCTGGATATAAATGTGCTAACCGTAACTTAATAAAGCGTTCAAAAAAGCGATTGATCCGCGTATTCCAAGCGTCGGTCGTCACTAACGGCCGCACTAAAATACTGCTGACGCCGGCTAAATGCGCCGCCCACATGTCAGTAATATACTGGTCACCGACCATCACCACTTCACTACGACGTAGGTTCAAATTATGTCGAGCCTTCGCAATACCTAATGGTAACGGCTTTAATGCCCGCGACACGAATGGTAACTCTAAGGCTGCTAATGCTTTAGCAATCCGGGGCTCCGAGTTATTGGAAACCACAACTAACGGAATCCCCGCGTCTTGTAATGCGTGCATCCACTTTTTCAGCTCCGGGGTACCATCCGGATTATCCCAGGCAATCAGTGTATTGTCTAAATCGGCAAACACCGCTTTAATCCCCTGCGCACGTAACTGCGCGGGTGTGACATTATAGATTGCTGGTATCATCCAAGTTGGTTTAAATTGCTTAATCATCGTTATCCCCTTCGCTTCTCGCTAAATTATTGGTTCAAGGCGTTACCCTACTAGCCCATTTTATCATACTGAATCCGTAAATACCGATTCAAAAAGCCAGATTAGTCGGATTCTAGCGCCTTAAAAGACGTTTTTAGTCATCATTATATATTAATTTGTTTTTCAAAAATAAGCAACTCTTATCAACGGCTAATTTTCTGAAAGTTGATGTATCATTTTCGTAAATCCCCTATTCAAGCGATTTTCGATTAGGTATACTGATTTTAGTAGTAACGACCAAATACCGACGTCGTAAAAAGCTGGCAAATTTTGGGGGAATCATCATGGAAGAAAACGGGAAACTTGTTCCTGACGAAGTTAAAGGCTGGAACTGGGGCGCGTTCATGTTCAGCTTTATTTGGGGGATCGGTAACAAGACGTATTTACCATTACTAACATTAATTCCATTTTTCAACATCGTTTGGGTATTCGTCGTTGGCTTCAAAGGTAATGACTGGGCTTGGCAAAAAGGCGATTACAAAGATGTCGAAACTTTCAAAGCGGTCCAAGCAACTTGGAACCGTGCCGGAATCGTACAATTCATTCTTGCCATTGCAATCTTTGTCTTATATTTTGCATTATTCGCAACTATTCTCAATTCGTTACTTTCTTTCAGTCACTAAACCCTATTTTATTCATGCAACCTAGCTTGAGGCAATCGTCTCAGGCTTTTTTTGTCAAACAATTTCTAAATTTTCCGCTTCGGCAGGCAGAAACGGTGTGCCCCGCCTACGCTAAAATGTATTGACTGTTGTTATTGTCGTCGGATACTCATAGGCTGTCGCTGATAGCATCGGTTGTGAAGGTGGCATTAGACTGGCGTTTTTTTTCCGGTCTTAGGCCACGGACGGTCCGGGACGATTGTGCTTTTTGCAATCGTTCCGGGCGAGGGTTAAGACCGCTCCTCAGGCTTAACCCGGTCCCACGACCGCATGTTATCAGCAGCAACCGGACTTGGCTCAATCACAATCCACCGTATTAAAAAAGGTGACGCCACCGAATGTGACATCACCTTTTAACCGAACCTAGAACTAGGACGGATTATTTTTTAATTAAGCAAGGGCCTTTTTAGCCGTGTCAGCTAATGCTTTGAAAGCATCGGCATCGTTAACAGCTAAATCAGCTAACATCTTACGGTTAACGTCAACGTTAGCTAACTTCAAACCGTGCATCATCTTGCTGTAGCTTAAGTCGTTCATCCGGGCTGCTGCGTTGATACGAGCAATCCAAAGACGACGGAAGTCACTCTTACGCTTCCGACGATCGCGGAAAGCATATTCGTATGACTTCATTACTTGGTCCTTAGCAACCTTAAATTGGATATGCTTAGCACCACGGTAACCTTTAGCTAATTTTAAAATGCGTTTACGACGCTTACGTGTTACAGTTCCACCTTTTACTCGAGCCATCTTATTTCCTCCTAGATTTAACTAAAACGTTGTGAATTATTTTTGTAATAACTTGTGGTATGTTTTTACCATTGGCTTTTCAATGATAGCCGTACCACGTAATTGGCGACGTTGTTTCTTAGTCTTACCATGGAAACGGTGACTAGTGAAAGCGTTGGCGCTCTTAATGTTACCCTTAGCGGTTACTTTAAAACGCTTAGCAGCGGCGCGGTTTGTCTTTTGTTTTGGCATAATCAATAATCCTCCTAGAAATTACTTATCTGTTTTTGGTGCAAGCACTAAGAACATGCTCCGGCCGTCCATCTTAGGATAGGCTTCAACCGTTGAATATTCTTTAGTAGCTTCAATCATTCGGTTTAAAACTTGACGACCAATATCCTTATGGGTAATGGCCCGGCCCTTAAACCGAATCGAAACGCGAACTTTGTCACCCTTCGACAAGAACTTTTCAGCATGTTTCAGCTTCGTGTTAAAGTCGTTAGTGTCAATCGCTGGGCTCAAGCGGACTTCTTTAATGCTGACCACTTTTTGCTTCTTACGCGCTTCACGTTGCTTCTTTTGTTGTTCGAAGCGATACTTCCCATAATCCATAATTCTGGCAACGGGTGGCTTCGCTTTCGGAGCAACCAATACCAGGTCTAAGCTGGCATCTTCGGCAATCTTCATTGCATCTTGTCGTGACTTGACACCTAATTGTTCACCATCACTGGCGATCAAACGTACTTCGCGAGCACGGATGCCGTCATTAACCATTGAATCTTTAGCTATGGTAATTCACCTCCGTAAAATTTTAGAGAAATTCACAAAAAGAGCGGGCACACAGTGCGCCCGCTCAACCCCGTTAATGGGAATCAATTCATCGTTCATCTGCCCGATGACTCTAGTCACCAAGGCGAGAAGCGGGTGCTTCTGCTTTTTTTCTCAACTCCAATACTATACCAGCATCCAAAGTTGATGTCAACTATATCTTGATGTTATTTGTTAGCACCACGGCTGTAGTGTTGAATTTCTTGGGTGATGGCGCCGATAAACATGTCGACCCCTTCAGATTCAGTCCGTTCTTCACCGTACTTCCGTACCGAAACGCTCCCGTTGGCAACTTCTTGGTCACCGACAACTAACAAGTATGGTACTTTCTTCGTTTGTGATTCACGAATCTTGTAACCCATCTTTTCGTTGCGGTCATCAATGCTGACCCGGACACCGGCTTCAGCTAAACGACGACGAACCGTTTCAGCGTAAGGCCCGTGGGCACCGTTGTTAACTGGGATAATCGTAACTTGCTTTGGTGCTAACCAAGTTGGGAAGGCACCCTTGTAGATTTCAGTCAAGTAAGCCACGAAACGTTCCATCGTTGAAACTAAGCCACGGTGAATCATAACTGGACGATGTTCTTCACCATCAGCACCGACATACTTCAAGTCGAAGCGTTCTGGTAATAAGAAGTCTAATTGGATAGTTGATAACGTTTCTTCACCACCAAGGGCCGTCTTCGTTTGCACGTCCAACTTAGGACCGTAGAAGGCTGCTTCCCCTTCGGCTTCAAAGTAAGCCAGACCCATGTCATCCATGGCGGACTTCAACATCTTTTGGCTCCGTTCCCACATTGCATCGTCATCAAAGTATTTAGCTTTGTTTTCTGGGTCACGGTAGCTTAAGCGGAACCGGTAGTCAGAAATATCGAAGTCTTCATATACTTCAACCATCAAGCTTAAGATCTTCTTGAATTCGTCTTCGATTTGATCCATGGCAACGAAGGTATGACCATCGTTCAAGGTCATTTCACGAACACGTGATAACCCAGTCAAGGCACCAGATTTTTCGTAACGGTGCATCATCCCAAGTTCAGCGATTCGTAATGGTAATTCACGGTATGAGCGAATATGATGGTTGTAAATTTGGATATGAGATGGGCAGTTCATTGGACGTAATTCCAATTGTTCGCCATCACCCATGTCCATTGGTGGGAACATGTCCTCACGGTAGTGGTCCCAGTGACCAGACTGCTTGTAAACATCCAAGTTAGCTAAAACTGGGGTGTAAACGTGTTGGTAACCGTTAGCAACTTCCTTATCAATGATGTAACGTTCGATTTGACGACGGATCGTCGCACCGTTTGGCATCCAGTAAGGTAGACCGTTCCCAACTTTAGGGTCAACGAAGAATAAGTCTAATTCGTTCCCGATTACCCGGTGGTCACGTTCGCGGGCTTCTTGACGCCGCTTTAAGTCGGCATCCAAGTCCTTTTGCTTCAAGAAGGCCGTCCCGTAAATCCGTTGAAGCATTGGATTGCTGGACTTACCTTGCCAGTATGCACCGGCAACGGACAATAACTTAAAGATTTTAACTTTACCAGTTGAAGCTAATTGAGCCCCATCGGATAAATCAACGAAGTCCCCTTGCTTGTAAACAACCACTTGTCCGTCATTTGCAGCGGCACGGTCGTTAACTAAGTCTTGTTGGTAAGGATCGTCGCCAACTAAAGCCAACGCGTCGTCTTTTGATAAGACTTCACGAGTAATTGGCAAGTTTTGCTTAACGATTTCGTTCATCTTTAAGCTAATTGCTTCCAAATCATCTTTACTGATTTGTTTCCCGTCGGCTTCAGCATTATCAGTGTCGAAGAAGAAACCGTCTTGGTTCCCTTCACCACTCCCAAAGTGAATGTTTGGGAACAATTGCTTGATTGCATTTGCTAATACTTGCGCTGCGGTTTGGCGAAGGACGTTGATACCGTCTTCGCTATCACCCGCGATAATTTCGATTGAACCGTCAGTGGTTAAAGGTTGGCGATAATCAACGATTTGGTCGTTGAACTTCCCTGCAACTGACCGTTTCGCCAATGAAATACTAATCGACTTTGCAATATCTTCCGTCGTTACGCCGGCATCAAATTGCTTTTCAGCACCATCTGGGAACTTAACATTAATACTTGCCATAAATTTGACACTCTCCTTAAAAAATTACCCACTCACCAAAACACCGCGCCGGGACGACAAAAAAGTCCCTAATACTAGACTTAGTCTAATACTAGGGACGTGATTGACGTGGTTCCACCCGATTTTTCGATACGTTAAACGTACCGACTCATTAGCGCTAATAACGGACGCGTTCCGGCTCATTTGAGCATGTTCGCAAAAGTGGTATCCCCATTAACTTGGTCCTCAGCTTCCAGAACTAGGCCGAGATCTCTGTAATCACAAGTAAACGAAGCGTGTCTCCTGCATCTGTTTTCATTAAACCACTTCTACCAAAAAAGTCAACTGGATTAGGCCTTTTTATTTTCGATTAGTTGCTTTATCGCTTCGCCGGACAGAATCAGTGGGCTGTGGGGTCGGCTACAGCCAAGGGACGGGCTTCCGCCTCGCTTGAAAGCCTAAAGCCCAAGTCTTTCAAGACGCCCCGCCATGTCGCCTGGCACACAACGCCAGGCAACATGGCCGACACTGCCCACTGGTTCTGCCGGCTGCGCTAGGATTGGTTGAAAATAAGCTAAATCAATTTTCATAGAAAAATTACCTTAGCTGGAGGTCGACCATGATGAATCTGCCGCAAAAGTGGCGTAAACCGGTGTTCTTCTGGTTTACGCCACCGACGCCTTGTGAGACGTGGGGTTGCGGCTCGCAAGCGACAAGCTTACTGGCTTTGTTAGTATTAACGTTGGTATCAGATTTTTATGATTTTAACCTTCTGTTTCTAAATAAAAAAAGCAATTTCAAGACTTCACATCAAGAAATTGCGTTAATTTTATTGTTCTGGATTGAGACGCCGGTTTTGACCGACCATTTCAATTTCAGTCGCTAAATAGCGGACCCGTTGCATGATGCGTTGAGCCTTGACAGGTTCTTCGTCACCCTTTTGCGAAATTGTCAGGTAACCGTCTTGGAGCTCCTGCATCGAGAAGTTCGATGAGAAACACGTTGGCAATTCTTCTTGCATCCGGTATTCCAAGATCACCCCGAGAACGTCGTCACGAATCCACGTCGACGACGCATCGGCACCGATATCATCAATCATCAGAATCGGTGCGCGCTTAATCGCGTCCACTTTGTCCGCGGAAGTATTGTTACTGATGGAACGTTTCATTTCTACCGCGAAACTTGGAAAATGAATCAAGGTCGTTTGAAACCCATTCGTCGCTAAAGCGTTCGCCATCGCGCCTAACAAGTACGTCTTCCCAACCCCGAACGACCCGTACAAGTACAAGCCCCGGTGAAATCGTTTGGGTGCTTGGGTGTACGCATCAATGAAGTCCATGGCTGACATTAGTGCCGTGGCACGGTCCCCGTCCTGATCGTAAGACTGAAGCGTCGCGTTCTGAATATTTTTCGGCATACTAATCGAGCGGACCCGGTGCTGCAATTCACGGGCTGCCTGCTCTTCTTGCAACTGTGGCGTTGGTTGATAGGCAATATCAATCAAATGATTGCTCATGACAAGTTCAGGTTGATAACCTGGTGCTTGCGTTGGTTCATGCCGCGCCAGTTTTCGTTTTTCTTCACAAAACTCATAGAGTTTAGCAGACGATCGTTCGAGCGCATCCTTGGATAATTCCTTTTGGTGAGCGGCTAAAAAGCGACGAACATCCACGTCTTGGTAGACCACGTCCATCAAGGCTTCATAACGATGATTCAAATTACGGCGATTCATCAACATTTTTAATGTATCTGAGACATTCTCCATTTTTTAGTCCTCCTTTTTGGAATTAGCATCTAATTTTGCGACCCGTTCGGCAAGCTGCTTCCGCTGCGCTTCAGTTAACTGATTAGCCGCTGACTTAGACTTTGGCGCCGCTTGCTTACCCTTGGTCTGTTCTTGCGCCCATTTCGGCACAATTTCTTTACGGACCGACCGCCCATTATTCTGGCGACGCGCTGGCCGTTTTTTCGGTTGTTGCCGCGTCTTAATGTAGGCTAACGCGGCTTCTGGCGTCGTCAAGGAATGCTGCTGCCAGTCATTTGCAACCGTTTCTAATAAGTTCCGGTTCAGCGCCGCCAACTCCCGGTTTTGTAACAAGTAAAAGACGAGCATATTGATCACGGCACTCGGCAAAACACCCCGATTGACTAAATCATGAACCAACCGGTTTTCACCGGACGTGACAAACCCGTGTTTTTCTTGTTTTAAATCGGCCAAAAAGTCGTACGGTGTCGTACTTTTTGCGTAGCTCACTAACTGCTGTTCAGCAGCCGTCAGCTGACCCTTAGCCGTGGAACTCGCCTTTGCCGCTGTCGCCGGTGCGGGCGTTTCCGCTACTGCGGGTGCACTTGGTCGTTCATAGCGCCGCGCAATCAACAACTTCAGCTGACTTTCATCGAACTGACCAGTCGTCAAACTAGCCACCTCACTGATCAGCTTAGCCATTTCAATCTCGCTAATGCCGTAGACCCGGCTCTCCGTGATGATGAGCTGGCGTGACCCAGCCACCTGCTTCAAGTCGACGTAGTTTTGCTTAAGCACTTGCCCTAACAATTGCCAATCGAAATCATCGTCCCCAATAACCGGATTCGTTGCCTCCGCCGGTTCTTGCGCCGCCAACTGTGCACGGGCTTTTTGAACCGACAACGGTGCGTCGTTCGTCACTTTTCGCCGGTCAATGTGGAAGACTTCCAACAAATCGGCGGTCACGTTTTGTGCCTTTGAGAGATCAACGCTAGCCGGCGTAAAATCCGATGCTAACTGTTGATACCGCAACTCGCCGACCGTATCTAACAACAAGATACTCAGTAAGTCATCCGCAAAGAAATGCAGCGCAGTCATGGGAACTTGTAACCGGTAAACGTAGACCGCACCCAGTTCGTCTTCTTGATAGTAGCTTCGCAATAAGCCAGTTGCTTCTAACCTTTTGCGGGCACTTAAAACACTCGGTAGATCAGCGCCCAGTACGCCTAGTAGCTCGGCGTGACTCCGTCGGTTACTGAGTTCATTTTCAGAACTCTGAAGGGAACGTAACGCCGCGTACAAGCTATACGCCAACGGTCCAATTAACGGCAAGTACAATTCCGCTAAGACGGCCTGGTCAGACGCACTTAATGCGGGTACGGACGGTACCACCAACCCCGTTTTAGGTGTTAACTGCGGTTCGTTATTCGTTTGCATTGCCTGCACCATTCTTTATCTTTTAATCTTTTTTCGTTTTTGGCGCGCGACTATTCTTAGGCTGTTTGGCCAATTTAACTTTGTCGCGCTCCATCATATCTTGAAGTTCGTTTAAGAAAACGTGCATATCTTTGAATTGTCGATACACGCTTGCAAAACGAATGTATGAAATTTCATCGATATCTGCTAATTTTTCCATCACGTACTCGCCAATCACTTGACTTGAAATTTCATTTTCACCTAGTGCGCGAACTTTATTTTCAACGTCATCGACAATGCTAGTCATGGTCTCCATGCTAACAGGCCGTTTTTCAGCGGACCGAATAATCCCGCGTAAAATCTTTTCGCGGTTAAATTCTTCCCGCGCACCATTCTTCTTAATAACTAGTAATGGTGTTGCTTCGACCCGTTCAAAGGTTGTAAACCGGAACCCACAGTTTTCACATTCACGGCGACGGCGAATGACGCGACCGTCATCGGTCGGTCGGCTGTCAACCACGCGGGAACCATTATGATGGCAATGTGGACATTGCATAGACTTCTCACCTCGTTTTGCTAGTAGTCATAAACATTTCTTTAATAATTTATAGTTTTCAGCCATTTTAACACGGTAGTTCTTGTTTTATCAACGTTTTCTCCGTTATCGATCACGACATCCGCCATGGCGACCTTCTTAGCCAACGGTAATTGACTCGCAATTCGAGCCTGCGCATCCCCACGACTGAGGTGATTTCGTGCCATCAATCGTTGTAACACAACGTCCGCTGGGGCCGTGACGACCATGACCTGGTCACAGACGTTTTGCCATCCACTTTCAAATAATAACGGGACGTCCAGGATAACCGCGCTCGGCTGCGTTTTTCCAGCTGCAACGGTGGCTTTGAGCATTGCGTATTGAATGGGCAAGCTCGTAATTGCCGTCAGTGCGGCTAGCGCCTGAGGGTCGGAAAAGACTTTTTTGCCCAACCACGGCCGGTTTAACTGGCCATCCGCTAATAATGCTTGGGGCCCAAAGTACGCCGCAATCTTAGCCGTGGTCGGCTGACCGGGGCCTTCGACCTGCCAAGCAATCTTATCAGCATCCACGATCGGCAATCCCGCCTCCGCTAACATCTTAGAAACCGTTGATTTTCCGGTTGCAATACCACCGGTAAGTCCAATAATTTGTGTCATGGCAACCACCTACAAACGCTGTTCGTGCGGGCAGAAGTGGGTGCCACGCTGGGCAACCTTGATTTTTTCAATCAGGGTCCCACAGCGTTCACACGGTTCGCCTTCCCGGCCGTAAACGTGCAACTGGTTTTGGAACTGACCAGCTTCACCAAACGCCGTTGAAAATGAATGCACGGTCGTTCCATGACCCTTAATGGCCATTGCCATCTCGTCAATAATGCTCTGCCGTAAACTAGCGATTTCATCTTCCGTCAAGGAGTTGGCTGGACGCATCGGGTGAATCTTGCTCATCCATAACGTTTCGTCCGCATAGATATTACCAATTCCAGCAATCTTACTCTGGTCAAGAAGTAATGGCTTGATCATCTTTTTTGATTGACTGAAAATGCTCGTCATATACGCTACGGTCAGCTGATCAGCGACCGGTTCGGGGCCCATTTTTTTGAGCCCACCAACCGTATTTTCTTCGCCCGTCGGCACAAGCGTCATTCGCCCAAACTTTCGGGTATCGTTATACAGTAAATCCCGATCATCAGTTAAGTGAAAGACAACGTGGGTATGCTTGGTCTGCTCCTGACCACGTGGTGCGACGTTATACTTACCTTCCATTCGAAGGTGTGACACCATGGTCAAACCATTGCTGAAACGAAAGAGCAAATACTTGCCACGCCGGTCGACTTTTTCAATCGTTTGTTGTTTTAAGCGTTGTTTAAAGCTTTCAACATCATTGTTAATGATTTTCGGCCAAAAAACGTCGATACTGGCAATCGTGGCCCCCTTCACGAGGCGGTTTAACCCCCGCCGGACCGTTTCAACTTCTGGTAATTCAGGCATTCTGATTCCCCCTACTTTGCATCGTACCAGGTATCGCCAAAGTGACTTTCCACTTTCAACGGCACGTCCAGCTTAACGGCTGAATCCATCACGCTTGGTACCAATTTTTCTAGCACTGGAATTTCTTCCTTGGGTGCTTCAAAGATCAATTCATCATGGACTTGTAATAGCATCGTGGCTTTAAGCCCTTCCGCCTTTAACCGGTCTTGCATCTTGATCATCGCAATTTTGATGATATCCGCTGCACTCCCTTGAATCGGCGTGTTCATCGCCGTCCGTTCAGCGAAAGACCGCTGATTAAAACTCTTGGAGTTAATGTCTGGCAAGTAACGCCGCCGATGGGCAATCGTTTCAACGTATCCTTGGTCATGGGCGGATTTAACCACTTGATCCATGTACGCTTTAACGCCCGGATATTCGCGGAAATACGAGTCAATAAACTGCTTTGCTTCTTTACGGGTAATGCCAATGTTTTGTGACAGCCCGTAATCGCTGATGCCGTAGACAATCCCGAAGTTCACGGCCTTTGCTTGTCGCCGAATGTTTGGCGTCACTTTTTCTGGTGAACTTATATTAAAAATCCGCATCGCCGTTGCTGCATGGATGTCGTCGCCCTCTTTAAAGGCTTCCTGCATATTCTCGTCGCCAGTAATGTGTGCGAGCACCCGCAATTCAATCTGTGAGTAGTCAGACGAGAAAATCTGCCAACCCGCATGGCTAGGGACAAATGCTTGGCGAATCTTACGACCTTCTTCCAGCCGAACGGGAATATTTTGCAAGTTCGGATCCACGGAAGACAAGCGGCCCGTTTGCGTCAACGTTTGTAAATAGCGCGTGTGGACTTTTTGATCCGACGAATGAATGGCCTCTAACAACCCTTCAACGTAAGTCGAGTTGATTTTTGAAATCTGTCGATATTCCAAAATGTTGGCCACAATTGGGGCTTCCGGTGCTAACTTCTCTAACACGTCGACCGCCGTTGAATAGCCCGTCTTGGTTTTCTTGATGACGGGTAACTTCATCTCTTCAAATAAAATGTGGCCCAACTGCTTTGGTGAATTAATATTAAATTCTTCGCCAGCTTCTTGGTAAATGGTTTGTTCAATTTCACTCAACCGTTCCTTGAACTGGCTCCCCATTGCTTTTAACGTACCACTGTCCACGGTGATTCCGGCCATTTCCATCTGTGCTAAGACAACGGCCATCGGTTTTTCAATATCGTCGTAAAGTGGGTCTTGCTCGTTAGCCTTTAACTTCTTCAATAATTCTGGCTTCAAGGCAGCGATGGCGGCTAACTTCCGCGCTAAGTGACTGAAGAAAACCTGGTCATCTTCAGGAATCGCCCGCTTAACACCCTTGCCATAAACCACTTCATCACTTGGCAAATCAGTGTAGCCGTGTTGTTCAGCCAGATTGCCCAAGTCATTGCTATTATCGTTAGTGTCCAGCAAATAAGAGACTAACAGTAGGTCAAAGTCGACCGTTTTCAATTCGATTCCTAGGCGGTGTAACCCAACCATCGTGCGCTTCATGTCAAAGACGTCTTTTTTGACCGTCGTGCTGCTTAACAGGTCACTCACTTCTGGTTTCATTAACAATTCAACGTCACGACTGATGTACCATTTACCGTTTGCGCCAATCGCAAACCCGGCAAACGCAGACGTGTGGTAATTAGGCGTCGGCATCTCTAAGTAGAAGTCGATTTGGTCACCTAACTGTGCTAGTTCACCTAAGTTAGCGGACGTTAACGTCGTGAAATCAATGGGCTTTTCTGGTTCATCGGATTGAATATGCAATTTCTTTAAGAAGGATTGGAAATCCATCGCGCTGTAAAACTCGGCCAATTGATCAATGTCTGGCCCATCATAGGCGAGGTCAGCTAAGCCAACTGTGATTGGCGCGTCACGCTTAATTGTTGCCAGTACCTTCGCACGGGTAGCCAAGTCGTGGTCTTCAATCAAGTGTTCCTTCATCTTGCTCTTCTTCATTGCATCGACGTTTTCGTAGACGCCTTCAATTGACCCGTATTCCTTCAAAAGTTTCAGGGCCGTTTTTTCACCAACTTTGGTGACTCCCGGATAATTATCCGACGTATCACCCGTTAGTCCCTTCATATCAATGATCTGCAGTGGTGTAATGCCTAATTTTTCTTGGACGTGTTCAGGCGTATAACGTTCTACTTCAGAAACGCCTTTAACCGTCACAGCAACGGTCGTGTGATCCGTCGTCAACTGGGTCAGGTCACGATCACCCGTAACGACCGTCGTCGTATAACCGGCGTCGTCAGCCTGCTTGGACAGGGTCCCAATAATATCATCGGCTTCAAAATCTTTTAATTCATAGTGTTGAATCCCATACGCATCTAAAAGTTGCTTGATGTATGGCATCTGTTCAGAAAACTCACCCGGGGTCTTCGCACGACCGCCCTTGTAGTTATCGAACATTTTAGTCCGAAACGTTGTTTTACCAGCGTCAAAGGCGACGAGCATATCAGTCGGCTCAACGGCCTTGATCATGTGGTCCAGCATGGTGTTAAACCCGTAGACGGCATTGGTATGTAAGCCATCCGCGTTAGTAAAGCGTTCAAGTTGGTTATGTAACGCAAAGAACGCCCGGAACGCCACACTGTTACCATCGATCAATAATAATTTTTTTGCCATATTTATTTGCTCCCCGTTTTGATAGATTCGATTACTAGTTTTGTTCTGGTTCGCTGGTGCCAAAACGACCTCAATTACTTTGCTAAAGCTAGTGACTACTAGCCATAGTACACCTTTAATTGTACCAAACTATTGGGTAAAACGGGCATTCGGCACCTAGAAAATTGAACGAGTGTTTGCCATTAAAAAAGGATTGTAGCCAGTTGGTTACAATCCTAAAAGTTATTTTAATTATTAGTCACGGCTTGAGCCGGCAAAGATTTGAATGAAGTACAAGAACAAGTTAACGAAGTCCAAGTACAATTGTAAAGCACCGGTAACGGCTAACCCAGTTGAAGAAACTTGGTCACCGTATTGCAAGTACATCTTCCGCATGTTGTTGCTATCCCACATGGATAACCCGGCGAAAATTAAGACACCGATGTATGAGAAAATGTAGCTGATCATTTCACTTTGCAAGAACAAGTTAACGATTGAAGCAACGACTAACCCAATCAAAGCGGCAAACAAATGCGTCCCTAATTTAGAGATGTCGCGCTTCGTCGTATTACCAATCACAGCCATGGTTCCAAAGACGGCCGTTGCAGCAACGAAGGCCCCGCCAATCGTTGCGCCAGTGTACAGCTGCAACGTAACGGACATTTCAACGCCGAACACCACTGCGAAGACCATTAGTAACGTAAAGCTCATCGCGGGATTTCGCGTCGCATTTTTCTGAATCCCACCGATCATCACAAACATGCTGACAATGAAAATCATCAAGAACCAGAATGGATGGGCTGCAAATGCGCTGTTAATCGCTTCAGCAAACACCGTCATCGACAGGTAAGCCGTAATAGCGGAAACTAACACTGCCAACGCCATGAAACCGTACATCTTGGATAAGAAACTGCGTAGCCCAATCTGGGTGTTAATCGTACGCGGTTGCGGATCATTTTGAAAGTTATTCATCGATTATCCCTCTTCCACCTAAAATTTAATTAGATTATTAATTCCGAGTTAAAGCTCTTATTGAGTCTTCAGATGCCACCAACGCCTAGCGTCAGTGACCTCCTCACGCTAGTTTATCAATCAAATGCACTTCTCTAGCCATCTCAATCAGACACCTCAACTTTCTTGTCATCTAGTGTATCAGATTAGTCAGGGAAGGTAAAACGGTTTGTACTAGATAAATATATAAGATTTTATTATATTTAACACCACTCAGATTACCGCCAGCGCCCCTAACAACAGGAATCGCTACTTTCAAATTAACCGCTTCGTCGGGCAGCCTCGGTGTGTTGGCCGATGATTTTTCGGCCTTACACCACGGACGGCCCGGGACAGCTGTCATCCAAAGAGCGTTCCGAGCGAGGGGCTAGACCGCTCCCCAGGCTAGCCCCGGTCCCACGACCGCACGTTATCAGCGACGGCCGGACTAGAGGTTAGTTTTCATTAGCTTTCAACCTCAAGACAATATTCATAAGCTACTAAAAAATCCCTTAAAAGTTAGACTTCTAAAGGATTTTTTGAGCGTTACAACGAACAGGGATAATTGCCCTTATTTCATTTCTTCTTCGTAACGTTTTTCGTATTTTTGAATGTCGCCGGCGCCCATGAAGACAACCACGGCATCATGATAAGCTTCCAAGGCGTGCATGTCATCCATTGTGATGATTTCGCCGCCGTTAGGTAATTTGGCTGCTAAGTCCTTCGACGAAACATCGCCAGATTCTTCACGAGCTGAACTAAAGATGTTCGTTAAGAACACGTGGTCCGCCTTGCTTAAACTCGTTGCAAAACCATCCATTAAAGCCTTCGTCCGTGAATAGGTATGAGGTTGGAAAACTGCCAAAATCTTCTTGTCTGGGTACTTTTGACGAGCAGCATCCAAGGTTGCTTTGATTTCAGATGGATGGTGCGCGTAGTCGTCGATCAGCATCATCCCGCCACCAACTTGGTGTTCAGAGAAACGCCGTTTAACCCCACTAAAGTCCAACAGTTCACGCCGGATTTCATCCAAGTTGACCTTTTCAAAGTAAGATACGGCAATGACAGCTGTACTGTTCAGAACGTTATGTTCACCAAACAACGGAATTTCGAATTCACCAAGGGATTCGTCGTGATACTTCACTTCAAAGGAAGACCCTTTCGTGGTCCGCTTAATGTTGACCGCCTGAAAATCGTCACGGTCGCTAGTCCCGTAATAATAAATTGGCGTTTTAACGTCTAACTTGCGGAGACTTTCGTCGTCACCCCAAGCAAAGATTCCCTTTTTAACTTGGCTACCGAACTGTTCAAATGCAGATTGAACGTCAGCTAAATCCTTGTAATAATCTGGGTGATCAAAGTCCACGTTAGTCATGATGGCGTAATCAGGATGATAAGCCACGAAATGACGACGGTATTCGTCAGCTTCAAAGACGAAGAAGCGGGCATCCGGTGTCCCCTTCCCGGTCCCATCACCAATCAAGTAACTAGTTGGGGCAATGTGGCTCAAGACATGGGAAAGCAAACCGGTCGTTGACGTCTTACCGTGAGTTCCCGCTACCCCAATACTCGTGTAACCTTCCATCAATTTACCTAAGAATTCATGGTACCGGTAAACGGGAAGACCCATTGCACGCGCTTTTTTAATTTCAGGATGTTCGTCGGTAAAGGAATTACCAGCAATCACCGTTAAGCCTTCGTGAATGTTGTCAGCAGAAAATGGCAGCATTTTAATGCCAGCGGCGGCTAACCCCTTTTGCGTAAACGTGTATTGTTCAATATCGGAACCTTCCACTTGGAAGCCCTTATCATGCAAAATTAAGGCGAGGGAACTCATCCCAGAACCCTTGATTCCAACAAAATAATAAACCGTTGCTTTATCCATTATTATCTTAATCTCCCGTGTTCGCAATTCATCAATTAAGCGGTGAATCGGTCTTTATTTAAATTATGAGTTGGCTTGTATCTTAGTTAAATCATCCGCAGTGAAATAAATATCACGCGGTTTGGAACCCTTAGCAGCGGAAATATACCCCCGTGCTTCTAGGTCATCAATAATATTAGCCGCCCGATTGTAACCAATCGAAAAGTTTCGCTGCAATTTTGACGTCGACATTGTGTCTTCATCAGAAATGTAGGCCAAAACTTCTGGCATCAGATCATCTTCATTTTTAGCGGCTTCTTCGTGCTTCAACAAATTATCCGGCTGAAACTCGTAGTGTGGTGCGGCTTGGTCCCGAACAAATTGTGTAATGGCATCAATTTCGCGGTCCACAAAGGTCCCCTGCAACCGCATTGGATTACTTTGACCGTTACCTAAGTACAGCATATCACCACGACCCAACAATTGCTCCGCCCCACTCGTATCGAGGACGGTTCGTGAGTCCACTTGACTTGAAGTCATAAACGCAATCCGGGTCGGAATGTTGTTCTTGATCACACCCGTAACCACGTCGACACTTGGCCGTTGCGTGGCCACTAGCAAATGAATCCCCGCAGCCCGGGCTTTCGCCGTGATGCGCGCAATGTAATCTTGGAATTCACTGGAAGCAACCATCATCAAGTCGGCTAATTCATCAATCACGATGACAATGTATGGCATCTTCAAGCCCGGCTCATGGTGTTCTTCCGCCAAATGGTTAAATTGTTCAATATTCCGTGCCCCACCAGCAGCCAGACGATCATAACGATTGTCCATCTCATCGACGACCCACTTCAAGGCCGCTGAAGCCGCCTTAGGGTCAGAAATCACTGGTGCTAACAAGTGTGGAATCTCGTTATACGGTGCTAATTCAACGGCTTTCGGGTCAATCAATAATAATTTGACCTGTTGCGGATTAGCGCGGTATAACAGCGAAACCAAAATACTGTTAATGAAGACAGACTTACCAGACCCCGTTGAACCAGCAATTAAACCGTGCGGCATTTTACGCAGGTCCGTGACTTGTGGTTGTCCAAACAAGTCGACCCCTAACGCTACCGTTAACGGTGATTTACTTTCCTTGAACGGTTTAGAATTTAACACTTCTGAGAGCATAACCGGCCGCGACTTCTTATTAGGAATTTCAATTCCGACCGTGTTCCGACCTGGAATTGGCGCCTCAATACGGAGCTGTTTTGCTTCCAGTGCCATCTTAATGTCATCTTCGAGGTTGGTAATCTTGCTGACCTTGATGCCCCGGGCCAATTTGACTTGGAACTGGGTAATCGTTGGGCCAACTGTCCAGTCGACCACGTTAGCGTTAACTTTAAACGCACTTAGCGTTTCCTCTAAGGCGGTCGCCTTCTGTTCGATCCAGTCATCCATTTCAGATTCATCTAAAATAACCGGCGCCTTTAACAAGTCGAGCGGTGGAAAATGGTACGCCGCTAACTCCTTGGCACCCAAAACTGGCGCCGCAGAATCACCCGTGTGTACGGCCGATTCAGGCACTGGTTCACTGGCTGAAACTGGTGCTGCACTCTGTTCAATAACTTCGACCGGTTCCCGTGGCGCTTTATCGACCGCTGCAGGTGCTGGTCGCATCCCGACTGGTTGATAAGGCTCATCGTCATCGTCGACCGCCACTGAGGACTGAACCGGAGTCGCTTCAGACGACATTGCTGCGGTTTCAGTATCCGTCTGGGCTTCATCCGAAGACGCTTCCGAAGTCGGCTCATCTTGGTCCTTAAATAAGGCTAAATCAGACTGCGCATCGTGTTCAGCGCTCATGATGGCATCTAATGACAACCCTAAGCCGCGACTAGGTCGGGCCTCAGATTGGGGCTCAACCGCAGCCGCACTGGCCACCGCAGAAGCTGCGCTGACGGGATGTGTTGGTTCAAAGACCACCGTTGGGCCTGCTGGCATCGTGGCCATCACCGGCGTTGTCGGTTCAAAGACTTCCGTTGGAGCCGCGGACTGCGCGGCCTGATTAGCGACTTCATGACGCGCACGCTGGACAGCTGAAGCGGGTTCAAAAACCACTGTCGGTAACGCCGCACTGGCAATTGCCGGAACAGCAGCTTCACTAGCTGCTTCCGTAACGGCAGACTGCGCTGAAGTTAAACCACTTTGTTCGGTCGATTCAACTGGTTCCGCGGCTGCCGACAATGACTGGGTTGGTTTAAAGACCACCGTTGGGCCACTGGTTGGTTGCGCGGCCGCTTGACTAACCGGCCTCGTTGGTTCAAAAGTTTCCGTTGGTCGGTCACTAAACCCGCTAGCGTGCGGCTCAAAGACTTCTGTTGCTACATTACTTGTTGGTTGGACCGTTTCGTTAACGGCCTTAGTCAACGGACGTTGTAAATCAACTTCTGGTAGATGTTCACTAGCTTCATCCGCAAACAACATAAACGAGTCTGTCGCTTTATGCAGGCTCACTTCAATTTCAAGGTAGTTTTGGTCATCCTTTTGTCGAATGATCCCACCGTTCGTCATCGCATTCGTTAATTGTGCTGGAATGTGTGACGGGTGAAACGACCCATGCGTCCCACCATTGAACGGTGCGTTACTCGTGGGTTCACTAGCTTCTTTTGGACGTGCCGGTGCTTTTGAGCGCACTGGTTGAACCGGTCGTGCTGCTCGCGGCGTTGGCCGGTCCGCCTGAGACGTCGCCCGTGACGACTGCGAACTCGCGGCCGACGCGGCAGGAGTTGATTGACTGGCCGCTGCCGAATGATTCACTTGTGGTGTTTTTAATCGATATTTCCGGAAAAAAGCCGGGCCATCATAATGGTTCATTTTCAATCATCCTATTTCGTAGACATAATTAGTCGGTAAATAATGTCTGGGCACGTTTGAAATCAAACGCCGCCCCGACTGGCTGGTAATCAGCTGGTAAAATTAAGGCACCGGGATGTTGTGGCGCATTCGGCAATTGTAGTTCACGGCCGGACACGATCATCCCATCACTTTCAACCCCACGTAGTTCGCCAGGCCAAATAATCAACCCATCAGGCATCATCGCTCCAACCTTAGCCACAACGACTAAGATATCAGCTTGCATGTTAGGTGAACCACTGACGATTTGAAGTGGTTTATCCGCCCCGACCTCGGTCTTAGTCACTTGCAGGTGATCGGACTTAGGATGAGCTTCAGCGGATGCAACGTACCCGACAACAAATTTAGGATCAGTATCTTGTTCCAATTCAGGATCAAAATCATTCGTTTTTAATAAATTATTTAATTGGTCGACTTGGTCCGCAGTTAAATGGACCTGACCATTAACATCAAGTTGGCCTAACGTTTCAGAAACGTTAAAGAAATTGTAGCCAAGGGTTTGATCCGTTTTTTCGTCACTAATCCGGGTGACGGTTGCGTGCGTTTCAACTTTCTGACTCGCCGTATCTGGTCGTAAAACAGCGATTAAAGTATCGCCTAATTCAGTTGGATTATAACTTGTAATTAACATAGGAAACCCCTTTATATTCATTTTAGCGTTCAATATTTAATTATAGCGTATTTTTACTAAATCTTACTGATTAATTATGACTTTTCTTTGTTTTATCGTCAATCATTGGTATACTAAATCTGAACAAAAAAATCCCACCAAAGTTGGTCGAAAGGAGTACGCAACATGAATAAACAATTACAATATAGCGGCTTATTGGCAGTTGGAATGGCTGGTATCGCCGGAGGCTTTTCCATTGGCGGCCTATTAAAACGGTTGCGCCGACCAACCCCCAACCAGATTTTAAATCAGGTCAAACGGGCCTTCCTAAAAGAAGCCCCGATTGAGGGCTCCTGGATTGAAATGAAAAAGTCCCCGTTACAAAAATTCGCCCTACGCACCGACGTCTACTATGGCGGTATCACCCGCTACGAAGACGGTCAACTTGTTCAATACGAATTTTTAGCCGATGCCAACACGGGAAGTATCTTAGATATTTACCGTCTTTAATTTAAAAAATTAACAAACGGGTCTTTGAAACCACGTGCTGGTTTTCAAGGACCCATTTTTCATGTCTTAATGACGATATACTAAACTAACCACCGAAAAAATAGCTGTGCTACACTGAATTTATTGATAAAAATAGTTATAGAAAGGAGCTTTCTCAATGTTTGTCCTACCATTACTTGAACTAGCCGTGGTCTTTATCATTTGGCTGGTTGCCTACGGACGAAAATACGTTATTCCGTTTCACGCCTTTGTGGTCCTATCCTCATTTAAAGAAGGAAAGTGGGCCGTTAAGGATGTTGATCAGGCTGCCCTAGCAACCGCAACTAATATTCAACACGCGCTTAAGCGCAATAAACGCGAAAATGCCATCGTAAGCATCCTCGTTTTTATTGCCTCACTTGCTTTTTTACTAAGTCGTGGCGCCCCTTTCTGGGAATTTGCGCTAGCAAGTTTGATTGTTGCCTACTGTTGTTACCACTTCAATCACGAACTCTACGAAATTTTTAAGATTATCTACTGCCGGACACACCGCAATAATTTGGAACAGTGCTACGCCTTTCTGACAAAAGACTGGCAAAATTACGACCGCCAAAACGACCGGCCGATTGACTAATATTTCCTGACAAAACGGATATATAAAGATTGAAAGACCTGAAATAACCGCTCAGTCGGGCAGAACCGGTGTGCTCTGAGGGACGGTTTCAGCCAAAGTACGGTCTAAAACCTCACTTCAAAGACGAATAGCCCACGCCGTTGATAAAAGCCTAGTAACATTTCTATTGGATTTGTTCAGGTAACGCTTGATGTATGTCGCTATCACTTTTCGATGACAACCGTTTTGGGTTAATTGGCTGTTTATCCACTTGAACCTCCATTCTGGTGATGTAGTTATCTAGTCTGATTGCAATGTTACTTCACATCCAGATGTATTGAAGTAAGTATTGTTTATGTGTCATTATAGAATTCACAGTGTTTAAGATTGAAGCCAAAATATCGTATTTATATTTACTTACGCATTGTGCTAGTTAATTCCGATGATTCTAAAATTATACATTTAAGAGGGCCATGCTCGATTGGTATTTCCCTTTAAATACGTTGGTCTAATAATGAACTCTGCATGAAAAAAAGTCGCTTCCAACACGGAATCGACTTTTTTTGTGACTCAGAAGATCTAACTTGTTACTTTTTTGAAATTTTAATTCTCCAATAAAAGTAAATTACGAGGCCGCCAATTGTTCCCAGAACTAATGAGGAAACGTAAATAGAAAGTGACTTTATCCCCGTTTTATAGGTGATATGATCAAAGTAGTGATCAAAGAAAAGCTGACTGCCAATCAGATAGATAGACATGTAGGTTGCTACTCTGACAGCCTCTTTTCTCAATCGTATTATATTTTGTGGAAAGCTAAGTGATTCAATTTCATCCGTATTAACATAGGATTTTGATATTGCGTCTGTGACATAACCCAATATTATAACTAACGAGAAGAAAAGATTTATCAGACTAAACGATACTAAAGTCTCAGCCCCTTTTGAGGGTTCAATTACCAATATGAGTACGTTGCTAATCAGCATGTAGGTGAGTAATAATAAAAAGGCATTACTACCAATCCGATTTACCGTGTGAATTTTCTTATCGTTTAAGTCCCCCTGAATTCCAAACAATATCTTTTTTGCTACCAGAAAAAATGTGCGTTCTTCATTCATTTTCCCATCTCCCAGTAGAAATGTTATTGCTTTATAAAGAGGTTAGCGCCTTAGTGCCAGCTTCTCACGTCGAATATTAGCATCTTTAGTTATGTTTTAAAATAGAATATTTTCAAGGATATTTCCGCTCGGATTTAAGCTATTAATAAATAAATACGAATCGAAAACATTCCCCCCCTCCGACGAAGTGTTTTGCTGGACACAACTATTCGAAATCTCAAATGATTATAAATAAAATCTGTTTTTACGATTATTAATTAACTTAACGATATTTTAACCATCAACTATACTTCATACAAACTATAATTTTTAGATTTGAATACCGTTCTTTAATTTTTGCAATTAAATCTTTTTTTCACACAGTTAGTGCACGTATTTCAGTACCACACTTGTGATTTCAAGAATCCATTTTTCATTATTCCAATTAATTTTCTGATGGTAAATACCAAGTTTGAATTCGCTGAACCACTTCAGCATCCAAATAGCGTACTTCAATTGCTTTACCGTGATTACCGGAGCGCAATTGAACCAATAAATGCGCTAAATGGGCCTTCTTCATCCACACCGTTTGCGCAATTTCCACCGACTGGACTTTCACCCGCGGCACAACTACTTGTTCGCGAGTAAATATCGAACCCGTTTGCAACACTAATAATTCTGGGGTCATGACGGCGACTGCCGCATTGCGACTCGCATACCGTCCCTGAGCAAACGCAATGATCAACCCCACCGGCCAACTCAACAGGACTCCCATCGTAAACTGGGGAATCCACCACTGAATAAGGCCAGTTATTAAAGCTAAGGCTGCCAGCCACAACAACCCGCTATTGCGGCTAAAATGCCACCGTTGTTTAACGGCAACGTGTGTTAATTTCGGCGCTTCCGTTGGCAACCAATCAATGAATGGCGCCAATACCTGATACGCTGCCGCCGTTTTAACGACTGGCAGGAGCACTAACGTATCGTCGTCCTCATCTTCGCCCGCCTGACCAGCCGTCAGCGCTTGGACTGTGCTGAGGTGTAACCACTGGCGGAGCACGTTTTGCTTAAAGCGAACGGCCTGAATTCGATCAACGTGTACGTTGACTTCGTTGCGTTGAAAATAACCACGCGTCATCGTTAACAGCTGTTCTTCGCGTCTTAACGTAAAGCGATAATACCGTTGGATCACGTTTAAATATGACGCAAAGATTCCGAGTAACAAAACACCGACGACGAGCCCAATCAGAATCGTGCCGCGCAACGCCACCAATTGATGTTCCACCGCACTTAGATCCCGTTGTGGTAATAATTTATGACCCTTATCGTATAACCACCCGAGCACTAAAATAACGGGGACAACGCCGAGTGAACTGATTGCATACGCATTTAAATCCCGTACATTAATCTGATAACCCAACGCTTCACTCGGCTGATCAACAACATTAGTTTCGGCTAAGCCATCGTCTACAGGCTCACCATGCCGGTAACGTTCAATTAAAGTACCGACGGATTGTGGTACTGCCAATAACTGGCCCTCACCTTTTTTGTCCGTCTTGCCGGCCGTTTCAATCGTCAAACTTTCTAAGTGAAACGGCCGCAAGTAGAACCACTGTTTATGCTGAATGGTCTGAATCTTATCATACGGAATGTGCGTGACTTGGCGGACAAAAATTCCTTGCTGAATCGTTACCCCATCAGGCGCAACCACGTACTTAAAGCGCCAATAACGCACCACTGCTAACAGAAACAATAAGATTATAAAAATGACTAGGCCAATGAAGCTGAGTTGCATCATCCCGTCTGACAAGTGTAGCTTACTCAATAAGAGAAAGGCCACGATGACCACTAATATGACGTTTTGACCCGTCTGCCATAGCAACTGCAAAAACGCGGGCCAGGCTAATCGCTTAGGCTTCATCCCGCGCCTCCTGAGCCAAAACCATGATCCGATCCCGTAACCGGTCCGCCACGTCGCTCGTGACCCCATCAATTTTATAGCCGGACGCCGCCGTTTCCACGGTCACCGACTGTAATTTATTCAATTGTAATAAGGGCCCGGCCGCCAACGTCACGTTTTGAATCCGGCTAATTGGCACAGCAATTTCATGCTGGAAAATGACGCCATTTTTTAAATAAACGGCATTATCCGTAATCCGGTACCGCCAAAAAGCGTACCGGTATGGAATCAAGGCTAACTCAACGATCACGTCCAAAACGCTTAAAATAATTGCGGCGATCCATAGCCACAACCACCAATGCCAATATACGTATGCCACCCATAACCCCGCACTAATGAGTAAGCCAACCGCACCGCTAATCCAAGCAGCGTAGCGCCAGACAACTTTAATTTGGCGTGGTAACTGTTCTGTCATAATAATTTTCCTCCAACCTATGAGACTCATTCAAAGCTTAACATACTCACAGTTTGTTTAAACCGCTACATGCCAAACAAACAATTGTCATACAACCATTGCTTGAGTCCCACCATGTTGTTAGTTCGATAAAATTTTGCCAGTTGAGACCCATACCAGTGCATTTTACCTTCAGGAATCATTAAAATCCCCGCCCCCGCTTGGACGAGCACTAAGTTAGCAGCAATCAAAGCAGTCCGCTTGTTACCATCCACAAATAGTTGCCAGCGCGACAAGCTCAAGTTTAGTTCTAATGCGCGATCAATTGCCGACTTGTCGGCGTTCAAGATTCTCTGAACACGCTGGATTGTCTGTTCACCTGGTATTGGTGGCACCCAAACAGCATTCGTTAACGGGACTTGAACCTCGACGGTACGAACATTTCCCGAGTTCGCTTGCCCACCCTTAACGATCTGATTAATTTTTAAAATATCAGCAATCGTAACGTCGCTAGCCTGATGATCCATCAAGAACTGATACCCATGCTTCAGGTTCAACACCGTCGCCTGATCTTCCGGCGAGACGTCCCGCACCTCAAAACGATGAATAATTGCATCGGTTTGTGCCAGCGTCGTTGATAAGCCCTCGAACTTACCGGTCGTATAAACTAGTCGCGTGAGATTATTATCAATAAGGCCTTTTTCATCGTACCTTGATAATTCAAATTTATCCGTAAACACACTGACCACCACCTTTTTAGCCTGATTTTCTTAAAAAGATTATAGCATGTCCAAAGTTTCAGCCATGATCAGAACTTAAGCCAAAATAAAAACACACCGTTCAGAAATTAAATTGAAATTTCTGAACGGTGTGTTTTGAAAGCTTATTTTTCAGTTGGAAAAGTCGCAATAATTTTGTAGATTGGACCCTTAGCACTGAATTTTTGTTCGTATTCTGTTTCGACGTTCTCTTCGGGCGTTACAACCGCGTGTAAGTCCAACCAGACCTGTTCAAAGTGCAAGCCGTAGTTATTCATGCTAGTCAGTGAAAATTCGAACAGGCCGCGATTATCGGTCTTAAATTCGATTTGCCCTTTTGGCTTTAAAACTTCTTGATAAGACTGTAAGAACGTCTTATACGTCAGACGGCGCTTTTCGTGACGCGCTTTAGGCCACGGATCAGAAAAGTTTAAGTAGACCCGGTCCACTTCGTGTGGTTCAAAGAACGCCGTCACGGCTTCACCGTCAGCGTGTGCTAATTGCAAGTTAGGTAGTGGTTCCTCCACCAACTTCTTCAAAATCACCGCAATTACCGACGTTTGAATTTCAATCGCCACGTAATTAATTTCGGGATGGCGTTTGGCCATATTAATAATAAATTGGCCCTTGCCGCTCCCAACTTCAATTTGTAGCGGTTGGTCTTTTTCAAACCGACTTTGCCACTGCCCTTTGAGCTGAGCTGGATCTTCCGTAATGAACTCCGGATGGGCAGCGATTAATTTGGGTGCCCATGGTTTATTTCTTACACGCATACGTTAAATAACTCCTTAATTATTGGCATAAAACAACCGCGAATTCCGATTGGAACCCGCGGCGCTCGGTTCAAGCCTGTTAAACTTCGTACTGAGAAAGTTCTTCTAAGAAAATAATCTCATGATTCATTTGGTGGTACTGGTTGCGATAATAATTATCTTTAATATTCAGTAATAAATTAATTTTTGCGTACCAGACAACCCGGGTGCGCAAATCGGCCGTCATGGTTTCACCATATTCTTCAAACCACTTTTGCCAGTCGGGTAACGGGATGTACTCACAAAGGAGCATACTAATATCTGAGGCCGGGTCGGCAAACCGCGCCGAATCCCAATCCACCAAGTACAATTGGCGGTGGTCGGACAATAGCCAGTTCTTATGATTTAAATCACCGTGACAAACCCGATAGTCAGCGACGGGTAACGTTGGTAACGTCCCTTTCAACTCGCTTAAAACGTTAGTCATTAGCGGGTGCTGACGTAAATCATCAGGTAAGTCCTGTAAATACTCGCGAATAAAATCATGGGGTGAAACGACCTGGCCACCGACCTTAGTTAACATCCGATGAAGCAACTTGGAATTGTGCACACGTGCCAATAAATGCGCCACTTTAGGCAAACGCATTTGTTGCTTTGTTAAAGTTTGACCATTCAACCACTCTTGGGCAGTTAACGTGTCGCCACTCGAGATCCGTTTCGTCCAGATTAATCGCGGGGTAATTTCTTCCATCGACAGCGCCGCTAAAAACGGCGAAGCATTTCGTTTTAGGAACAATCGTTGGTGATCTTTTTTGCCCATGAAAGCTTTGTTCGTATTCCCATAAATTGGATAAATATCCCAGCCGTCATCAAGTTCGAAATCCATCAGCCCCACTCCTCTCAAAAAAATTTATTTTCGTCATTCAACTTACTTAACAATCACATTCTAAAGACCAAAACGGCTCCCGTCAAGTCCTTTTTAACCGTTGTTACGTCAGCATTCTAAGCTAGTCTGAGCTTTGCGTACCAAGCAACTAAGAGATAGATTTCAATCACGTTAATGACTAGCAAAATCCCGACTTGAGCTAACGATGCGTTGCTTAGCCAAAAAGCGATTAAAAAAATTATTCCCGTGACACTGAGTATGTTTGTTAGTAATCGTTGAAAGTTAGCCAACCGTTGTTTAACGGCTAGCGGATAAATGTGCGTAAAAACTATATTATCGTAACGTTTATAAAACGGCAACAATTGAAACCCAATTAAGTAGATAAAAACGACATCTAACGCCATTGCCAACCAGCCATGACCACTGAAATACAGCAAGATAGCGCCAATTACAGTTAACCGTGCAACTAAGCCACTAAATTCGGTTCCCCGAAGCATCCCGCGACTAAATAAATAGCCAAACGCATGGGTCTGATCCTTTGGCAACCACCGCAATAGCCAATCGAGATAACGGCGCCGCTTAACGGTCCCTTGAACCATTGGCACGTCCGTGAACAAGTTGAAGAAGCGGTAAATCCCCAACATGCGGTTGGCTTCCAACTTAACGTCATCCCGCCAAGCCACGACACTTTTTGACCATAACCGCTGATGCCATACCCGTTGTGCGGCGGCTAGCCCAAGCGCAAGCACGAGACTCAACCAAGGCGATACGACTAGGCCCAGAGCAAGAATTACTAGCGCCACCAACCAGTTGGCTGGTTTGGACCACCGTTTCATCGTTGGACTTAACCGGTACAAATGCGTTACCGCTAACGTCATCTGGCTATCTTTCAAAGCTAATTGGGTCACGAGCAACGCTAACAACGCAATTCCTGAAATTTTATCGACTAATATTAGTAACGGAATCGTTACGACGACTAGGAAGACTTGGACAATCTGTGCAAGCCACCAACTGTAGCGCCAAGCGTGAACTAAGTAGCCATGGAGGTCGTGCTCCCGCGGGAGTAAGAAAACCGTGTCGGCAGGTTCCAGTAACGTTGCCACCCGGCCAATTCCTAAGCCACCCCACAGAATAAGCCCAACAACGGCAATGATCCACGTATCCTTGGGTCCAACCGTTTTTAGCCAATTGGAATACGTCAATCCTAAACCACCGACAAAGAACATTAATGCAATCACAAAATGATCGTTAAAAACTAACCGTAAGTACCGCAACATTTGTCGCAAATGGCGTTGCGAGCGGTTTCGGTATAACTCATTCATCACGGGTCACCCCTGTCAAACTGAGGTAAATGTCATTCAAGGAGTCCCCGGCGTCCGGATAGTTGGCTTTGATTTCTGCAAAGGTTCCCTGCGTCTGAACTTCACCAGAATGCAGTAATACGAACCGGTCACAGGCTTTTTCAGCGGTATCCAAAACGTGAGTCGACATCAAGACGCCCGCCCCGTTTTCCTTCGCCGTCTTAATGAGATGCAGTAAGTCATGAACTGCCAACGGGTCAAGCCCTAAAAACGGTTCATCAATAATAAACAACTTTGCATTAGTGATGAACGCACAGACAATCATCACTTTTTGTTTCATACCTTTAGAAAAGTTGGCTGGGAACCAATCCAACTTATTATCTAACCGAAAGATCTTTAATAAGTCGTTTGCGCGTTCCCACGCGGCTTTTTGATCCAAGCCATACGCTAACATGGTCATTTCCAAATGTTCTTTTAGCGTTAACTCTTCATATAAGATTGGCGTTTCTGGAATATAGGCGATCTGCGCCTTATACGCCTGGGGGTCAGTGGCTAACGTCACGTCATTTAGCGTAATCTTCCCCTTCATCGGCGTTAACAACCCAATAATATGATTGATGGTTGTTGATTTACCAGCACCGTTAAGACCGATCAGACCGACTAATTCGCCGGGACGGACTTCAAAACTAATATCTTTTAAAACTGGAATTTGTGAATAGCCACCGACTAAGTGACTCACCGTTAATGCCATGGTGTGAACCTCTTTCTGTATGGGATAAGTGCATCCATTATAGCATAGGCCCGCACAATCTTTTACCACGTCACCCTAGGCAAGTGCAACCGGTGCCAACTCCCCTTTGATTGGGATGTTTAGATTAGTGTATAATGGAAACAACAGATTAATTAAACTAAATCTTAAACTAGAAGGTGTTATTGAATGAACGCTTTTGAACCGCAACTCGATGACGATTGTATCTTTTGTAAAATAATTAAGGGTGACATTCCTAGCTACACGATTTACGAAGATGACATGGTCAAGGCCTTTCTTGACATTTCACAAGGCACACCAGGCCATACCTTAGTCGTTCCTAAGACGCACGTTGCTGACATTTTTGGTTACGACCGCGACTTGGCTAGCCTAGTCTTTGCCCGGATTCCTGAAATCGCCCGTGCTATCAAAGCATCCGACGACCGGATCATTGGGATGAATATTGTGAACAACAACGGTGCGGTTGCGTACCAATCCGTCTTTCACTCCCATTTCCATCTAATTCCACGTTACAGTGACAAGGATGATTTCCGAATGATCTTTAAAGATAACGCTAAGAAGTATGATGAAACCGACTACACCCGTTTACAAAATGCCATTAAGGCAGAATTGCAAAACTAGGAGGCAGATTGGATGGCAAAATTTATTCGTAACGGTCTGATTGGGATTGGTCTCAGTGCCGCCGCGTACATGTTGATCAATCGTAAGACGCCTAAGGATGTTTATCACGACGTTAAAAGTTACGTTCAAGACGTCATGGATGCGGCTGATGACTTACAAACTGCCAGAGAAGACTTTGGTGACGCAACTAGCAACTTAAACGTTGAATTGCAACACGCAGCCGAAGTTTTCGATGATATTCAAACTGATATTGATAAGTTCCAATTTAAAATTGAACCCCACGTGGCTCTGCTTCAAAAACACGCGGATCACTTACAAGCCACCCTCGACCATTTGAGTGGTGACCAGAAGTAAATTTTAGCCAACTGACGTCCTTTTAGCCGTCAGCTGGTTTTTTTGTTGGCTTGATTGTTTGACGAATTAGCAAACCTCCCCTGGGCCGTAAGCCTGACAGTTACCGTTTAATTTGGTGAACTTGCATTTGCAAATCGTTTTAAAAAAATAATCAAAGCGTTACAGTTGTGAAGAGGTTGTGAATTCTCTGAAAATTTTGTAAAGATTTGCAACGAACTGCAGAAGCCGTGTCAGATATGGTATAGTAGTCTGGTAAGTCTGCTAGAGCAGAAGATTTCAAGAATAGGATGTGTTTTTGGTATGAAAAAATGGCTTATTGCCTTTGCCGGAGTGTTACTGACGTTTACGTTGGCTGGCTGTGGTAGCAAGACAGTTGCATCAACTTCCGGTGGTAAAATCACTGAAAGCCAATATTACAGTAGTATGAAGGGAACTTCTTCAGGTAAGCAAGTCTTGCAACAAATGATCCTGAACAAAGTTCTTGAAAAAGAATACGGCTCAAAGGTTTCAAGTAAGTCTGTTGACAAGCAATACAACACTTACAAGTCTCAATACGGTAGTTCTTCATTTGCAACCGTCTTATCACAAAACGGTTTGACAACTAAGACCTTCAAGGAACAACTTCGTTCTAACTTGTTATTGAAGGAAGCCGTTAAAGACAAGGTTAAGATTTCTAATGCTGCTTTGAAGAAGCAATGGAAGTCTTACTCACCTAAGGTAACGGTTCAACATATTCTCGTTGCTAAGAGCGCAACTGCTGACACTGTTTTGAAGGAATTGAAGAAAGATTCCAGTCAAGCTAACTTCACCAAGTTAGCTAAGAAGTATTCAACGGATACGACGACTAAGAACGATGGTGGGAAGATGGCTGCCTTTGACAACACCGACACAACCCAATCATCTAAATTCTTGACCGCCGCCTTCAAGCTGAAGAATGGTGAATACACGACTTCTGCAGTTAAGACCACGAACGGTTACGAAATCATTCGGATGATCAAGAATCCTGGTAAGGGTAAGATGTCTGATCACACGAAGGATTTGAAGGACCAAATCTGGAACAACGACATGAGCGACTCAACCGTCTTGCACAACGTTGTTTCTAAAGTTCTTAAGAGTGGGAACGTTTCAATCAAGGATAAAGATTTGAAGGATATCTTATCTTCATACCTTTCAACCTCATCTTCATCAAGCTCACTTAAATAATGCAATTTAAAAGACCGCGATTTTAAAATCGCGATCTTTTTTTGTACTTTCATTTTCCGCTTCGTCGGGCAGCCTTGGTGTGCTAAGCGGGACGGTTCCACGACCGCATATCATCAGTGTCTACCGTAATACTTAGCTTAAACGCCAACCGGAATCGTCAACGTACCGCGGGATTTTTCAATCTTCAAATTGCCCGCATCATCGTATGCCATGTGGTCGACATAGTGCTCGTTGACCCCGTGTGCGTACAAGACGCCCTTAAACTGAGCAATCCACTCGCGGTAAACTGTGGGATGATGCGTTGCCAATTCATAAACATCCGAACAATCATACTTGTTGATCAATTGTTCTAAGTGCGAATCCAAAAAAGCCTGCCAGAAATGATAAAATGCAACCCGCTCTTTAGCTGGCATTTGCCGTACGACCCGATCAAACTGCTGACATACCGTTGTATCAGTCATGATGAATTCCTCCGTTTTGGCTCATTTCTATCGATTATACACCTGTTTGTGTGGAAGTGAGCATATTAATTTAAGCGCTTTCATTATTTTTGAATTTATTGCTCACAAAAAACGGATGATCCTTTTTCAAGCATCATCCGTTTTATTTTAATTTGTTCAATTCTTAAACTGAATCTTAGTCTTCAACGGTTGCTTCCGTTGGGACGGTGACACCAAACTCGTCACCCACGGCCTGCATTTCAGCTAAGGTCGTCTCATCAATCGAAACGCCTTGTTCAAGATTTTCATCATAGTGGCGATATTCGCGGTCACCAGGGATCATAATCTTCGTCCCTGGTAAGTGCTTCAAGTGCCGGATGCGGTCGAACATCTTTGTGGCGTTAGCTTTGAGGACGTCTAAATCTCCAAACAACGCTGGATCGATGGTCATGAAGAACTGACTGAAGTCGTGCTTCCCTTTGTTAGTATCCGCAGATAAGGAACCTTGGGCCAAAATCCCAGTCAACAATTCGATAATGAGCGAGTTCCCAAAGCCCTTGTAGTTAGAGTTGACTTCATCTTGGCCACCTAACGTGAGGACCCCACCACCGGGACGGTCTTCTGAAAAGGCGATCTTAGCCAAGTTGTCTTCAACCGTCTTAGCATCGTGTAACACGTTCCGATTTTCATCCACGGCCCAGTCACCAGGAATTTGTTCACCTTTTTTAGCTAGGACCTGAATCTTACCACTTGAAACAACGGCGGTTGCACCATCAAAAACGAATGGGTGTGGGTCTGCTGGGAACGTAAATGCCAGGGCGTTCGACCCTAAGAAGGCTTCCAGTGAGTTTGTTGGAACGACTAACGGACGGGTATTCGTTGTTGAAATCCCAATCAACCCTTCTTTGCAGGCCATCCGTGAGTAGTAACCGGCCGTCCCAAAGTGATTAGAGTTACGAATGACGGCTAATGAGACCCCCATCTGCTTGGTCTTTTCAATCAATTTTTCCATTGTGAAGGCGGACGCAATCTGCCCCATACTCTTATTTGCGTCAACGAGTAAGCTCGTTGGTGTTTCCTTCAAAATTTTAGGTTGGCGTTCTGGTTCCAAAGTATGGTCTTTAATCATTCTTGAATACCAAGCGAGTCGCTGAATCCCGTGAGAAGAAATCCCCCGTAAGTCAGCATCAACTAACGTATCGGCCAATAACGCGCCATCTTTTGCACTAAACTTTTGGGCCTTAAACACTGATTCCAAAAACTGTCGTTCCACTTCTGCACTAATTCTCATAATCAATTTCTCCCTTGTATGTAAATTGCTAACAAATACGTATTAATTAATATTAATTAACTTCATTAGTAAATGTTTTAAGCGTAAATTCATTATTTTCTAAAGGACAACTACACTAACAGTGCTAATTATGTCGCTTTAAATGAGAAATCGCAAGTAAAAATGTTGCTTAAATTTAAGTTTACTCATTTTAACGCCATAATCACTTCTGAACCCACTAATTGGGCATAAAAAGACCCATCCCCAACTGGTCATTCAACCAGTTAAGGATGGGTCTTTAGATAAGTTCTAACACCATCATTAAGCCGTCGTAATTTGCATCCGCCCGTTACGTTTGGAGTGATACAAATTTTGATCGACTCGATTATAGAAATCATTATCAGTCTCGTCATCACATGATAACGATGAGACACCAACTGAAATTGAAATTGGAATCTGCTGATCATCAAATTTGACGTCTAAGTTATTAATCGCCGTGAAAATCTGATTAACGATCGTTGTCGTGCTAACCAAATCGTATCCCGGAAAGACAATGTTGAATTCCTCGCCCCCGGTTCGATACAGTTTAACTCTCGGGTCGTTTTCATCAATCACGGTCTGAGCAACCGTCACAACGTGCTGTAACACCCGGTCACCTGCTAAGTGACCATAGGTGTCGTTAACATGTTTAAAATGATCAATATCAAACATCATCATGGATAAGTTCAAGTGATTTTTAGTGCTATCACTAAACAGCCCTTCAATTTCACTAGTATACGCACCGTAGTTTTCAGTCTGTGTTAGCGCATCGTGATTCGCAAACTTTGCTAACCGCAATTTGAGTTCGCTATCATTAGTGAGCATTGTGACGTACCCATATAATAAGACTTCGAAAATAATCAGGTAGATCCATTCTTGGAAAAAGGTCGTCCAGTCTAGGTTAAACTTAAGTTTCATCCAGACCCACAGCATGCCACCAAAAAACGTTGTAACCAGCATATAGTAAGTCCAAGCGTACCGGTGCTTCTGAAAATGGATACGCGCATAATTCAACGACCAGAAAAATAGAAGCAACGTGGTCGCGTGACCCCAAGACTGCCAGTAGAATATGGAGTGGTTAAACACCATAAAGACTAACACAACGGGAAGCAACGCATAGTAACGCAAATGGATATTTAAAAAGTACCCACAGAATATCAACGCAATGATTTGAAAATTCATGAATTGCCAACTAATGGACGTGCCAACGATTAGCGATTGCATGCTAAAGACAAACAGTAACATGTAAATCACACCAAACCACGCGTTCAGCATGTCATCAGCAATATTAATGTGATGCCGATGGACCCACGAAATCATCCAATTTAAAATCACCCAATATAATGTTAAAACGCCTAGTACGAAGAAAATACTGGTTACAAATGGCGGTACCCGCCAGTATGACCATGTCATATTTATCGTCCCTTCGATTAATGACCATCTTTAGTATCGGTGGTCGCCGTAATTAACTGTGGTTTACCGTAGTAGTAACCCTGATGTAGATTAATTCCGGATTTTTGGGCCATTAACAAGTCGTTATCATCTTCGATTCCTTCCAAAATAAATTCTAACTGGTAGCGATCTGCAATTTTATGCCAAAAGGAAACGGCTTGTGGAATCAAGCCAGCCTGCCCATGCATTCTCAAATTCTGCATGGCAAATTTAATCTGATCTACAAACGGTAGTAAGTGATGAATATTGTCAAACGTATTGGATCCCGTACCAACATCGTCGATGCTTAATTTAATGCCATATTGGTGGAAAAATAGACTATACTTTTGAATTTCATCCAACGTCGGGTTTTCCGTCAACTCGATCGTTAAGGCGGCCGGGTTTAGCCGTTTCTTCAAATATATAATCGTTCCAAGCATCAAACGATCTTCAGCTTGTTCCCGATTCAAGTTCAGTGCCAACACTTGGTTAGTCGCCTTAGTGGATAATTGGTGCGCCAAAGTTTCTAACAACTGGCCCTGCTTATCAAGGGGCAGTTCTGTAAATTTTTTAGGTACGATCCAACGTCCCTGATACTCTTTACGTAATAATAATTCATAACCAAAAACTTGTTTTTGTTGCTGATCAACTTGTGGTTGAACAAAAAAGCGATACATCTATAGAAAACCTCATTTCCATCGTAAATTTAATTTATCCAGCTCCCCC
This sequence comes from uncultured Lactobacillus sp., assembly GCA_937916845.1. Classification (GTDB taxonomy): domain Bacteria; phylum Bacillota; class Bacilli; order Lactobacillales; family Lactobacillaceae; genus Lactiplantibacillus; species Lactiplantibacillus paraxiangfangensis. The sequence goes on along the minus strand of CALFSK010000048.1, from coordinate 1,807 downwards.
ATACATCGCTTGAGCCACAGTTATTTTAATATTAATAACCTAATTTAATCCTGATCCTCATGGTTAGCTTTTGCCCAACCACCAATTGCCGTAATCCGTGGTTGATCATGACCAGCCTCTGCTTCTTGTGCAACGGCCATTTGGGCCACAACATTTAAGTAGTTAAACGGGTCATCAAAGTTTGGTGAAAATAGCATATCAACGTATGCTAAATCATCGATCGTATTGCCGTTTTGAATGGCCACTGAAATCGTGTTGGCCGATTGCGCGACCTCGTGTGGACTCCAGAATTGCGCACCCAAAATTTTGCGATTTTCTGGATTATAGGTCAATTCAATGACTAACGGATCCGTGCTTGGCATGTACTTTGGCCGCCACGTGCCCTCGTATACAACCCGCTTAACCGGAACGTGTGACTGCTTAGCAATTTCGTACGTCAGCCCCGTCGTTCCAAGCGTGTAATTGAATAGCTGCATAGCTGAAGTTGCCTGCGTCCCCATGTAACGGTGGGTATTACCGAAAACGTTCGTCCCAGCTAACGCCCCTTGACGAACCGCATTGGTTGCTAATGGTGTGTAAGCTGACGCGCCGGTCGGGTTAAAGTTAACCACGCAAGAGTCACCAGCTGCATAAATATCTGGGTCGGACGTCTGAACATAGTCATTAATGATAATTGCGCCATGTTTATCCATCTTGACTTGACCACGGAGTAATTCAGTCGTTGGCACAAAGCCAGTCCCAACAATCGCTAAATCCGCAACAAAGTCACCCTGATTCGTTTCAATCACTAGTTCGCCGTCGTCGTTACTCGTAAAGGCCGTTACTTTGTGATTGAGCTTCACGTCAACACCGTGGTCTTGTAAAACTTTGACCGCTCGATCCGACATGTCTTTACTAATATAATGGTTTAAGATTTGATCATGGGATTGGAACAGCGTAACGTCATGATTCGTGTTCGCATAACTTTCTGATAACTCAGTCCCAATATAACCAGCACCAATAATCGCAATCCGCTGGTTATCCTTGGCCGTCTTGTAAATCTCTTTGGCTTGATCATAAGTCTTGCATAACAAGACCTTTGATTCATCAATCCCAAAGATTGGTGGTACCGCAACACTTGAACCGGTCGTCATGATTAATTTGTCATAATGATCATCAAACACTTCACCAGTCTTCATATTCGCTACTTGCAAGGTCTTAGTCGCAGCATCGATCTTTAACACGTTATGCTTTGTCAGGACTTTTGCCCCAGCCGCCGTCAATTCTTCTGGTGACGAATAGAACATGTCTTCTAGCCGTTGGACTTTACCACCTAAATATAAATAAATACCACATGATAAAAACGAGATATTATCATTTCGTTCATAAACGGTGACCTCAGCCTCCGGATGGTTCTTTAATATTTGTGAGGCTGCCGCAGTCCCAGCGTGCGTACAGCCAACAATAACAATTTTCATTGTTGAACCCCCTATTAATGATTTAATTCGTTTAGGTAAATTTAAATCAACCTCAATTTTCATTATAACCATTTTTTAAAATAATTTATAGCATGAATCACGACTATTGGTCACTATTCACTTATATAGCTTGTTTTCCGCAACCTAACAGTCTTTTCAATTAAACTGATGGCATTCATTTAAAACGATTAATTGGACTATTTTAGTACTAAAAGTCCGGTTTTCTCACCAAATAGGCATTGTAACGTTTCCATATACTAATCTTTAGGTATAAAATAAGAACTTAGGGTATTTTTTGGGTAGCGTCAAGAATCTTGTGTAAATGAAATGCCTTCGTACATATAATATGT
>CALFSK010000047.1 GCA_937916845.1 uncultured Lactobacillus sp. | reverse complement strand
GGACTGTAAATCCGCTCCTTCGGGTTCGGTGGTTCGAATCCACTCCCCTCCATTTTTCATAGGGATATAGTTCAATGGTAGAACAATGGTCTCCAAAACCATCGATGTGGGTTCAACTCCTACTATCCCTGCCATGATGGCGGTATTGGCGAAGTGGTTAACGCACCGGATTGTGGCTCCGGCACGCGTGGGTTCGATTCCCACATACCGCCCTTTGATTGGGTTATAGCCAAGTGGTAAGGCAATGGACTTTGACTCCATCATGCGCTGGTTCGAATCCAGCTAACCCAGTTGGGTTTGGGCAAAAAATGATGGCGGTATAGCCAAGTGGTAAGGCAGAGGTCTGCAAAACCTTCATCACCGGTTCAAATCCGGTTACCGCCTTTCCTGAAAAGGTTATAATCCTGATCAGTATCATTAGTTTCATAGTTTTATTTTGCCGGCGTGGCGGAATTGGCAGACGCGCTGGACTCAAAATCCAGTTCCCGTTGAGGGAGTATCGGTTCGACCCCGATCGCCGGTACTAAGAGGTTTTCAGAAAGCTCTAAGTACCTTAAAAAAGTCGTTATATCATCGATATGACGACTTTTTTTGTGCACCAAAATTAGTTATCTGTGATGTATCAGAATCTTTATAATGCGAAAACAGCCTATGAAAACTACCACAGGAATAGAAAACAGAAACACAATACCATGTAAGGCCCAAATAGCCATTACACTGACGATATCATCGCGAAGCTTTAGCTTGTCGTACAATATAGCATGATGTGGGTAATGGCTGATGCCTAAAGTCACGTAGGACTGCATATAGAGGGACTTGTTGTGAAAGAAAGGTATCCAACGTAAGGCTAGGGGATAGGTTAAAAGATAGGAGGAAACGAGCAGTAAATTAAGCGGGTTCCAAGTTAAGCTAAAGTGACCATCAGGTTGTGCCGTGACGAAATAAAAACTGATGATAAAAATCGGTAGACATGACAGGTAGTCTTTAAATAGTTGGAATGCTTTACGCACAACACTCACCACTTTCATAATGGGGGACTTGGCAAGATGGCTTCTATCGACACCGTATCTATAGGAGTGACACTGACGATTTGAATACCGGCGACGGTCTGGCTTGATGATGTAAAGTATAATTTTGAATGCTTTTTTCGTAAATATAAAGCGACTCTTTTTGGAATATCCAAAGAAACCTAAAGATGGGAATCATGAGACGAACTTTATTGTTTAGAAATTCAATTTAGACGGTATTTTGTTAATCATCAAAAGGAATGCTAATTGAACTGACTTTTTAATTAAAACGATCCGGGTACGGATATTCATGTAAAAAAGACCCTTTCAATAAAATCTTGAAAGAGTCTTTTTCCTAATTAGGCTAATAATCGGCGATTGGCGAGGTAAACGACAACTGCTAACGGTAATGTCAGCGCCATGACTGGGTAGAGCCATGCCCACGGTAAGAAGGCCGTGATCAGTCCCGCTAACATTGGTCCGCCTGACATGCCTAGATCCACACCAATGTAGAATGTACTGTTCGCTAAACCACGGTCTGACATTGGAACCAGTGTTAACGCCTTGGCTTGGCAAATTGAAAACATCAAACCATAGCCAGCCGCAAATCCAAACGCCCCCAAAAATAACATGAACCAATTACTTAAATCAGTTAGGCCAATCAGTCCTAACAGGTTAAACCCTAATCCCAACCAGAAGAATTTTTTAAACGGGACCTTATCAAACGCATCACGTAGCACCAGCCGCATAATTAGCAAAATAATGGCATAAGCCGGGAAGAAAGCACCTGCTGGCACTGAAAAGTGGCGATGAGCGATGTAACTTACAATATACGTTTCCGTAGCGAAATATGGTAACGAGATTAACAGTAAAATTGACGCCAGAGGGACGACTTTCGGTTGAACAAACTGAAATTTCTTTGGCGTTGTCGCGTCTGTTTGTTGCGTGGGACTAGGAACACCACGGTTGCCAACGAATTGAATAACAATCAACAGTAAAATGCTAAACGCTGACGCAACCCAAAAGACGCTTTGATAACTATAGTGTTGGTATAAATAGACACTAATTGCTGGGCCGACTGCCATTCCTAGGGCGCTGGCTAAGCCGTAAATCCCCATTCCGGAACCAATCCGATCGGCTGGTAATAAGGCTGCCATCCAGGTCGCCATGCAGACTGAGCACAGCGTGTAGCCAAGCCCATTAATAATCCGAAAAATTATGATTAACGCCACGTTAGTCGTAAAAGTATAGCCTAAACTTGCTAATAAAATGAACAGTCCACCAGCTAGAGTCAATTTATACTTCGACACGCGATCGGTTAAGTTACCAGCTAACGGTCGTAACACCAGTGCTGTTAAGTTCATGGCACCGGCAATCACGCCCGCTAAAATACTGCTAGCCCCAGCGTTTGCCGCAAAGCCAGCAATAATTGGATTAATTAACATTGGACTCATTAAATAAAAGAAACTTGCTACTAAAACTAATGTCACATCTTTGGTATATAAGCGTGTTTTCACGCAGGTCATTTCCTTTCCAAATTAGCATTGGCACGCCGCGCTAATGCTAAGAATTGCCGCTGTTCTTCTGGTGTAAACCCAGCAAAGAGTTCTTCACTAGTTTGCCATCCGTGTTTGTCTAACTGATCGTACTTGGCAAATCCTAGCGGTGTTAACACGACTAGTTTTGACCGGCCATCTTTAGGGTTGGGTGCCAAAGTGACGATTCCTAAATGTACTAAATGTTGGACGATTACCCGCGCTGTTTGATGGGTAATCCCTTGATAATCCTTAAACATTGCAATGGTCTGATTAGGATGATCAAAAAAGTACTTCAAGGCATCACCCTGGACCGTTGTTAAATTCAAGTCTTGAATATGGAGATTCCGCCGCTGCTTGATTCTGCGGGCTAACTGTAAAAGCTGCCGCGCAATCATTTCATCTTCATTCATCTAATCACCTCACAAGTAAACTATACAGCACACTGTATAGTTTTGTAAGGGAAAATTTTATTTTCAAAAAAACGTTCTTGTCAGTTGGCAAGAACGTTTAATCATTATTTTGGTAAAATCTTTTCTGAACAGCCATCATTTTACGCACGATTAAGGTCAGCAATCCGTTGGAATGCCTGCGACATATCGCGGGTAGCGATGATCTTTTTCCGGTACGCAGTCGTACTCGTCTTAGTAGGTGCCGTAATCAATTTAAAATTGTAAATTTTGCCGTTAGTCAGTGTTAGGCGAAGCGTCAATTCACGACAGACCGTGTATGGCTGATCCGCACCTAATGCGCCCGCTAACGCACCCACAGAACCAGCGATGAAGCTGCCAACGAGGGTACGCGTCAATAAATTCTGTTTTTGCTTAGTATCCCTAACCTGAATGACGTGGCTGTCTTTCAGTTGCGCAAATTGATAGGTCTTTAGATGAGTCCCGTCATTGACGGTAAAAGTTTGATGATCCCAATCGATTGTAAGGTGAAGACTGATTGCTTGTGTGCCGGTGGTCTGCATAGTAGGGTGCTCCTTTCAAAACAAACAGGGTCTGATAAAACTTTCGAAAGCGCTTTATATCCTATAAGCTAATCGTATCATGGTTATAACAGAAAAGGGATGAAATTTGGCTAGTCCAATAAAAAAATAAGTCCCCAGAACGGGAACTTATTCATCAGATACCTAAGATTTGCTTCTTCTTTGCGTCGAAGTCAGCTTGGGTAATGACGCCATCATCTAATAATCGTTTCAACTCACGCAAGTCAGTGACTTGTTTAGTCGTTAACGTTGACGATTTAGATGCGGCATCTTTGGCTTGATAAGCTTCCCAACGTTGTAGGGGATCGATGATGGTGTTATTTTTCTGAAGTGCTTTAATTTCGGACACCGTAAACGTCTTTTCGACGTGAACCGTGGTGGGAAGTTGTTTAATATCTACGCCGATTGCTTGCATGCAATTCAGGCACACCTTGCCGTCGGTGACAGCAACGGACTGATTTTGCCGATACTTTTTCCCACACACCGCACAACGATTGCGACGGTAGCCAAAGTAACCGATTAATCCAAGTAAAAGCAGCCCAATGATGATTAAACCCGGCACGCTGGTTAACGCCTGCCAAGTGAAAATGAAGATATTCTTGATTAGCGTGTAAATATAAAGCAACACCACCGCTAAGATAATGTACGGTGCGGCCTTTTTAAAAAATGTAATTGCAAAGTAAATGATTATGATTAAAAGTAAGATGAATATATCCATTTGGCTTGCCCCGCTAACGTATTTTACCCATCCATCATACTGCGAATCTTGCAGGCGGGGCAATTGAAAAATAAATAACCCCCGCTGAGCCATTAGAGCGCTCAACGAGGGGCGATGATTAGTTTTTAGAGTTTGCCAGTTAAGAATTGGGCTTCACCGTTACCAAAGCTCCAGTCTGCATCCGTATTAACACTTAAATTGATCATTACGTCGGTTGGCGCAAGGCCTAACTCATCATGTAGCGCGGTGACCAAATCGTGGTAGAAGGATCCCTTTTGTGCTTCAGTTCGGGGCCTAGTGACTAGGCTAAAGATGAGTACTTGATCCGTCCGCGGAATGTTTAAACCCGTATCTAAAATTTGCATTTCATAGGGTGCGTGTTGTGTGACAATCTGGTACCGGTCACCAACGGGCGCATCAAACGCTTTTAACATTACTTGGTAAGAGATATCTAAAATTTGTTTGATCTGGTCTTCTGAACGACCCGTCAGCATATCAATTTTCATTAATGGCATTGGAAAGTCACTCCTTATATTTAGTCTAATGTAATCGCGTTGATTTTCCCGACCGCAATCGGCAGGGTGACGTGCGCGTCGTAGTTTGCGACTTCGCCAGCCACCGTCGCGGGTAAGTCTAAACTATTTGCAACACCGTGAATGTAGATGACCCGCTTATCAAGTTCAAGGTCACTATCATGAAAAGCGTTCTTAAATTCAGCGTCCAGTTGTTTTAATGGCACGATCTTGGTGTAGGCAAAGTAACCGTTGGCATCGGCAACCGGGTAGGCGTCGTTGGGGATGTCCATAGTTTCCGGTGTGTCGTTGAATGGGACCATGGTTGTCCCGGAAACGGCTTCGGTTTCTGGTAAGTCAACGAAGCCGTCGTGGTTAACGTCTTGAGCGGCCGTTGCAATCTGCGCCGTTTGACCATCTGGGAAGCCGTGAAAATGTTCCCAGTGTTGCTGATTAGCTGGCGTATCGAACATTTCAATCGTAACGACGAGTTGGTCGCCGTTGACAACGAATAGTGCGGAACCATGGGCAGCTGAACCAATAAGATCGGCGTTTAATGGCACGATGTTTGCTTGATAGATTTTCATAAGTTGATCCTCCAGATTGTTTGACTTTCTTTCAACGAGACCTAGTGTATACTAATGGCAACGAGAAAAAATTGACATTTGTCAAGAAAGGAAAAATAAATGACCCATTCTGCATTTAAATGTGTGCAATCCGCTTCAATCTTTCAGGGACTGAGTGACGACGACATTGCGGCGTTAGCCCAAATATCCGTTCACCAACAACTTTTCCCCAAGGGGACCGTCCTGTACGCGCCCACGACGCTGCTAGACCGAATGATGATTATTGATCAGGGCCAGGTCAAGGTGTACCAGTTGAATGAAAATGGTAAGGAAAAGATCTTGTACATGTTACGTCCCGGCAGCATTGACAGTGAGGCAGCGCTATTTACGCAACGGCCGCATTATAATTACGCCGAGGCGGTGGAAGATACCCGCATCTGTTCCATCGGGAGCCATGATTTCCAGGGCTTAGTCAAGCGAGTCCCAACCTTGGCCCTGAACTTGTTAAACGCGTTAGGGGACCGCTTAACTGCCTTAGAGTCCATGAGTGCCTTAACTAGTAATCTTGGTTCTAAGGAGCGCCTACTGACATATTTACAACAAGTTAGCCAAGAAAACCAACAAACACACTTCCGATTACCGGTGAAGAAGAAAGAATTAGCCAGCTACCTAGGCGTGACGCCGGAAACGCTGAGTCGACAATTTAAGCTTCTAGCTGAAGATCAACTGATCAGTGTGGATGGTCGTGAAATCACGGTCTATTAATTGCGTATAATAAATTTTGTATCGGGATAAAAACGAGCGTATGCTTAATATTGTGACACGTAACAACAAAGATTGGTCCAATCAGTGTGTAATTGATTGGATGACATAAGAGGGATTGAAATGGAACGATTAGATGCACCAATCGGGGTCTTTGACTCCGGGGTTGGTGGAATTAGTACGATGCGGACGTTAGCAGCCGATTTGCCAAATGAAGATTTTATTTTTTATGGGGATTCGGCTAACGCCCCGTACGGTGAGAAATCCGCTGCCGAGGTTTGTACGCTAGCCACTAACGTGATTGAAACGCTACGGCAGCAGCAGGTTAAAGCAGTCGTGATTGCGTGCAACACGGCAACCAGTGCGGCTAAGCCCGAATTAATGGCTGCTTATCCAGAACTGCCCATCTTGGGCATTGAACCGGCTTTAAAAGAAGCTGTGGATGCGGGTGAACGTCACATCCTAGTGATGGCGACGCCGTTAACGATCAGTTTGCCCAAGTACAACGCGCAGGTCGCTAAGTATCAAGCACAAACGGCTATTCAATCGTTGGCCTGTCCGGGGTTAGCCGACTTGGTTGAACAGGGTAAAGCAGCGCTTCCCGCAATTAAGCAACTCGTCCATCAGTTATTAGGAACGGTTGCGACGGCACAAGTGGACGGGTTAGTTTTAGGTTGCACCCACTATCCGTTTATTGAAAATTTGATTCAATCAGAATTCGACCATCCCGTTAATGTCTACACTGGCTACGCGGGAATTAGCCGGAACTTACAACATCAATTAAAACAAAAACATTTATTGCTACGGACTGCACCACGTGAGCGGACGATTCGCTTCATGAGTAGTCGCAATACGCCTGAAGAATTAGCTTTGTACCAAGAGTTGTTTGACCATGGGATTGAAGCTTAAATTAAGCAAAAATAAAAATAGTGGTTCAGAAATCTGTTGAGTGTAGATTTCTGAACCACTATTTTTTAGTGAAAGCTTATTTAAATAAGGGTAGAGGTGCTAAAAAATCGATATCGTCACGGTCCGCGGCGTCCCCTTCAGCGAGAATCGCCAATTGTTTAACAATTGTGGCACCGGCCTGATTCAGCAACGCGCGAGCCGTATTTAAAGACCCCCCGCTACTAATGACGTCGTCAACAATGATGACCCGTTTGCCTTTAATTAACGCCGCGTCGGCACCGTCTAAGACTAATTTTTGGTCCGAACTGGTGGTAATCGCGTGCACGGGTTCGGAAACCGGGGCGTGCATGTAATCCTTAACGCTTTTACGTAGCACGATGAAGTGGGGATGGTGAGTCTTGTCGCTTAGCACCTGTGCCAACGGGATCCCCTTGCTTTCCATGGTGACGAGGTAATCAAACGGCGTAGTAGCCAGTTTTTGACTCAGTTGGTCGGCAGCGTATTCCGTTAGTTCCGCGTCACCCAGTAGCACGAACGACGCAATGGTGGTCGTTGGGTTGATTCTAACCAGTGGTAGGTTGCGTTTGAGTGGTCCCAGTGTTAGTTCGTAAGTTTTTGACATGTGTTAGATCCCCAATCCTAATAATGGCAAACCAAATTTCAAAATAGCACCGCTGAGTAGGCCGGTAAACGGATCGACCAGCGCGGTAATGACTAGAGTGATCCCAGCAATCGTCCCCATTGAACCGTGCATGGCAGTTGCGGCGTTTTCTGGGAAGATGACGACGGTCCCTAAGATAAATAGAAAACCGGCAATCGAAGCGCTAGGAACGTATTGCCCCACTTTAGGAAGCCAGCCCATCAATAGAATAATTGCCATGATGACCATCATTAAGACGCCGGCAATCACGGGTTCTGGTGCACTGGCAGTCGCAGAAATAATGGTTTCAACGGGCGCACCACCGAGTAAACTCGTGCCAAAGTCGGCCAACGCTTGCGTACTCGTCAATAAGTTAAGGTTAACTGGGTTGGGCTTTTGTCCCGTCATTTGTCCTGTAATCAGGCCGTATGAAATGTTGGCACCGATGTTTAAGCAGGCGAGGCTCAGTGCGCCCCGTAAGATTTTTACGTTGACTAAGGGTTTTACAAATTGAAACTTGCGGGCCGTGACGTGTTCTGGAAGGGTCACGTGATACTTTTCGCCGAAGACCGCGTATAAACTCGTGCCAATAACGGAAATTGCAATGGTCCAGACTAAGTCCTTACTGATAATGTAAGTCACGGTGGCTAGGGCAATCGACAGCCACCCAAAATTACGCTGTTCCTTGGTCATTTGTAGCGCAATCTTGGCGAGCATTAGGCCAACTCCGGCCATCATCCCAGCCATGATTTGATTGCCTAAAATGTCGACGATGCGGGTCAAAGAACCGGTTAGCCCGATTGCCAACATGATTGCCGCCCCGAAGAAAATGATTGAAGTTCGCTCGCGGAGGTCCTTACCTAAATGTCCGGTTAAGGCTAAGGATTCTGCTTGAAATGAAATCGGGGCAACCGAGCCGGCAACGCCGTTAACCAGTGCTGCTAATCCAAATGAAAAGGCGGTCGGAAAAACGGCAAATCCGAGCGTCATTGCCATAATACCTTGGGGAATCCCATTCAAGACGACCCCCACGGCGGCTAATAAATCTGCTAACCAGTGCACAATTAATTCCACCTTTGCTGTTGATACGAACAATATACAATAAAAAAGCGGTAATTTCCAGCTTATCAACATATAAATCCGGATAATTAAAATTACAAACGTTATAAAGTTCGCGTTTTGTTCGCTGGTGGGGCTTGTTTTATACTAAAGACATCCAATTCAAAGCAAAATGAGGTGGCAGTGTGTCAACCATTCAAGATTATTATGATCCTCAATTACCAACGTTACTTTTTTCGCTGCATCCGCAACCAGCGGCGGCGATTGCAGCTGGCGATAAGGTGCTTGAGTTTCGGCGTCGCTTTTATTCACGCGCGTTTCAAGCGTTTATCTATACGACTGGAAAGCAGGGTGGCATCGGTAGTTACGTCCAGTGTGCCCCGGCCATTACAGCGGCCTCTGCAGTCCTTGGCCAACTGGGCGCCAAGCTACAAGGGGATGATCCCCAGGCAACGATGGCCTACTTAGCACCCGCCAGCACGGGCCTAGCAATTCCGGTGACGACTGTCATTACTTTCGAGCCGGTGCGCTTGGCCAATCTAAAGGCACAGTTCCCGAACTTTGTTGCGCCGCGGAGTTACGTTTTCTTGGACCGGTCACAACGTCGAGCTCAGTTGGCGTACTTGCTAGACCAAGACTGTCAAACGGTGCACCAGAATAAAGATGTTCTAACTAAAATCAGGAACGTATCTAATAGTGACCAGTAGATGAGGGCACAACGGGTTACAAAAAAATCATTTATAAATCTAGTCCGGTCGTCACTGATAGCATGCGGTCGTGGGACCGGGTCAAGCCTGAGAAACGTCTTGTCCCTCGTCCGGAACGATTGCAAAAAGCGCAATTGTCCCGGACCGTCCATGGTGTAAGGCCGAAAAGCATCGGCCAACACCACCTTCACGACCGATACTATCAGTGACAACCTCTGATCATTTGACAGCAATAACAATAGTAAATTTAATTTTAGCGCAGGCGGTCAGCCTTGGTGTGCTGTGTCGGCAAGATTAGCGGGCGAATTTTACGCCAATCTTGCGGGGCGATTCAAAGACGCGGGTTATCGGCTTGGAATCGAGGTCGCAGACCGTCCTGTGGCTGGGACCGTCCCCCCTAGCACACCAAGGCTGACCGCTGGAGCGGGTATCTTGAGAATGATTATGATTGTTTCAATCTTTAGAACAGGACAAAAAAGCTCCTCAAACCGGAAATCCGGCTTGAGGAGCAGGTTGTTTAGTGGATCAATTTTTCATAAACATAACAAACGTCATCGTGGTGGTAAACACCGACCATTTCACCGACCCGTTGGAAGCCCATCTTGGCAATTAAATGTTGCATTGCTAAGTTGTCTGAGTGGGTATCAATCCGAATACTTTTAATTTCGGCGTGTTTTTCAGTGATGTGAGTAATGATCTTTTCAAATAATTGGGTGGCATAGCCATGGCCAGCGTGGCTTGAATGAATCGCTACGCGGTGAAGGACCCGGTAAGGTTCCGTCTTGTTCAGCCATTCAGCGTTAGCCGTGTCATAAGTGGCGTCTGGTGATGGCACAATCGCTACGGCACCGACCGTAGCGTTATCGTCGGCGTTAACTAAGAACGCGACGCCTTGCATAATATCGCCAGTGATTTGCTTGCGGGAAGGATAGTCGCCTTGCCATTGGTCGACCCCGGCCTCGGCTAACTGGTTACGCCCGTCGCTTAAAATATCGATGATCGTATCTAAATCATCAAGGGTTGCTTGTTTAATGTACATTAATCATGACTCCTCTCTTGAAACCAAACGTTAAGGTTCAACGCTCGACTTAAACAGTATACAGAAATCATGACAGAATGAAACTATTTTCTTCCGAATTCTTAGTGTTTTTTCAGCGACGATTATCGCTAAGAATTAAACGCGCTTGCTTATCCATGTCGTGCTGGATGTTGTAAGCGGATACGGCGCTGGGCGCGTATTGGTAAGCGTTCGTGGCCAACGTCTGTTCATAGAATGGCAAGTAGGGTAGGTTGCGGTCTTTTGCAATTTGAATCGCCAGTCGCCAGTCAAAATCAACTTGGCGGTACTCGGTATTTTGCAAGCCTTGATCATCGATCGTTAAAATCAGGTAAGAAGCACGGGGCTGACGTAAGCGGGGATTGATGGCAGTCGGAAGCCCGACCGTCCCCGCGTTTAAAATCAGTTGTCCTTGGGTTGAGTACCGCATGATGGGCTGATGGGTGTGGGCGTAAATCACGATGTCCACGTCTCCAGCAGCAGCTTGGTCAAAATTAACCTGTTCGGCCGTGGGCGCAAGTGAGTGTCCGCTAGCGAAATTAGGGAGGACGTGTTGTAAACGAATGGTCAGCGGTCCCACGTGTTTGGTCACGGTCAGCGGTAATTGTAATAATTGCTGAAAATGTGATGGGCTTAACTGTCGGCGGTCATAAGCAGTCAAAATGGTCGCCATAACTTGCTTAGGCTTAGTAAAGTTAGTCGGGGTTGCGTTCAGAACTTTTTGGTAATTTTGTTCATGGTTGCCTAGGACGTAAGCGGACGGTTGGACGGCATCTAGTAAGTTTAAACACCGTTCGGATTCGGGTCCTCGGACCGTCATATCGCCGACCGTCCAGTAGTCGTCCACGCCTTGTGCCGAAGCGTCATGTAAGACAGCTTCGAGAGCAGTGGCGTTACCATGAACGTCGGAAAGCACTGCAATTTTAACCATCAGTAGGACTTCCTTTCTCTATGTATCCATATCCACTAGCTTGGAAGTGGATGACTGGAAAAGGCGGGGGTGATAATTTGCACGTTTGTAATTACTCTGCAAACTCATCGTAACCTTTATCTGTTATAATTATGGATGAAACGAAGTAATATATAGCACGTATATTCAAGCCAATTCGTTTCATAGCCGCCGTTATCTTCATGATAACGACGGTTTTTATTGTAGCATAAAGTTTCCCTTGCCGGTTGCTAAGTTTAAGGCTTAAAATTAACTGGTGATGGAGGCGGTTACATAATGAGTGTATCAGAAAAAAAGGCAATTATGGACCTGCGTCAGTCGTTTAAGGCAAACGATGATCGCCGTGACGCGGGTTTACCAACCGAAGTACCGGGTGTCAAACGGGTTAATGACTTAAGGTATGGGGCAGAAACACCGTGGCACCTATTAGATTTATATTTACCGACCGGGGTGTCCAAGCCCATTCCAACGATTATCAATATTCACGGTGGGGGCTGGTGTTATGGGACTAAGGAAACCTATCAATTCTTTGGCTTGAACTGGGCCCAGCGGGGATTCGCCTTTGTGAACCCTAACTACCGGCTGGCTCCGGACGTCGTTTTTCCCGACCAGTTGGATGACGTTGACGCCTACGTTCACTGGGTCGCCGAACACGCCGAAGAATACGGATTAGATCCAAATAACGTGATCTTAATGGGGGACAGTGCTGGCGGTCAGATGGCTGAACAGTACGCCACGATTTTGACGAACCCCGACTACCGGAGTCAGTTCGGTTATTCGTTAACTAAGTTGCATTTTCGGGCGTTAGTCCTAAACAGTGCGGCGTTATTTATGTTGGATCCGGGGATGGTTACGGATGCGGGTGCAGCCTACTTTTCACCTAAAATCGTCAAAACTCAGCGGCAACGGTTGGCGACGGAAGAGAATTTGCAGGCTCCGTTTATTCCGACGTTTATTTGTACGGGCAACACGGACTTCTTACGTAACAATTCAGCCAAAATGGACGGTTTTATGACGGCCAAGAAAATCCCACACGTCTTTAAGATGTATGGAACGCCTGAAAAGCCCCAAGGCCACGTGTTCTTAGTCGATCAAAAAAGTGTTGTCGGTCAGCAGGCCAATGACGACGAAGAGGCGTTCTTACGGGCGTACCTTGTTAATACCCCCGACTGATTAACGATTCTTAACCTTGACGGCTGTACTTTGAAACAATTAGTTAAACTTGAATAAGGATTGACTTATCGACGGCGCCATGTTGTAATGTCATTAAATCACTTCACGGGTTCGAATGACGATTTGAACTGGTTAATTGATCCGCCATCTTAGTCACGGTGGTAAAAGGGAGTTGAGACATTTGTCTCAACTCCCTTTTTGCGTTGGCAATAATTAACTCAAAATAGATTAACAATTAAGTCAACGTTTAATAAGCTGATGATAATAGCAAGCGTATAACCGAGGATACGAACGCCGGTTGAATTGACGTGTGTGCCCAGCAATTTGCGGTTACTCGTCAAAGCAACCAGTGGGAGCATCGTGAACGGCAAGGCCACGCTTAGGGCGACCTGGGCATCGATGATCAAAGCTTCAAAGGCTTGGTCACTGAAGCCAACCATAAAACCGATGATGAGAATGGGAATGAGTGTCACGCAACGGGTCAATAGCCGCCGTTGCCATAAGGGTAAGCGAATGTGCAGGTAGCCTTCCATCACGATTTGTCCCGCTAAGGTGCTCGTAATGGAAGAAATCAGTCCAGTGATGAGCAGTGCTAACGCGAAGAGGCCGCCCATTAACGGGCTCGCTAATTGACCGACGATGGCGTTATTTTGCAGACCGTGAAAGACAGCCTGTAAGCTTGCCAATGCGTGGGTATGCCCAAAAAACAGGCTACCCCCTAAAACGAGCAGGAGCGCGTTGATTAGAAAGGCCGCCACGAGGTGCACGTTGGAATCCCAGTTGGCGAAGCGTAAAGTTTCACGGACCTGGACGGGATCGTGATAGTCGTAGCGCCGACTCTGAGCTAGTGATGAGTGTAAGTATAAGTTATGTGGCATGATCGTTGCCCCTAAGATGCCTAAGCTCAAAACGAGCGCCTGGTGGTTTTTAAAAATGAGACTGTTTGGGATGAATCCCCGGAATACAGCGCTAGTATCAACGTGGGCCCGGGCGACTTCTAGTCCGAAGATGATGCCGACCGTCAAAATTGCGAGTAATACAATGAACTCAACCCGTCTGATACCAAAGCGGAGGAAAAGGAGCACGACTAAGACGTCCCCAATTGTCAGTAAGATACCGAATAGTAAGGGTAGGCCAAACAGCATTTTTAAAGCTAGCGCTGTTCCGATAACGCCGGTCATATCGGTGGCCATCATGGCGACTTCGTTGAGGATCCACGCGGCGTAGCGCACGGGTCGGGGAAGCGTACTGGCGATGGCCTGGGCCAAGTCTTGCCGGGCCACGACGCCCAGCTTGATGGCTAAGGCCTGCATGAACATGGCGACGAGAATCGAAAGGGCGAGTACTGCCAGTAGCTGGTACTGAAATTGCGCTCCGCCGGCTAGTGAGGTCAGCCAGTTACCGGGGTCCATGTACCCCACGGCAACTAGGGCACCGGGACCGCTGTAGGCAAGGAATTTCTGCCAAAAAGCACTCTGATAAACATCGGGAACGGCCACACTCTGGTTGATCTCTTCTAAACTGTGACGTTTATTAGGCGTCATTAATGACCACCTCCTGAGCATTTAGGGCTAATGTTGCGAGAAAATGGGCAAATTGGGGGTCGTCATTGAAGCAGGGCACCAGATCAAACCGGTCGCCACCACTAGCGCGAAAAGTTTGATAATTTTGAACGAAATCTTCTTCCAAAGTTTCTAAACAATCGCAAACAAACGACGGTGTCACGACTAAAACGTCCCGTTTACCCATTTCGACGAGTTGCATCAGTTCGTTGCGCAGGTACGGCTTAAGCCACGGCATTGGCCCAAATTTGGATTGGTAGGCCGTGACGATTTGGTCTTTTGGTACTGTTTGCAAGTACTGGCTGACGCCCGTCGTCGTTGCTTCGCATTCTTGCTGGTAGGGGTCGCCATGGCGAACCATTGCGGTTGGAATGCTGTGATAGCTAAATACGACGGCGTCAAAGTGGTGTTGTTGATAGCTTTTCTCGATCTTTGCGGCTAATAATTGCTGATAAGTTGGCTGGTCGTAAAAGTGATGGATCAAGGTGTGCGGAATGCCCGTTGCGTTGACCTGGTTAATGATGCCTTGGTGCGTACTTTGAGTGAACTGGGGAAAGAGCGGCAAAACGACGGGGTGCTGGCAACCATCCGCAACCATGGCTTTTAACGTGTCGCCAATATCTGGTTGGCCGTACGTCATGGCTAGCCGGACATCCCAGTCTGGGAGCGCTGCTTGAACTTGATCACGCAAGTCCTGACTATGTACGATAAGCGGTGAACCGACTGGTAACCAGCAGTCGCGGTAGAACGTGGCTGATCGCCAAGACCGCGTTGGTAAAATAATGCCGCGCAAGATTGGTTGCCACAGGGCGGGTGGCATTTCGACCACGCTTTGATCACTTAAAAATTCACGGAGATAGCTTTTGACGTCAGCCGTTTCAGGCGTTGCCGGTGACCCTAAATTGACAAGTAATAAACCACGACCCATAAAATCAGATCCTTTATTTTTAATTGAAACGTTTTTTTAGTTCGTAACTTTAAAATAATCATAGCATAAATAATTTTTGTGAAGCGCTTCAAACGCTTGTTTAGCAGCGTTATCGAGTGATAACTGAATTAAAAACACCTAATATAAAAACTCATGGCCCGACAGGCTTTCAATGATTGAAAGTATTGTCGTACCATGAGTTTGATATTAAGACTTAATTTTTAGCGCGTTTGATTTTTTCGTTGATATAGTAACCGGCGTAACAGATGGCCACAAACGGAAGCGTGTAATACAACGCAATCCGTTGATTAGGATCGAACCAAATGAGCAAGCATGATAGGCCGCTTAAAATGAAGGCCAGCCAAGGAACTACCGGATAACCGGGCGTTTTAAAGGCCAACTTATCCAGCGACTGACCGCTTTTAACGTAAGCTTTGCGAAAGTTGATTTCAGATAGGGCAATCGCCATCCAAACGAGCACAACGGCTAAGCCTGAAATTGAAACGAGGACTAAGTATACGGAACCGGCCGCGTAGATGCTTGATAATAAGGCTAAAATCCCACCAATCATACTAGCCATCAGGGCAAATATTGGAACGTCGCGTTTAGTCGTCTTTTTAAAGACCACGGGGATGGTGCCTTCGTTAGCTAAAGACCATAACATCCGGGTGGAAGCGTAAAGTCCCGAGTTAGCGGCTGACATAATGGCGGTCAGCACGACAAAGTTCATGATATCGGCGGCGTACGGAATCCCAATTTTCTTGAAGACGAGTACGAAGGGACTTTGTGTCACGCCAGCCTGCTTATAAGGTATCAACGCTGCCATGACGAACATGCTGCCGACAAAGAAGATGATCAGGCGCCACAAGGTCGTGTGAATTGCGGCGGGAATCGTGTGGGCCGGGTCCTTGGTCTCGCCGGCGGTAATCCCGATTAGTTCCGTTCCCGAAAAGGCAAAGTTAACGGTCAACATGGTCGTAAAGACGCCGCCAAAACCGTTAGGAAACCACCCGTTTTTAGTGTAGTTAGTGAGCAACGGGGCGGTGGTGTGACCATGGAGTGGCAAGATGCCAACGATGGCTAAGCCACCGAGAATAATAAACGCAATGATAGCAAAGACTTTGATACTCGAAAACCAGAACTCGGTTTCGGCGAACCACCGGACTGATAGGGCGTTGACCGTGAAAATGACGACCATGAATAGTAAACTCCACAGCCAAGTGGCAACGTGGGGAAACCAGTGCTGCATGATGAGTCCGGCCGCGGTGAATTCTGATCCGAGTGCAATCGTCCAGGTCAACCAGTAAAGGATGGCTACCGTGAAACCAGTCCCGGGACCAATGTACTTTTTAGCGTACACGTGAAACGCCCCGGTGTAGGGCATTGCCACGGCAAGTTCACCTAAACAGAGCATGACGAGGTACACAATGATTGCCCCAATGGTATAAGCAAGCAATGTCCCAATTGGTCCGGCCTGATGAATCGTGTAGCCGGAACTGAGAAATAGGCCAGTCCCGATGACGCCGCCTAACGAAATCATTAGGACGTGCCGGGATTCCATCTGGCGACTAAGGTGAGTTTGTTTTGACATTTGAAAACGGCCTTCCCTACTTGCAAGAACGCAAGTATTAGAATAAGATGAGGAAATCAGTAATGCTATTAGAATAACATAACTTCTAGGCAGAGAGGAAATCATTTATGCAAGCTGTAACTGTAAAGAAACTATTAAAACAAGGCCCCATCGTTTTGGATGGTGCAATGGCAACTGAACTAGAAAAGCGTGGGGTCCAAACGGATAGCGCACTGTGGTCGGCAACGGCGATGCTTGATCATCCAGAGGCAATTGCAGCGGTGCATCGTAGTTACTTTGACGCGGGTGCTCGGATCACGATTACGAACACCTACCAGGCTAGCGTACCGGCGTTTGTGCAGGCGGGCATCGCCGCACCGCGCGCCCGGCAGTTAATTCAAGATGCTGTCAGCATTGCTAAACAAGCGCGGACCGATTACGCAACTAGTCATCCTGATTTTCAAGCGCTGATTGCCGGCAGTATCGGCTCATACGGGGCTTACTTGGCCGACGGAAGTGAATATACCGGTAAGTACCAGTTGGATGAGGCCGGCTACCAAGACTTTCACCGTGAGCGGCTAGAACTGATTACCCAAGTGGGCGTTGACTTATTAGCCTTAGAAACCATGCCGAAATTGGATGAAGTCCAAGCGCTGGTTCGCCTGATCAATCAAAAATGGCCCGAACAACACTACTGGGTCAGTTTCAGTATTGCCGACCCACAGACGTTATGGGACGGCACACCGTTAGCTGACGCCGCTGCGTGGGTCGCACAACAACCGAACGTGGAAGCGGTCGGGGTCAACTGTACGACGCTAGAAAACATTGCGCCAGCGTTGGGAACCTTACGTGCAGCGGTCGATATTCCACTGATTGTCTATCCCAATTCAGGGGATGAGTACGATCCAATCACAAAGACGTGGCAACCAACGGCCCGAAGCCACCAGTTCGATGGTTACGTGCCAAAATGGCTCGCCAATGGTGCTCAAATTATCGGGGGTTGTTGCCGCACGACCCCAGAAGATATTGCAACGATTGCACGGCTTGTTAAGTAGAACCTTGTCCGGTTGCCACTGATAGTTCAGTATTTTTTGAATCAATGATAAATTTCGGCGCTTCGCCGGACAGAACCGATGTGCTATGGGGGACGGTCGCAGCCGAAGTGAGGTCTGCGACCTCGATTCAAAGCCGCCAGCCCACGTCTTTGAATCGCCCCGCAATGGTAGTCGACACAGCACATCAATTCTGTCCGCCTTCGCTAGATTAGCTTTACTATTGTTATTATTATCGGATAATCGGAATAACTACTCACAGGTAGCTAATTTAGATTAGTCTAGATATTGACACAATAGTAATCAATCTCCAAATTTAACTTTCAACCTTCAGCCATAAAAAAAACAGGCGCTTAAAATCGGTAACCATCCCGGTTTTAAGCGCCTGTTTGTATAGATTTAATAGAGTAAGAACATTAAAACGACTTGAATCGCTGCATTGACCATCAAGTGCCAGCGAGTCCGACCAAACGACTGTTGACTGAACCAAGTGGCAATCACGATAACAATGGCGGTAATGGTTTGCCAAGTGAGCGGTTGTAAAAAGATGGTAATGACCAGAAGTGCACCGGTAATTGCCGAAACTAACTGGTTGATTTGGCGCTGGTGACTAAAACTGGGAACGTATAAAAATACGTAACTAGTAAATAGTGGGGCCAGTTTCCATAAGAAGGTCGTCGACAAGTAGTTGTTTTGTAAGTTGAAGACCGCAACTGGAATCGTAAAGGTCATGATGATACTAAAGACTACGAGGCCAAAGTAATTTTGCATTCCAAAACGGGGTACGGCCATGACGAATAACCAGACGCTACAAGTGAGCAACAGGTACAATAACTCGGATTCGCGGGCAATGATGTTCGTGAAGGCGAAGGCCACTGAGGTGCCAATGGCAATCAGACTCCATTGCGCCGGAATTCGTTGGTCTAGGACAATAAAAATGGCGGCGGACACGGCTAATGTATACCCAATTAAGGGCAGTTGAGCGGCTGAAAATTCCGCCGTTTGAAATGAACGACCGTAATCTAAAGCGGCCCACCAGCTAATGATGCTTTGTAAAATAGTGAAAACGGCTAAATGAACGTAATCACGTTTAAGTTTAAGCTTTCCAATTCGTATCATAGCTCAACATCTTTCTAATAGAAGTAATGTTTTAATCCTAACGGTCACCGTTAAAACCGTCAATATTTTAGGAAGATTCTTTTAAAAAAACAAGGATTGTGATAGTCTGATATAGTTATGAGCCGTTCCCGAGAGGATAAGTCTGTTTATTTGGAAGCCATTTAAACGGACTTAGATGCCTTGTAACCGAACTAATCAAGGGGGAATTTACAATGAGTGAAAGACATTTATTTACATCGGAATCCGTTTCTGAAGGCCATCCCGATAAAATCGCGGACCAAATCAGTGACGCCATCCTAGATGCAATGTTGGAACAAGACCCACAAGCACGGGTAGCCGTTGAAACTTCAGTGACTACTGGGTTAGTGTTGGTTTTTGGTGAAGTTTCGACCAAGGCCTACGTTGATATTCAAAAGGTCGTGCGTGACACGATCAAGTCGATTGGCTACGTTGATGGTCAATACGGCTTTGACGGTGACAACTGTGCCGTCCTCGTTTCTTTGGATGAACAATCACCGGATATCGCGCAAGGGGTCGACGACTCTTTGGAAACGCGGACGGGTGATGCTGACCTACTGGACCAAATTGGTGCTGGGGATCAGGGGATGATGTTTGGTTATGCCATTAACGAAACTCCTGAACTAATGCCACTACCAATCGCATTGAGCCACCGCTTAATGCGTAAGATTGCGGAATTGCGGAAGAACGGCACCATCAAATGGTTGCGTCCGGATGCTAAGGCCCAAGTTACAGTTGAATATGACGAACAAAACCAACCACAACGGATCGACACCGTCGTCTTATCGACGCAGCACGACCCCGATGTTGAACTGGATGAAATTCGCCAAACGGTTATTGACCAAGTCATCAAGGCCGTGTTGCCTAAGGACTTGTTAGATGATCAGACGCGTTATTTGGTTAACCCAACCGGCCGTTTCGTTATCGGTGGTCCTCAAGGGGATGCTGGTTTAACGGGTCGGAAGATCATTGTGGATACTTACGGTGGTTTTGCCCATCATGGTGGTGGTGCCTTCTCTGGTAAGGATGCCACTAAGGTTGACCGTTCAGCTAGTTACGCTGCCCGCTACATTGCCAAAAACATCGTTGCGGCTGGTTTAGCTGACCAGGTTGAAGTCCAATTAGCCTATGCGATTGGGGTTGCACAACCCGTTTCAATCGCCGTTGATACGGCCGGTACTGGGAAAGTCAGTGATGATGCCTTAATCGGTGCCATCCGTAAGCACTTTGACTTACGTCCAGCTGGGATCATCAAGATGTTGGACTTACAACGTCCAATTTATCGCCAAACGGCCGCTTACGGTCACTTTGGTCGGACTGACATCGACTTGCCGTGGGAACACACGGATAAGGTCGACGCCTTAAAAGCTGAATTTAATAAATAAACAGTAACGAGCGCTACGGATCGTTACGGTCTGTAGGTACTCGACGCTAAAAGCGACCTCTTTACATGGGGTCGCTTTTTTTGCGGGCAAAAGTAGGGTTGACCAAGGGGTGATGGCCGCGGTTAGAAAGTTTTAGAAGAAGAGTTTTGAGAGTGAAGGGGTATTAAAACATGCAACAACGTAAAACTAACGTCGTAGCAGTGACGATTGCTATCTACGTGGCAACGTTTATGAGTGCGATTGAAGGAACCATTGTTTCGACCGCGCTACCAACGATTGTCGGTGACCTGCACGGGGTCGCCTTAATGAACTGGGTATTCTCCATTTATTTGTTGACGAATGCCATGATGACACCAATTTATGGGAAACTAACGGACCTTGTTGGGCGTAAGCCAGTGATGCAGGCCGGTTTGATTATTTTTATTATCGGGTCCATGATGAGTGGCTTATCCGATTCAATGCCGGTATTGATTTTCTGGCGCGCCATTCAAGGGATTGGTGCCGGCGCTTTGATGCCAGTTTCGATGACCATCATTGCCGACATCTATTCGTTTGAACGTCGGGCGAAGGTCCTGGGCTTCAACAGTTCCGCGTGGGGGATTGCCTCCGTGTTGGCCCCGTTAATTGGGGGACTGATTGTTGATAAATTGAGCTGGCACTGGATCTTCTTTATCAACGTGCCGGTTGGCTTAATCACGCTATTCTTATTTCAATTTTATTTACGCGAACCGAAACGCCATAATCACGTTAAGGTCGACTATTTGGGCAGTTTTTGGCTGATGCTATTTTTACTCGGCCTCATGCTTAGTTTCCAACTACTTGGGAACGCCACGATTAGTTGGGGAACCGTTATTATTGCGTGGGTTGTGAGTGCACTCAGCTTATGGCTGTTCATTCGCCGTGAGCAGCGGACCGATGAACCCGTCATTTCTATGGAATTATTTAAAAACCACACGTTTGTGATTCAAAACGCCGTGGCAGCCTTAGTCAGCGGTTTTCTAATGGCGGTGGAAGTCTACATTCCAACGTGGACGCAAGGAATTTTAGGCGTTCCCGCTTCGTTAGCCGGATTTGCCGTAACGCCAAGCTCACTGATGTGGATCGTCGGCTCATTTGTAACGGGCCGGCTACTTGCAAAGTGGGCCCCGCGCCGGATTCTCTTTTTAAGTTTGTGCTTTATTCTGGTCACGAGTGTTTGCTTGGCACTATTACCAGTCAGCACGCCGTTCCTCTGGTTCTTCTTGATCACCGCAATCGGCGGGATCGGTTTTGGGATTACCATTACGGCAACCACGGTCACGTCACAACACCTAGTGTCAGCGGACAACGTTGGGGTCGCAACTTCGTTTAATACGTTGAGCCGAACCATTGGGCAAACGTTGATGATCTCTATCTTTGGGATTGCGCTTAACGTTGGGATGAACCAAGGAATTGCGCAACATAGTGGCACTAACATGGCAATGATGAACAAGTTGATCAATCCGAAAACGGCAACTAGCTTGCCTAAAGACTTATTGCCAACCTTGCACGGTATTCTTTATACCGGACTCCACTGGGTCTATTGGATCGGGTTAGTCCTCGTGATTTTAGCCTTCATCGTCAACGCCATGGACCGCGGCCCACAATTGACGGCGGCACAGCACGCTGAGAAATTGAACAAAAGCAAGCATGAATTTTAGCTTGTTAATTAGTGATTTAAATTAAAAAAGCTAAGACTTGAAGTTGCTTTCAATACTGAAACGGTAGTCATTGTTATTAGCCGCTTCGTCAGGCAGAACCGGTGTGCTATGGGGGACGGTCCCAGCCAAAGTGCGGTCTGGAACCTCGCTTCAAAGCCGACAGACCACGTCTTTGAAGCGCCCCGCAAGATTAGCGCAAAGTGCACCCGCCAATCTTGCCGACACAGCACACCAATCCTACCTGACTTCGCTAAAATAACCTTGTTATCGTTATTTTGGTTGGATATTCGGAGGTTCGGGGATTGGCGCTGATGGCATCGATTGCGAGGGGCTAGACTGCTCAGGCTAGATCCGGTCCCATGACCGCATGTCGTCAGTGCCAGCCGGATTAATTCATAGATGACTAATTTTATTAGCTTGAGTGTTGGCACCAAAAATTTCAAATCTAAATTTAAAATTAGTACAAAATAAGCGTTCCACTCTAAATTTAGGGTGAAGCGCTTATTTTAGTTGGAACTATCTTTTTTGAATGGCAATCAAATACGGTGGGGTGTGAATCTGATTGAGAAAGCCGTACTGTAAGACTTGGAATTGGTGCTGATCAAGTTCAGTTACGTGTTGCATCAACTGGTTGGCTTCGCTTTGACCGCCGGGGTGACCGGTATAAACGAGCAAAATGATTAAACCATTGGTCGCTAGACGCCCTTCTAATGCCTTAACGGCGGTCAGCGTGGTCGAGGCTCGGGTGACCACCGATTTGTCGCCCCCAGGCAAGTAACCAAGGTTAAAGATGGCACATTTGACCTTGGCTTCTGTGGGGAGCACTTTGGCCAAGTTTTCGTGACCCGTGTGAGTCAAGGTGACTTGATGCGTCAGCTTTTCCGCAGCGAGTGCGCTGGTAGTAGCTTCGATGGCCGCAGCTTGAATATCGAACCCGTAAACGTGGCCGCTGGGACCAACGAGTTTAGCTAAGTAAGTGGTGTCATGGCCGTTGCCAACGGTGGCATCAACAGCGATGTCGCCCGGATTAACGGTTTGGTTGATTAGTGTATGACTATAGGTTAGAGCAGAACTGAGTTGGATAGTGAATCCCTCCCAAAAAATGAACTAAGTTACGACGAGTGCCGCTTAAAGTGAAAGTTACCGGTTCGGTGCCCGGTAGTTAGGCGGGTGCTGACGTATAGGAGCAGGCTCCCGAGTACGGCGCCACCCAGTACGTCGCTAGGGTAGTGGACGCCCACGATGACACGGCTGACGAGCATCAACCCGATTAGTAAGAGCCCTAATCCCAATAACCAGCGTTTTAACGTTGGATTTTGGATTAAATCATAGGCTAAGACGAGTAGGCTACCGATTAAAACCGTGGTGGTCGTTGCGTGACCACTCGGGAAGCTGAACCCACCGATGTTAGTTAAGCGCCACGCGGTTGGCCGTGGTCGTTGGATAATTTGTTTAATAAAATAATTCCCATAAGCTGCGAGCAGTCCCGCGTTGAAAACAAAGAAGACGGCACCCTTGCTTTGTCTAAGGACAACAAGTAAAAGGGTCACAATCACGATAATAATGGTCATACTGTGGGGATTGCCGAACAGGGTGTAAGTCAGCATAGCGGACTGAAACCAAGCGGGTGTGTGGTGCAGGCTAAGGGCGACGCCGCGGTCAAAGTGATGGATCCAAGTGGCTTGTGACCAGACGGCAAAGACCCAGTAGAGCCAGAGGGCGAATAGGCCCAGCATCGCAGTATCGCGGCGGTGCCAATATTTCGTCATTCAGTTACCTCCGATAAAAAAATTCTTCGCTTATTATAGCATTCTTTATAATCTTTTTAATCTTATAACCTGTGAAAGTTCTGGTTTTTGATGGTTAGACGCTTGAAAAAAGGGGGCGGGTTTGCTACCATGAGAACAATAACTTTACGACTCCGAGAAGGATTAGTAAGTTGGTGTGTTTTGCAGAAACTCCGTGGTCGTTGCAAACGGGGATTCACACTGACCGAACTCACCTTCGAGTCTTCCGACTGAAAGCAATAGTAGGTACGGACGTGGTTTCGCGTTAAGAAAATCAAGAGGCCACGGCAACGTGGAATCATAGGTGGTACCGCGGAATCATTTTCGTCCTATAAGCTTAAGTGGCTGATAGGGCGTTTTTTTATGCAGTACTGTCTCACATTCAACCGGACCATTTCAGTCACAGTCGCAATGCTAGCTTACATACAGCAGCAAGAAAGGGGCACTATTATGGCATACAACCATAAAGTCATTGAACGTAAATGGCAGCATTATTGGAAAGAAAACAAGACTTTTAAGGCAATGGATAACACGGATAAGAAAAAATATTACGCGTTAGACATGTTCCCATATCCATCAGGCCAAGGCTTGCACGTGGGACATCCCGAAGGTTACACGGCTACCGACATTATGTCGCGTTTCAAGCGGATGGAAGGTTACAACGTTTTGCATCCAATGGGCTGGGACGCGTTTGGCTTGCCAGCTGAACAATATGCCATGAAGACGGGGCATAACCCGAAAGACTTTACGGCTAAAAATATTAAAAACTTCAAGCGCCAAATTCGCTCGTTAGGTTTTTCATATGATTGGGACCGTGAAGTGAACACGACGGATCCAAGCTACTACAAGTGGACCCAGTGGATCTTCGAACAATTATACAAAAAGGGCTTAGCTTACGAATCAGAAACGCTCGTTAACTGGGCGCCTGACATGATGGGCGGTACCGTGGTCTCCAACGAAGAAGTTATCGATGGTAAGACGGAACGGGGCGGCTACGACGTTTACCGGGTCCCAATGAAACAATGGAGCCTTAAAATTACGGCTTACGCTGACCGTTTGATCGATGATTTAGACGACATTGATTGGCCAGAAAACATCAAGGAACAACAACGTAATTGGATTGGCCGCTCAGTTGGGGGCTCAATTCAGTTCCAAGTTGCCGACCATGACGATACTAAGATTGAAGTCTTCTCAACCCGTCCAGATACGTTATTTGGCGCTAGCTACTTAGTCTTAGCACCTGAACACGACTTGGTTGAATCCTTGACGACGCCTGAACAAGCCGAAGCAATCAAAGCTTATAAAGCAAAGATTGCCAGCAAGTCAGACCTTGAACGGACTGATTTGAACAAGGATAAGACCGGGGTCTTCACTGGAAGTTACGGGATCAACCCGGTTAACGGTGAAAAGCTGCCAATCTGGATTGCGGATTACGTCTTAGCTTCATACGGGACGGGGGCCATTATGGCCGTTCCAGCCCACGACGAACGTGACTTTGAATTTGCACAAAAATTTGATTTACCAATCCATCCCGTCATCGCTGGGGACAATGATTATGACCAACAACCTTACACGGGTGATGGCGAACATATCAACTCCGGTTTCGTGGACGGTCTCGACAAGCAGGCCGCAATCGATAAGATGATCGACTGGTTAGAAGCCCACAAATGTGGTGAAAAGAAGGTCAACTACCGCTTACGGGACTGGATCTTCTCACGGCAACGTTACTGGGGTGAACCAATTCCAATTATTCATTGGGAAGACGGCGAAATGACCTTAGTACCAGAAGACGAATTACCATTACGTTTACCAGCAACCAAGAACTTGGAACCATCCGGGACTGGTGAAAGTCCATTAGCCAACATTGATGATTGGGTTAACGTTGTTGATAAGAATGGCCGTAAAGGGAAACGTGAAACGAACACCATGCCACAATGGGCTGGGAGTTCGTGGTACTTCTTGCGTTACGTTGATCCGCACAACCCTGACGCCTTAGCAGACTATGACAAGCTGAAGTACTGGTCACCAGTCGACTTGTACGTTGGTGGTGCTGAACACGCCGTCTTACATTTGCTCTATGCCCGTTTCTGGCACAAGTTCTTGTACGATCTCGGCGTCGTTCCAACAAAGGAACCTTTCCAGAAGTTGGTTAACCAAGGGATGATCTTGGGTAAGAACCACGAAAAGATGTCCAAGTCACGCGGTAACGTTGTGAACCCCGATGAAATCGTGGAACAATACGGTGCCGATACGTTACGGTTATACGAAATGTTCATGGGACCATTGGAAGCATCCATTCCTTGGAGCACTGAAGGCTTGCACGGGGCTAACAAGTGGATCGAACGGGTTTGGCGACTCATCATTGACGAAAATAACCGAGTCCGCGACCGGGTTACGACGATTAACGATGGCAAGTTGACGAAAGTCTATAACGAAACCGTTAAAAAGGTGACGGAAGACTACGAAAACATGCGCTTTAACATCGCCATTTCACAAATGATGGTCTTCGTTAACGAAGCTTATAAAGTTGATGACTTGCCAGTCGTTTACATCGAAGGCTTTGTTAAGATGCTATCCCCAATCGCACCACACGTTGCCGAAGAACTTTGGTCATTGTTAGGTCATGACAACACCATTACTTATGCAACTTGGCCAACGTACGACGAATCCAAGTTAGTTGAAGATACGGTTCAAATCGTGCTTCAAGTTAACGGTAAGGTTCGTTCACACGCAACGGTTGCTAAGGATATGAGTAAAGACGACCTTGAAGCGTTAGCCTTAGCTGACGAAAAGGTCAAAGAGTTTACGGACGGTAAAACGGTTCGCAAAGTCATTGCCATTCCTGGTAAATTGGTTAACATTGTTGCCAACTAATACACGCAATTAAAAAATAAGGAATCCCTACTTAGTCACCAGTTCAACTGATGATTTAGTGGGGATTTTTGGTTGTTATAAAAGCTAGAAGTTAAAAGTTATTCCGGTTGCCACTGATAGCATGCGGTCGTGGGACCGGTTCAAGCCTGAGAAACGTCTTGAACCTCGCCCGGAACACTTGCAAAATGCGCAAGTATCCCGGAACGTCCGTGGTTTAAGTCCGGAAAAATCACCGGACTAAGACCACCTTCACGACCGATGTTATCAGTGCCAACCTCTGATTATCTAAATCAAAATAGTAAATCAGTTTTAGCGTAGTCGGGTAGCCGTGGTGTGCTGTGTCGGCAAGATTGGCGAGTGAATTTTGCGCCAATCTTGCGGGGCGATTCAAAGACGTGGGTTATCGGCTTGGAATCGAGGGAGCAGACCGCACTTTGGCTGGGACCGTCCCCCATAGCACACCACGGCTACCCGACGGAGCGGATAATTTAGGAGTGACTATTGCTACTATTACGGTGTTAATAGCGATTTTTGGACTTTAAGTGTTTAAAACAGTTAGGACCGCACGTCATTACAACGATGTGCGGTCCTAACTGTTAAATATTAAAGTGAAAACCCTCCAAATGAAATTGAGAGTGAAATTAAACCTGTGCCGATGAAGTAGTTACGAATATTAGTATCATCGTACTTACCGGCTTGAACATCCTTTTGAATTTGATTATAAAATTTAATCAGTACAACTGGCACGTCGTGGTGTGCAACGTAACGTTGCGAAATGGCGTGTGACAGGTCAGAAACGACCTTGCCGAAATCTTCGTCGCGGTTTAAGCGACTAGCAGTGTCCAACAAGACCTTTTGGAGTGCTGGGTTCTTTTTAACGTCTGCATCTTCATACAGCTTGCTTAATTGTGAGATAAAAGCGTTCAATTTTTCGTCGTCCATCGTGATTCCCCCCATAATTGGTGACCTAAATTTAGTCTATACCCATTGACGTTGAAAAGGCAAACTAGGTGTTAATGTTAGACCAATTTTACGTGGCTCGGTTTTAAGTTGTAAATTCAATTTAACTAAGGATGATTAAGGTTCAGTAAAGCTCAGCGATAAGTTTGGATTTAAATTGCAACTTCACGGCATTTCATCTAAAATAGTTAAGATTGAACTAAGAAAGTAGGTACGAACATGTCTGAGGAATCGAAAGCTCATCAGCCGCAAAATGCACACGTTAATTCCGAAGCTGAAGCACACCAAAAAATGGTGCGTGGGTCGGCTTGGATGACGGCCGGTAGCGTCTTTTCACGGGTACTCGGGGCCATTTACATTATTCCATGGGTACTTTGGCTGGGCAGTAACTCGACCCAGGGGAATGCGTTGTACGCTAAGGGTTACAATATTTATAGCTTCTTCCTGTTAGTCGCCATTGGTGGGATTCCATCCGCCATTTCAAAACAAATCTCTGAATATAACGCGCAAAATGAATACGCAGTGGGACAACGACTCTTTAAACGGGGGCTGTTACTGACATCCGCGTTTGGGATCTTCTTTGGCCTCGTCATGTGGTTTGGTGCGGGCTTAATCGCTGCGGCCTTTGGTGGCGGTGATCCGAACGTGATTCCCGTTTTGCGGGCGTTAGCGATCGCCTTAGTGATTATTCCATCGATGTCACTAACCCGAGGCTTTTTCCAAGGGTACCAACAGATGGCACCATCCGCGATTTCTCAGTTCGTTGAACAAGTCTTTCGGGTCCTCTACATGTTGGGGGCCACTTACTTTATTATGCGCGTGCAACGGGGGGACTGGGTCGATGCGATTACCCAATCGACCTTTGCTGCGTTTATCGGGGCAGCGGCGAGTTTCTTACTATTGGGCTGGTACTATTACCGCAAACGCCCAGAATTAAACGAACTCGCAGCGCAAAGTGAACATAAATTGGCCATTCCAATTTGGCAATTATTCCGTGACATTATCGTGCAGGCGATTCCATTTATCGTCATTGATACGGCGACGACGGTCTTTAACTTACTTGACCAAGCGACGTTCCAACCAATGATGCAGATGATTTACCACATGGACGTGCCTAAAATTAACGCGTTGTACGCGTACTTTGCGTTCAATGCCAATAAGTTAGTCATGATCATTGTTTCGTTAGCTTCGGCCATTGCGGTGACCGTTGTGCCGATCTTGTCAGAATCATTGGCTAGCCATAATATGCGCAATATTCGGAAACAACTTGAGGACTCAATTATCCTGTTCCTCTTTATTATGATTCCTGGTGCGCTAGGGATGGCGGCCATTGCCCAACCATTAAATACGTTATTTTATAGCTATAATCAGATTGGCACGTTGATTTTACAAATTTCAGCGTTTACCGCCATCGTATTGGGATTATTTACCGTTGTGTCCGCGTTGATGCAGGGGTTATCACGGAACCGTGACATCATCCGCTACTATCTGATTGGTTTAATTGTTAAGCTGATTGTACAGTGGCCATGTATTTACTTCTTATCAACGGCCGGTCCATTAGTTGCGACGGCCATTGGGATGATGGTCGCTTGTGTCATGGCCATGTACGACTTGGAAGTCAACTTTGGTATTCGCTACGTTAAGTTATTGCCTAAGGTCAACCGGATCTTAGTTTATTCAATCATGACTTATTTAGCGGCCAGAGTAACGGTCTACGGATTAAACTTCTTATTAAATGAACAGAGTAAAACGCAGGCCTTTTTGATCGTCGTTCTCGCCGTTGCCGTTGGTGGTGGCGTGTACGCCTACTTTGCGTTGAAGTCGCGCTTAGTTGATTTAATGATTGGTGGACGGGCCGCGGGCTTACGGCGCAAGTTAAAGATTAAGTAGGTGAAAGTATGCGAATTGATAAATTTTTACACGCCATGCGGATTGGAACTAGAACGCAGGTGCGCCGGTTGATCAAAGACGGTCATATTATGACTAATGGCGAACCAGTGATTTCTGGCAAGCAACAGATCAATCCTGGTAGTGACGCCGTATTTTTAGACGATGAGCAGGTTCGCTACCAACAGTATTTTTATTACGTCATGAATAAACCAGTTGGCGTGATCACGGCGACGAGTGATGCGACGGCTAAAACGGTTATGGACCTTTTCAATGCGACCGATTATCGGGACGACTTGTTTCCGGTGGGGCGTCTAGATAAGGATACGGAAGGTGTGCTCGTGATTACTAATGATGGTGCGCTATCGCACGCGTTGTTAGCGCCAGCACACCACGTGACTAAGGTGTACGAAGCTGAAGTCACCGGTGAAATTACGGCAGACCAAGTGGCTGGGTTCAATGATGGTATTACGTTAAAAGACGGGACCCAGTTACAACCGGCCCAAGCAGAAATCGTGGAATTCCATGAAATTGAGGGCTTCACGACCATTCGAATCATGATTCACGAAGGTAAGTACCATCAGGTCAAACGGATGGTTGGGACCCTTGGTGAACGGGTGGTGCAGTTACGCCGCATCAAGTTTGGTTCCTTAGAATTGCCAGTGGGCTTATTAGCTGGTAACTACCGGACTTTAACGGATGATGAATTAGTAGCGTTAAAAACGGCTGCGGATCAACCCGTAGCGGAATAAATAGATAAAACGAGTTTGGAACCAAAGTCCTAGATGCCAAAAAAATAGTTCTGAGAAATTGATGCTTGATTTCTCAGAACTATTTTTCATTTCTTAAGACAAACGGGAAGCTGTTAGCCCTTAGTCATCCAGTTCTGACTGACTAAAATTGTGCATGTACTTAGGAATTAGGGCACTGATTTGATGGGGCAAGACGACGTACCGGTTGGCGGCTAAGTCATCGGCAATCGTGCTGTGTAAGTACACCGCGCTTAAAATGGCGTTGGTAAAATCGGCAAACTGACCACTGAAGCCACCAATCATGCCGGCTAAGGTGTCACCCATGCCGCCGGTTGCCATGGCCGGGGTGCCCCCGGGATTAAACCAGACTTGTTGATCAGTATAAATGGTCGTGTGGTGGGCCTTAACGACCGCAATAACGCCGAGTTTTTGTTGGGCCTGATGGTTAGCGGTCGGTGTCTGTTCACTGATTTTTAGGCCGGATAGCCGTTGCCATTCCATTTGGTGCGGCGTCACAACAATGGGTGTCGCGGGTAGTGGCTGGGGATGTGCGGCGAGCAATGTCAGTGCTGATCCATCAATCACTAGGCGTTGGGGTTGATGTACCGCGTTAAGCACGGTGGTCAATAACCGCTCAGCAAACGGGTCCGTGCCAAGGCCGGGACCAATCACGATGACGTCCATGTTAGCGGCGAGATCGAGTAGGTCATCCGTCTGGTGGTAATCCACGACCATTGCTTCTGGTAAACGGGCGTGCAGGCTAGTGAAATTTTGAGGATCGGTTGCCACGGTGACTAGGCCAGCACCGCTATAAGTAGCGGCAGTAGCGGCCATGATAATGGCACCGCCAAAATTTTGATTGCCCCCAATGAGGAGCACGCGACCATAGTTTCCTTTGTAAGATTCGGCGGGACGCTCGATAATCGTTTGCGTGACCAATTTAGATGTAATGGGTTGCATATTGTCACCAACTTTCAAAAGGTTTACTTCGAGTATACCATCGAAAAACGGGGGTAGCTTCCGATTATTAAGTTTAAGCGACCTATGCTAAAATTAAGATAATAATACATGGGAGGAATGATTCAATGACAATTGATTGGCAAAATGAAGCAGGTAAGCATAAAGATGATTATTTAACGGATTTAACCACGATGTTACGCGTTCCTAGTTTTCGAGATGACAGTAAGGCTACGGATGACGCGCCATTAGGTCCCGGACCTAAAGAAGCGTTAACGACCTTTTTAGCGATTGCAAAGCGCGATGGTTTTAAGACTAAAAATATCGATAACTTAGTTGGTTACGCCGAGTACGGTGAAGGTGATGAAACTTTGGCCGTACTGGCGCACGTTGATGAAATGCCCGCCGGTAACGGTTGGGATACCGATCCGTTTGAACCAACCATTAAGGACGGCAAATTATACGCGCGGGGCGCTTCGGATGACAAAGGTCCTGGGATGGCGGCCTACTACGGTTTGAAGATCGTTAAAGAATTAGGCTTGAAGCTCAATAAGAAGGTTCGTTTCATTGTTGGGACTGACGAAGAAAGTAACTGGACAGGGATGAAGCGGTACTTTGAAGTTGAACCCGCACCAACCTTGGGCTTTTCACCCGACGCCGAATTTCCATTAATCAACGGTGAAAAGGGTAACGTTAGCTTGAAGTTGCACTTCGGTCATCAAGATTCCGGTGACTTTAACTTAATTTCCTTTGACTCCGGTCTGCGTGAAAACATGGTGCCACGGGAAGCCGTTGCCGTTGTTGCCACTGATGATAATGAAAAAATGGCGGCCGACTTCACGTCCTTCTTAGACCAACAACCAGTGACTGGTGAATTAACGGTCGTCCCTGAAGGCGTGCGGTTAGAAGTAATCGGTAAAGCGGCGCACGGGATGGAACCACGTAACGGGATCAATGCCGGGACCTACTTAGCCAGCTTCTTGAGTGGCTACGCTTTTGCGGATGACGCTGCGGGCTTCTTGAATTTCATCGCTGAAAAGTTACACGATGATTCACGGGTCGTCCATTTAGGCTTGGCGTATACCGATGACGTGATGGGTGACTTGACGATGAACGTCGGCTTGTTACACTTCGACCATCAAAATGGTGGCGATTTGACGTTGAACTTCCGTTATCCTAAGGGCATCGAACCGGCTGATTTGACGACCGGGGTTCAAAACCAAGTTCCAGTTGGAACGACGGTTAGCCAGGGTGACTTCATGGTGCCGCACTACGTTGACCCAGAGGATCCCATTGTTAAGGATTTGATGGACGTTTACCGTCGCCAAACTGGTGACCAAGATTCACAACCAGAAATCGTTGGTGGTGGGACGTACGGCCGGATGATGGAACGGGGCGTGGCCTTTGGGGCTTTGTTCCCACACACGGAAGATACGATGCACCAGGCCAATGAATTCCAGCCAGTTGATGATTTGATGGCTGCGATGGCAATCTACGCAGAATCAATTGCTGTTTTAGCAACGGACAAATAATCTAATATTTAAGGGGGAAGTTGTCATGACCAAATATCAGCGAATCTTAGTCGGTGTTGATACGTCACCCCAATCAAAATTGGCGCTAGAAAAGGCCATTGCGATTGCGGTTGAGTGTGACGCTCAGCTAGACATTGTGACGATCATTAACACGGAAAAGTTTATTGGTATCACGCAAGGACCAATGGGGTTTGGCGCGGCAACCCCACAGATGTTGGATGAAATGACGAAGCAGTTGAAGGCCAACCTAGTTAAATCACGCCAGGTGGCCGTGCAGGCGGGTGTTAAGGACGTCTTCGTCCACTTACACTCGGGTAACTCGAAAACGTTGTTAGCGACCGTGCTACCCGCTGAATACGGGACGGATTTAATTGTGGTCGGTGCAACGGGCCTCAATAACGTGACCCGGATCTTAATTGGGTCCAACGCGTCGTATGTTATTCGCAACGCCACTTGTGATACGCTGGTTGTCCGAACGGATTTACAACAAAAATCAATTGATTTACCGAAACGATCAACACGTAACGTCTGATTGGTGTAAAAGTAATTGACGATTAAATGAAAAGGAAGCACTGGCTGATGGTCGGGTGGCTTCCTTTTTTAGTGGGATGGTTACTAAAAAGATACGTAATCTTTACGGAATCGTGGGGATTTCAACGGATTAGTCTGGCATGCTTTCAGTAGGTAACGGATGTCGCAAAGGATTATGTTGCCTGTCACTGAAAATTAGTTGCTTAACGTGGTAGAATCAAGATACCGTGCCAATGGCCGGGGATAGACAGAAAGGGTTGAATTTAAATGACGAGTAAATCGTTGATCTATGGTCACCGTGGTGTCCCAGTGAAGTTTCCAGAGAATTCATTAGCGGGGTTCGCTTACGCCATCAGTCAGCATATTGATGGGTTAGAGTTTGATGTGCACTTAACGAAGGATGGGGTTCCAGTCATTATGCATGACGAAACGGTGGATCGCACGACTAACAGTCACGGCAAGATCATTGATTACACCTTTCAGGAGTTGCGGCAGTGTACGTTAAGTAATGGTGAACCGGTGCCATCGTTAGCGGAATTCTTAGACTTAGTAAGTGGTGAAAACGTCCACTTGAATTTGGAATTTAAGACTGACCGGCAGTACTATCCGGGAATTGAACACAAGGTTCTTCGGATGGTGCAACAAACGGACCTCGTTTACCCCGTCGTGTTCTCATCGTTTAACATGCAAAGCTTAAAACGGAGTTATGCCATCGACCCAACGCAGAAGTACGCCTTTTTGACCTCCGCTAAAATTGGGGCACCAGAAGCGTTTGCCAAAAGTGAGCATCTGGAAGGCCTACATTTAGAACATTATCAACCGGTACACCACGTTGCTGAACGGGTTTGGACGGTTGATGATCCTAGTGAAATGCGTCAGTTATTTGACCGGGCCGTTAGTGCGGTCATTACGAATGATTTTGAGTTAGCGCAGGATGTTCGAGCTGCGGTTTGAAATTTATGATGATAAAAGCGTGGGCCAAAATGCGGATAGTTTGTGAGCATTAACGGGGAATGATTGCTGATTTCGGGTTAAGCGGAACAAACTGTCTTGTGGTGCACGTTTCGACCAAAGGAATAGAAAAAACCGTTCAGAAATGTTAAATTTCTGAACGGTTTTTTAGTGTTGTCCCAAACCATTTTAGGTTAGACGTTTGCAGGGTTGCGGATCTTACCCAGTTCAGCGTCAATCTGAGCCAAGACGGCTTTTTGATTTTCAGGTTTTTCTAAGTTGTACTTTTGTAAATCAATCTTCATTTTAGGACTAGCATCGTATTCGTCGAACCATTTACGGTAAGCCGTCCACATCTTGAAATAGTATGATTCCAATTCAGGATTATGATCGAATTGTTCGTAATCGCGACCACGTTTTTTGATCCGGTAGAGAATCGTATCGAAGTCGGTTTCGGAGTAGACCATCAAATCCGGCGCCTTTTTAGGTAATTCGGTTAGTTCGGTCATCATATTGTCTAACAATTGCAGGTAGACGTTCAGTTCAGTGTCTGAGATGTTTCCCTCAGCATTGTTTTCGCGGGTGAAGAGGGCGTCTTCGTAAATTGAACGGTCGAGAACGTTATTGTCATCGGCCAAGGCCTTCTTGATCATTGCAAACCGTTTGTTTAGAAAATAAATCTGTAATAAGAAACCGTAGTTTTTAGGATCCGAGTAGTAAAGTGGCAAAACTGGGTTGTCACCGACTGGTTCGTAAAATGCTTTAGTTCCAAGGTGATCGGCAATGAGCCCCGTTAACGTGGTCTTGCCGACTCCAATCATTCCTGCTGTTATTATCACCATGATAGCCCCTCTTTATAGAAAATTGCACAACATATTGTATAACAAAAAAGCTCTTTACACCATATATATTATGCGGTTTTAGTATCGAATTTTAATAATGTTACACATTTAGAACCAGACAATCCGATTAATCGTTCATTTAATCTTGTAAGCACAATATAAAAATTATAGTCGACGGATGGGTGACTTGCAAGAACGTTGTGAATGAAAAATCGAAGAGTTTCATTGAAAATTACTTTAAGATTGTTAAATCTAGTGGTGGTTCTCAGCAGTAGCGGTTAGCAAAATACAGCACTATCCAATGTATAACAAAAAAAGTTTCGATACCAGATAGACATTTGGCAGAAACTTTGCTTGGAAACGAATTATTTATTTTTGGATTGTTCTTTTAAAAGGTCACGAATTTCAGCTAGGTATTGTTCTGAAGCTTCTGGCGTTTCTTCGACTTCTTCTTCAGGCTTGTTGTTAGCTACCTTATTAATAATTTTAACGAGGAAGAAAACGACGATGGCGACGATGAAAAAGTTAATGACGGAGTTCAGAAAAGCGCCGTATTTGAACGTGGCATCGCCAATGCTAACTTTTAGGTTGGATAAGTCGATCCGCCCTAAGAAGATCCCGATTAACGGGTTGATCAAGTTATTGGTCAGTGATTTCACGATGGCCGTAAACGCAGACCCAATAATGACCCCAACTGCTAAGTCAATCACGTTGCCGCGAGCGATAAATTCCTTGAATTCTTTAATCATAGTTATTCAAAATACCCCTTTGAGTTTTAGTTTTGATTTAGTATAGCGAAAATTCCGGGTGGGCTCAACTAGAAAGCACAATGGCTAATAAATGTCCGTTTTGTTAGGTCTTACGGGTAAATATGACAGCGTGGGGAGTCACAAACTTTCGATTAGTTTGTGGGTAGGGCGACCAAGAGGAATAGCGGGCTAAAAACAAATTCGAAAGTAAGCTTTATTTTTTACGTTTGCAAAGGATGGGGTGTTAATCATAATATGACCAATCAATTCTAGGGGGGTAGGTAGCGTTATCATCGAAATAAATAAATTTATCTTTAGACATTGTTGCCTATTCGTAATGGTCATTTAAAAATGAAATTTAAGTTTGAAGTCTGATAAACCTGATAAAAATTTAATTTTAAGGCGCAATTGCTAATATTGCATAGACGAACCGATCTAAAAAGGAAATATAAGAAGGTATGGCAGTGCTCGATTAGATAAAACTGTTATAACTGATTCAATTTTTGTAATGATTACTATGGAATGAACAATGATTAATTATTGCTATTAATATTGACTTGAAGGCTATTTTATATTTTTGTTTTAGCGAAATTTATAAGACGCTTTGTCACTATTACTGCCTTAAAATACTGTAAGATAATCGATGTGAAAATTTTATAAACGAATATATTGAATATTAGATTCAAATATATTGAAAGGAGTGGTGAGTATGCAGTGCCGGCGATTATGGTATCGGGGCGGCCTAGGTCTCGCATTGACAATTGGTGCGGTTAGTTACTTGGAACCACAAGCGACTATTCATGCTGTGCCCCAATCGCAAGCGAGTGTTAATCAATCGATGTCGTCGACTGCAAGTGTGTTTTCTGATGGAAAATCGGAATTACCAAGCATATCTAGTCATCAGGATACCCCATCGTTGTCTGATTCGCAGGTGGACAAGCACCCGGTAGATCAGCGTGAGTCAGAACTAAGTAATCGTTCGAGTACAATGCAGGAAAATGCCGATAAAGACCAACAACCCGATACTGCCATTACGCGGGCGCCGGGGATGGTTAACGGCACCGTTAAGCTGACATTAGATGCGGACGGAACCTTACATTTAAGCGGTGGTTCGTTTGGCAGCTCGGTTGGGAATGATCAAACTGGCGGATGGATTGCCCAAGCGTTGACGGCTAATGGCAATAGCCCGGCTCAGGTTTTAAAAGTCGTGATTGATGGGCGAATTACGACCAGTAGCATTAACAGTTACGATTATTTGTTTGCGGAGTTAGTTAACTTAACCAATATTGATGGATTAGCCAATTTAGGCCTCTCGAATGTTACTAGCTTAAAGTACTTGTTCAAAGAAGACCAGCACTTACAGCAAGTTGATTTCGGTCAGCAAAATTTTTCAAAAGTGCAGAGTTTTGAGGGCATGTTCTATGACTGCTCGGCGTTGACCGATATTGCTAATATTGGTCAATGGCAAATGACGAGTGCAACGAATCTCGCTTACATGTTTTATGAGGCCAGTTCATTAACGACGCTTTCCATTGATAAATGGAATACAAGTCGCGTGACGAATTTGCAATATACCTTTTGCTACTGTTCGGCGTTAACGACGTTGGATGTTGCTGATTGGGACACGCGGAATGTCACGGTAATGGGCAAGACTTTTAGGGGATTGACCAATATAAAGTCCTTGCCAATCGACAAGTGGCAAACTGGACGTGTCTATGACATGCAACTCATTTTTGCTAATGACACGAGCTTGGAAACCGTAAATGTTGGTAACTGGGATACGAGTCAGGTGGAGTCACTAGATAACGCTTTTGCCAGAATGACCAGTCTAACGACATTGCCAATTGAAAACTGGAACACAAGTAAATTAACGCGTATGCAAGGAACTTTTTCCAATTTACCCAATTTGACAACGCTACCTATTGGTAAGTGGGATGTCAGTCACGTGACTACGCTGGATGCGACCTTCCTAAATTGTGCCAAATTAACGACGTTACCTGTCGCTAATTGGAATACGCAAAGCAATGAAAGATTGGGCTCTACTTTTGCAGGAATGAGCAGTCTAACGACGTTGCCAATCGCGAATTGGAATACGCAGAATGTTCAGGATATGAGTGCGACTTTTTCAGGGGTCAGTAGTCTAACAACGTTGCCAGTCACGAATTGGAATACGCAGAACGTTAAAAACATGAATGATACTTTTGCAGAAATGCAGAGTGTTGCGGCGTTGCCAATTGATAATTGGAACACGGGAAAAGTCACAACAATGGCAGGAACTTTTCGAAAAGTTACCAAAGTGGATAATCTGCCGATTGATAAGTGGGATACGAGTCAAGTAACCAACATGTCGAAACTATTTTCAGGGGACACTCAATTAACAAGTTTGCCAATCGATAATTGGAATACTAGCTCGGCGACTAATTTCTCACAGATGTTTGCGGCGTGTTCGGGACTACAGACGCTAAATCTTGGTAAGTGGAACACGGCTAAAGTGACTAACTATGAATCCACATTTGCAAATACCAATCTGGAAAAACTTGATTTGCAGAGTTGGGATACAACTAATGAAAAAAGTCATACCAACGCTTTTAGTGGAAAGCTGCCACCTAAACGACTTTTGTTGGGTAAAAGCTTTAGTTTCCGTAACAGTACTGCCTGGAAATTGCCGGACCCTAGTCATGAAGCGCCCTACGTCGGAAGATGGCATAGTCTAAATGACAACAAAGTGTACACGTCGACTGATTTGATGACTAAGTATGATGGCACAAACATTGTTGGTGAATTCGAATGGGCGACGGGGCGAACCATTACGGTGAAGTATGTAGATGCCAATGGTAAGTCCTTGGCGCCGGATACTAAAATCGCGGGTATCACTGGTGAAGACTACCATGTTAAACCAATTGAGATTGAAGGGTATCAGCCTGATCAACCTGATGGGGTTCGGGGGGCCTTTACAGACAAAGACGAGACCATTACGTTGACGTACGGTACTGGTAATCTCGTGTTCGTTTCGGCCCCGAAAACAATTGATTTTGGAAATAATCCAATTACTGGTCAGTCAGAAGATTACGGTGCTACGTATGATACCGGATTGGTGATTCAGGATAATCGGTCGCTGGGTTCAACTTGGTCATTAACTGCAACCCTTGCGGCTAACGGCTTTAAGGGAGAAACGTCTGCACGGTCATTAGCAGCGGTGCTCAGCTATAAAGATCAACAGACGGGCAGTGATGTGCCATTGCTCCCAGGCGTTTCCAGTTTAATCGTTAATGACCATCACACCGTTTCAAATCAGGGCGTTAACGTCCTTGGGTCAACGACGCCGCTTGGTGCGTTGTATTTAAAAGTCCCAACTGATCGTGTTTTAACGGATACGTACCAAACGACGGTAACTTGGACACTCAATCAAGCCGTACCTAATCGGTGATAAACGTTAGGTCAATAGACTATCAATCAGTTTGGGCAGGCGCAGTCAAAATTAGGAATGAGGTTTCTGCAATATAATAGCGAGACGAAAAAGGAAGTGGTGTTGGTGAAGTATTGGATCGTCATCACAATTGGCATCAGTACCCTACTTTTGTGGGCGTGGGTGTCAACACCAATCGTCAGTATGGCCAGCACGGCCGATAGCCCGGCGACGATTCGGTTTGATGGGCAATCAGAATCATCCACTCAAAGTGCTGGCGATGATCAATTACACGTTACTGAAACATCAAAATCCAGTCATTCAAGACCGAAGAATAATCAGTACAAACCCCAACCCCATCAGATACATGGATGGTTACCACAAACAAATGAACAGTGGTGGTTGAGTGCATTCATTGGGGGCATTGGGTTACTGGTGATTTTAATTAGTTGGCAATTAATTACTTACTTAAAAAAGAGGAGCTCATTATGATGAAAAAAACACTATTAGGACTTTTATTTTCAGCAGCATTGATTGCAACATCTGGTTTAACAGCAAATGCAGCGGATACGCCGCAAACGTCAAAAGGAACGGTTGGTTTTGAAGGGGGCTCGATCACCATTGATAATGGGGATACGGACTTGACAGGTGCCAGCCTGGATTTTGGGACGAATGAGATTAAAGCTGCTAATACGGATGATAACTATGCGAATACGAATAAAGCGGCTGCGGTCTCCGTAGTTGATTTACGAGGAACGGCCGCTGGTTGGAGCCTACAGGTTAAGCAAAATGAAGTCTTTAAAAATACCACTGCTGTGACTAATAAAGAGTTAACCGGGGCAGTTCTGACGTTGAACGGGGTCTTAGATGCAAGTACTTCAACCACTGGTGCGGATGCAACCGTTAATAAAGGAGTTTCCTTAGATACACTCAATGGTGATAAAACGCTGATGGTTGCAGCGACGGGTAAGGGTAATGGTAAAAACGTGGCTGACATTACAACTTCAACCTTAATGGTACCAAAGACAACGGCACGCTCTCAAGGGAGTTACACCACGACTTTAACTTGGAGCCTTAACGCAGCACCGGTAAATAAATAAAAAATTCTGCTCTTAAAAGGGAAGGACTAGTTAATGTCACCTTCCAAATCATGACTAGGGGGAAAATGATGTTAATGAAAAGATGGTGGCAGTGGGGAATCGGCTTGCTGGCCGGGGTAGCCATGCTTAGTTGGGGACAGCCTGGTTCGGCCAATACGGTTGGTTTTGAAGTCGCCCCAGTGGCGTCAAAGTATCAGGTAGACAAAGCCGTTTCGTATTATGACTTGAAATTGAAACCTGATCAGACGACCACGCTGGCGGTTAGGATCACTAATACGAGCAAACAAGAAATCACGGTCCACACTGGTGTGGCGCCAGCGACCACAAATCCGAATGGCGTTGTTGAATATCAAGCGGCGCCTACGGGTAAGAACATTGATTTACCGGCCAATGTGAGCCAGCTCATTACGACGACGGACGATAAGCTGACTTTGGCTAAAGGGGCTAGCAAGATTGTGACGTTCAAAGTGAAGATGCCAGCCCATAAGTATGACGGAGTCG
Source organism: uncultured Lactobacillus sp. (assembly GCA_937916845.1). Lineage (GTDB taxonomy): Bacteria > Bacillota > Bacilli > Lactobacillales > Lactobacillaceae > Lactiplantibacillus > Lactiplantibacillus paraxiangfangensis. Next base: position 1,296 of record CALFSK010000047.1, on the reverse strand, counting down.
TGGTTGGTGGGTTGAGTTTCTTGAAAAAAGCAGCGGGACAACAGCGTAAAAGCGCGATGGCAATCAAGAATCAATACGCGTATTCGGTTGCGGTCGTGTTGCATGGTGATCAGCCACTCGCTAAGAACCGGTTAACTTTGGGCAAGATTGTTGCGACTCAAAACAATGGCTATAACCAAATTAGTTTAGCCTTGCAAAATCGAACGGCGACCTTTTTAAATCAGGTCAAAACTGATGTCAAAATTTATCGTCGTGGCGGCCAGCAGGTGCGTTATAAGCAAGTCAATCAACACGGACAAATTGCGCCTAACTCAGTTTACGAGTTACCATTGCGCGTTGGCCGGAATGCCCTAAAACCGGGAGCGTATACGGCTAAGTTGGCTGTAACGTCGAAGAAACAGCACTGGACGTTTACGAAAGACTTTGAAATAACGAGTGCTCGTGCTAAGCAGCTCAATAAAACGGCGGTAATTGACCACCATGTCAATTGGTGGTTGTGGATCAGTCTGGGGTTGTTGACGCTTGTATTATTGTGGGTGGCTTGGTATATCCATCGGAAGCAACAAAAGATCAAACGATTAGAAGAGCAACTTAAGGCTAAGAAATAGTTCGCGTTTGTAACGAGATAATCTAACCGATTAAAGGTTGAAAGTTAAATTTAAGGATTAAGTGTTGTTGCATCAGTATCTAAGCCCATGAAAATTAGCCACTTGTAAACTATTCCGGTTGCCACTGATGACATGCGGTCGTGGGACCGGGTCAAGCCTGAGGAGCGGTCTTGCCCCTCGCTCGGAACAATTGCAAAAAACACAATTGTCCCGAACCGTCCGTGGTCTAAGGCCGGAACTTCACCGGTCAAAGACCACCTTCACGACCGATGCCATCAGTGGCAGCCTCCGAGCGTCCGACTAGCATAGGCAACTTCTAGCTATGTTAAGGTTACTATCAAACTTGACCGGATTGTTTTAAAGCAATCTTAGCGTAGTCGGCAGATCAGTGGACCGTGTCGGCACTTTTAGCTGGCGTTGTTGCCAGGTTACAGTGCGGGGCGACTTGGAAGACTCGTTCTTTGAGGCTTTCAAGCGAGGCGGAAGACCGTTCTTTGTCTGTAGCCGACCCCATGGCCTACTGATTCTGCCGGCGAAGCGCCGGAAAATACTAATTTTCTAATGATAAGTAGTGCTATGGCAACGATTGAACTAGTTTTTAGCACTTTCAATCTTTAGTAACCGATTAAAACGTATAAAAAACTATCTGAGGGTGCCGCTTCGCTCTACCCTCGTAATCATGATATGA
>CALFSK010000046.1 GCA_937916845.1 uncultured Lactobacillus sp. | reverse complement strand
CTTGATTAGTACCAGTGATCTAGGTGAAAATACTTACTTTTGGGCTAAAAATGTTCTTTTGGGCTAAAAATGTTTTTAAAATTTATAATGAAATAACTCATAAATATGACCGTTACGATTTGAAATGGACTTTGGAATCCGTTAATTACGGCGATGCTAATACACAGATTGCTTTGGGAATCAAGGGCAGTCAAGATAGTGGCGGAACCCAATTGTTAAACATTGGTTCTGGCTGGCAGCTAGCCCATTTAGGCAATTTCTTTAATACTCATTTGCAGTTCTTTAAAGAAGAAAACGAAAGTGCTTCTAACGAAGATCCAGCATTGGCAATTGCCAATGCTGACGTAACTGCTGCAGCAGTTTCAATTCATATGGGTTTTTCTGATATCGATAGCAATGAAGCTGTTCAGTTAACAAGTGGTGTTATTAAAAAAGTTTATGTTGATGATGCTACTCAACTAGCTTATCAAGACCAGAATGGCTATTTATCGGTTACTCGCAAGTATAATGATCCAAGTGATGTAAGTGGAAAAAATGAAAGTAAAGTTACTTTCTTGATGGAAATGGATGTTCCAGTTGAAGGATTTGATTTGTCAGTTGCAACTATTGGTAATCAAAAAGATAGTAGTAACAATTATATCCACGGCCAAGGAAGCAAGGTTGCACCATCATTATTGTCAACTATGAAATATATAGAACCACTGGTTATTGTTTATAATAAATTAGACGGTAACGGTAACACTACTACTGAAAGTTTACAATCTCCCAAGATGGTTGAAGGTTTAATAGGTGATAAATATACGGTCGATTCCACTGGAAATAAAGTCGATACTTCTGCTCCTTCAACAATTATTGACAGTGATGGGAATATTTGGAAATTAGTTAAAGAAAAGACGCAGGGTAATCCAAATGGCAGCTATGTTGATGGAACAAATGAAATTGACTATTATTATCAGATTTCTAAAGGAACGATTACAACTCATTATATTGATGAAAACGGACATAAGATTAAAGAAGACACAAATTCAACGGGTAATGTGGGAAATAATTATACAACGACTGGTGAACCAACAATAACAGGTTCCAATGGTCAAACTTATTATCTTGATACGAAAAAAACGCCAGCTAATGCCGCCGGAAAGTATACTGATGGTAACACAGATGTTACGTATACTTATTATGAAAAAGGAACGGTAGTTACTAAGTATACTGATGAAAAGGGTAATCCGTTACAGAATCCAACTTTTACAACTGATAAAGAAGGTAATTCATTTACGACTACGGCCCTTAAGTCAATTGTTAAAGATGGCGTAACCTATGTTTTAACTGCTCAACCAACTAATGCAACTGGTGAATATACCAATGGTGAAACGGACGTTACTTACGTCTACGCACCCTTAACGGAGACGTTAGTGATAGTGAATGAGACAATTAACTACATTGATCAGAGTGGTAACTCATTGCCAAATATAGACAGTCATCAAGCAACACCAATAACTTTTATTACAGTGACCAATCCAGTTACGAAAGAAACGACCACTTACTATAAAAATGGAACGCAAAAACAACCTACTCTGGATTTAGATGGTCAACCAGATAGTACTTGGACTGAAAGTAATGAGGCCAATTTTCAAGCTGTTACCAATCCAACAGTTCCAGGATATCATGTTATCAAAACGACTGATCCAACTAATGATTTAACACAAACGACGTCCAAAACCGTTGATATAACTAATGGAAATTTGAACTATACTGTGACTTATACAAAGGATGCACCAACAGTCACAACTGAAAGCAAGACGGTTAATGAAACAATTCATTACATCTACAAAGATGGCTCAAAGGCAGTCGATGACCATGTTGCTAAGCCAGTAGAGTTCACACGTCAAGTCTCAACTGACGCAGTAACTGGGGAAAAGACGTATGGTGCTTGGTCAGCAGATCAAAGCTTTGCCGCAGTCACAAGTCCTGAATTAAAGGGTTATACAGCTGACAAGGCGCAAATTGACAAGCAAACAGTTACTGGGGACTCAAAGGACTTAGAATTCACGGTTACCTATACCAAGAACGCTCCAACGATTACGACAGAGAAGAAGACAGTTAATGAGACCATTCATTATGTCTACAAAGATGGCACAACTGCTCATGATGCTTATGTGGCTACTCCCGTTGAATTTACACGTCAGGTATCAACTGATGCGGTTACCGGAGAAAAAACCTATGGATCTTGGTCGGCCGATCAAAGCTTTGCGGCCGTAACTAGTCCAGCTATTAAGGGTTACACGCCAGATCAGGCTGAAATTGATACGATTACAGGTATTACCGCAGATAGTGCCGATATTGAAAAGACAGTGACCTACGTAGCTAACAAAGAAGCTGCTAAGGTTATCTATATTGATGATAAGACTGGTAAAACCTTAAGCCCTAAGGACTTGACTGGCGACTATGGTTCAACTGATCCTTATCGGACAGGTGACACCATTGCCGATTATGAAAAACAAGGGTATCAATTAGTCTCAGACAATTATCCAACTAAGGGTGTGGTTTATAACCAAGATGGTACCGTTCAAAGTTTCGAGGTTCATTTGACACATGGCACAACGCAAACAAGTGAAAGTCAAACTGTCAATGAGACCATCCATTATGTTTATAAGAACGGTGACAAAGCAGCTGATGATTATCAAGCAACACCACTGAACTTTACGCGTACTGTAACGACCGACAAGGTCACTGGTGATAAGAGCTATGGTGATTGGGTTGCAGCTAATGGTACAAGTTTTGCATCAGTAACATCACCAACCATTAAGGGTTACACGCCAGATCAAGCTCAAATTGATACGATTACAGGTATTACCGCAGATAGTGCCGCTATTGAAAAGACAGTGACCTACGTAGCTAACAAAGAAGCGGCTAAGGTTACCTATATTGATGACACAACTGGTAAGACCCTCTCCAGTCAAGATTTATCTGGGGACTATGGAACTACCGATAGTTATCGAACCGCTGATAGCATTAAGGGTTACGAAGATCAAGGTTATGAGTTAGTCTCAGACAATTATCCAACTAAGGGTGTGGTTTATAACCAAGATGGTACCGTTCAAAGTTTCGAGGTTCATTTAACTCATGGCACAACGCCGGTTGGTCCGAATAATCCACAAACACCAGGTACGCCAATTAATCCAGATAATCCTGATGGACCAAAGTGGCCAGAAGGAACTGACAAGAGTTCTGTTACTCAGACAGTCATTAGAACTGTTAATTACCTGGATAAGCAGACTGGCAAAGTTGTCGCTAAGCAAGTTACTGAACAGGTTACGTATAACCGTACCGCCATTGTTGATAAAGTAACTGGTCAAATCATTGGTTACTCGACAACAGGTGGTGATACCGTTGACCAAACTGATGGTGATAAAGCTTGGACTGCAGTTGATAATAAGTCTGATTGGGATTCTGTCACTTCTCCTGACTTGAGTTCCAAAGGCTACTTGGCACCGGATTTGGCCACGGTTGCTCAACAGACAGTTACCCCAGGTGATAAGGATGTTACAGTTAATGTTTACTATGACCACGACGTGGTCCCAGTAAATCCAACGAATCCACAAACACCAGGTACGCCAATTAATCCAGATGATCCAGATAGTCCGAAATGGCCAGCTGGGACTGATAAGAATTCGCTGACAACTGATGTTCACCAGACAATCCATTATCAATATGGCGATGGTTCACAAGCAGCTCCTGATAAGACTGATTCCACGACATTTGACCATCAGGTCGAAGTTGACAAAGTAACTGGCAAGATTGTTAAAGATGATGGCTGGTTCGCCGAGAATAATAAGACTAGTTTTGATGCGAAGACATCACCAGTTATTGCAGGTTATACAGCTAGTGAGGCAAGCAGTAAGACAGTCACAGGTTTGACTCAGGATAGTCCGGATGATGTGCAGACAATTGTTTATGCACCAAATGCTGAGAAAGCAAATGTCAGTTACATTGATGACACAACTGGTAAGACGTTAAGTGCCAAGGACTTGACTGGCAATTATGGCTCAACTGATCCTTATCGGACGAGCGAAACCATTACCGGTTACGAACGCCAAGGTTATCAATTAGTATCAGATAACTACCCAACTAATGGTGTGGTTTATAATCAAGATGGCACGGTTCAAAGTTTTGAAGTTCACTTGACTCATGAAACAACACCAGTTGGTCCTAACAACCCACAAACGCCAGGAGAACCAATTAACCCAGACAATCCGGACGGACCAAAGTGGCCTACGGGCACGGATCAGAGCTCATTGACCCAAACCATTACCAGAACAGTCAACTACTATGACAATCAAACAAAAGCGGTAGTTGCCAAACAAGTTACGGAACAAGTCACCTATAACCGGACGGCGATAGTTGACAAAGTAACGGGTCAGATTATTGGCTATTCAACGACTGGTGGTAACACAGTTGACCAAACTGATGGCAGCAAAGCATGGATCGCTAAGGGCGGTGATACGAACTGGGCAGCAGTAACCTCACCAGATTTAAGCAGTGAAGGTTACACAGCGCCGGATCTGGCAACTGTGGAACAAACAACAGTCAACCCAGGTGACAAAGACGCGACGGTGAATGTTTACTATGATCATGTTGTAGTACCAGTAAACCCAAGTAAGCCAGAGACACCAGGGACGCCAATTAACCCAGACAATCCGGATGGGCCAAAGTGGCCTACGGGCACAGATAAGGATTCGTTGACCAAATCGGTTAACCAAACCATCCATTATCAATACTCTAATGGCGCAACAGCGGCACCTGATAAAACGGATACGACAACCTTTGACCATCAGGTCGAAGTTGACAAAGTAACTGGCAAGATTGTTAAAGATGATGGCTGGTTCGCCGAGAATAATAAGACTAGTTTTGATGCGAAGACATCACCAGTTATTGCAGGTTATACAGCTAGTGAGGCAAGCAGTAAGACAGTCACAGGTTTGACTCAGGATAGTCCGGATGATGTGCAGACAATTGTTTATGCACCAAATGCTGAGAAAGCAAATGTCAGTTACATTGATGACACAACTGGTAAGACGTTAAGTGCCAAGGACTTGACTGGCAATTATGGCTCAACTGATCCTTATCGGACGAGCGAAACCATTACCGGTTACGAACGCCAAGGTTATCAATTAGTATCAGATAACTACCCAACTAATGGTGTGGTTTATAACCAAGATGGCACGGTTCAAAGTTTTGAAGTTCACTTGACACATGGCACAACGCAAACAAGTGAAAGTCAAACTGTCAATGAGACCATCCATTATGTTTACAAGAACGGTGACAAAGCAGCTGATGATTATCAAGCAACGCCACTGAACTTTACGCGTACTGTAACGACCGACAAGGTCACTGGTAAAAAGACCTATGGGTCTTGGTCAGCTGATCAAAGTTTTGCGGCCGTGACTAGTCCAGCTATTAAAGGTTATACGCCAGACCAGGCTGAAATTGGGTCACAAACTGTGAGTGGTGACTCCAGTGATCTTGATTTCACGGTGGTTTATGCTAAGAATGCGCCAACTATTACAACTGAAAGCAAGACGATTAATGAAACTATCCATTACGTCTACAAAGATGGTACGACAGCTCATGATGATTATGTGGCCAAGCCGGTTGAATTTACGCGTGAAGTCTCAACTGACGCAGTAACTGGGGAAAAGACGTATGGTCTTTGGTCAGCAGATCAAAGCTTTGCCGCAGTCACAAGTCCTGAATTAAAGGGTTATACAGCTGACAAGGCGCAAATTGACAAGCAAACAGTTAATGGGGACTCAAAGGACTTAGAATTCACGGTTACCTATACCAAGACTCCAGTTGCTGGCGGTAACGTCACAGCTAAGTATGTTGATGAAAACGGCAATCCAATCGCTGACGACGTTATTGCTTCTGGTAATGTAGGCGATCCATATTCAACGACCCAAAAGGATGTGCCAGGCTACACCTTCAAAGAAGTCCAAGGGAACCCTACGGGGAGCTTTACGGATCAGGATCAGACTGTTACCTATGTTTACACGAAGAACCCCGCAACAGATAACAATGGCGGCACTGGGCTCAATCAACCGGGGAAGCCAGGTAATGGTACGGACACAGGAAATTCCAGTTCTAACCAACCAGGGAATCCTTCCCAGCCAAGTAACGCTACTAACAATGGAGTAATCAATACGTCGACTAATACAGGATCTAAAGTTAACAACGGTGCTGTTAATTCACCAGAATTACCTCAAACTGGTGAAAACAATAGTCAAAGTCAAACAATGTCATTTATTGGTATTTTGTTGGCAATGTTTGGAAGTTTACTCGGTTTTCTTGGTATCAAGAAACGTCGTAATGATTAACCATTAAATAAATATATCTGTAGTGAATATAGATTATTTAAAGAGGGCCCTGAAGAATATTATTATTCTGGCTCTGTGTCAAATGGTGTTGATTAATAGTTTTTATCTTTTGAAAGGTCCACTCTTCGGAGTGGGCTTTTTGTTATTGAACCGAAAAACTCCGTTTGAGAAGTCAGATGGCCGCAATTATGCTCTGTAGCCCTGTTTTTGGGCACACTCCTCCCCGGGGTGTCGTACACTGACTTTTCTAGGCAATCAGTTGGTAGATCCGTTCAAACATGCGCTCTTGATTGGCAAATCCATAACAGCTGCGCTTTAGCGCTTTGATCTTACGGTTAATGCCTTCTAGTGGGCCATTTGAAAGCTTGGTTTGAGAAGCATTCAAAACGCCTCTGAGGTTTTTCCTCAGTGTGGCAATGGCGATGTCCATTGGCTCACCGCACGACCTGTAGGTCTTGATGAGGTTACTCAGGCGCTCTGGGTCTAGAATTTTTGGTGTTGGAAAGTATTTCCATTCCAAAATTACTAGGCCCTAATTTAAAAAGCCATTGATAATGGATCAAAAACGGCCACTAGGGTATACCCTAATGGGTTAGCAAAAAACAGTAATACTTATAAACTT
>CALFSK010000045.1 GCA_937916845.1 uncultured Lactobacillus sp. | reverse complement strand
TGGTTTGGGTGGACAAAGAATCAATGACACGATTAACTGCGACTGATGAGACATTCAATTCATCCGCAATATCAGTAACGCTACGGTCTTTGATGAGTCTTAAGATGATCATTTGCTTTGTATCTTCTGATATCTGACAATGTGGTTTAACTAATGATGTTTGTGCGCTAAAAGTATGCTCACAGGATTTACACCGATAACGTTGTTTAAGTAATTTCAAGATAATTGGTCGTTCTTTGACTGGGGGCATTCTGACATTAATTAGATTAGTCCCAAAACGTACTACTTCTGGCTGGCCACAAAGTGGGCAGTTCTTTAAAGGATAGGTCAGTTTAGCGTGAACGACTTGTTTGCTTGGATCGCTGCTATCAATACTAGTACAAATAATATTTGGGTCTTTAATTTGAAGGGTATCTTCGATAAAATGGTTTTGGGACATCTTTTCTCACTTGCCTTTACTTTTACTTTGGTCGGTACGGGTGGTGCATTGGGGGGAGTTGTCCTTTTATTTTACACAAAAACTGGGTGTTGATGGAAATCCATCAACACCCAATATTCTAGAGCCAAAGTCCTAGTGAAAACCAATGACGGTCTTCACTAGGACTTTTAGTATTTGGGACATCATAAAAAAACGGTCAAGCACACTGGCTTGGCCGCGTGGGACACGGGTTTGGTGAAAAAAACTGCTGGGAACGTACGAAAATCTGCGGAGTGAATACCAATTGCTGATATTCATCGTTACTATAACACCCACGGTACCCGGTGTCCGCTCTAATTGCTCGTTTGGAAGCTTAACAAAATTGAAACGATGCTGTGAATCTGTCTAGTGAGGTGACAACGGTTGGACAACCACGTTAAGCTCGTTTTATCAGGTGCCGTGTTAGCCGGTATTTTAGGCTATTTATTCACAGTTTACGGTCAAAATGTTCAGCTTCCTAATTGGTTAATTGGTACGGGAAATGCTGGAATGATTTTCGTCATCGTTCTTGCTGTAAATTTAGCTAGTAAAAAATCAAATTAAAAAGGGTGCCAATAAAGGAAAATCGCCCAGAAACCAAGCAAAAGTACAGTTGGTTTCTGGGCGATTCTCTTTATTTTTCGAGATGATTTTGAGCGGTCGATTAAACGAGCGTTTTGTTTGGTTCAAAGTTCATATCCATGGGACGAATGACTGACCAAGTAGAGTGAATCACTTTCCAATCATTACCTTCCCGTTGATAAACTTCGATACAGTTGTAACGCATCTCATTTAGGGACGTATCCGCGAAGAGTTGGTAGGTCAAAACGGCCATGTCATCGCTAGCTTGAACACGAGGCGCTTTAAATTCGTAGCTATCTGCGAATAATTTGCCCTCAACACTTGCTAAGACGAACTGCTTAATTTGTGCGTAATCATCGATCCGTTCCGCTTTAAAGCTGTCAAAGTAAGAAAAGTTTTCCTTGGACCAAATGTTAAGGTAGCCGGAAGTATCCCCTTTGAACCACTTATTCAAGGCATCTTTTTCTAGGCCGATAATTTTTGCGGTTAGTGCGTCATTTTCTTTATTCATTGTTAGGCTCCTTATCTTGATGACAACGTGATGGCTTCAGTATAAGGTGTACCGTAACGTTACAGTCAAGCCGAATTATCATTTTATGTAAAAGGATGTAGTAAGCAAGATGTGATAAAAAGTGCGCCAGTTAGGCAATTTTAAGACATTCGTTTATTACATGAGCGTAAAAAATACCTTCAACTACTGCAATAGTTGGAGGTATTGGTGTCTCTCTAATGTTCCATTCTTCTATATCTGTATTGTAACAGCGTATAAAAGTAAATTTAAAGATTTTCAGGCGAATTAGATAGAACTAGAACCTATTACAGTAATAGGCTTCAATATAATCAACAGTTACGAAAAAACTACTATTTCAATTCTGATATATTGACTGTTTTATTTTTGTCAATTAATTTCTGAGTTCTTTCTGTTGCAGTCGTGTAATCCTCACCATAAATGGTAGACTGCATTCGTTTAACAACTTTTCTTTGGTACTTTGCACCTTTAAAGTGTGTGCGATAGAAAATGTATTGTTTGGTGCCTAGACCAATCATAAGTGCATGATGGATCCTGCCGTGAGTATCTTTGACCTTGAATGGGATATAATAACTACCTGATATAGTTCCAAGTATGTGATCTTCGTAAGCTACACCTTTCCAACTAGGATGTTTATAATAACTAATCACGCGGGAATGCGAAACGCGCCCGGGATGGATCATGCGACCATTCATGATTCTATCCTTATAACCATAAATATGGTATGAATGTGCGGTAATATGATATTTGATTTTCCCTTTTGAATACCACCAGCCTTTGATTGTCTTTGGTGCTTTAGTGAATTTTTTGGTTACCTCTTTTACTGGGTCGATGGGGTCTGGTGGTAACTTAGTCCAGCTATACTTATGTTGCCAAGAATAAATTTTAATCCAAGGATTGTCATAGCGCATGTCACCAATGAGTGCGTCATCCTTAACATATCCAATAAATTTACCATAGAACTTAGCTTTAGTGGATAGTCTGATACCTATATAATCAGTTTTATTACCATTGGTTTTCAGTGTGAAAGAACGACCAGATAAAACAAAATGGTTGTTTTTGTAATATTTTAGACTGCCAATTATTGTTTTCTTGATATTCCCATAGGTGCCAGATATTTTATAAATATTTCCGTAATCAGTGTTGTAGTTGGTATCTGGTCTAAGATAATCATCACCTTGTCTACTATAAAAATCCGTATTAATTTTTGTTATCACATCCGCCGTAGCAGTATCTGGAAAACTTAAAACCACAAATATCCCAAAAAGTATCGCAAATATCAGTGACCCCATTTGTCTTTTTCTTTTTCCCATTTGAATATTCCTCCAAAACAATCTGTTTTATAAATAACATTATATATCTTGTCCGTATGGGAATGTTAGCAGATTAAAATTAGTTTTTTGATTATTCTGTTGGTAGTCGCTAAAAGTGAGATTCTGGTAATCAATATAAAGATGAGCTTGTCGTTCATAATATGTTAGTTGCCTACTCCATAATTACAACAGATGGGGAGGTACAGCAAATGGTTCATCAACTTTTTTGTCCCGTTAACGGTAATTGGGCGTTTATTAGAACATTAGGATAGATAGCGATAGTAAGCCCGCTTACATAGAGTTGTAGAAAAACACCCTCAACTACTGCAATAGTTGGGGGTATTGGTGTCTCTAATGTTCAATTCTAACCGCAATTACATCATAACGGTGGTTACCCGTTAATACAATATATAATATGCGATAATTATATGCGATAATTATATGCGGAAGTTACTTGGAATACGGGTGTATTGGTATTCTATTATGATTAGAAGGTAATATTATATGTTATGTTTAATTGCATCATTTACAGAGCAAATAAAAAGAGCCATCTATTAAGATGGCCCACATACAGCCTGCCAGCATATCAAAGTTTGTTACGATGTTTGTTACGATTCCATCGAAATTCATTTAACCAGAAACTGTAAAACGTTGATACAACAAGTGTTCTGGAGCTTGTTGCATCTGTTTGAAATGCATTTATGGAGGTGGCGAGCTTCCAATACACAATTTCATAAACCTTAATATAACAGGCATCCGGGCTATAATTGCGGGTGCTTTTTTTAGTTGACTATCCCTTTGACTATCCCATTACATTTCAAGAAACTTATCGAACTTTTTAACTGTGTCTAATTTTGAATCTTTAGAAACATGGGCGTAAATATCCATTGTTGTTTTTACGTCTGAATGTCCTAAGCGCTCTTGAACTTGCTTAATTGATGCACCGGCTTCAAATAAAAGAGAAGCGTGTGTGTGACGTAGTTTGTGAACACTGATATACGGTAATTGATACTTCTTAATGATTTTAATTAGCCACGTTCTAGGGCGAGAAACAGAAATCATCTTATTTTGTTGGGATGCAAATACTAATTGTTGGTTGGTATTATTAGCGACATTAAATCCGAATTTAAACTGTTCCCGGCGTTGTTCAATTTGCCAGCACTTCAAATAGTTAGTCAATCTGTCATCAATGTTAATTGTTCTAGCAGAATTAACTGTCTTTGGGGTTTCGATATACTGTTTGTTATTCACGCCAAGGGTAACACCCTTATTAATGCTAATAACTTTATTATCAAAATCAATATCATTCCAAGTTAATGCGAGGGCTTCGCCTCTACGCATCCCTGTTAATGCTAATACTCTAAAAAAGTTATCTGATAAATAATTTCCGTTCTTTTGATCTTCTTGATCTAAAGCGTTAAGAAAGTGCTGTAGCTCTTCTCTGTCATAAAACTTTTTGATTGGTTCCTGTGTTGGATCAACTTTTGGTCTAGGAAAGGTAACGAGTTCAATAGGGTTTCTCTTTAGCAATTCATGCTTTACAGCGTATTTAAAAACCATTTCTGCATAGTTAATTACACTATGATAACGGGTTAGCTTCGTAAACAGATCGTTGGTAACTTGTTGGCAATACATCCTGCTCCTATGTCAATAAATGGCACATCTTTTTCTAAACACTCGTTCTAATTCTGT
>CALFSK010000044.1 GCA_937916845.1 uncultured Lactobacillus sp. | reverse complement strand
GAGATTACTACGCGTCTCGTGGGCTCGGAGATGTGTATAAGAGACAGGTCACGGCCCTTTCAATTTTTTTGAGGTGGGAGGGATCGAATGTGTTTGATCCAGCTTTATTTAAACTACCGGGGATGCGCCGCTTAACGGTCCTATTGGTTTTGTTAGCGGTGATTGAAGGTCTATGTATTATTACGCAAGCTTATTTCTTGTCCGTCGCAATTGTCGGACTTTGGCACTTACACAGTTTAGGAACGATCGTTCAGCCGATGCTGATTTTTGCGTTAGCCTGGGTAGGACGTCAATTGTTAGTTGTCATTAAAAACCACTTGATGTATCCAATCGTTGAAAAAACTAGCGGGGACTTGCGTCGACAAGTGATGCAAAAGTTGTACCAGTTGGGACCGAGTTACGTGGCGAAGACTGGGACTGGGAACGTCGTTACGACCGCCTTGGAAGGTATCGATAAGGTGCAGACGTACCTGATGCTAGTTGTTATCAAAGTCATCGACATGATGGTCATTCCGTGGGTCATTTTGATTTACATTGCGTTTTTGCGTTGGCGTGAAGCCTTATTTTTATTAGCCATTTTTCCATTAATCATCGTATTTATGATTATTTTAGGCTACGCGGCGCAAGCTAAGGCTGATAAGCAGTACGTTGGCTATCAGCGGATGTCTAATCACTTTGTGGATACCTTGCGGGGGTTGCCAACCTTGAAACAGTTGGGGCTCAGCAAGCAGTACGCCAACAACGTTTACCATGTCAGTGAAGGGTACCGTAAGCAGACGATGTCCGTTATTAAAATTGCGATGCTCTCCACGTTTGCCCTCGATTTCTTCACGACGCTTTCGATTGCGGTCGTTGCGGTTTTCTTAGGCTTCGGTTTAGTTGACGGTACCATCAGTTTATTACCAGCACTAGTCATCTTAGTACTGTCGCCAGACTATTTCTTACCGCTACGCCAATTTGCCAGTGACTACCACGCCACGTTGAACGGGAAAAACGCGTTTAGCGCCGTTCAGGCCATGCTGGCGCTGCCAGTACCAACTGAACGCGAACAACTCGGAACGACGCCGCTTGATTGGCAAGCGGATAGTACCTTGAGTTTAACCAACGTTGATTTTAGTTATGATCAAAAGGAGCCGGCTTTAAAGCAGCTCAGCTTTACGGCGCACGGCTATCAACGGATTGGGATCATCGGGGCCTCGGGTTCTGGTAAATCAACGCTGATTAATCTGTTGGGGGGCTTTTTAACGCCCACACCTGGTGCCGGTACCGTCCAAGTCAACGGGCAGACCGTGACGCATTTAAGTCAACAAGCTTGGCAACAAAGCTTTTTCTACATTCCTCAAAATCCGTACTTGTTCCACGCGACGTTAGCTGAAAATATCGCGTTTTATCAGCCCCATGCTGGACTAGGTGCGATTGGTCGGGCGGCTGAAAAAGCGGGCTTAACCGCTTGGATTAAGACGTTACCGGATGGCCTTGAAACCAAAATTGGTGAAGGGGCGCGGGGTGTCAGTGGTGGTCAGGCCCAACGGATTGCGTTGGCCCGGGCCTTCCTCGACAGTAAGCGTAAGGTGCTGTTATTTGATGAACCAACCGCGCATTTGGATATTGAAACCGAAGCTGAGTTGAAAAAGACGATTCTACCCGTTTTAGACGATCACCTCGTTTTCTTTGCGACGCACCGGCTCCACTGGATTAATCAGATGGATTACGTGCTCGTGATGGACCACGGGCAAATCGTTGAACAGGGGACGCCCGCCGAATTGGAAGCACAAAACGGTGCGTACGTGCGGCTACGTCATGAAATGGTAGGTGCAGTGTAATGAAAGACTTTTTTGGAACGTTTAAACACGATACGTGGGTGATGCCCTACTTACGGAAGTATAAAAAGTTGCTTGCGCTAACCATCTTTCTAGGGTTAATGACCTTCTTCTGTGGGTCGGCACTGATGTTTAACTCTGGGTACTTGATCAGTAAAGCGGCGCGCCATCCCTATAATATTTTGATGATCTACGTGCCCATCGTTTTGACCCGGGCATTTGGGATTGGTCGGCCTGCGTTTCGGTATGCGGAACGGATTACCAGCCACAACTGGGTACTGCGAATCGTTTCTGATTTTCGTAAGAAACTTTACCAGTCAGTTGCTAAGCACGCGGTGGCGATTCGGCAGAATTTTCAAACGGGGGATATCTTAAGCATTTTGGCTGATGATATCGACCACATTGAAAACTTGTATTTGCGGACAGTGTTTCCGACCGTGATTGCGCTAATTATGTATCTTATTATTGTCATTGCCCTGGGCTATTTCAGTTGGTGGTTTGGGCTGTTAATGTTGTTACTACTAGGATTAGTTGTGATTGTAATGCCACTGTGGTCCGTCCTTTTAAACGGTGCGCGTGAATCGCAAAGCCGAAAGATTCAACAAAGCTTTTATACTGAACTGACGGATGCGGTTATGGGACTGGGCGATTGGTTGATTTCTGGTCGTCAGAAGGATTTTTATGACCGTGAAGTCCAACCAATTGAACAGATTGCGGCGTTACGGCGTCAAGATCACCGGTTCCAATGGTGGCGAGACTTTACGATTCAGATGATCTTTGGGGTAATCTGTATTGCGTTGTTAATTTGGAGTAGTTTCTATTGGACAACGGACTCAGCTAGTTCCAACTGGATTGCAGCCTTTGTCCTGTCAGTTTTCCCGTTAGTTGATGCGTTACTTTCCGTCAGCCAAGGGGTCAGCGAGTGGCCAAGTTATCAGCGGTCGATTCGGCGGGTCAACGCCTTAGACACCAAACCAGCCGATGAAAGCGACCAAACCGTTTTGACGGAACCTTTCCAAGTTTTACAAGTTGCGGACCTGGACTTCAGTTACTCGGCGGGGAATCATCAAATCTTTGACCACTTGAATCTGACGTTGAAGGCTGGGGAAAAACTCGCCTTGTTAGGGCCATCTGGGACTGGTAAGAGTACCTTGTTGAAGTTGATTTTAGGCGATGTTCAGCCGGATCAAGGGAGCGTTCAGTTAAACGATGTCCCGGTTAGTCGTTTACAAAATCAGCGCGCCCAACTCTTTGGGGTGCTGGACCAACAACCTTACTTGTTTAATACGTCGATCATGAATAACGTTCGGATGGGGAATGAACAAGCCAGTGACGAACAGGTGAAGGCTGCGTTGAAGGCCGTCGAATTAGAGCCACTGATTCAATCACTTCCTGACGGTTACGAGACCGTCGTTGAAGAGGGCGGGGCCCGCTTCTCAGGCGGTGAACGGCAACGGCTCGCGTTGGCACGGATTCTATTACAGGATGCGCCCATCATTATCTTAGATGAACCGACCGTTAGCTTGGACCCGATTACGGAAGCCCACTTGTTAACAACGGTTTTCCGTGTGTTACATGACAAAACGATTCTCTGGGTCACACACCATTTGGCCGGGGTCGAAAACGTCGATCAAGTTCGTTTCTTAGAAGACGGCCAATTCGACATGGCCGGCACGCCAGAAGAATTATACGCGACGGCACCCCGTTTTAAACGGTTATACGATTTGGACCGTGGCCGCGATGCCTAGCAATGTCGGACAATAGATTATTTTAAAGTGAAAAATAAACAGCCGTTAGGACCCTTTTTCGAGTCCTAACGGCTGTTTGGTGTCTAAAATTAAATTGGTACCTTAATGGCAATTGTTCATAAATTAGCCGTTCAGGCGGGTGGGACTGGTGTGCTATGGGGGACGGCTCCAGCCGTAGTGCGGTCTGGAACCTCGATGCCAAGCCGATAACCCGCGTCTTTGCATCGCCCCGCAATATTATCCGGCTAAGAACCACCGGATGATATTGCCGACACAGCACACCAATCCCGCCCGCCTTCGCTAAATAGAAATTTTCATTAATTACTGGCAATCTAGATTCATTGAATGATCTGAGGTTGGCGCTGATAGTATCGGTCGTGAGGGTGGTGTTGAGGCGGTGGTTTTACCGACTTTACACCACGGACGGTCCGGGACAATTGCGCTTTTTGCAAGTGTTTCGGGCGAGGGGAAAGACCGTCCTTTGGCTTCCCCCGGTCCCACGACTGCATGTTATCAGCGACGACCGGGCTAGGTCATGAGTGATTAATTCTGAGCCTTGTTATTGCTTACGGTAAGATCAGTGGTTGCGCACCAGCAACTGGGTCACTAATTGGCGCAAAGTCTGTTGCGTGTCGCCGGTTGGTAGCTGGTCGATCAAATCCAGCGCAGTTTGCGTGTACTGGGTCGCAAGCATTTGGGCTTTGGTGACACCGCCAGAGACGATGACTTGGTCACGAATTAAGCGCAACTGCTCGTTACTGATTGATTCACCGGGAACTGGTAGTTGGTCAGCAATCGATGGTTGAAGTTCGAGCGCGTAAATTAAGGGCAGCGAGTAGACACCATCACGTAAATCAGCTAAAACTGGTTTTTGTGTTAAGTGCTCATCGCCAGCGTAATCTAGCACGTCGTCTAACATTTGGTAGGCTAAGCCCATCGTTTCACCAATCTTTTTAGCCAGGCGTTCGACTTTCAAAGGTGCTTCGGCTAAGTGGGCGCCTTGTTCACAACTTAGGCTAAATAGGCGGGCGGTTTTGCCCCGCGCAACGGTGAGATAGTCAGCGACCGTGGTTTGCGGGTCAAAGTTATGCGCCATTTGATCCAGTTCACCTTGAAGAATTGCGCGCATCGCAGCGGTGTTAACGCGGACATCTTCGGCACGCTTGGCGGCAATTAGCACCTGGTCAAAGTAGCAGGTAAACAGTAGATCGCCGGCATAGATGGCATTACGTTGCCCGTAATCTTTATGAATGGTGGTCACGTTTCGACGTTCGGGTGCGTGGTCGATGACGTCATCATGGATTAAAGTTGCGACGTGCAACATTTCCATGGCAGCGGCCCCGGCTTTAAGGCGTACGGGGTCCTGGTCAGTTCCAAACTGACTAAATAAGTAAAAAAATCCGGGGCGTAAAAATTTTCCACCAGCGGCTAAGAGTGCGTGGACCCGATTATTAATGGGCTCGTTGTCGATCTGCACGTGTTTTGCTAGGTAGGGTTTAAGCGCCGCCAATTGGACTTCTACGGCACTATTAGGTTGCCAAATGGTTTGCATCATACTTAAAACTTCCTCCGTTAATCTTAGAAATGGCTCGAAGTCGCTAAGACGCCAACACTTGCAGCCAGTCACATTCTAAAATACAATTTAATTCAAAGGTACAAATAACTATTAAGGTTGTCAATCAAAAGGAGGCGTTATTTTGAAACCGAAAGTTTTTCTCGAGTTTGTTGAGATCAAATCACTGATTGCCAGTGTCTTACCGTTTGTTTTAGGAACGTTGTACGCGGTGTACAACTACCATCAAGTACACCTCGGCTATTTGATTCTGTTCTTCATTGCCTCGTCGTTATTTCACATGGCGACTAATGCCAATGATAACTACCAGGACTTTTTACACGCCCCCCGCAACGCGGATAACCAAGAGTTTTTGGAAGCGACTAACGTGGTTGGGGTTAACCAAATTTCCATTCGTCAAGCGCGGGCAATTACCTTTGGACTAGGCGGACTCTCGCTGGTTCTGGGCCTGTGGCTGGTCACGCGGACCGGGCTACCGCTTTTATGGATGGGACTCTATTCCTACGCGGTGGGCTACTTTTACGCAGGGGGACCAAAGCCGATTTCGTCCGGCCCGTTCGGGGAGTTCTTCTCAGGATTCACGATGGGCTTTATGATTTTCTGGATTGCCGTTTTTATCAATACTTATGACAAAGTCGCGATAACGGGGACCAATACGTTAGAAGTCTTAATTGCATCTGGAATAGCTATTTTTGCGATTTCTAACATCATGTTGGCCAATAATATTTGCGATATGGATGAAGATATCGCGTTAGGCCGCCACACCATTCTATATTATCTGGGTAAACCGGTAATGTTACAAGTCTTTGCGTGGAGTTATATCGGGGGATACGTCTGCCTAATGGTTGCCGTCTGGATGGGCGTCTTACCGAAGCTCAGTTTACTAACGTTACTCAGTGTGATACCCGTCTTAAAAAACACCCGCTTGTTCCTCAAAAAGCAGGTCAAAACGGAGACATTTATTTTAGCCATTAAAAATGCGACCATCATCTGCCTGTCATTCGTCGTCTTTATGGGACTCGGGCTCATCTTTAATTAGGTCGCTTCGTCAGTCAGAACCCGGGTGCTGACTGGCTTCACTAAATTTATTTTTTTATTGGAATAACTAATTTCTACATGGTAGGACCCAGACAAAAAGGCACATCAACTCAACTGAAAATCAGTTGGATTGGTGTGCTTTAGCTTAATAATTATGAAAAATAACCGGAAATTAAGTGTTGTTGGCTTAATACAAATTGTCGATTTGAAGTTATTTTAGCGAAGTCAGACAGTGTTGTGTGCTGTGTCGGCAAGATTGGCGGGTGGTTTTTGCGCCAATCTTGCGGGGCGATTCAAAGACGTGGGTTATCGGCTTGAAATTGAGGGAGCAGACCGCACTGTGGCTGCGACCGTCCCCCACAGCACGCAACGCTGTCTGACGGAGCGGCTTTTAGATAATAACTTATTTGAATTAGTTATTTTCGAATGGATAGCGGTAATCCCACTGAGCACGCGCAGCGGTCATGATATCCATGACGTCCGTAGTTTTGGCTAAGCCGGTATTGTGAAGTTCGCCGGCAATCATCTTTTGCATGTCGGCAATTTCATAGTTCATGGCGTTAGTTGAGTCGCCCGCTTTGATGATTTCACTGTGACCAGTGTTGTCGGTAAACGTGGCTTCGTCAGCACGAGGGTAAGCGTCAATGGTGAAATAGCCGTTTTCATAAGCGACGATGCCACGTTTCGGCATCTTTGCTCGGAAAGTCAGCGCAACCGTTGCGAGTTCATCGTTGGCGTTACGTAACGTGATTGTTTCGGATTCGTCAACGCCACTACTGAAGCGGTGCATGGTGGTTCCCGTGATGTAGGGTTTAGCCGTTAAGAATTCTTCTACGAAAGCGAGGGCGTAGACGCCAATGTCGAGTAAGGCGCCACCAGCTAAGTCTGGATTAAAGAATCGGTTAGTTGGATCCGCTTCCTTAAAACTACCAAAACTTGCTTGGATCATTTTGAGGTTACCCAAGTGACGTTCAGCCGCAAATTCGTGCAGTTTTTCGTACAGTGGCATGTGGTAGAGGGTCATGGCTTCCGCTAAAATCAGGTGGTTGCTAGCGGCGACTTCCTTAGCGATGTTCAGTTGGTCACTAGACATGGTGATGGCCTTTTCGCTGAAGACGTGTTTACCTGCTCGTAACGCTGGTAAAATGGTGTCGATGTGGTAGTTATGGGGCGTTGCCACGTAAACGATGTCCACCTTGTCGTCTTTTAATAAATCATCGAGGTTCCCATACGCCTTGGGGATTTGGTGATCCTTGGCGAACGCGTCCGCTTTGGCTTGTGAGCGTGAGCAGACGGCGTAGATCTCGCCGTCGGGTTGGTCAAAATATTTCACGAAACTGTGGGTAATGTTGCCTAAACCAACAATGGCCCACCGGTAAGTTTTTGCCATAAAAAATTCCTCCTAAGAATCATTTGAGAACACTTACATTTTAGCAAAAAAGTAAGGTGTTGGGGGGCGCATTCCGTTTAATTTTCGAATGAAAATCGGTAGAATAGAGTATGATTCACTAGTGATCCATTTACATAGAAGGGAGCAAGCCATGGCAACCAAACGCAAACGTCCGCGACGACGTTCAAAAAAACGGCGGAGTCCGTTTGTGAAAAAAGGGCGCATTCAATGGCTGAACCTATTACTAGTCTTGGGCGCCGTTGTACTTATCAGCGGGATTGCCAAACGAAGCTTTGATGCGCAACCGACGACTTCGACACCAGTGGCGGTCACGACCCATAGCGGCTTTATCCAAAAACTAGCACCGCCCGCCCAAGCTATTCAGAAACGTTACCACGTGTTGGCTAGTATCAGTTTGAGCCAAGCCATCCTCGAATCTGATTGGGGACGCAGCACGAATGCCACGGAAAATAATAACTTGTTTGGCGTCAAAGCTTACGCAACCCAGGCGGGTCGGTTGATGACGACACAGGAATATTATGATGGGGCGTACCACACCGTTAAACGGCGCTTTGCCGTTTATGATAGCTGGCACGACTCCCTCGTGGCCCACGCAAAGAAGCTCGCTAACGGGACGCCCTGGGATGCGCAGCACTATTCAGCAGTCATTCACGCTAAGGACTACCAGACGGCCGCTAAGGCGTTGCAAACGGCCGGATACGCCACGGATCCTAGTTACGCACAAAAAATAATTAATATTATTCAAAAATACGACTTACAAAGGTATGATAGAGAGTAATAGTTGAATTAGACATACTTATTATTATTAGGAGGTTATTTTTGCATGCGAGAACTTGAAGAACGCATTTTAAAGGATGGCCGGGTCTTACCTGGCGAAGTGTTGAAGGTTGACAACTTTTTGAATCATCAGGTCGATCCCGATTTGATGTTTAGTATCGGGACTGAATTTGCCCACTTGTTCCGCGATGCCGGCGTGACCAAGATTCTTACGGTTGAATCATCAGGGATTGCACCCGCAGTGATGGCCGGGTTAGCACTCCACGTTCCGGTTGTTTTTGCCCGCAAACACAAGTCTGTGACACTAATTGACGACTTGTTTACCGCAGAAGTTTATTCATATACGAAGAAAACGTCTAACCACATTTCAATTGCCAAGAAGTTTTTGAGTGCTGGTGATAAGGTCTTACTAATCGATGACTTTTTAGCAAACGGTCAAGCCGTTCAAGGGCTATTTGAAATTTGTGACCAAGCTAAGGCTGACGTTATGGGTGTCGGAATCGTCATTGAAAAGGTCTTCCAGACGGGGCATCAATTGGTCGAAGACCGGGGCGTTCGGTTAGAGTCATTGGCCCAGATCACATCATTCGATGATGACCGGGTACACTTTGCATCGGAACAAACGGACTAGATCAAGAAAGCGGGGGTAACCATGCGGATTGATATTGGGATGTTAGGCCTTATATTTGTGATTAACTTTGTTTACATTACGTTAAACACGTTGCGATTTTTACTCGTCATGCGCGGGTATCGATATTTTGCAGCTTTTACCAGTGTGATTGAGATCACAATTTACGTTTTAGGACTGTCACTGGTCTTAAATCGGCTCGATAATCCAATCAACTTGGTGGTTTACGCCCTCGGCTACGGTGTCGGGGTCTACGTCGGGATGGTGATTGAAGATAAGTTGGCACTTGGGTATACCATGATTTCGGTTATCTTACCTGACCCGAAATCCACGTTACCGGGAGTGCTACGCGAAAATGGTTTTGGGGTCACCCAGCATATCGCGTACGGCCTAGAAGGTGAACGGCTGCAACTGGATATCTTAGCGCCACGGAAGAATGAACGGCGGTTATACGGTTTGATCAAGGAACAAGAGCCCAGTGCGTTCGTCATTGCCTACGAACCACGCTATATTTCTGGGGGCTTTTGGGTCAAGCGGGTCCGTCATCGAAATGCCCGGCGAAAAATGTAAGCTGGGACTTGCATGCATTCCGTGCACCAAGTATTATTAACTAACGGAACCAGCGTGAACTCAAGAAGCCGTGTTCCGGCGTCGCTAAATAGTTGCTGTTTGCAGGCGGTAATTAGCGAACCAAGCTCACGATAATAATAAGCAATTTTTGAAATTAAAAACGGCTGGGTGTTTGACCAGCCATGACATATAAACTCAAAACCGAGTGTTAAACGGGTTTTAGCATTCGGTGGTAATCGTTAAATGGATTAAGAAAGTAGGGACTGAAGTGGACAACTCGATTTTAAACCCAGGTGGTACGCTAGGCATCATTGGGAGTAGTACTAATGGTGTTGGTTTGGTGATTGCCGCGCGCAATGCTGGTATTAATGTCGGCGTATACGGGGACAATGAGAATACCGAGACCATGGAATTGGCAGACTTTCGCGTTGTCGGGGCGCGCAATGATCAGCAACAATTACAAAATTTTGCTGAACGTTGTGACATCGTGACTTACGAGTCTGAAAGCGTCGATGCGTCGGTCATCAACTTTTTATCAGCGCATACCCGGGTCCCTCAAGGTGGCGACGCGCTGGAAATTATGCAGGACCGTTCACTTGAACGCGCCTTCTTTAGTCAGTTGAATTTAAACGTGGCGCCGTCCGCAACGATCGTTAGTTTGGATGACGTGTATCAAGCCATTGGTTCAATCGGGTACCCTAGTATTTTGAAACCAATTCAAAAGGGGCTTGGTCAAAACCGGCAGTTAGTGATTAAGACGCAATCGGACATCGTGAAGGCAGCGGACCTCTTAGATTGGGGAACGTACCTGTTAGAATCCTTGATTCCTTATGATAAGGAACTCTCCGTCTTTGTTGCCAAGAGCGCCACGAGTACGGAATTTTTCCCAAGTGTGGAAAATCGGTACCGTGACCACGAACTCTTGGCCACGATTGTTCCGGCCCAAATTGATCAGGTCGTCAACGATGAAATGATGCGAATCACGAAAGAAATTAGTGATAACCTCAGCTACACGGGGATCTTTGAAGTTGCGTTCTTCCTGACTAAGAGTGGTAACCTATACGTTAAGCGGATCGTCCCCGCGATGCATCAGGCGGGGTACGTCTTTGAGCGTGCCACAAACATCAGCATGGCTGAACAGCATTTACGGGCCATTGCGGGCTTGCCTTTGATGCCGGTCAAGCAACTCATGCCGGTCGTTGCGGTCTACTTTACCCCTGCCCAAGAAAGTGGTATTCGGACCCAGTGGCAACTTAAGACGAACTGGTTCTTTAATTTTTATCACCGGACTTTATTACAAGCCGACAAGACGCCGGTTGCGGGCCACGTGTTAGTGGAAGCACCGAGTGTCAAGGAAGCCTTAGAACAAATCGATGATACGAACATCTGGAATTTTAACGCGCCCAGTGCGGAAAATTCAGATGAAAAACCAACTGAATAAAAAATTGTCGTCAGTATCGTACTGACGGCTTTTTTAGTTAGTCCAGTTGTCATTGATGACATACAGTCGTGGGACCGGTGCTAGCCTGGGGAGCAGTCTAGCCTCTCGCCCGGAACGATTGCAAAATGCGCAATTGTCCCGGACCGTCCGCAGTGTAAGGGCGGCAAAAAACGTCGCCCCAACACTGCCGTCACGACTGATGCCATCAGTGCCAGCCTCTGATTATCCAACGATAATAGCATTAGTAATGATACTTTCAATGGAGCGGATAATTTCGGAATAACTATCAGTACTGTTAGGGTGTTAATGGTGGCTTCAGACTTTTTAATCTTTGGTCACTGACTATATGCAGTCATGAGACTGGGGGTAAGCCAAATATGCAATTGTCTTGGGCCATCTATGGTATAAGGCCAAATATTGTCGGTCAAGGGCTACCTTCACGATTAACGTTATCATCACTTACCTTTGAGAGTTCGTACTAATAAATCTGTTTCAGCGGAGGCGGCAGGAGTGGTGTGCAATGGCGGCAACATTAGCCGGCGTTTCTTAGCCGACTGATGTTGCGGGGCAATTCAAAGACGTGGGTTATCGGCTTTGAATTGAAGCCTCAGACCGCACTTTGGCTGAGGCCGTCCCCCATAGCACACCACTTCTGACCGCCGGAGCGGGTGGATATGATTGACCGAACAAATACGAACACGGTTTCAAAAATAAGTGGGATTAATGTGAGTGATAGCGCCTTAAAAACCAGCAATCACGCCGAAAATTTGCTATAATATTTGTTGACTGATTTTTAGAAAGGGTGGCGAACAGCGTGTCGAAAGAAAGCCTATTGGCAGGAATGAATGACAAGCAACAGGAAGCCGTTTTAGACACTGAAGGACCGCTACTAATTATGGCCGGTGCCGGCTCGGGGAAGACCCGAGTTCTGACACACCGGGTAGCATATTTAATTGAAGAACAAGGGGTCAATCCCTGGAACGTCTTAGCGATTACGTTTACGAACAAGGCCGCACGCGAAATGCGTGAACGGGTCAGTAAACTATTGGGAGAATCCGCACGCGATGTGTGGGTCTCAACGTTCCATGCGCTCTGTGTCCGGATTTTACGTCGAGACATTGAACAGATTGGGTACAACCGGGCATTTACGATTGCCGGGACGAGTGAACAGCGGACGCTGGTCAAACGAATTTTGACGGAACAAAATATTGATTCGAAGAAGTTTGATCCCCGGTCGATTTTGTCAGCAATCTCAAACGCTAAAAACGATTTGCAGACGCCGGAAATGTATAAAGAATCGGCAGCCAGTCCGTTTGAAAGCGTTGTGGCTGACGTTTATTTACAATACCAACGGGAATTAGCTGCGGACCAAGCCGTCGACTTTGATGACTTGATCATGCTGACGATTCAGTTATTCAAACAGCATAAAGAGACGTTGGAATGGTACCAAAATAAATTCCATTACATCCACGTTGATGAATACCAAGATACGAATAACGCCCAGTACACGCTGGTCAACATGTTGGCTGACAAGAACAAGAACTTGTGCGTTGTTGGGGATGCCGACCAATCCATTTACGGTTGGCGGGGTGCCAACATGGAAAATATCTTGGACTTTGAAAAAGATTATCCACAGGCTGACACGGTAATGTTGGAACAAAACTACCGGTCGACGAAGAACATTTTGACCGCCGCAAACGAAGTGATCAACAACAACACGACGCGTCGCCCGAAGAAGTTATGGACGGAAAACACGACGGGCGATTTGATTTCCTATTACCGTGGGCAGAGTGAAAGTGACGAAACCCACTTTGTCATTTCCAAGATTCAAGAAAACATGCAGGAAAAGAAGTTCGATTACGGTGATTTTGCCATTTTGTACCGGACCAACGCGCAGTCCCGTGTCATGGAAGAATCACTGGTTAAGGCCAACATTCCTTACACCATGGTCGGTGGGAACAAGTTCTACGACCGTAAAGAAATTCGGGACGTTTTGTCCTACCTGACCTTAGTTGTGAATGACCAGGATTCAATGAACTTTGAACGGGTCGTCAACGAACCGAAGCGTGGGATTGGACAAACCAGTGTCGAAAAGTTACGGCTATTTGCAGACGAAGCCGGCTATTCAATGTTAGAAGCCGCTAGCAACGTGGACATGGCGAACGGGATTTCGACCCGTGCCAAGGGTTCACTTGCAAAATTTGCAACCACGATGAACGAGTTACGCGCGATGCGTGAATACTTGTCAGTAACCGATTTAACGAACGAAGTATTGGACCGGACCGGCTACATGAAGGCCTTAAAGGACCAAGCGGCTTCCAAGTCGTTAGAAGCCCAAACGCGGATTGAAAACATCGAAGAATTCTTATCCGTCACGAAACAATTTGATGACAGTTATCAACCAGAAGAAGAAGACAGTGATAAATTCGTGGACTTCTTAGCTGACTTAGCCTTAGTTTCCGACGTGGATAACGTTGAAGAAGAACCTCAGGCGGTCACGTTGATGACGTTACATGCCGCTAAGGGGCTGGAATTCCCAGTGGTCTTCCTAATTGGGATGGAAGACGGGATTTTCCCTCTATCGCGTGCCATGATGGACGAAGATGAGTTGGAAGAAGAACGCCGTTTGGCTTACGTGGGAATCACGCGGGCTGAAAAGAAGCTCTACTTAACGAACGCTTACTCACGGATGCTCTATGGTCGGCGGCAAAACAACCCGGCTTCACGGTTTGTTGAAGAAATTGATCAGAGTTTAATTAAAAATGAAAATACGTTGGATGGCAGCAGTAGTACCGGACCGGCCATGCCATTTGGTGACAGTCGTGAACGCCGTGCCTTTACGCCAACGTATAAAAAGAACCCAGTCGGAACCCGCCCAACGGCTAAGAAGGCCGCTGGAACCGGTGCGGATAAGAACAGCTGGCGCATTGGCGACAAGGTTAAACATCGTAAGTGGGGCACTGGTACGGTCGTTAAGGTGACTGGCGCTGGTGAAGATGCTGAATTAGACATTGCCTTCAAATCAGAAGGCATTAAACGATTATTAGCGGCGTTTGCACCGATTGAAAAAGTTCAAGATTAAGTACTAGGAGGCTAGGCTGATGGCAGAACAACCAATCACCGCAATGGATGCGTCCACGGCGGAAACTGAAGCAGCGGGTTTGCGGGTCCAATTGAACCAGTGGCGCAAGGATTATTACGATAACGATGCGCCTAACGTAGAAGACGACGTTTACGACCGTAATTACGCGCGGCTCGTTGCGTTAGAACAAGCCTTTCCACAGTTGATTACACCGGATTCGCCAACGCAGTTAGTTGGTGGGACGGTCAAAGCCGGCTTTACGAAGGTGCAGCATGAAATTCCAATGTTGTCCTTAGGGGATGTCTTTTCCCAAGCCGAGCTACAAGAGTTTAACGATCGGCTCGTCCAAAACGTTGGTGAACCGGTTGATTACAACTGTGAGTTGAAAATCGACGGGTTAGCCTTATCCTTACGGTACGAAAACGGTGTGCTGGTTCAAGGCTCGACGCGGGGAAACGGAACGGTCGGTGAAGATATTACAAAAAATATCATGACGATCGAATCCATTCCACATCAACTGACTAAGCCGTTGACGATCGACGTTCGGGGTGAATGTTACATGCCCAAAGCGGCGTTTGCCGCGTTAAATGAACGTCGTGAAGCTGCTGGTGAAAGTGTCTTTGCCAATCCGCGTAACGCGGCGGCTGGCTCACTACGCCAGTTAGATACCAAGGTGACGGCCGAACGGCAACTCAGCACGTTTATGTATAACATCGCTGACTATGAGC
Organism: uncultured Lactobacillus sp.; assembly: GCA_937916845.1. Lineage (GTDB taxonomy): Bacteria > Bacillota > Bacilli > Lactobacillales > Lactobacillaceae > Lactiplantibacillus > Lactiplantibacillus paraxiangfangensis. The sequence continues at coordinate 40,104 of CALFSK010000044.1, read as the reverse complement.
CGATTACGGCCCGTACTCAGAGTGATATGCTGACCGAATTTGCTGACCTGGGCTTTGCGATTAATCCGGCATTCAAGGTTGCACACTCCATGGACGACGTTTTCCAATACATCGACCATTATCAAAACGAACGGCCAGACTTGGCGTACGGGATTGACGGCATCGTTATTAAGGCTAATCCGTTGCCGTTGCAACGACAATTAGGGGCAACCGTTAAAGTGCCGCGCTGGGCCATTGCCTTTAAGTTCCCGCCGGACGAACAGCCAACGTTGCTCAAGGACGTTGAATGGACGGTTGGCCGGACAGGCGTTGTAACGCCCACTGCCGTGATGGATCCGGTTCAATTAGCTGGGACCACGGTTGCGCGGGCCTCGTTGCATAATCCTGATTACGTGGCCGCTAAGGATGTTCGGATTGGGGATACGGTGCTCCTTCATAAAGCGGGAGACATCATTCCTGAAATTTCGGCGGTCGATTTAACGAAACGGCCCAAGGATGCCGAACCATTAGCGATTCCGACAAATTGTCCGTCTTGTGGCGCCCCACTAGTTCACTTAGAAGATGAAGTAGCGTTGCGGTGTATCAACCCGAAGTGTCCGGCACAAGTCCAAGAAGGTTTAGTCCACTTTGCGTCCAGAAATGCGATGAACATTGATGGGTTGGGGCCACGGATCATTGCCCAACTTTATCAAAACCACCTCGTGACCGACGTTGCCGGGTTATATCGTTTAACAAAGGATCAGTTACTCACTTTAGATAAAATAAAAGATAAATCTGCAGAAAATCTCTTGACAGCGATTGACCGTAGTCGCAATAATTCACTTGAACGTTTATTGTTCGGCCTCGGTATCCGACACGTGGGTGCGAAAGTCGCCCGCTTGATTGCGCAGCATTTTGTGACCATTGAAGCCTTGATGGCCGCGGGACAAGAAGAAATCGCCGCGATTGATTCGATGGGTGATATTATTGCAAACGCGGTCGTTCAGTATTTTGGAAGCGACGATGTGCATACACTGATTGCGGAATTACAAGCTGTGAATGTCAACACAACGTATCAAGGTCCGAGTGCCACGGTTGCCGAAGACAGTGACAGTTGGTTTGCCAACAAGCGGGTCGTATTAACTGGTAAGTTGCAAAGCTTTACTAGGGGCGACGCGACCGTTTGGCTACAAGCTCACGGTGCCACGGTGACGGGGAGCGTTTCAAAGAAGACGGACTTAGTTATCGCCGGGACGGATGCGGGAAGCAAGTTGCAAAAAGCGCAACAGCTTGACGTGCCCGTCTGGGATGAAGCTAGGTTCGACGAGACAATGAGGGAGGATCAGCAAGCGTGAATGTAAAACGCATACGCACGATCGGTTTGGTGGCAGTTGTTGCCATCGCACTAGCCGCCTGCGGTAATTTAAAGAACTCATCTTTTGGGTCAAGCAGCAATAATACAACGACGACGGGTTCGAAAACGACCACGACGACGGGCTCGACCGGCAGTGACTTTTATCAAGGGGTCATTAAAAATGGGCAATACCGGACGAGTAAGTCACGGGGCGTTAACGTATCACAAAATGATAACGTGATGAACCTAAAGAGTTTTGAAATGGGCTTATTAGACGTTTCAAAGAAACAATTCCCAACGAATAAATATGTCTTCCAAGAAGGGCAATATATTAGTTCGTCAACGGTTGAAAATTGGCTAGGTCGTTATTCCAAGAATAATAAGACCGGTTTAAACCCTAAAAATAACGGTAAAAAGGATCCCAACACGCGGAACCCGATCTACCTGCAACAACTTGAAGAACAAGATTACATGATTCAAAACGGAAGCAAACTGAGCCTCGGTGGGGTCACCATCGGACTAGGGATGAATTCCGTGGACTACTACACCAAGGTCCAATACGGCGCAACTTACGAAACCAACATTTCGACGACTGAACTAACGGCTAAAGGGAAACAGTACGCCAATACTGTTTTGCAACGGTTGCGGCAGAAGTCTGCGTTGAAAGACGTGCCAATCGTCTTAGCGCTTTACAAGCAATCGTCAAATGATAGTCTAGTAGGTGGGAACATGATCGCCTACGGAGTGTCTAAGAGTGGTTCAACGTCAGTTGCCAAATGGAAATCCTTGAACTGGAATAATTACGTCTTCCCAGCAACTTCGGAATCGAAGAACGCGGGTGCGAATAACAACGATGAATCTGATTTCAGTTCGTTCAAGTCGCACGTTCAAAACTTCTTCCCGAACTTGTCAGGTGTGACGGCTAACGCGCATTATAAAGACAAGTCTTTGAGTAAGCTCAGCGTTAACGTTACGACGAAATTTTACAGTGAGACCGAAATTATCAGCTTTACGCAGTACTTGGCAACGGCGGCAAAACGTTACTTACCATCGGGCGTACCAGTTGAAATTACGGTTAAGAGTGCCAATGGCGATGTCCAAAGCTTCTTAGCTCGAACCGCTACGGGGAGTTCTTATTACACCCACGTATTTAGTGATCAAGGGAATAACTAAATTAAGTAAGATCTGAGAAAGAAGGAAATTTGATGGCTGAAGAACGTATTAATGCCGACCAAGTTCAACACGTTGCGGGGTTAGCCAAACTTGAATTTACCCCCAATGAACTTGAGACTTTTACGGGTCAACTTGAAAAAATTATTGGAATGTTTGAAGAATTAAGCAAAGTTGATACGACGGACGTTCCCGCAACGATGCGGTTGAGCGATGACACGTTACGTGAAGCAACGTTACGTGAAGATAAAGCCGTAAAGAGTGACGACCAACTTCGCCGCGCATTACTAAACAACGCACCGGAAACGGCCAATGGCTTAATTAAAGTGCCAACAATTATTGATGAAAGTGGGGACGGCGAATAATGAATTATTTCGACCAAGATTTGACCAGCTTACATGCTGATTTAGTCGCAAAAAAAATCAGTGCGGTAGCACTCGCTAAAGCCACTTTTGAAAACTTACGGGAAGTTGACCCCCAACTTGGGGCCTTCTTGAACTTAAACGAAGAAGCCGCTTTAAAGCGGGCTGCTGAAATTGATGCTAAGGGGATCAACCCCGATAACATCATGGCCGGAATTCCGGTTGCGGTTAAAGATAACATTGTGACCAAGGGCTTAACGACGACCGCAGCGTCTAAAATGCTGGAACACTTTGTTCCAGTTTACGACGCAACGGTTGTTGAAAAGATGGAAGCTAACGACGCTGTCATCATTGGTAAGAACAACATGGATGAATTTGCCATGGGTGGTTCAACGGAAAACTCCGCGTTTAAAGTGACACGGAACCCTTGGGATGTTAGTCGTGTTCCTGGTGGCTCATCCGGTGGTTCAGCCGTTGCGGTGGCTTCTGGCCAAGTTCCAGTTGCCTTCGGTTCCGATACCGGTGGCTCAATTCGCCAACCTTCTTCTTTCAACGGGGTTGTCGGGATGAAGCCAACGTACGGTCGGGTTTCACGTTGGGGCTTAATTGCCTTTGCGTCGTCACTAGACCAAATCGGCCCAATGACACGGACGGTGAAAGATAACGCCGCCGCTTTAAACATGATCGCGGGTTACGACCAACACGATGGCACGTCTTCTAAGCGCGAAGTTCCTGATTTTACGGCCGGATTAGACGGTAATATCAAGGGTATGAAGATTGGGTTGCCTAAAGAATACATGGATGAAGGGATTGATCCTAAAGTCCGTGAAGTGATCAACAACGCCGTTAAGAAGTTTGAAGAATTAGGCGCAACGGTGGAAGAAGTTTCCTTGCCAAATAGTCGTTACGGTGTTTCTGCTTACTACATCATTGCTAGTTCAGAAGCGTCATCAAACTTACAACGGTTTGACGGAATTCGTTATGGTTTCCGCGCAGACGACGTTAAGAACTTGGAAGACGTCTATGTTCGTAGCCGTTCTGAAGGCTTCGGTGACGAAGTTAAGCGTCGGATTATGCTGGGGACGTTCTCTTTGTCCGCTGGTTACTACGATGCGTACTTCCACAAGGCTGGGCAAGTGCGGACTATGATTATTAACGACTTCAATAAGGTCTTTGAAGATTATGACATGATTATGGGACCAGTTGCCCCAACGCCAGCTTTCAAGATTGGCGATGAAATCTCCGATCCAATTACGATGTACATGAACGACGTCTTGACGATTCCAGTTAACTTAGCTGGGTTACCAGGGATGTCAGTTCCAGCGGGCTTTGCGGATGGTCTACCAGTCGGTTTACAATTGATTGGGAAGGCGTTTGATGAAAGTACGCTCTATAAAGCAGGTTACGCTTTTGAACAAGCAACTGACGTTCATAAGCAAACCCCTAAAGTCGGAGGTGCTAACTAATGAATTTTGTAACTACGATTGGTCTGGAAGTCCACGTTGAATTAAAGACGAATTCCAAAATTTTTAGTCCGTCACCCGTGCAGTTTGGTTCCGAACCAAACGCTAACACGAACGTGATCGATTGGGGTTATCCTGGGGTATTACCAACGCCAAATAAGGGTGTTGTTGAATCTGGTATCAAGGCAGCCACTGCTTTGCATGCGAACATTGAACACCACACTTATTTTGACCGAAAGAACTACTTCTACCCAGATAACCCGAAAGCTTACCAAATTACGCAACATGACAAGCCAATTGCACACGATGGTTGGATTGAAATTGAAGTTGACGGTAAGAAGAAAAAAATCGGTATCGAAGAAATGCATATCGAAGAAGATGCCGGGAAGAACACCCATGAAAGTGACTATTCCTATGTCGATTTAAACCGGCAAGGCACGCCACTGATTGAAATTGTTTCAAAGCCAGAAATCGCCTCACCAGAAGAAGCTTACGCTTACTGTGAAGCATTGCGGCAACGGATTCAATTTACAGGGGTTTCCGATGTTAAGATGGAAGAAGGCTCCATGCGGGTCGACGTTAACATTTCAATCCGTCCAGCCGGTTCAGACAAGTACGGTGTTAAGACCGAAATGAAGAACTTGAACTCCTTCAACTATGTCCGTAAATCGTTGGAATACGAAGAACAACGGCAACAACGGGTCTTAATGTCTGGTGGCCAAGTTCAACAAGAAACGCGTCGTTTTGACGAAACCACTGGAAAGACCATCTTAATGCGGGTCAAGGAAGGTAGCGATGATTACCGTTACTTCCCAGAACCAGATATTCCTGCCTTAGATATTGACGATGACTGGATTAAAGAAGTTCAAGCAACGATTCCAGAAATGCCAGGCTCACGGCGGGAACGTTACATCAATGAATTCGGCTTGACCCCTTATGATGCGGGTGTTTTGACGCAGACTAAGGAAATGTCAGACTTCTTCGACGCAACGGTTGCACAGGGTGCTGATCCTAAGCTTACTTCCAACTACTTGCAAGGGGACGTTAACGCCTACTTGAACGATAAGAAGGTTGGTTTGTTACAAACTGACTTGACACCAGAACACTTGGCGGGCATGATTAAGATGATTTCTGATGAAACGATTTCAAGCAAAATCGCGAAGAAAGTCTTCAAAGCAATCATGGCTGGTAGCGAACCAGTCAAGTGGGTAAATGAAAAGGGCTTGGTTCAATTATCAGACCCTGCTAAGCTACAACCAATCATTGACGGTGTATTAGATAACAACCAACAATCAATTGATGACTTTAAGAATGGGAAAGACCGGGCAGTCGGTTTCTTGGTCGGTCAGATCATGAAGCAGACGCACGGCCAAGCTAATCCGAAAGTGGTCAACCAGTTGCTGATGACATCACTAAAAGCACGGTAACACCTAGTATTAGGTGACGACACTGACGATTAAGCGAACCGGTCACATGCGGCTTTTAGCATGGGGCCGGTTTGGTGCTGAACAGGGTCGCATCCGTCACAAGCTGTTAATTTATAACGGCTTAGACGGCAAACACTGTGTATTCGGAGGAAAGAAACATGCGTAAACGGGCACGACTTATCTATAACCCAACGTCAGGACGCGAAGCATTAGCGCACGACCTGGTGGAAATTCTTGGCATTTTTGAACAAGCTGGCTACGAGACCAGTGCGTTTGCAACAACGGCGACACCGAACTCGGCAGCTGACGAAGCGCGTCGGTGTGCTAAGGATGGGTTTGAATTGATCATTGCAGCTGGCGGTGATGGGACCATTAATCAAGTTGTCAACGGCTTAGCCGGGTTAAAGCGGCGGCCTAAGATGGCCATCATACCGGCGGGGACGACCAATGACTATGCGCGGGCCTTACGGATTCCCCGTGAAGATCCAGTTGCGGCGGCCAAAGTCGTCTTAAAAAACCAGACGGTCAAGATGGATATCGGCCAAGCCGGTGAGCAATACTTTATTAACATTGCGGCTGGTGGTTTGTTGACTGAATTGACTTACGACGTGCCATCACAGCTAAAGTCGATTTTTGGGTACGCGGCGTACTTGGCCAAGGGTGCCGAGTTACTGCCACGGGTGAAACCCGTTGAAATGGACTTAAAGTATGATGGGGGCCACTTTACGGGCAAGGCATCGATGTTTTTCCTAGCGTTAACGAATTCGGTGGGTGGTTTTGAACAATTAGTTCCGGACGCCTCACTGGATGATGGTAAATTTACCATGATTATCGTGAAGACTGGGAATTTGGCAAAGATGCTCCACCTGATGACCTTAGTGCTCAATGGTGGTAAGCACATCAATGACCCAAGCATTATTTACGTTAAGACGCACAAAGTGGTTGCCAAGTCACCTAAGGACCGGTTAATGATCAACATTGACGGGGAATATGGTGGCGACGCACCGATGACGTTTAGAAACTTGAAGCAACACATTGAAATGTTTGCGGATACCGATCGGATTCCGGACGATGCCATTACGGATCCCGAGATTGAAGATGCGGAACGTCATTTTGTGTCGGCGGTCGATCAGTTGCCAAAAACGGACGCTGAAACTGAATCAAAATCTGAATAACTTGCTTAAATTACCGTTTACCTTTAGAATGGGGAACGGTGATTTTTTTAACAAACGGGTGCGAGTATGACCGCACCGGATGACAAATTTAACCTAATGGGCAAAACCATTAGTCAAAAGAAAGAAAAACGAGGGAACCAATGAAAACTAATTTACCCGTACACAATGGTGAAGAACTCGACGTCACCATCATTGATTTAACGTATCAAGGCATGGGGGTTGCCAAGGTAGATAACTACCCAATCTTCATCGAAAACGCCTTGCCCGAAGAAAAAATCACGGTCAAAGTCACGAAAACAACCAAGAACTTTGCGTTTGGTGACGTGGTCAAGATTAACCAAGTGAGTCCTCACCGGGTTAACCCCAAGGGACGGGTTTATCGTCAGACCGGGATTGCACCATTACAACATTTAGAATACAGCGAACAATTAAAGTTCAAGCAACACCAAGTCGCTGAATTATTTGCGAAAGTTCACATGGACGACGTGGAAGTTTTGCCAACCATCGGGATGGAAAATCCAACGCAATACCGGAATAAGGCGCAAGTTCCTGTCCGCCAAGTTCAAGGTAAATTGACGACTGGTTTTTACAAGAAGAACAGTCACCAATTGATGCCAATTGAGGACTATTACATTCAAGATCCTGAAATCGACAAGGCTATCGTGGTCATCCGCGATATTTTGCGGAAGTATCACGAAGCTGCCTACGATGAATTCCACCATAGCGGGACGATTCGGACGATCATGGTCCGCCGCGGTTACTACAGCCACGAAATGATGGTTGTCATCGTGACACGGACGAAGCATTTACCAATGGCTGACGTGGTCGTACAAGAGATTCAAGCGGCGTTACCAGAAGTCGTTAGTGTGGTTCAAAACATCAACCAAAAGAAGACTAACGTCATCCTAGGGCCTGATAACAACGTGTTGGCAGGTAAGTCGACCATTGACGATCAACTGCTCGGCTTAACGTTTGCCGTTTCGGCACAGTCTTTCTACCAAGTGAACCCACAACAAACGGAAAAGCTTTATCAATTAGCCATTGACCAAGCTGGACTTACGGGCAATGAAACCGTGATCGATGCCTATTCTGGGATTGGGACGATTTCATTAACGATGGCGCAACACGCTAAGCAAGTTTACGGTGTTGAAATTGTGCCAGCTGCCATTGAAAATGCCAAGCAAAACGCCAACAAGAACGGTATTACGAACGCGAAGTTTGTGCTCGGGAGTGCCGAAGATGTTATGGCTAAATGGGAAGAAGAAGGTATCAAACCGGACGTCGTGGTTGTTGATCCACCACGTAAGGGCTTGGACGCTGAATTCATCAAGAGTACTGGTGAAATGGCACCTAAGAAAGTGGTTTACATTAGCTGTAACCCATCAACCTTAGTTCGTGACGTGCAACGCTTTGGCGAATACGGCTACGAAATTAGTGCTCCGGTTCAACCCGTTGACCAATTTCCACAAACCCCACACATCGAATGTGTGACGGTCTTAACGCGCAAGTAAGCGTTAAAGTAATTTAGGATAATAAAAAAATCAGCGCAGACTTGTTCTTTTCGCAAGTTTGCGCTGATTTTTGGTTTAAAAACGATGTTATTATAATTTCCGGTCGGCGCTGATGGCATGCGGTCGTGGGACCGGGCCTAGCCTGGGGAGCGGTCTAGTTCCTCGCCCGGGACACTTGCAAAAGGCGCAAGTGTCTCGGACCGTCCGTGGTATTTGGCCGAAAATCACCGGCCAAATACCACCTTCACGACCGATGTCATTAGCGCCGGCCTCCGAGTATCTGACAGTAATAACAGTCCATTGTGTTGATACTCGGACTAATAAAAATTAAACAGTTAGTAGCTAGTCAGAATATTTAATGATTGAGAATAGCCATTCTTAATGGTAAAGCAAGGTTTAGCGAAGTCAGTCAGAACCGGTGTGCAGTGGCGGCAAGATTAGCCGGTGGTTTTAGCCGACTAATCTTGTGGGGCGATACAAAGACGTGAATTATCGGCTTTGTATCGAGGTGCCAGACCGAACTTTGGCTGGGGTCGTCCCTTACAGCACACCGATTCTGACTGACGAAGCGGCATTAATTTGTTAACCTGGCGCTTTCCAGAATGATATTAGTTAGTTCCGTGCGGGAGACGACAGTGTCATTTACTTTAATCGTGGTCCAGTACCGGTTATTCAGATGGTAGCCGGGTTCGACCCCCGCTGAGAGGCGGAGCTCGTCATTTTGAGCCGGCGTCAATTTAACGTCAATCAAGACTTGGTCATTTTGAGTGTACACCATGGCAATGATTTTATGATTACTATGGTGTTTGATGACGGAAAAAATAACGGTCGATTTTTGGCCGGGGCGGTTAAAGGGAAAACTCAGTTCGCCATCCGTTTGGTCGAGAACTAATTGAATCAGTTCCTTTTCAGTCATTGTCGATAATGACTTGCCCTAATTCGCGGCTAGCCATCACGTACTTGTGTGACGCCACGATGTCTTCAAGTTTAAAGACCTTGGCGATTGGAATTGATAAGTGATTTTGATTGATTAATTTAAACATCTCATCGATTAGGGATTGTTTGACGTCCGTTGAATCAAAGCCTGTCAAAAATTTGCCCGCCAAGGTGAACGGGTTGAAGTTCTTAACGATCCATTCTCCGGCCAACAAGCCAATTAGCGAAACGCCGCCACCTGGATTGAGGTGCGCAATCGAGTTTGTTAACGTGACCGTCCCAACTAGGTCAATAATGCCATCAAATTGTGCGTCCGTATCTAACTGGTTGTCAGTATCCAAGACTGCTTGGTCCGCGCCGTTAGCGATTAGGGCATCCAACTGGTTTTGCCGGCGGGTCGTTGCTGTGACCGTGAAGCCCATGGCCTTGGCAAGCTTAATTGCCGCTAAGCCAACGGCACTGGTACCACCACGAACTAATAAGGATTGTCCTGATTTTAATTTAAGGGAATCAATGGCGCCCATCGCCGTGTAAAAGTTTTCTGGGTATTGCGCTAAGGTGACCCAGTCACCATCAAAGTCAACCGGATATAAATTGGTGTCGGCGACTAAAGCGTAGTCTTGATAGCTGCCATCGACTTCACGGCCGAAACCGCCCATCATCGTCATGACTTTTTGACCAACTTTTAAGGAACTGTTAGCTGATGCTTGATAAATTTCACCAACGGCTTCAATTCCAATCACCCGTGGAAACTTGACTGATGGCGAACCACCGGCCCGGGTCAGCGCTTCGTAACGGTGAACCCCAAACGCGTGAATCCGCATGACGGATTGGTCCGCGGTGGCCTCTGGAATTGGGCGTTCAACCAAGTGCATGACGTCTGGATCTCCGGGTGTATCAATAACAACTGCTCGCATAAAATCATCCTCCATTTATTTTGTTTTTTCAATAAACTAAGTATAGAGTATGACGTAACGTTACAGTCAAGTTTTAAGTTGAGGTGTTTTGATGTTAACGATTCAGAAATTCGCACAATTAGCGGGGACGACGCGCCGGACGCTGATTTTCTATGACCAAAAGGGGCTGTTCCAGCCTAAGCACGTGGCCGAAAATGGTTACCGCTATTACGATTACGACCAGCTTTATGAATTAACTTTTATTTTGGAATTACGGCGGTTAGGCCTGTCCATCGCTGAAATCCAACAGTTGAATAACGACAAGCAGGCCAAGTCACTGGATGCTGACCTGAAAGCTGTTTTAGCAAAAATCGATGATCAAATTGACAATTTAAGTCTGCTTAAAACGACGCTCCAGACCCGGTTTGATCAAGCAGTCCCAACCGAAACGGTCGCCAAAAATCAGCCGTTTGTCACAACCGTCTCGGCTACGCAGTTTTGTCGTTCGCGGCAATCCGTTGCCTGCACCGAAGCGGAAGTCGCTGAAATTTATGCCGATTTTTATGCGCAACTAGGGAAGCTCAAATTGGTTAACCAGCAGGATTCCGGCTTTTTGACGCAGTTACCGAAGAGCGAGGCAAACGACTATCCCACGGCGTCTTTTTGTATTTTGAAGGCAGTCGATGCCCGCACGGATACCGGCGACTTGCCACTATTGCAAAAGCCAGCCGGCAAATATGTGTCAATCGACACGACTAATGACATGAAAAATATTTGTATTTCTTTACAGATTTTAGCCGAATATATTCAAAAAGAGCAGCTAAAAATCAATGACCAGCTTTGGCAGATGAATTTGGATGAACAGTTCACTAGCAAAGGGGCTTCTGATTTAGTTCGGCTACAATATCAGCTCCAAACGGTATAAATATAGCTAATCAAACAAGCAGCGACGCATCTTTGCTGATCAAAAATGCGTCGCTGCTTGTTTGATTGTCATGCATCACTATTTAGCTAACTGATAGCTAGCTTGGAGTCGGTCGACGATGGTGGGCATTGGGACTGAGCCGTCTAAAATAATGGTGAGCCAGTTGCGTTTGTTCATATGGTAACCCGGGAAATAAGTAACGTTATCAACTAGCTGTTCAACGACTTCTGGCTGGGCCCGCATGTCGAGCACCGTAACTTCTTTAGCGTCATCCAGACCCAATTTTTGACGCTGAACGGTCAGCAAAGCGGCGTACCACTTATGCGTATCGGCTCGCCGCCAAACGGCATTTTTAGGGAACTTTTTCCATAAAAATTCCAGTTGATCGCCATAGGTTTGCTCAACGTGGGTCATGACCGCTTGGACCTGGGCACCTTGGAAAACGTTGCTATCCATGCAATCCGCTTCAATTTGATCAAGGACTTGATGGTAGGCGGTCGCTACTTTACCCACGAATTTTCCGTGAGCTTGGGGTGTCAGGTGTAACACGTACTCTTCATGGGTGTTCATGCCGGTCACGTGAGTTGTGAGCTGGTTAGGGTTAGTGGCCGTAATGGTGAGTAAGAACTGGTCATCAACAATTGGGGTTTGATAAGTGTAGCTAGTTCCTGAAGCTTGAAAACCGAATGTGACTAACCGGTTGAAATCAATTTTTTTATCTTTAAAGGTTAATTCTGCCAAAGTATTTTCCTCCGTAGCTCAGATTGATTACTTTTATCATACGCCCGCTAAGGCCTGATATCTTAATAAAAATAATGATAGTGCCAAAAAACGTTCAGGGCGACCACCCAATCAAGCGGGTGCCGTTCTGAACGTTTTTTGAACTAATCATAAATCGATTGTTGTCGAGCCTGTTTCAATAGCTTTGGTAAAGCCGTTTTGGCCTGTTGAGCCGCTTGCTTTTTAGCCGTGGCTTCGACCTTTTTAACGAGGGCAGCCGTTTCAGCCATACTCATTTGTGGGTTTGCCACCTTAGCCGCTTTGACTTGTTCAGTGACGGCTTTAGTTGTGGCGGTTTTACTTTTAGCTTCAAGCTGTTGGGCGCGCTTGGCTAACCACTTGGCTTGTGTGACGCTGAGAATCTGCCAGGACGAGGGTAACTCAAAGGTGTTTGTCTCCTTGACCAACTGATTGTGATGTCCTGTCCAGCTAAATAGCCAGCGCCAAAATTGATTCTGATACGTCCAGCGCCGTTGCTGGTTCACCAGCTTTGCCGTCTGACTAGTTGTCCGGGTGACCCGGTTAGTTGTGGCTAAGCGGGCCGCTGAGTGGTGAAGCTTAGTCTGTCCCTGAGCGCGGTACACGTAAACTTTTTCAGCCTTGGCGTGACGCACCGGGGTATATAACAACAGTGAGGCGTATGGGTTAGCGGCACTTGATTGTAACGTGGTCGTCTGAGTCGTTGTACTTTGACGCATGCCCCAGTGCCACGTATCGTTACCAATCATTAGGGTAGCGGCCGTCACCATCACAATTAGGCTAAGTCCCCCAACCAGCCATTGCAATCGGTGACTAGGCATTGCTAGAAAGCCGACGATAAAACCAATTAAACTCAATCCCAAAATAATTAAAATCATACCGGCTGACCTCCCTTGGGTGTGCGCTTAACGAATACTGCGAACACCATTGCAACGACCCCCAAGACCGTTGCGACTAAGAAAGCGGCGTGAAAGCCGCGCATGGCCGCGTTGTAAGCCGCATTTTGGTAAGCCAGTGGTGCGGTCGTCAATAGGTGCTTGGCGGGTTGTGTGCTGCTAGCAACGTTCGTCAAAACACTACCCAGAACGGCCGTCCCCATGGAAGTCATGATTTGACGCATCGTACTGTTGATTGCCGTTCCGTGACTGAGCTGAATGCCCCGCAGGTCGATTGAACTTGCAGCGGTCAGCGGCATGGCAACGAGTGCGACCCCGCTCATGAGCACGACGTATTCCATGATGATGGTTGGATACGGTGTCTGGCGGGTTAACATGGCGAACGGTAACGTTCCTAAAGTCAGTAGGAAGGTTCCCATGAGCGCTAACCGGCGCCCACCAATTGAATCGTAAGCGCGACCGCTAATGAGACTGATAACGCCGTAGAGTAGCGCGCCTGGTAAGATCATGAGCCCGGATTCGAGGGGCGTGAGTCCGCGCACGTTTTGCAAATACATCGGTAAGACCACTTGAATCCCAATCATCGCCGTGTTGGCTAGGGCTGTAATCATGGACGCGATGGTAAAGGATGGAATTTTAAGTAACCGAATGTTTAACAGTGGCTGTGATTGTGGCCACTCGCGCCAAACGAAACCGGCAATAAACACGAGACCGATAATTAAACTAATAATGACGAGTGGTGAAGACCAGCCGTGTTCGCCGACCGATGAAAAACCGTACAGTAAGCTTCCGAAACCCGTTGTTGAAAGGACGATTGCCCAAGCGTCAATGGGTGATTTTTTCAGCGGAATGACGGGTTTCACCGTGAAAAGGGCGATCAGTAAGACGATTGCGACTGGTGGCAACATCATCCCAAATAGGTCACGCCAGTTGGCATTGTCTAAAATCCAACCCGAAACGGTGGGGCCAAGTGCCGGGGCGAGGCCAATTACGATGCCGCCAAGGCCCATCATCGTTCCCCGTTTTTCGGGCGGGTAGATGACGAGCAGAACGGTTTGAATCGTTGGAAAAGTAATCCCAATCCCGACGGCTTGAATTAGCCGACCAGCTAAAATAAGTTGGAAGTTGGGCGCAGTATAACTGACGAGTAATCCAATCAGAAAACAGCTTAAAGCAGCAATATAAATCAAACGCAAGCTAAAGTTATTGAGCAGCCAGGCACTGACGGGAATCATGATTCCCATCACGAGTAACGATCCGGTGGTTAGCCACTGGACGGTGGCACTCGAAATGGAAAAGGTCTTCATCAATGTTGGGTAAGCGGTAACGAGCATGTTCGTCGTTAGCGCAGTACAAAACGTCCCTAAAACGAGGGTGAGCGTCAGTGCAAGTTGGCTGTAGTGCTTGCCGTTGGTATCAACCATTTGAATAGCACTCCAATATAAGTTAAAATTAAACTGATTCAATCAGCTTAGTGGAAATTATAATCCTTTTTATATTTTATTTAAACTGTTTCATGCCGTTTTCTAAAAAATATGGTTTGTTTTTGAGTTATAATAATAATCGTATAAATTTAAAATCGGGGGAGAAGTATGGTAAAGAGAAGAACACTAACGCAAGCTAAAGTTCTTGCCACAGCGAATCAGTTAATTGAGACTAAGGGAATTACCGGGTTAACGATCCGTGATTTAGCACTCGTTTTAGATGTGCGACCACAATCCATTTATAATTATGTTGATAGTTTAAGTGACTTATTAGATCAGGTGGGGCTCCAATTTGTCCAAACGGTAAAAGATCAGTTGACCGAAAAGATTGCGGACGTCACCGGGGATGACGCCTTAATGGCCTTTGCACAGGAATTTCGTTCAGCTTGTCTGAACCATCGGGGATTAGCACCAGTTTTGCTAGATTTAAATGACAATTTAAAGATTCCGCGGACACGGGCAGCGATGGTTAACTTGTACCAGGCTATGTTCACACCTTTACAGTTGAATGATGCGGCGCGGGTCGAAAACACGTTGTACCGGTCGACCTTGTTTGGATTTATCATTCAAGAAATCGGGGGCTTCTTTACGATGTCCAAGGCTGAATTAGACAGCCGGTTTACGAAGACGATGCAGTTGGCCATTGACCAAACGCATTTGCCAGCAGAAAATAAGTAAAGAGTGGTCCAAAAGCGGAATAAACTGCCTGTTGGCCCACGTTTCAACCATAATAATAGACAAAACCGTTCAGGATGATTTCTGAACGGCTTTTTTGTGTTCTCTCCCGGACGTGCTCGTTGTGACTAATTAAGACCTAAACAATTGGGGTGTGCTAATAGAATTACTTAGTTTTTACTAAAAGTGAACGAATTCAAGTGAAATTGCGGTAATTTTCCGTTAAAATCGTTTACAATAAAAATAGATTAATACTGAGGGGGCGCGACATGTCAGACCGTTATTTACCACCAATTAAATTGGGCTTAACCACCGATGAAGTTAAAAAACGGGTGGCAGCGGGCCTTAAAAATGAGCCGTTACCACCGTTAACGCGTTCCGTTAAACAGATTTTCCGCGATAATCTCCTGACGCTCTTTAATTTGATTAACGTCGTGTTGGCCGGACTGGTTTTGTTGACGGGGAGTTATAAGAACATCCTGTTCTTATTTGTGGTGATCATGAACACGGCCATTGGGATTTTCCAAGAAATCCGGGCAAAACGGCAAGTTGATAAATTGTCACTCCTGTCAGCAGCGAAAATTCATATTTGCCGGGATGGTCAGGTTGGGGATTACGCGCAGGACGCGGTGGTTCAAGATGACCTTATCATGGTCACGCGTGGCGACCAACTACCGGTGGACGGGGTGGTCCGGACAACTGAGGGCCTTGAAGTCGATGAATCTCAGATCACTGGTGAAGCGGATCCGGTCATTAAGGGACCGGGCGACGCGATGATATCTGGGAGTGTGATTCTCGGTGGTCACGGCGTTGTGCAAGCAACCGAAGTTGGCCACGGAAGTTTCATTAAGCAAATGGCAAAAGCGGCGAAGCAAAAGCACCGGACGCCGAGCCAACTCCTCACAATTATTAATCGGATTATTAAAATTTTGACGATTACGATCATTCCGTTGGGCGCTGGCTTATTCATTTCCACGTTGTTGCGGGGTGAGTCACAAAACCGGGCCATTTTAGGAACGGTCGCTGCGATGGTGGGGATGATTCCAGAAGGGTTGGTCCTATTGACATCCGTAGCGTTGGCGGCCGGTGCGTTCACCCTAGGGCGACACCAAGTATTGGTCCGGGAACTGCCAGCCATTGAAGCGTTGGCGCGGGTCGATACGCTATGCTTAGATAAAACGGGGACCATTACTAGTGGTCAATTAAAGTTTGACCGGTTAGAACCTTGGGGCCAAGTCCCAGCCCAAATCGCTGAAGCCCGATTAGCGGAGTTAGTCACGGCGATTGATGATGATAATGAAACGGCGCAAGCCATTAAAGAAGCGTTTGGGACCCCTACCGTACACGCAGACGCGGTATTACCGTTTTCGTCCGCCCGTAAGTGGAGTGGAGCGCAGTTTAACGGTCAGTCCTACGTTATGGGGGCACCGGAGTTCATTTATGAAACGGTACCGGCAGACTTACAAACTCATATTCAAACTTTGGCGAAACAAGGCTATCGGGTGTTGCTATTTGCCCAAGTTAAGGCATTAACGACACCGAAGCCAAGTGAGCCTCAAGCAGTCGGGCTAATTTTAATCACGGATGAATTACGTCCCCGGGCAAAAGAGACGTTTGGCTTTTTTGCGAATCAGGACGTTGCGTTAAAGGTGATCTCGGGTGATAACCCGGTCACGGTCGCTAGTATTGCCAAGCGGGCCGGGATCGCAGGCGCGGACCAATTAGTCGACATGAGCCAAGTTGGGTCGACGCCGGATTTTGATCAGCTCGTGGCGGATTACAACGTCTTTGGTCGGGTGACGCCGCAACAAAAGGAATCTTTGATCAAAGCTTACCAGGCAGCTGGGCATACGGTTGCGATGACTGGTGACGGGGTCAACGACTTGTTAGCCTTAAAGCAGGCTGATTGCAGTATTGCCATGGCGACTGGGAGTGAAGCGACGAAGAGCTTAGCGGACTTTGTCTTGATTGAATCGAACTTTGACGCCATGGTGCAGGTCCTAAATGAGGGCCGGCGGGTGATTAACAACATTGAACGGGTCGCCGCGCTGTACCTGATTAAAACGATGTATTCGGCGGCATTAACGCTGATTTTTATCTTTATGAGTCACAGCTATCCGTTTGAACCGATTCAGTTAACCCCAATTTCGACGTTAATGGTCGGTATCCCGACGTTCTTCTTGGCGCTGGCACCGGACTATACGCGGATTACGGGCCGCTTTATGAAGCAAGTCATGGAAATTGCGGTGCCGTCCGCGATTTGTGTGGTGGGGTACATTTTAACGATTATGTTGCTCGGAAGTAAATTCCAGCTTGATTTTGGGACAACGTCGACGTTAAGCGTTCTAATGACGGGAATTATTAGTTTAAACGCGCTACTGATTGCGGCCCGGCCGCTGAACCGGTTCAAGATTGGACTAGTCGTCTTGATGGCAAGCTTGTTCTTACTCGTCTTTTTATTTGGGGGACAGCTCTTTTCATTAGTAAGTCTCTGGCACTGGTCACTGGCATGGATTTACTTGCCACTTGTCATAAGTGCTTACCCGGTCTTCGTCCTACTCCAAAATGGGTTAGGCAAACGGGTTTTGAGTAAGATTCGGTGGCGTTAATCACTACTATCAAATAAATTAGGTTGTGCGCTCAAGGAATCCTTGGGCGTTTTTTGTCGACTGATTTTTCAAAACAATTACTTTGACACACATAGTAATTGATGCTATATTATTCTCATCGAATTACTATGTGACACAAAGTAGTGCTGAAAGGAAGTTGACTATGAAACCCGAAATTTCCAAAGATACGATTCGCGGGCACACGACCACGATCGTGCTGAATATTTTAAGTCAGGGCGACAGTTATGGCTACGAAATTGCTAAAACGATTAAAAGGCTGAGCCAGGAAGCTTACGACATTAATGAAGCGACGCTCTACACCGTGTTTCGACGGTTAGAAAAGAATGGCGATATCACCAGTTACTGGGGCAACGAGACCCAGGGTGGCCGGCGAAAATATTACCAAATCACCACTCAGGGGCGGGCCACGTTGACCCAAAACGTGACCGAATGGAATTTTGCAAAGCAAGTTATTGATGAATTAATATTAGGAAGGATTGACGCGCATGTCAGCAAAAACTGAACAACTGGTCGCAATGCGACTAAATAGTTATTTTAAAGATCAGCCACAAACACCGGCATTGGTTGAGCTCAAGGCGGAATTAACTAGTGATTTAAACGAGGCGGCTGCGGATAAGCAGCAGGCCGGATTAGCCCCTGAAGAAGCCGTTGCGGAAGCGTTTAGTGATTTTGGCGATATTAACGAATTAATTCGGCAGATCAACGCCGAAAATGGCACAACCAAGACGATTCGTGGTCACCACGTGGTTATGGACGATGATGGCATTCGGGTCGACGATGGTGAGACGCTCAATATTAATAATGATGGTGTTTACGTGAAGGACGGCCGGGCGTTTAAAGCTGATTCTGAAGGGGTCTCCATTAATGATGGGGCCATTAAGGCGGATAGCCACGGCTTGAAACTTGGGAGTTGGACCTTCAACGAAGATGGCATTAATTTGAACGGTGACGCCCAGGCGCAACCTGAATTTAAGATGCCCGCTACTCCACTCAACTTAGCTGGTGAATATACAGAAAACTTGCCGCTTGTGAACGAACAGCGTTTTGATACCAAGACGATTACAAGTTTGGCCATCCACTATAAATCGGCACGGGTTAAAATTTTACCTACCCAAGGGGATACCGATGAAGTGATTGTGCGGGAATACATGAATCATAATAATACGGCTTATCAGGCGCAAGTCAGTCAGAACGAAAAAGAATTGAAAGTGACCCAAGGAAAGGTCCCGTTTTTAATTCCCCTGCGCGTTCATGTTCAAATTCACGTTCCGGTCAGTTTTATGGGCAACGTTGCGGTAACTAGCCGTTCTGGGAGTGTTTTAGTTGCTGGTTTGCCGTACTTGGATACGGTCAACTTACAAGTCATCAGTGGTGGCGCTCGGGTCGCCGAAGTTGGTAGCCAAGCGTTTAGCGCCGATGTGACTTCTGGGAGTTGTGACCTAAATGGTGTCCAAGTGACGAATCAACTTGGAATGCTAGTTAAAAGTGGGCGAATTCGAATGCACGCTGTTACGGCTGGGCAGTTTACGATCAGTGCCACCAGCGGAACGGTTACCGGTGACGCCTTGAATGGTGGCGGTAGCTGGTCAGTGAAGTCTGGTAGTTTGAAGCTGGCATTTGCCAACATTGCCGGTGACATTAACCTCAACGCGAAGAGTGGCAGTATTAAAGTTGGGGTGCCGAGTGACGCTAGCTATGCCTACGAATTAGAGGCGCAGAGTGGCCGGATTACCGCACCAAAAAATGGGTCGGCCACGCACTTTGCGGATGGCTATCAAGCCGGACAAGTCGGCATCACCGGAACTTATACGATCAAGGGTCGAACGACATCGGGAACGATTCGATTGGGTTAAGCAATGGCGCTTAGTATAAAAATTTAAATCACATTAAAGCAGTCCCTTGTATGAAATCTTGCATACAAGGGACTGCTTTTGACTAAGTGGAGATTGTCACTAACGTTGTAATGAGCGTTACTCTTAAATTAGTCGCTTCGTCGGGCAGCCTTGGTGTAGCTGTGGGGGACGGTCCCAGCCATGATGCGGTCTGGGGCCTCGATTCAAAGCCGAACCCCGCGTCTTTGAATCGCCCCGCAAGATTAGCAAAAAAATCATCTGCTAATCTTGCCGACACAGCAAACCAAGGCTGCCCGACGAAGCTGAAAATAGCTTTATTTATTGTTATTATTGTCGGATATTCGGAGGTTGGCGCTGATAGCATCGGTCGTGAGGGTGGCGTTGGAGCGGCGTTTTTTGCCACCACGGACGGTCCGGGACAGTTGCGTATTTTGCAACTATTCCGGGCGAGGGACAAGACGCTTCTCAGGCTTGACCCAGTCCCACGACCGTATGTTATCAGCGCCAACCGGACTAAAGTAACGGATTTTCAGTAGGATGTTGATACAACAATCAAAATTTTATGCAATCAAAGCTCATGATGGCATCATACTAGTCAGATTGGTATTTTTAATGGTCTAAACCTTGTTAGCTTCGGAACAATAAAATTTATAGACGAGTTTGGTGGTCCTAAACTTAGAGATAGCCGTATAATTAGACCAAAGAAGTTATTGAAGGGGGATGGACAGCGTGGGGATTGGTGAACAACGGGTGATCCAACGAATGGTACCGACACTATTAAAGTTGCGGAAAACGAACTTTTACCGGGTGATTCAGCGGACGTTGATGCTGACGTTCCCGTTTATTTTGATTGGGACGTTTAGTCAGATCATTCAGTCGACGGTTCTAACGAAGCAAGGGTTCTTTGCGAGTGTTTTCCACTTATCCAAGTGGGTCCCGTATTATAAATACTTACACTATCCGTTCGACAATTTGACTAACCTGACACTGAATAGTGTCGCCGTCATTGCGGCGTACGGGGCAGCGAAATACTTGGCTAAACTACATAATCGTGATGAACAGCTGGCCGGGCTGACGGGGGCCGTCGCCTTACTCATTATGGCTTATCAGTATACGAATCAGGCGCAGCTAGGAATCTTTAACGCGCTAATGTTAGGGACCAATGGACTTACAGGCGCGCTGATTACGGGTGGCATAACCGGACTATGCTTCAAGTGGTTCGGCAAACCTGGTGACGAACCACAAGCGCCACACACGACGCAAATTTTGCAGCGCACGTTTGGCTCGTTGCTGCCAATGCTGATTGTATTTTTACTCGCCGTTGTGGCCAGTTTAGGGGTGCACTGGCTGATGGTCGCGAGTTACTCTGAAGAAACTTGGGAAGCGTTCCAGAAATTTGCAACGACCAGCCATAGCGTTTGGCTTACTTTGGGCATATCCATGTTGACGTTGTTCTTGGAAATTTTAGGGCTGTTTGGGCCGTATCAACAATTAACGTCCAATACACCCGCGATGAACACAAATCTGAATTACGCTTTAGCCCAGCATTCAGCTTATAACGTCCCGTACCCGTTTACGGCCGATACCTTGTACCACGCCTTTGGAACTTTTGGTGGTACCGGGATGCTTTTAGCACTAGTCATTGCAATTTTTATTAGTAGCAATAATCATAATTATCACGTCGTGGCACGGTGGGGATTACTTCCGGCGCTATTTAATAGTAACGGGCCAATCCTAACCGGGTTACCGGTCTTATATAATCTAATCTATCTAATTCCATTCACTATAGCACCGGTGGTCAATATGGGGATCGCGGCTATGGCGATTGCATTTCACTGGATGCCACCAGTTGTCTATCCGGTACCGATTGGGACACCCGGTCCGTTGATCGCTTTTATTGGAACAAACGGGAACGTGGTTGCCTTGTTAATCGGAATCGTGTGCTTAATTATTTCGACGGCCATCTATTTACCGTTCATGCACTTAGCGGAAGCCATCGTTAATGCGGCCCAAGTGGAAGTTGCCCGGAAAGGGGGGAACGACCATGTCAAAGAAGCCTAGTGGGTCACGCCGACTGCGGAGTTTAATCGTCTTAGCATTGGGAATTCTCTTCTTAGGTCTGCTAATCGGACCTTCTTACCGGTGGACGCGCGCCAACGTGACGGCGATGACTGGTCGGCACGATTCGCCAATGTCCCCCATCATCATGATCCCGGGGAGCAGTGCCAGTCAAAACCGGTTTGATACGCTGGTCACTCAGCTAAATAAGGCGGATAAACGGAAACACAGTCTCATTAAGTTGACGGTCAAAAAGAATGACCAAGTCACGATGACGGGGACGTTGCGCCCGCGTGATAACGAACCGGTGATCGTTGTGGGTTTTGAAAATAACAAGGATGGTTACGACAATATCAAAAAGCAAGCTCGTTGGTTCTCACTGGCCTTTAAGCAGTTAACGAGTAAGTATCAGTTCAATAATTTTAAGGCGATTGGCCATTCTAACGGTGGCCTGATCTATACGTATTTCTTTGAGCATTACTTTAATCGAACGGATATTAAGGTCAAACGAATTATGACGATTGGGTCGCCGTATAACTTCTCGGAAGCCAATCTTGACCATAAGACCCAAATGTTAGCTGATTTTATTAAGTATCGTGATAAACTCCCCAAAAACGCAACGGTCTATTCGGTTGCCGGGACGGAAAACTACGATACGGATGGGTTAGTTCCTGCGCGCAGTGTCGAAGCTGGAAAGTACATCTATCAGGGACAGGTCAAGCATTATACTGAAATTACCGTGACGGGAAATAACGCCCAACATTCGAGTCTGCCGCAAAATCAACAGATTGTGACCTTGATTCGGCAATACATGTTGGATAAGAAACCTAAGCGTAGCCGAACTTTAATTAATAACACGACGACTAATTCGGAATAGTAAGTTGGAAATTGAAATTGAGATGGCAAAAAAATCCAAGCGGAAACCTGATGGGGTTGGCGCTTGGATTTTTTGAGGTCTCAATTTAACAAACTATCATTACTTGAAATCAGCCAGTTGTTTAAATAAAGGTTGATAGGCTTGTGCTAATTGTTCGTATAGCGGGTAGAGCCGTTGGTAGACGGCCACGTTGGCGGCAACTGGCTGCCGGGGTGCGTCATGATTAACGAGGTCACTAACGGCTTCTAAGTTAGGTAACAAGTCTAAGCTGACCATTCCTAAGACGGCGGCACCAAAACAGGAACTTTCCACGTTTTTAGGAATCGCGACGGGGGCGTTAAAAATATCGGCCACAATTTGTTGCCAAACGGGTGATTTAGCAAAGCCACCGGCGGCTTGTAGGCTGGTGAATGGACCGGTCAGAGCTTGAACCATTTGGGCGATATGGGCGAGATTGAAGGTGATTCCTTCAAGCGCCGCGCGGGTCATATCCACCCGGGTATGTTGCGCGGTGAGCCCGAAGAACGCGCCCCGGGCATTAGCGTCCCAAAGTGGTGCGCGTTCGCCGTTAAGGTAAGGGTGCATCAACAAGCCGTGGCTCCCGGCTGGTACTTGAGCGATCGCAGCACTGAGTTGTGCTAAGGTGACTGGTGGTTGAACGTCTTTGAACAGTGTATCGTGAACCCAGGCCAAAACGTTACCCCCGTTGTTGGCGGGACCACCAATGACCCACGCGTTGGGGGCTAAGTAGTAACAGAAGAGCCGTCCTTGAGGGTCGAGCTGTGGTTGCTCACTGACGACGCGAATCGCACCCGATGTGCCGATGGTCAGCGCGGCCTGCCCGGGACGAATGGCGTTTAGCCCGAGGTTTGAAAGGCAACCATCGCTGGCGCCGGCAATTAGTGGGACACTGGTTACCAAGCCGAGCATGGCAGCGGTCGTAGTCGTCATCCCGGTAACTTGGGCAGTCGTGTCGACTAATTGGGGCAACTGGTCAGCTTTGACGTGGGCCAGTTCTAAGGCCTGCTCGTCCCACTGGAACGTATGCAAGTTGAAGAGGCCCGAAGCGTTGGCAATAGAATAGTCGGTCACTAGTTGGCCAGTCAACCGGTATAAAATGTAGGCCTTAATATCGACGAACCACCTTGTCGCATGGTGTAAAGCTGGTTGGTCGTGCGCAAGCCAGCGTAATTTGGATAAGGGTGTCATGGGATGTAACGGGGTTCCGGTCCGTGAGTATAACGCGTGTGCATCGGGGCGGGCCCGTAAGTCATCGGCGGCGCGACTAGCTCGGTTATCGGCCCAGGTATACATCCGGCTGATAGGTTGATACTGATTGTCTAGTAAAATTAAGCTGTGCATGGCGGCCGAAAAGCTGATGCCGGCAATCGAGTCTTGAAATTGCGCGACTTCTTGAATGCCAGCGATAACGGCTTGATAAATGTCGGCGGGGTCTTCTTCAGCCATTCCTGGTTGATCTTGGTATAGGGGGTAGCCGTGGTTGGCGCTGGCAACCACTTGGCCGGTTTGATCGTATAAAACGACTTTGGTACTAGTGGTGCCAATGTCGACGGTAAGAATTTGTGTCATAGCGGTGTCCTTTCTCGAATTCAATAATAATAGTGTAAACATCTTTGATAACGGTTGCAATGACAAACCTAGGGCGTTTTTGCAAACTGTGGTAAAATTTGGTCATGGAGGTGGAAGGACGTGTCCACACAAGCACCCACACATCGTAATCGGGTTTTGACACTTATTCGGTCGTATTACCCGAATTTAAGCGTAACGGACCGCAAGATTGCGGATTATATTATCAAGGACCCCGTTAAAACGGCGGCCCAATCAATTTCAGATTTGGCGGCGGCGGTCGGTGTTTCGACGGCCACGGTTTCACGCTTCGTCAAACGAATTAGTTTTAATAGTTTTCGTGACTTTTCACGTGAATTGACCGCGGCAGAACCGGTTGAACGGACAACGGCCGAGGCCTTTCAAGACGTTGAAAAACAAACGACCTTTAAGGGCATCGCAACGTCCACGTTCAATAGTATCCGCAGTTCCTTGGATCAGACGAGTCAGGTGATGACTGAAGCTGACTTGAAACAGGCGGTCCACCTATTGCTACACGCTAAAACGATTGGATTCTACGGCCTTGGCGGGTCGGCCGTTGCCTCACTGGATGGTTATCATAAGTTTGTGCGGACGGGGATTCCCTGCGCGCATAATAGTGATTACGATATGCAGCTAATGCAGGCGGCGCAGATGACATCAAAGGACGTCGCCGTGGTGATTTCACACACGGGACGTAACCAGCAGACTTTACAAATTTTAAAAACCTTGACCGGGCAAAAAGTACCGGTCATCGCCTTAACGAGTTTTGGCAATTCACCACTAGCTAAGGCTAGCACGGTAGCGTTTATTTCGGTAGCCGAGGAAATTAATTACCGTTCGGAGGGACTGACGTCGTTAATTGCGCAGATGAGCATTATCGATAGTTTGTTCTTGATGACGGCGGTCCACGGCAACATTAAGATGGCGGCTAGTTTAGGTCGGGTACGCGAAGCGATTAGCGAGACGCGGACGGAATTATAAAGTTGGTAAGGATGGATGAGGAATGGCAAAACAGCAGCGCTTAAGACCAGTATATGCGCAAACTAGGGGCGCGCGGTGGCGGCGTCGATTGACGTGGCTGTTGGTCTTGCTGATTATGATTAGTAGCGTTTGGGGCGTCTTGGCATTGATTCAATGGCAGCGCGCTGAAGTCGTGGACGGGTTTAACGTCCGCGGGGTAGCAGTCTCCCAAAATGATGGGTACTTGGACTTTGCTGCGCTAAAAAATAATGGGCTAAAATTTATCTACTTACACGCGACGCAGGGGGCAAGTTACTCGGATGACAACTTTTCCAGCAACTACCAACGAATCGTGGGGACTGACTTGGGTGTTGGGGTCGTGCACGTTTTTAGTTTCTCCAGTTCGGCCAATGCCCAGGCGGCGTACTTTGAAAAAACGGTTGGCAATAATATCGGTAACTTACCGATTGCGATTCAAGTTCAATATTATGGCAATTATTCAGCTAAAACGGTCAAGGTCAAGCAGGCGCAGGCAAAGTTACGGGCGTTAGTTTTAAAATTAACGGCCCACTACGATCGCCAGTGTGTGGTTTGGTCAACACCGGGAGTAGCAACGAGCTTAGTCAAACCGGTGATAAAAAAGACGCCCCTATGGTACGACACGACTTCGACGCACCACCGCTCGAAACGGGTGCTCTTTATGCATTACTCTGACCGCGCGGTTTACCGGCAAAACGGCACGCGCCAAGAATTTACCGGTCTCATTTATAACGGGAGCGTCAAACAGTTCGATAATTTGATCGCGTTTGACCTCGAATAAGTGACAAAGAGTGGGCCAAAAGGCGGTTAAGCGGAACAAATTGCCTTTTGGCCCACGTTTCGACCATCATAATAGGAAAAACCATCCAGAAATTGATTTCTGAATGGTTTTTGAGTTCTGTTCCAGACTATAATATTAAAATAATTATAATGGCTAAAAATAGCAGGAGGGACCACGACACCCGTCGTGGTCCCTCAATTCCATTGGTGTTAATTGGTTGCTTGGTCTAACTGCTGTGGGGATAAAATGACATAACTGTGATTATCCGCTTCGTCAAACAATGCAACGGGTCGTTGCTCATTGGCTTTGATCTCTAAGTGAAAGCCGTATTTATCCAGTAAAACGAGTTTGCTTGGAGAAATTGATTCAACGGTTGCTGGCATGGAATGGCCGTCGATGCGAATAAGCATGCTAGGGTCAATCTCAAGCTTGTGATCCCGGTGATGTTCTTCGTCACGATAGGTCCAAGTGCCCGCATAAAAGACGGCTAAATCGCCGCTTGCAAGTTTGCTGGGGTGTTTTTTACGTACCAATGTACTTGAAAGTCCTGCTAGTAATGATAGGCCAAATAAAATGGCGCCACGTCGCTTCACCGGATCAACCTTCTTTCGTTAACATTTATACTTAGAATATACCACTAACGGGACCGGCTCGTCACGAAATAGCCCGTTCTTAGCAAAGCTTTTAGATGGTTGTTACGCGCAGGTAATGTACGTAACCGTTTGTTAATTTTAATGAGATATTCCACGGAAAATCGGAATAAAAATTGGCATCACTTGTCATCGGGTGGGTGAGTGTGTTAATCTATAATATGTAATTGGCATTTAACAGGAGTTCAGAAGTATCATTAGTTTGCTACCTTGCAAATTCTTTTAGGTGTTGATAACATAGTTTCGTTACTTTAGATTTGATAATCCTAGGAGGATTTGTATTTATGAAAAATGGTACTGTAAAATGGTTTAATGCTGATAAGGGTTTTGGTTTTATTACTGGTGAAGATGGCAACGATGTATTCGTTCACTTCTCAGCTATCCAAGTTGACGGTTTCAAGACCTTAGAAGAAGGCCAAAAAGTTACTTTTGACGAAGAACAAAGCGATCGTGGCCCACAAGCTACTAACGTTGTTCCTCAACAATAATCAAACTTTTAAAAAGTTGCCCGTTGGGCAACTTTTTTTTTGCCATTAAACAGGCCATAAATTTCAAAGTTCCAAGGCCCTATTTCGTGCATAAAACTGGTAGAATGAAAGTATCAGTAAGCGCAACCAGTCACGGCGGTTGCCGGTAACGAGAGGGGTATACGCATGTTAAAATTAGGAATCATTGGAACCAACTGGATCACACAACAATTCATTAACGCAGCGAGTGAGTCGGGTGAATGGCATCTGACGACGGTTTATTCACGGCACAGTGAGACGGCCCAAGCTTTTGCGGACAAGAACCATGCCGGGGCAATCTTTACGGATTTAGAGCGTTTCTTCAGTCAAGGTGACTTTGACGCCGTCTACATTGCGTCACCAAATAGTTTGCATTTTGCCCAAGCGAAGCTAGCTATCGAACACGGCAAGAACGTGATCGTTGAAAAACCCGCCGTGGCTAATCAGGCTGAATTTGAGCAGTTAGACGAATGCTTAGCTGCGCATCCAGACGTATTGCTGTTTGAGGCGGCGCGCCAGATTCATGAAGTTAACTTTAAACGGGTCAAGGATCAAATTGACCAGCTTGAACAGGTCCAAGGCGCTACTTTAACGTACATGAAGTACTCCTCACGGTTTGACGCTGTGCGGGCGGGCGAAGAACCTAACATTTTCTCACTGAAGTTCGCCGGTGGGGCTTTGCAAGACCTCGGCGTTTACCTGGCTTACGATGCGGTTGGCTGGTTTGGTATGCCGGATGAAGTGGCTTATTACCCAACCTTGTTATCAACGAAGGTCGACGGGAAGGGCTTGGCAGTTTTACGCTACCCAGCTTTCACCGTGACGCTGAACGTGGGTAAAACCAGCAATTCATTTTTACCATCTGAAATCAACGGCTTGCAAGATGCCATTGTGATGGATAATGCGGCTGAGTTGGGCAAAGTCACTTATCACGACGTGGACGGTCAGGCACATAACATCGGTGTTCAGCCGGACGCCAATCCAATGCTTGCGGAAGCCCGCGACTTTGCAATGGTGATCAATGATCCAGCTAGTCATAAAAAAGAATATCAAGCATGGCGGCAGTTGAGTCGCAATGTTAATAAACTATTATTTAATTTACGGCAGTCCGGACACATCTACTTTTCCGATGACGAACGCGATTTAGCCGATAAATAGAAATGAGGCACTATGTTAGACGTATTTAAAACAAAGTTTGCAGCGCAGGGCTTTACGGAACCGTCACCCATTCAAACGGCGGTAGCAGAACCCATGGCTGCGGGCAAATCAGTCTTAGGACTGGCCCCGACTGGTTCGGGGAAGACATTAGCCTTTACTTGGCCAATGTTAGAAATGGTGCGCCCTGGTGAAGGGGTCCAAGCCTTAATCTTGGCACCGTCACAAGAGTTGGCCATGCAAACGACCAACGTTGTCCGTGATTGGGCGCAGTTAGTCGACGCAAAGGTCTTAGCCATTACTGGTGGGGCCAACGTGAAACGTCAGACTGAAAAGCTTAAGAAGCATCCAGAAATTGTCGTTGGGACACCGGGACGGGTCACTAACTTGATTGCGGATGGCAAATTGAAGCTTGGCCATTTGAAGCTCATGATCGTTGATGAAGCTGATGAATTGCTGACGGATGAAACGCTTGATCAGATTCGCGAAATCTTAGACGCAACCTTTGCTGAAACGTTACAATTAGGTTTCTTTTCAGCAACTGAAACGAAGATTTTGGATGAACTTCCCCGGTGGTTTGGGCAAACAGTTGAAAAAATTGACGTACGGGCCATTGACCAGACACAGGGGGTTGTGCGTCACCGCACGATGGAAGTCGGTAACCGGCAACGGGTTAGCCTATTAAAGCGGATTAGCCGCGTGGACCGTTTGCGGGCCCTGGTATTTTTTAACAAGATGCAGGAGCTACAACACGTGGCCGTTGAATTGCGGCACCAACACGTTAATTACGTGGCGTTAACGAGTAATCAGCGTCAAGTTGAACGTGAAAAGGCGTTACGACTGTTTCGTCAGGGTAAGGTCGAATTGTTATTGACGACTGATTTAGCTGCCCGGGGATTAGACGTTCCTGAATTGCCAGCGGTTATTAATTACCAGTTGCCAAAAGACGTGACGACCTACATTCACCGTAGTGGCCGGACTGGCCGGATGGGTGCCGAAGGGTTAGTCTTGACCATGGGTGATGATCACGATATTCGTGACTTCAAGAAGCTGATGGCGGAGACGGACTACGAAATTAAACCCGGTTACTTAGTTGGCTATCAAATTGTGGATACCAAGCCTGATCGGGTGGTGCCACCGTTGACGTTTGATCACCCAGAAAAGGCCGGAGAAGCGGCAAATGGTCGCCACCGGGTCGGTGATGCTGGGCATCCTGACAAGGTTAAGCGTGTCGCTGAGACCAATGATCAATTAGTGAAACCGGCTAAAGCAGAAAAAGCCATGCCAAAGAAGCATAAGGGTCACAATAAGCATTCCAAGAAGAAGGGGATGCGGAAAAAGAACCGCGACCGCTTCAGTAAATAGGTAATTGCCAAATGACGCAATCCGTGAGATGATATTTTACGGATTGGTTATGGTCTCATAGCACAACTGGATAGGGCACCCGCCTCCTAAGCGGTTGATCCCGGTTCGAGTCCGGGTGGGATCAGTAAAAACAGACTAAAACTGCTTCATATCGGCGATTACGTTGATGTGAAGCAGTTTTTATTTCGAAAAAAATCTATAAACATTAGGCGACTGAAATTGATTATGCCAATTCCAGTCGCCTAGTATTTTATAGATTATATTGATGATACGATTCCTGACAAAATTGGGCCAGTTGTTCGGTCAGTTTAAGTTGGTGTGGTGCAAACTGTTGCAATTGGTCACGTAGGGCGGCGGGCAGTAAATTATACTGGCGCTGCTGGTAATCGGTCACCGCAACTACCGTGACCGGGACAAGCTGACCGGCACGGTATTGATGACTGGTTGTAGCGTTATAAGCATTAATCGTCGCTGTAAATTGACCGTGACGGACACGTGACCAAGCGGTGGTGCTAGTTAGTGAGCTGGCAACCGAAGCAACGTCCGTCGTACCCAGGGCGATAATCTTAGCCCCGGACGGTGCGCTCGTCGTTCCCGTGACGCGCCATTCACCGTTGTCAGTGGCCGTGATCCGTGTTAGCCGAGTTTGAAATAGGCGCTGATCACCGACACTGGCATCGGAGTTATCATAACCGATGAATAAAAAAGATAAGCCTAAAATGACTAAGCCAATCAGTACAATCAGGCTCCCCAAATAACGTGGTTGTTTATGTCGCATGCTAATTTCCCCCAAAGATTTAAGCACTGTGATAATTATTTGACGCAGAAATTAATTGGTTACTTAATGATACTACGGCTACAC
Source organism: uncultured Lactobacillus sp. (assembly GCA_937916845.1). Lineage (GTDB taxonomy): Bacteria > Bacillota > Bacilli > Lactobacillales > Lactobacillaceae > Lactiplantibacillus > Lactiplantibacillus paraxiangfangensis. Next base: position 9,748 of record CALFSK010000044.1, on the reverse strand, counting down.
ATCGCTGAACTTAAAACTTCGGTGAGAATTTGTGGGTTGTTTGAATGTAACGCTAAAGTGTTTTGGATAAAACTAAAATAAGGATTCAGAAATAGCACATGGATATTTCTGAATCCTTATTTGTTCTATTATTATGGTTGAAACGTGGCATAAACTAACGGGCTTTTTAGCGAATGACCATCACGTTGCAAGGGGCGTGGTCGACCACGTAGCTGGTTGTTGAGCCAACGGCCACCCGGTGGGGTGAATCTTTACCGGTGGCGCCCAGCACAATCAAATCAATTTCAGCGTGTTGTTTAGCGTAGTCTTCGATGGCCCGTTTAGGAATGCCGTACGTGACTTCAGTTTTAAAATCGGGAACCGTGGTAGTGGTTACGAACTGCTGTCGCTGCTGCATCGCGTCTTGAGCGTGCGCGGCTTCGGCGTCGAGTAATTCGGAAAGAACCGGATCAAGCGCTGGCGCATGGTAGGCACTGTCATTCACAACGTACAGGGCGGTCAATTGGGCCGCGTGACGCTGGGCGATGTTGACTGCTTCGGTAAAGGCCGCTTGTGCGGCTTCGGAACTGTCGACAGGAACTAAGATGTGCGTATAACGACTAGGCATTAAAACCACCTCCATTTATATTTATTATAATTATAAATGATAGTAAGACGAAGACGAAATCAAACGCACTTTATAAGTGGTGGCAGTAGGCAGAGCTAGTGGATAAGCGTATATTTAAGATAATTAAGTTTTGGGGGATGGGTACCATTAAAAAAATACAACGCGGATTATTAAATTTTGAACGGGTCGTCGAACACAAACGGTATTGGCGCGCGTTGCGAGACTCCTTAACGTTGCTGTTTCCATTTGTGCTGATTGGCACTTATATTAGTTTAGTTAACCAAGCAATCTTTCAAAAAAACGGGTTTTTAAATCATATTTACGGCCTGAGTCACTGGGTACCTGGTTTTTCGCAGCTCACAACTTATACGAGCATGCTAAGCCAAAGTATTAACGGAATTATTGCAGTCATTGCAGCGTTTGCGGCCGCCAATTTTGTGGCTCGTTCCGCCCAGCGTGATAACTTATTGGCGGGAATCAGCGCGGCCATTAGTTTTATGATGTTGAATTTTAACTACGCTGTCTTTAATCGACGTGATGCAAACGTCTCCCAGTTTTTAGAAAATAATTTAGGGACGCAGGGCATTTTTTTAGCCTTACTAGTGGGACTGGTGACGGGGTGGCTATTTACGCACCTGGTCCGCCGACCACATACCCACCAAGCCATTGAGACGCAGCAACACTTGCTGTTACGGGCACGGTACAACAGGTTACCCCTTGTCGTGGGTGTGATTTTATTTAGCGGCATTGGGTACGGGGTTAGCTTCGTGAGCAAGTACGGCTTAAACGGTCTATTTTACAAAGTCTTTACGTTACCGTTCATCAATCCCGGTGCCATGTTGAGCACGATGCTTGGGACCACGGTATTAAGCAATTTATTTTGGTTGATTGGGATTATTGGACCTGTTGATTACAGCGGTAATAGCGCCATTAGCACGGTTCAAAACTTACAGTACGCCTTGCAACACGGCTCGGCGTGGGGGGCGCCTAATCCAATCACACTACACACCGTTTTTGATAGCTTTGCAAACGTTGGGGGTCCCGGGATGACCTTGGCGTTAGTCATTGCCATTTTATGGCGTTCCCATAATCAAAGCTATCGCGCCGTGACTAAAGCAAGCTGGTTACCAGCGATTTTTAACTTTAATCAGCCGTTATTGGTCGGCTTACCGATTGCGTACAGTCCAATTTTAGCGATCCCGTTTGTCGTAACGCCGATGGTGACCATGGTGATCAGTTGGGCAGCGCTAAAACTGCAACTGATGCCGCCGGTCGTTTATCCGGTTGACCGCACAACGCCGGGATTTTTAATTGGCTGGTTAGGGACTGGTGGGGATTGGCGCGCGCTAGTTGTTAGTCTAATTAACCTACTAGTAGCGACGGCCATTTATTTGCCATTTGTCCTGCTTGCTAACCAAACTGAGGGGACGGTGGTCAAAGATGAAGCGTAATTGGTGGAAATGGGTGCTCGGACTCGTTGTGCTAGTTGGGGTTTGTTGGCCAGCCTATACGTGGTCGCAGGCCAATATTAAAACGCTAAAAAATGCGGACCGAAGTCAGATGGCCCCAGTTATTATGATTCCGGGCTCGAGTGCGACCCAGAACCGATTTGACAGCTTGATTACCGAGCTAGGTAAAGAAACGCCGAAGAAACACAGCGTTTTGAAGCTAACGGTTCAAACGGATGGCTCGATTAAGTATAGCGGAAGCATCGACAATCACGATAAGGAACCGTTTATTGTTATTGGCTTTGCCAATAACAAGGACGGCAAGGCCAACATTGATAAGCAAGCTGTCTGGTTGAATACCGCGCTGAAGGAATTAATTAAGACTTATAAATTTAATCATTTCTCGGCATTAGGACACTCTAATGGTGGCCTGATTTGGACGCTATTTTTAGAGCGGTATTTAAAACAAAGCCCGAAAGTCCACGTTGATCGCTTAATGACGATTGCGTCACCGTATAACATGGAATCTACGAGTACGACGGCAAAGACGAGCATGTTTAAAGAACTATACAAGTACCGCAGCGGGTTGCCAGAATCGCTCACCGTGTACTCGATTGCGGGAACCGAGAACTATTCTAGTGACGGGACGGTCCCGGCCAATAGTGTCAATTACGGGAAGTACATCTATCAAAATCAGGTTAAACACTTTACCGAAATAACGGTGACTGGTGCGAATACGGCCCATTCGGATTTACCACAGAACAAGCAAATTGTGGCGTTAATTCGGCAATACCTCTTGGTTGAAAAGGTGCCAGATAGTATTCGGCGGCAAAATCAGCAGCAACCGCGGAATTAAGAGTGGGATAAAAGGCGACTAATTTGTGAGCATTAACGTGGAATCAGGGATTATTCCTGGGCTTGGAATGAGCCCTGATGCCGGGTTAAGCGGAGCGAATTGCCTTTTAGCGCACGTTTCGGATAAAAAGCTAGCAGTTCAGAAATCAACTGGTTTCTGAACCGCTAGCTTTAGTCATATTTTATTTAACGCCGGTGCGAATATTTCTTATGGTGATGCTGCTTGACGTGGTGACGCTTTGAAACGTTTCGTTTGAAGCGCCAACGTAAGAAGGTTCGGGGGGCGCGGACACGCATTGCTTGTGCCGTTACACCGGGGGTTGCAAGTAAGCCGGTTCCCAAACTCAAAATAATAATGGCGGTCATCAGTTTGCTCTTCTTAATCATAATTCCTCCCTAATCAAACTCATTGATTAGTTTAAGGGTTATAACGAAATTCGTCAATCAATCTCAGATTAGTGGCCTTTACGTCAAGTTAATCAAATCTTGATGAATTATTCACGAAAAGCACGGAAATTTGATTGTATTTTGGACCTATTTCCTTTATGGTGAAGGTATTATATAAAAGGGAGTTTCCAATCTATGAATATTGAAATTTTAAACTCAGCTATCCAAGATTTACATTTCCAAATCGTCTATGATCGCGATGAATCCAAAGACGAACCTGGCCAAGGCCAATTCAGCTACACGCCAGCTAACCCCGACGTTAAGAAGACTTTTGGCGATGACGTGGTTCAAGCCCAATTAAATGTCACTTATAAAGAAGACATGTATGACTTATCCGCAACGGTTTTTGCAATCGTACGGTTGAGTGGTGAAATGGTCGGCATCATCGAACGCCAAGCCGATGATAAGGGCGTTGAAGATGATGAACAGGATATGTTGAATAATCTTAACGGTGCAATTATCCCTGCTTTATCAGCTAAAGTCCGTGCTTACGCCGCTTTACTTTCAACTGAAGCAAGCAATTTTGCGATTATGCCCGCTGATTTTGATGATAGTGAAGCGAACCAAGACGACCAAGATAACGACTAATAAAGAGAAGCTTGCCTAGTTGGTAAGCTTCTTTTATTATCAATAAATTTATCGGCCATAATTGTGTAAGCGCTCACAATGATGCTATAATAGGCATAGACCTGATTAGGTCAAGCAATTTGAAAGTTGTGAATATGGTGTCAAAGGGTGTAGTTGAAGTCAGTCCGTCACTGATTTCGTGAGTGGCGCTTGCGTTTAGTTGTCTGAATCGGGGATGGCGAGTTAAATTAATTTTAAATTGTCAGCGCACATATTTGTAATGAGATATTATTCAAGCACATAAATGAGAACTAAGCGACAAGTCAAAACAGGGCCTGATTACAATCGTAATTGGGCCCTGTTTTTGGTCTACTTCAAAGCCGTAACAAATTGGTGTTATTTTAGTGATGAAAGCGTATACTGACGGTGAGGGGAGTGACCGTAATGTTTAAACCAATGACGTCTGTTTTTGCTAATCATCAGATTGCTGGCCATTACCGGGCGATTGATCGTGCTCAGAAGTGTATTGTGCCGTTTCACTTTGAAATCCAGGGGCAAGAGTATCCTAAACCTGAGCCTGAACGTAACTGGCTTCGGCGGTTATCCGGCACTCGGAGTGAAAAATATGCCATGGTGGAGCTGACACCACGACAAGTCGTTTTATGGTCGCCAGAGGGCCGGAACCTCGGCGAAATGCCGTTGAGTGCGGTGCGACGGATTCAAATCGGGGCGATTCGGTGGCACGTGAGCCAGGGACTGGATCCCCGGCATGCTTTTCGGGCCACAATCTTTGTTTTAACGGATACCGGTAATTATTATTTTGCTAATTCTGATATGGAAGTTTTACCTGCTATTTGTAAATTTGCACACGAACACGGTATTCCGGTTGAAGACCCGTTGCGGCTGATTCCACTATTGAAGCTTGGCTGGAAGGTCGCAGCACTGACTTTGCATGAGACTTATTCTCAGCTAGTGGCTCACACAGGTTATCCAGATGATAAGGTTTAACGATATCAAAAAGCGCAGTTCAGAAATTTTAGATTTCTGAACTGCGCTTTTTTAATTCTAGAACCGGTTAAACTAAACCTTGTGCCAGCATTGCGTCGGCAACTTTGGTGAAGCCAGCAATGTTGGCCCCACTAAGGTAATCACCACTAACGTCGTACTTGTCAGCAGCAGCCACGGAGTTTGCGAAGATGTTTTGCATGATGGTCTGCAAGCGACCGTCAACTTCTTCGAACGACCAGCTGAGCCGCATACTGTTTTGACTCATTTCGAGGGCAGAAACGGCAACACCACCCGCATTGGCTGCCTTAGCTGGGCCGTATAGAACGCCAGCTTTTTGATAGGCAGCAATGGCTTCGGGGCTACTTGGCATGTTGGCCCCTTCAGCAACGGCCTTGGCACCGTTAGCGATAATCGTTTGGGCCTTAGCGCCGTCAATTTCGTTTTGAGTGGCACATGGCAAGGCGATGTCGTAGGCTAGTTTGGCGTTCCAAACGCTACCTTCAACGTACGTTGCGGTCGTTACGCGGTTGGCATATTCCTTGATCCGCCCACGTTCAACTTCTTTAATTTGCTTAACTAATTTGAAGTCAATGCCGTTTTCGTCGATAACGTAGCCGTCAGAGTCTGAACAGGTGATCACCTTGCCACCAAGCGCTTCAACTTTTTGAATGGCGTAGATGGCGACGTTACCAGCGCCTGAAATGGCAACCCGTTTCCCCGTAAATGAAGCGTTGTTAGCTTTTAGCATTTCATTAGTGTAGTAAGCTAAGCCGTAGCCGGTCGCTTCGGGACGTGCGAGAGAACCGCCGTAGCTGAGGCCCTTACCAGTTAAAACGCCCCGGTCTGCGCCACGTAACCGCTTGTATTGACCGTATAAGTAGCCGATTTCACGGCCACCGACACCAATGTCACCAGCGGGAACGTCGGTATCAAGACCGATGTACTTGCTAAGTTCAGTCATGAAGCTTTGGCAGAAGCGCATAATTTCGTTGTCTGACTTCCCCTTAGGGTCAAAGTCGGAGCCACCTTTACCCCCGCCGATTGGGAGGCCAGTTAAGGCGTTTTTGAAAATTTGTTCAAAGCCGAGAAATTTAACGATACTTAGATTAACGGAAGGGTGCAAGCGCAAGCCACCTTTGTACGGGCCAATGGCTGAGTTGAATTGAACTCGGAAGCCCCGGCTGACCTGAGCGTGGCCGGCATCGTCTAACCATGGGACGCGGAATTGAATGACGCGTTCGGGTTCCGTTAAACGTTCCAAAATATTAGCTTCGATGTATTCGGGATGTTGTTCAAAAACGGGCGTCATGGTTTGGAAGAAGTCGTGGACGGCCTCTAAAAATTCAGCTTGATTGGGATCACGGTGTTCGATGACCTCATAAACGTGTTGTAGGTAGTTGGTTGCTTGACTCATATAATCATCCTTCCATGTTTTAAGTTAACTATGGAACTAAGTTTAATGGTTTTGTTCGGTAATTGCACGAGTCAAAATCACTAAAATATAGTCTATTTTTAGTTATTATGATTAACCCTAGTCTGAATCTTGGTTTGGTCGACTAACATTAACGTTGCTCTGCGTGCTTTTTTTTCGGGTGCGTCGTACGCTATGGATACAAGATTGGGGGGGCTTTGGGATGAAGAAAAAGTCGTGGTTAGTTGTGCTTGGAATACCAGGATTGTTGATGATAATTGGATTGGGCCTATGGGGGAATCAGCTAGTTAATCGTCAAACCCAACCCGCCCCTAAAATGGCGCGGATTAATAGTACCCGGGCAATTCCAAAGAAAAAGAAGCCTGCACCGAAAAAACAGCCAGTACAAAAGCCCCTTCCAGGGCAACTGACCGAAGCACAGGCGATGAGTAAGATTGATGCCTTAATTAAAAGTCATAATATTATGGGGACGTTGCTGGTGACGACGAACGGTCCGGCCGGGGTGAAGACGAAAACGTATGGGTACGCTGATTTATCTAAAAATACGCGGAATACGGCGACGGAAGTTTATCCGTTAGCATCATTACAAAAAGCAGTCACGGCAACCGTGGTTCAGCATTTGATCAATAAGGGGCAACTCAGTATGACGACACCGTTGAGCAAATTTTATCCGCAGGTGCCGTACGCGAATCAGATCACGATTCGCGAACTATTAGACCACCGTTCGGGAATTCGGATGACTGAAACGACACCAAGGTCGATTTTGCCAACTGAAAAGGCGCAGATCGCCTTCACGTTGAAGCACGTGCTCTCAACCGGAAATCATGCGTATTTCTATACGAACGCGAACTTCACGATTTTGGCAGGCATAATCCGGAAGGTGTCACATAAATCTTACATGACGATGCTACAGAACGTGATTATTCGGCCCCTTGGACTGAAGCACACGTTTGGGTATGATGAGATTCCTGGTAATATCGTCAATCCATTGGCGTACCGGCTAACGAACGGGCTTTCACAGGGGACAATCTTATCCAAGCCGCTGCAGTCCAGTGAGCTAGGCTGTGGGAGCCTGTATATGAGTGTAGGTGACTACTATAAGTTCATGTATCAGTTACAGAGTGGTAAGTTGCTCGGGCAAGCAGGATTGGCAGAGTTAACGAATGATTTTGCCTTCCAGTATTCAGGTGGGGTTTATTACCAGCCTAATGGTCACATTCGAGTTGGGGGAAACGATAACGAATTCCATACGTACTATATGGGGACTCGGGATGGTAAAGTTGCCCTGGTGCTGTTCGAAAATCAAGGTGTTTTTTCGACGGATAACCAGGTGGCCTACGAAATTCAGGATATCTTGATGCAAACAGTGAAGTTTTAAGTGATCAGGAAAGCGCAGTTATTGAACAAATAACTGCGCTTTTTTAGTGAAATGTATTTAAATATAACTATATTTGTGAGATTATAAATGACGTATGATTAGTGTAGTTTGTAGAAAGCGGGGAAAATTAGTTATGAAACACAAAGGATTACTGGTTGCGGCCGTTTTATTGGGCTTGAGTTCAATTGGACTCAATGCGCAGGCCAATGCCGATGGGACAACCAATGCCAAGGATGACAAGGTCACGGTTGCGCCCGTCAAAGGGGTTACGAAGAATACGATTCGTGGGGTCGATATTTCTAGTTTGCAAGCTGAGTTGAATGCTGGTGTAAAGTATTACAACTATAAGGGCAAGCAACAAGATATTATGCAGACGTTGGAGGATGCTGGTGTTAACTACGTACGGTTAAGAATTCTCAACGATCCTTACGATAAGGATGGTCATTCTTATGGTGCGGGTGATTCAACGCTAGCTAACGCAATTAAAACTGGGAAAGATGCAACTAAGCATCATATGAAAGTTTTGATTGATTTGCAATATTCTGATTTTTGGGCTGATCCTGGTAAGCAAGCCTTGCCAAAAGCTTGGAAGAATTATACCTTCGAACAAAAAAAGCAGGCCGTGCATGATTATACCAAAAAAGTCATGCTCGCAATGGCGGACGCCGACGTGAACGTTGGGATGGTCCAAGTCGGAAATGAAACGACTAAGGGTATGATGCAGGAATCTGATCCGGCTAAGTATATGCAGTATTTAGCTGAAGGCGTCAATGTTGTTCATAAGTATGCACCTAACGCACTAGCCGCAGTTCATTATGAATCACCAACCGCCGCTTCTTTTGACAAGATTGCTGGTGAATTAAAAGCTAATAAGGTTGATTATGATGTGATGGGCGCAACCTTCTACCCACACTGGAATGGTCCTGATGATAAGTTAATCGGTGCGGAAAACGTCATCACTAAAAAGTATGGTAAGAAGTTTGCCGTAATGGAAATGAGTTACCCATACACGACCGATGATATGGATGGTCAGCCGAACATTGTTGGAGATATTGCCAATCCACCATTCAAAATTTCTGTTCAAGGACAATCTGATAGTATCAGTGACGTTTGGAAGACAGTGATGCAAAATGGTAATGGCAAGGCCCTTGGTGCATTTTATTGGGAGCCTGCGTGGATTCCAGTTAAAGCTGGTTGGAATAACTATCAATACAACCGTGATATGGATGTTAAGTACGGCTCTGGCTGGGCGACTAAGTATGCTGCCGATTACTATGGTGATGCTGGTTACGCTGGTGAAAAAGCTAATGTTGATGCGTATTGGGGTGCCTCTTCCTATGATAATCAAGCGCTCTTTGATCCTAACGGGAACCCATTACAATCCTTGTTGACTTTCAAGCAAATGATGGGTAAGAGCTTTACTAAAGAAAAGGGCAAAGTAGCGAACTATTATAAGGTTAAAAAGGCAAGTGTAAGTGCCAAGGCTTATGATCTTAATGGTTCCAAGAGTAACTTTACCTTTAAGACTGCGTTTAATCTGAAAGATGTCAAATCTAAGTATCTTAAAGTTGATAAACGTGCTTATGTTGCACGGACCAATGGTAAAACATACTTGTACTACCATGTGAAATCAGGTAAAAACGAAGGCTGGGTATGGCATAAGTATGTGACACGCTTGGATAATAAAGTTACCAAGAAAACGACAATGAAGGCTAAAAATTACCGGGTTGTTAACGGGAAAAAGTCTAAGGGTGCCGTTTACCAGCTCAAAGGCTCCTCTAAGAACTTCCAATTCGTTAAGAAAAATAACTTAAAAAACTATGCTAAGACACGTTTAATTGCGACGAAGAAGGCCCACATTACCAAGTACAACGGCAAGAAGTACCTTTATTACTACGTTCACTCATCAAATAACAAAGTTAAAGGTTACGTTTGGCACAAGTATTTAAAGGGCTCTTTGTCAACGGCTGTTGATGAGGAACTTTATGAGGAAACCAATTCATTTT
>CALFSK010000043.1 GCA_937916845.1 uncultured Lactobacillus sp. | reverse complement strand
ATGCGCCCGGAGGGAATCGAACCCCCATTTCAAGAACCGGAATCTTACGTGCGATCCATTACACTACGGGCGCCTAAACAACATATTATAGTTTAGCGGATTATGGATAAAAACACAAGGGTTTTAAATAAAAATTTATTTGGGAGGAATTATTTATGGCACTAGGCCAAGGCTTTCGCCAGCAACAACGGCAATCACAAAAACTAGCCATGACTCAACGGTTGCAGCAGTCGATTCAGATGTTGCAGTTCAACGTTGAGGAATTACGAGACTTTCTCACCCAAAAAGCCCTCGAAAACCCACTAATTGACGTTGATACTAACTGGAATGCGAACCATAGTGGGTTGGACGCAGCCAAAAACGTCACGGCTAAAAACGATTTTATTGAACGAGTATCGACAACTAATCAACACTCGTTATTTGAATACTTATTAGATCAGATTCATTTGACGATGCGAGATACGCCCCTGCGAAAAATCGTCTTATACTTAATTGAATACGTTGATGTAAACGGGTATTTGCGACTCGATGAAGCACAAGCAAAGCAAGAAACTGGGGCGACGTCGATCGAGCTACTCGATGCAGTAACGTTATTACAACAACTTGATCCACCGGGTGTCGGGGCACGCAGTTTGCAAGAAGCCCTGATGCTGCAAACGGAGAATGACGACCATGCACCCAATTTAGCGTACATTATATTAGAAGAAAACTTTGAAGCCTTTGTTAATCGGCACTGGGAACAGCTGGCCAAACAGTACGGTGTCGGGTTGGCTGATATCTCGAGTGTTTATGACTACGTGCGGACACTCAGTCCGGTACCGGGGACGGCGGTTGGTCAAGAAACGACCGGCTATATTTTCCCTGATCTAGTTGTCACCAATCACGAGGGTCAGTTGGCGCTTCGGACGGCGTCCATGGCGCAACCGGTCGTAAAGTTTCAAAGTAGCTACTATCAACAAATGAACCGCCACGGGGATCAGCAGGTCACGGAGTACCTTAAAGAAAAGAAATCTGAGTATGAATGGATTGCAAGTAGCCTAGAACAACGCGAATCAACTATCTTTCGGGTCGGAAGTGCGATCATTGAACGTCAGGCCGATTTCTTTCTGGAGCGGAGTACGGAACTAAAGCCATTATTATTGCGGGATGTCGCGCAACAGTTACAAGTCCATGAATCAACAATCAGTAGAAGTATTAATGGAAAGTACATTCAAACGGACTTCGGAATGTTTGAACTTAAACGTTTCTTTACCAAGGCGGTCACCAAGCGTCCCACTGATGGCCAATTGGTGTCAGCAGACAACGTTCAGCACCGAATTATTGCCCTGGTTGAACAGGAAAATAAAGAAAAACCGCTTTCAGACCAGAAAATAGTTCAGATTCTTAAGGAAGAGAATGTCGAACTTTCCCGGCGAACAGTCGCTAAATATCGGGAAAATCTTAACATTCCGGCTTCGTCTAAACGAAAACAGTACTTAAAGACCGAATAATAGTAATTGGCTGTATTTAGACCAATCGGTTCTACCGAGTCACGCTGTTTAATTTGCAACGGCTAACCGAACCTGTTATAATTCTTGTTGTGGTAAGAGAGGTATGCAACATCGATTTCGTAGTAAATTTGAGTTGTGTGCTTTGTTTTTTGAAGTCTTTGGGTCGTTATTCGACATAGCTGGACTAGATCCGTCCCACTAGAGAGCAGGTTGGATGCCATGCATTCAGATATTCAATGGATTGAGGCAATTGCCCCAGATATGGTGGACATGCTGAGTCGTCGTTACTTGGTGTTGCGTACTATTAATTGGATGGCCCCAGTTGGACGTCGGTTGTTAGCACAAACTTTAGACGTCAGCGAGCGGACGTTGCGAACTGAAACGGATACCTTACGCAAACTTGATTTGATTATGACAAGCAAGTCGGGGATGCAGGTGACGCAGCAGGGACAAGACGTTTTACTCGGACTGAGTCAGTTTATGGATGAGCTGATGGGGATTCGCCAGAAGGAACGACAGTTAGCACAACGTTTTAACATTAAACGGTGCATCATCGTTTCCGGCGACTCCGATCGACAGTTAAAAGTTATTGGGACCATGGGCGAAGAAGTGAACCAGCTATTACAGCAGTTGTTGCCAGAAGGTAAGAACATCGTTGCGGTAATGGGTGGTCACACCATGGAGCACGTTGCAAATCACCTAACTAATCGCTTAGCGAACAAGCGTGATTTGTTATTCGTGCCCGCACGTGGTGGTGTTGGTGAATCGGTTGCGATTCAAGCTAACACAATTGCGTCACAAATGGCACAACACACTGGAGGGAAATTCCGGTCACTGTTTGTACCAGAACAGGTCAGTGAACGAACTTATGAACCGCTCCTTAAGGAACCTAGTATCCAAGAGGTGTTGGCGATTATTCGGCAAGCAAATGTCGTGGTCCATAGCATTGGCGATGCCACTGCGATGGCTCACCGGCGGAATATGTCGGAAGATCAGATAAAGGTGTTACATGGTCGCCATGCGATCGGTGAAGCCTTTGGTTACTTCTTTGATCGAGAGGGTAACGTGGTCTACCGGATTCCGCGGATTGGCTTGCAAATCGGAGAACTGGCCGATCGGGAGATTATACTCGCAATTGCGGGAGGTGCCTCTAAGGCAACCGCGATTGAGGCGTATATGAAGAACATCGCACCTAAACAGACGTGTTTAATCACGGATGAAGGTGCAGCAAACTTGATTTTAAAGAAGTAATCTTCTATATTGAAGTTGCTTTTTAAAATAAAAATATTTTTATTTCCACAAGGAGGAAATTCTAGTATGTCTGTAAAAATTGGTATTAATGGTTTCGGACGTATCGGTCGTTTAGCATTCCGTCGTATCTTAGAACTTGGTGCAAAGTCAAGTGATATCGAAGTTGTTGCTATTAACGATTTAACTTCACCTGCATTGTTGGCTCATCTTTTGAAGTATGATTCAACTCATGGTACTTTGGACGCTGACGTTTCAGCAACCGATGATTCAATCATCGTTAACGGTAAGAAATACCGTGTTTATGCTGAACCTAAAGCACAAAACATTCCTTGGGTTAAGAATGATGGCGTTGACTTCGTCCTCGAATGTACTGGTTTCTACACTTCAAAGGCTAAGTCACAAGCTCACTTGGACGCCGGTGCTAAGCGTGTATTGATCTCTGCACCAGCTGGTTCAGACTTGAAGACTATCGTTTACAACGTTAACGATGACATCTTAAACTCAGATGACCGTATCGTTTCTGCTGGTTCATGTACTACTAACTGCCTTGCACCATTAGCATTCTTTGAAAACAAAGAATTCGGTATCAAGGTTGGTACTATGACCACTATCCATGCTTACACTTCAACTCAAATGTTGCTTGACGGCCCTGTTCGTGGTGGTAACTTCCGTGCTGCCCGCGCTGCCGGTGTAAACACTATTCCTCATTCAACTGGTGCTGCTAAAGCTCTTGGCTTAGTTATCCCAGAATTACAAGGTAAGTTACAAGGCCATGCACAACGTGTTGGTGTTGTTGACGGTTCATTAACTGAATTAGTTGCTATCTTAGACAAGAAAGTTACTGCTGACGAAGTTAACGCTGCTATCAAGAAGCATACTGAAGGTAACGAATCATTCGGTTACAACGATGACGAAATCGTTTCATCTGATGTTATCGGTACTACTTTCGGTTCAATCTTCGATCCTACCCAAACTGAAGTTACTTCCGATGGTGAAAACCAATTGGTTAAGACTGTTGCTTGGTACGATAACGAATACGGCTTCACTTGCCAAATGGTACGTACTTTATTGAAGTTCGCTACTCTCTAATATTTGATTAGATAGTTAGAACTTTAAAACCGCATACGGTTTTTGACGGCGGGGGGAGGCAAACTCCTCTTGCCGTTTTTTTATTAGTATTCACGAATTTTAGGAGGATTTAACATTGGCTAAATTAATCGTTTCAGATTTAGATGTTAAAGATAAAAAAGTTTTAATTCGTGTCGACTTTAATGTTCCTATTAAAGACGGCAAGATTGGTGATGACAACCGGATCGTTGCTGCTTTACCAACGATCAAATACGTCATCGAACATGATGGTAAAGCCATCTTGTTCTCACATTTAGGTCGGATTAAGAGTGAAGACGATAAGAAGGGCTTGAGCTTACGTCCAGTTGCTGAACGTCTCTCAAACTTATTAAACAAGCCTGTTACCTTCGTACCTGTTACTGAAGGCGAACAACTTGAAACGGCTATCAACAACATGAACGACGGTGACGTCTTAGTTGTTGAAAACACTCGTTTCGAAGACGTTGTTAACGGCGAACAAGTTAAGCGCGAATCAGGTAACGATCCTGAATTAGGCAAGTACTGGGCTTCACTCGGTGACGTTTACGTCAACGATGCCTTTGGTACTGCTCACCGTAAGCATGCTTCTAACGTTGGGATTGCTTCAAACATGGACAAAGTTGCCGCTGGTTTCTTAATGGAAAAGGAAATCAAGTTCTTAGGCGACGCCGTTGACAATCCTAAGCACCCATTCGTTGCTATCTTAGGTGGGGCTAAAGTTTCCGACAAAATCGGTGTTATCGATCATTTAATCAGCAAAGCTGACAAGATCATCATCGGTGGTGGGATGACTTATACTTTCTATGCTGCTAAAGGCATGGGTATTGGTAACTCACTTGTTGAAAAAGACAAGATTGATTTAGCTAAGTCAATCATCGAAAAGGCCGGCGACAAGTTGGTCTTACCTAGTGACTCCGTTGTTGCTGAAAAGTTTGACAACGATGTTGCGCACAAGGTTGTTGATGGTGCCATTCCTGATGGTTACATGGCCTTAGACATCGGTCCTAAGTCTATTCAAGAATTCAAAGATGTCTTGAAAGATGCTAAGACGGTTGTATGGAACGGACCTATGGGTGTGTTCGAAATGAGCAACTACGCCAAGGGTACCCTTGAAGTCGGTGAATTCTTAGGAACTTTAACTGACGCAACGACTATCGTTGGTGGTGGTGACTCAACTGCCGCTGTTAAGCAACTTGGCGTTGGCGACAAGTTAACCCACATCTCTACTGGTGGCGGTGCTTCACTTGAATACCTTGAAGGTAAGGAATTACCTGGTATTGCTGCTATCTCTAACAAATAATTCTGTTCTCCGAAAGGAAGGTTTATCGTGCGTACACCTATTATTGCCGGTAACTGGAAAATGAACAAAACTGCTAGCGAAGCTTTAGCTTTCGTTAACGCAGTTAAGGATCAATTACCAGATCCATCAAAAGTTGAATCAGTTGTTGCTGCTCCAGCCCTTTTCTTACAAGAAATGGTCGAAGCTGCTAAGGGTTCTAACTTAAAGATTGCTGCTGAAAATGCATACTTCGAAGATGCTGGTGCCTTTACTGGTGAAACTTCACCAGCTGCATTAGCTGACTTGGGTATTGACTACGTTGTGATTGGTCACTCAGAACGTCGTGGCTATTTCCACGAAACTGACGAAGACATCAACAAGAAAGCTCATGCAATCTTCAAGAACAACATGTTACCAATCATCTGCTGTGGTGAAACGTTAGAACAACGTGAAGCCGGCGAAGCAGAATCATGGGTTTCAGGCCAAATCAAAGCTGCTTTGAAGGGCTTATCTGCTGACCAAGTTAGTTCATTAGTTATTGCTTATGAACCAATCTGGGCTATCGGTACTGGTAAGACTGCTTCTAGCGACCAAGCTGAAGAAATTTGTGCCGTAGTACGTAAGACTGTTGCCGGTCTGTACTCACAAGAAGTTGCTGACAAAGTTCGTATTCAATACGGTGGTAGTGTAAAACCTGCTAACGTTGTTGACTTAATGAGCAAAGCTGACATCGACGGTGGCTTAGTCGGTGGTGCTTCAATGGAACCAAAATCATTCTTAGAACTTGTAAACTACCAAAATAACTAATTAGTTATTGCAAGTTGGATTGCAAACTTCTACAATAAATGTGAACCAAAATTAGCAAAATTTAAGGAGAGAAATTAATGTCTATTATTACAGATATTTATGCTCGCGAAGTCTTAGACTCACGTGGTAACCCAACTGTTGAAGTTGAACTCTATACTGAAACCGGTGCATTTGGCCGTGGTATCGTTCCTTCAGGTGCCTCAACTGGTGAACACGAAGCCGTTGAATTACGTGATGGCGACAAGAGCCGTTACATGGGCAAAGGTGTTACTAAAGCCGTTGACAACGTTAACAAAATTATTGCTAAGGAAATCGTTGGTTACGATGTAACTGATCAACGTGCCATTGACCAAGCAATGATCAAATTAGATGGTACTCCTAACAAAGCTAAGTTAGGTGCTAACGCTATCTTAGGTGTTTCAATTGCCGCTGCACGTGCTGCTGCTGACGAACTTGAAATGCCATTATACAACTACCTTGGCGGTTTCAACGCCCACGTCTTACCTACTCCAATGATGAACGTTATCAATGGTGGGGCACACGCTAACAACGACGTTGACTTCCAAGAATTCATGATCATGCCTGTTGGTGCTTCTTCAGTTAAAGAAGCTGTTCGTATGGGTTCAGAAACTTTCCATAACTTGAAAGCTATCTTGAACGAACGCGGATACTCAACGGCCGTTGGTGATGAAGGTGGTTTTGCACCTGACTTGAAGAACAACGAAGAACCATTCGAAATCTTGGTTGAAGCTATCGAACGTGCCGGCTACAAGCCTGGTAAAGATATCGCAATCGCCTTCGACTGTGCTGCTTCTGAATTCTACAACACCGAAACTGGCAAGTACGACTTAAAGGGTGAAGGCGAAAATGGTAAATCATTTACTGCCGAAGAATTCGTTGACTTACTTGACAGCATCGTTGACAAGTACCCAATCGTTTCCATCGAAGATCCTTTGGATGAAAACAACTGGGAAGACTGGCAGATGGCCACTGAAAAGCTTGGTAAGAAAGTTCAAATCGTTGGTGACGACTTATTCGTTACGAACACTGACTACCTTAACAAGGGGATCAAGATGGGCGTTGCCAACTCTATCTTAATCAAAGTTAACCAAATCGGTACTTTAACTGAAACTGTTGAAGCTATCGAAATGGCTAAACAAGCTGGCTACTCTGCAGTTGTTTCTCACCGTTCTGGTGAAACTGAAGACACGACCATTGCTGACTTAGTTGTCGCAATGAACGCTGGCCAAATCAAGACTGGTTCAATGAGCCGTACTGAACGGATTGCTAAATACAACCAATTAATGCGGATTGAAGACCAACTTGAAAGCACTTCAGAATACAAAGGTATCCACGGCTTCTACAACTTAAGTGAAGCTGCTCGTGATGCAATTACTAACAAGTAATTAATTTCTGAGTTCTTACGAAAACGTCGCTCATTGAGCGGCGTTTTTGTTTTACATAGCGATTTAGCTTGTCAAGTGTACGGACCTAAATATTGGCGGAACCATTAAAAGCCGTTACGAGCCGGGTGCACGTGGTAAAATAAAAGTACGAGTTTTTAAAGGGGCCTTGAAATGGATTATTTTGAAACGCAGATCAACCAATGGGCAGATTGGGAAGCGGTCCGCAACAACGCAACAATTTTTGCACCATTAATCAAACAAATTTATTCTAGCGAAAATGAGCTATATAAATCACCAGAAACGGTGGCCGATGAAACGGCGACGGTCTTTTCGGTCGGCTTAACGCAGATCGTGATTTTTCCACCCAGTCACGTGATGCCAGCCGCCCGTGACCGGTATCAAACGGAACGGTTTAGCTTAACACGGATGAAACGGCTCAAATTAGCAGCACCTGAAATGCGACACGCAGGTTTTATTTTTGATGCTTATCAGTTTTACTACGTTATTTACCAACCGTTGGCGGGGGGTCGCTTGGTTGATTTTGCCACCACGGCCGAACCACTAGCTAAATCGACACTGGGTCGTCAAATTGGGACGGCGATGAATCAGATTAACGGGGAAACCGGAACCTTTAATCAAATCGATGCCCGTAAAGAAGCCGATGGCGCTGACTGGTCGATTTTAGGGCCAGATTTTAAGGCAGACCGGCAAGATTTTCTGGACCAGCACCCGGTCGCAACGACTGATTTTGTTCACGGTCAGTTAACCGGGACTAACTTAGTTGTTACGAGTGGTCAAGTGGGCTTTCAACATTTTGTCGATGCGCGTCAAGCACCCCGGCAAACGGAACTGGTCCCACTGATTTTTGACGCTTTTCAAAGCGATTCAGATTTCTTAACCGGTTTAAAAGCAACGCTCGGTTCGGCCGATTTGGCACTGGATCTAACGCTTGGTTTACTCTGGCGTGCAGATGGTCCAGCTTATATCCAACAACTAGTAGGAAGTAAGCCAGTGACATTGGCAACCGTGCAAGCAGCCGTTACGACGTTGGTCAATCATCACGATTAAGGGGGGAACGCAACGTGCAAGAACAGCCAAAAAGTGGTAAGCGCCATCTTGATTTTACCCGCTTAGGTGCAATTGGTCGGGGCCTGCTAGTGGGATTGCTATCTGGAGTAGTCGTTAGTATCTTTCGCTTTTGCATTGAATACGGTCTAAAGTTTGTCCAGTGGGTCTACGGCCAAATTCATCAGACGCCTGGGTTGATCATTCCCTGGTTAGTCATCAGTGTTGTTGTGGCCGTCTTTGTCGGCTTACTGGTCAGGCAGTCCCCAGATATTAAGGGGTCCGGGATTCCGCAAGTTGAAGGACAGTTAGCTGGTGAATTGGACTACGCCTGGTGGCCCGTGTTATGGCGCAAGTTTGTCGGTGGTATTTTAGGAATTGGCTCTGGCCTATTTCTAGGACGGGAAGGCCCGTCGATTCAGCTGGGCGCTACTATCGGTCAAGGGGTTGCTGAAAAGTTAAAACAAACCGGATCTGACCGACGTTCCTTAATTGCGGGCGGTGCGGCGGCTGGTTTATCCGCCGCCTTCAACGCCCCGATTGCTAGTACGTTATTCGTATTGGAAGAGGTTTACCACAACTTTTCGCCGATTATTTGGACGACGGCGCTAGCCAGTGCGATTGCTAGTAACTTTGTTTCTTTAAACTTCTTTGGGTTAGTGCCAGTGTTGCACATTCCCTATGGGCAAAATTTACCACTTAGTCAATATGGTAATTTGATTGGCTTAGGGATTTTTCTGGGTGTCTTTGGTTACCTTTATCAAAACGTCACGTTAACGATGCCGTCATGGTATGCCAAAATTCGAATCCCTAGTTGGCTAGATGGATTGGTGCCGTTTTTACTGGTGATTCCAATCGGATTATTATGGCCTCAATTATTAGGCGGCGGTAACGCGGTGATTTTAAACATTGCTTCGGTGACGCCCGCACTGCTCGGGTTAATCGGAATCTTCGTATTGCGCTTCGTTTTTTCAACGGTTTCATACGGGTCCGGATTACCCGGGGGCATCTTTTTGCCAATCTTGTCACTCGGTGCAATCTTGGGTGCGATTTATGCGCAGGCCATGGTTGGATTAGGCTGGATGCCGGCGAGCTTCGTACCGAACTTTATCATCTTTGCGATGGCGGGCTACTTTGCGGGAATTGGGAAAGCACCGTTCACGGCCATTCTACTAATTACGGAAATGGTCGGAACGTTGCACCATTTGATGCCGTTAGCGGTCGTTTCCATGACCGCCTATCTCGTGGTTGATTTACTAGGCGGGGCCCCAATTTATGAAGCCCTCCTAGAAAAGCTGATTCGGCCCCGGTTACCAGAACATTGTGGGATTCAAGATCGGTTAGAAGTTCCAGTGTTTGAAGGTTCTAAACTGGAAGGTCACCAAGTGCGTGATTTTAAATGGCCGGAAGAATCTTTATTAATCGCTGTCCGGCGTGGGGAACGACAAGTCATCCCCCATGGTGACACGTTGATGCGGGCTGGCGATACGTTGATTATTTTAACGGATCGTAATAATCGGGCTTGGGTCAACCATCAAATCAAGCATTTAACCGAGGTCACACCCTGAGTGGTTTGAAAACGAAGGATTTCTGGCTAAGACTGGAAAAATGAAGCTAAATATGTTAAATTGTTATAGACATAGCGGACTCTTTTAGGAGGCACTTTTATTGTATAACTTACTGATGACGTTAATATTGATCGTTTCCGTTGTGATTATCATTGCGGTAATGATGCAACCATCCAAAACAAATGATGCCATGTCTTCATTAACTGGTGGTGCAGATGATTTATTTGCAAAGCAAAAGCCACGTGGTTTTGAAGCCTTTATGCAAAAAGTGACCGTCATACTCGGAATTTTATTCTTTGTATTGGCGCTAGCTTTAGCATGGTACTCATCGAAGTAATTGACCGTCCTCCTGTGATTTCAGGAGGCTTTTTTTTAAGGTAGGTGTAAATGTGTTTAAACAGCCAACCCCTTTTTTCTTTGAGCACGGCGACCAAGTGGTCATTTTGTTGCACGCCTATTCAGGTAGCGCGAATGATGTCCGAATGCTAGGACGGGCCTTGGAACGGGCTAATTATACCGTCTACGCGCCACAGTTTACCGGTCACGCAACGGACGACCCCCGCGATATTTTGACGCAAGGTTCACCGGAACAATGGTGGCGTGATACGCAACAAGCAATATCATTTATTCGTCAAAAAGGCTATACTAAAATTAGTATCTTTGGGCTATCGCTAGGTGGCATTTTTGCCACCGCAGCGTTGGAGCGTGATCCCTTGTTATTAGGTGGCGGTACGTTTAGTTCACCTTTATTACCAGGGGATAAAAGTAACGTTGCCGCGATGTTTGTTAAAATGAGTCGCGCACGGTTGGCTAAGGGCCCGTTTACGCCTGATGAACAACGTGCGATTTTAGCAGAGATTCCGGCGCAAGTTACCCAGCAGCTGCAGGCGATAGAGCTGTTTACAGCAACGGAAGTGACGGCGCATTTACACCAGCTCCAACGGCCGTTTTTTATTGGCCAAGGTGGGCAAGATGAGTTGATCGATGCAGCAGTTGCACGGCAACTACGTGATCGATTGACTGCTCAGGGATTGCCGGTGGATTTCCACTGGTACGCCGATAGTGGGCACGTGATTACGGTCAATTCTGCGCACCATCAGCTCGAACAAGATGTCTTAACGTATTTAAAAACTATATTTAATAAATGAGGTAAATAATGTCAGAAGCAAACTTACAAGAACAAATCCTGACTTTTTTGCAAGCTCATCCCGACCGCAGTTATAGCGTCGAACAATTAACGGATGAATTGCATTTTACAGGCGCAACCGCCTTTACATTTTTAGTAAAGGAACTTGCGAATATGGAACGTAAAAAGTTGGTCAGCACCGATGATCACGACCACTTTAAGATCGTTCAAGAGACCAAGACCGTCGAAGGCTCCTTCCACGGCAATGACAAGGGCTTTGGGTTCGTACGTTATGATCCAGATCTGCCTGATATCTACATCAACCCAGACAACACCATGTTTGCCTTTACGGGTGATGACGTTGCGGTTGAGATTATTCGGCCAGCCAAACCCGGTTCTGACCGTGGGCCTGAAGGTAAAATCACCAGCATTGTAAAGCGGAATTATTCGCAAATCGTTGGGGCATTTTTACCATCAACGGAGACGCCTGGATTCATTGGGACAATTGAAATTAAGGAAAAGAAGCTTTCCAAGTATCAATTATTTGTCACCGAACAAGGGCTTCATCCAACTGAAGGCGAAGTCGTTATTGCTGAAGTGTCTGCTTATCCTGACGCTCAGCACCCAACGCGCATCGTCGGCATTGCTAAACAGGTCATCGGTAGTGTTGATGATCCTGGGATGGACGTCTTACAAGTGGTCTACCAACACGACGTGCCATCAGTCTTCCCAGAAGAAGTCACTGATGAAGCCAACCGGATTCCAGACTACGTGACCGAAGAAGATAAAAAGGGTCGCGTGGATATCACCGATCAGCCGTTAGTAACGATTGATGGCGCTGAATCCAAAGACTTGGATGACGCCGTTGTGGCTTGGAAGTTAGATAATGGGAACTACCATTTAGGGGTTCACATTGCTGACGTTAGTCATTACGTCACTGAAAATTCCGAACTTGATCGCGAGGCCTATAAACGTGGGACGTCAGTTTATTTGACGGACCGGGTTGTCCCAATGTTGCCACGGCGCTTATCAAATGGAATCTGTTCATTGAACCCAGACGTTGAACGTTTGGCAATGAGTTGTGAAATGGAAATCACGCCAGATGGCGAAATCATCAACCATAAAATCTTCCAGAGCGTGATCAAGTCACACGCCCGGATGACTTATGATGGGGTCAACCAGATTTTGGAAGCTCACGATCCTAAGACTCGTGAAAAGTACGCGGACCTCGTCGACATGTTTGACGTTATGGGCGATTTACACCGCGTTTTATACAAGCATCGTCGGCACCGTGGTGCGATCGACTTTGATGATAATGAAGCAAAGATCATCGTGGACGAAACTGGTCACCCAATTGACATTCAATTGCGTGTACGGGGCTTAGCTGAACGGATGATTGAAAGCTTCATGTTGGCTGCCAATGAAACGGTTGCTAAACATTACAGCTTACTCAAGGTACCGTTCATCTACCGGGTGCATGAAACACCTGATAGTGACCGGATGCACAGCTTCTTCGAATTTGTAACGACCTTTGGGGTCAACGTCACGGGTTCCTCTAAAGACGTTAAGCCAAAGATGTTGCAAGACGTTTTGAAGAAGGTTGCGGGTAAACCGGAAGAAGCCATGGTTTCCGTGATGATGTTACGGAGTATGAAGCAGGCGCGTTATGCGGACCAATCCTTAGGTCACTTTGGGTTAGCCGCGCCGTACTACACCCACTTTACGTCACCAATTCGGCGTTATCCGGATATGATGGTGCACCGTTTGATTCGGCATTACGCTGAAAACGGTACGGGTGACGAAGCACGTGCGAAGTATCAAGATAATTTACCAACGATTGCTGAAACCACTTCAGATCACGAACGTCGGGGGATTGCGACGGAACGGGACGTTGATTCCATGAAGAAGGCCGAATACATGGCTGATCACGTGGGTGAACGCTTCGATGCTGTCATCGACTCCGTCATGAAGTTTGGGTTGTTCGTTGAGTTGGAAAACACCGTTGAAGGGCTAGTCCACATTAGTGTGATGGACGATGACTACTACGAGTACGTTGAACAACAACTCGCCTTAGTCGGTCGCAAGACGAAGCGGACGTTCCGGATCGGACAACCAGTTAAGGTTCAATTAATGCGGGTCGACAAGGACCAGCGTGAAATTGACTTTAAACTGTTGAATCCAGAAGAAGCGCCTAAGACGGACTTATTACCAAAGCGGGAACACCATGATAATTATCGTGGGAACAACCGTCGCGGTGGTAACGGCAGTTATAACCGAAACAATAATAATCGTAATGGCAATGGTAACGGCGGTAACCGTAATGGTGGCAACCACAGTAATGGTAATCATCGTAGCGGTAACAGTAATAACCGCAACAACCATCGCAGCACTAATAACAATAGTAATAATACTCATCGTCGGTCAAACAACGATAACCGGCGTTAAGCTAAAAGTAAGGGGATGTGAGGCTGATGGCCAAACAACACGGTAAGCACCCAGATACCGCCCTCGCTCAAAACCGGAAGGCCCGGCACGACTACGCTGTAGAGGATACCTATGAAGCAGGGATTGCTTTAACGGGGACCGAAATCAAGTCAGTCCGTGATCGTCGGGTTAATTTGAAGGACGGCTTTGTCCAGATTCGCAATGGCGAAGCTTGGATGATGAATGTGCATATTAGTCCGTTTGCTGAGGGTAATCGTTTTAATGTCGACCCTTTGCGTAACCGCAAATTACTGCTCCACAAAAAGGAAATCAGTAAAATTGGGGAAGCGACTCAGACAAAGGGGATTACCGTAATTCCGTTGAAAATGTATCTCAAGCACGGCTTTGCTAAAGTCTTGATTGGGGTTGCACATGGGAAGCGGGAATACGATAAGCGTCAGGATATTAAGAAGCGCGAACAACAACGACAAATTGATCGCGTCATGAAACACTATTAAATTTGTAGGACCTGGGATGGGCGGTTAAACGTGCGTTTCAGTCAAAAGGTCAGTCATTTGAGGCTAGTTTGCTCAAGTGACTGACCTTTTTTTGTTTTCACAATTCATATTCGGTGTCATGCGTGAAGTGATTCTGCAATGGTACGTACAATCTTTTTGATTTCTGGGTCAACTGAGTTACGAGTCATAATACTTATTTCTAAAGAAAGCATTTTTTCCGGAACGACTAGTAAGTTTATCTTTTGAGAGTCTTTTAAAAATTGTTGAGCTGTCGTATACATTGACATCGTTATCCCTAATCCTTGTGTTGCACATAACATGGCTTCTTCGTAGGTATCTACTGTCAGATTGCTAGTGAAATGTAAATCGTTTAGGGTAAAAAAGTGCTCGGTCACGTCAATGAAGGAGGTTTCGGTCGCCCACTTAATATAATTTTCTTTTTGCAAATTCACCATGTCTTGATTGGTTAAGTAACGGTTGTAGACACCTGATTGATAAAGTGGGGAATTTTTGGGAACAATAAAACAGAGTTTCTCAGTAAATAGCGGAAACGAGTCTATATCGGGGTCACTAGCGTTTCGGCCAATAAAAATAGCTACTTGACCATCTTTAAGTGCTTCGAGTGCCTTAGTAGTCGTTAGGCTCTTTGTTTCCACGTGCAGTGTCGGATAGAGAGCTAAGACTTTTCGCATGATATTAGGCAATAAAATTGGCAGGTAGGTTGGGAAAAAGGCCAACTTTAAATTTAATACCGGGTTTTTTTGAAAATTGCGCAGCTCAATTAACGTATTTTCTTCTAGGCTTAATATTTGATCAAGGCGAAGCAGAAGTTGTTGACCTGCAGGAGTGAGATCAATTGGCGATTGTTGGCGGTTAACTAATTGGACACCATACTTATGTTCGGCGTCTGCTAGTAATTTACTGACGTTTGGCTGACTGGTATAAAGCCAATTGGCAACTTGAGTTAACGTCGCGGCGGATTGTACAGTAGTTAAAATTTTTTTCAGAGTAACGTTGGCATTGATAGCCATGACGGTCATATCCTTTTTGTTATGATTTGATGTTTATTATTCTATTTTATTATTTATAGTAATGGAATTAAACTAAAAGTAAAGCGCTTGCAATTAAATATTAGGAGGAATCATCATGTCATTTACATTTGGGAATGCTTTTTCGGAACTAATGGCGATTCGCAACCAAGAAGATAATGCGAACGATGAGGTCGAAGTTCAACGTTCATCAACGCCAATGTATCAAACACCGATAAAAATTGAGGAAGTTATCACTGAGGCACTAGCCGCACGGGCTATCGCCGCCAATGATTTGTGGGAACTGAAGACCGGACGCCGGCAAAGAATTTCAATTGATTCTGAAGCTGCAGCGGCGCTCTGTTCCTTAGGTACGCCGATGACGGAGAAGAAAAATGGTTCAGGTCAGTACGTCCCGATTCCAAATTCACCGAGTTTTTCAACGATGGTTTCAATAACACAGCCGTGGGAATGTAAAGACGGCAAATGGTTTCTACCACACTTTAACTTGCCTAATTTGGAAAAACGGGTGCTTCAAGTTTTGAAATGTGAAAAGACACCTGAATCGGTAGCTGCTGCAGTCAAAAAATGGTCATCGGATGAATTGGATCAAGCAATTGCTGGTGTTGACGCTTGTGGTGGGATTGTTTTCAGTCCAGATGAATGGCTGAAATCACCACAAGGAAAATATTTATCATCCGTGCCAGTAGTCCAAATTGAAAAAGTTGGTGAAAGTGCGCCGCAACCGTTACCGAGCGACGATCGCGCACCATTAGCAGGAATCAATTTGTTAGATTTAACCAGAATTATAGCTGGACCAACCTGTGGTGAGGCGCTTACGGAACACGGTGCGAATGATTTAATGGTTACGGCTGAGAAGTTGCCCCAAGTGCCTGCGTTTGTGCGTGATTCGAGCCATGGGAAACGGTCCACTTACTTGGATTATACGAAAAGTGAAGGGAAAAATGCGTTGACCAGACTGGCGAAAGATGCAGATATCTTTTTGGAAGGATATCGTCCGGGAGCGATGGAAAAACACGGTTTCGGCGTCGACGACTTGGTAAAATTAAATCCTGGAATTATTTATGTCAGTGTTAATTGTCATGGAACTGGTGGACCGTATGCTAGTCGTGCTGGTTGGGATCAGGTGGCCCAGGCGAATACCGGGATTGCCTACGTCCAAGGAAAGGCAGAGCACACACATCCTAAGCTGATACCGGTATTTTTGTCAGATTTCTTGACCGGATACCTGGCAGCATTTGGTGCAATGATCGCATTAAGAAGAAGAGCATTAGAAGGCGGCTCATACAAGGTGAGTGTGTCACTAGATCAATCATGCATGTTGGCGTTGCGCCAGGGCTTAAGAACTGATGATTATCTAAATTCACCAAATCGTATTTCACCTGCTAAGTATGAGGAGTACGCAGTTTATGATGAAGACACCACGTACGGTTCGCTTAAAACCCTTGGTCCGGTCATTAAAATGTCGGAGACGCCGTGTCGTTGGACCGGTACCACTCCGGCACTTGGTAGTGCACAACCTAAGTGGTAATGACGTTTATATGCGATAGGAGAAATATCATGACAAAAAAATTGAAATCTGGAAAATATAAAGTTACAACTAGCGGTCACAATGGCCAATTTGATGTCGAAGTCACGCTTTCAGAGAATGGAATTGAGAAGGTTAACGTTCAGAAGGGGGAAACGGCCGGTATTTCCGATGTGGCGTTAACTGAAATTCCACGGCGAATCGTTGCTGGTCAAACCTTAAACGTAGATGCGATTTCGGGCGCGTCACTGACTAGCCAGGGAATTGTTGCGGGAGTTGCGGAGGCCATCAAGACGGCTGGCGGGCGGCCGGAAGATTTTCAAAAGCATTACAAGGTTACGCAGGGCGAAAAGAAGGAAGTCAGTACTGACATTGTTATCGTTGGAGCAGGCGGTGCGGGTATGGCAGCTGGGTGCAGAGCCTTACAAAGAGGTAAGCGCGTCATTATTCTGGAAAAGGCCGCAACGATTGGCGGTAACACGATGCGTTCTGGAGGATTTATGAATGCCGCTGACCCTAATTGGCAGAAGCATTTCAAGACATTGCCGGGTGAAAAAGAAACGCTGAAGGCAATCATGGATACCTCAATAGACAGTATTGATGAGGATTATCGTGACGATTTTAAAAAACTGCAACTGCAAATTGAAAAGTATCTAAAGTCTAAGAACAACGAACTGTTTGACTCCGTACTATTTCACCGCATCCAAACGTATTTAGGCGGCAAACGGACAGATTTGAATGGCAACGAGATTCACGGTGACTATGACTTGGTTAAAACGCTAACGGACCATGATCTAGCGTCCGTTGAGTGGTTGCGGTCGTTGGGTGTTCAATTTGATAGTAGTCAAGTAACGATGCCCGTTGGTGCTTTGTGGCGCCGAGCACATAAACCAACCGAAGCAAACGGTTTTGGTTATATTAAAGTGTTACAAAAATATTTTGAAACGCACGGTGGCCAACTATTCACCAATCAGCGTGTTGAGCATTTACTAATGTCTGGAGATCGTGTGACTGGTGTCAAATCAGCCACGATGAGTGTACATGCAAATCAAGTCATTCTAACGTCCGGTGGGTACAGTGCGAATCCGGAGATGCTTAAACAATATAATACGTACTGGCCAGTCATTGATAAAAATTTGAAGACGACTAATGCGCCATATATTACCGGAGACGGTATCAAGTTAGGTTTGGAAGCGGGCGCGCAATTAGTTGGCATGGGGTTTACCCAGATGATGCCAGTCGCTGACCCTCAGACTGGTGAGTATGGTACCGGTCTTCAAGTTCCACCGGCAGATTTTGTTATGGTTAATCAAGATGGGAATCGGTTTGTTGATGAGTATGCTGAACGTGATGTGCTGACTTTCGCCGCACTGAAAAATGGTGGGTTGTTCTTTCTGATTGCTGACGAAAATATTAAGAATAAAGCTTATAATACGTCGTCAGAAACAATTGAACATGAGCTTAAGAGTAAAAAACTGTACCGAGCCAATACTTTATCAGAATTAGCGGTAAAAATTGGGATTACGCCACAACGATTAATTGCCACCATTAAAAAATACAATCAATATGTAAGCCAAGGGGAAGATCCAGAATTTAATAAACGCGTGTTTGATTTAAAAGTAGAAACGGCACCTTTTTACGCAACTCCAAGAAAGCCTGCGATGCACCACACGATGGGCGGGTTGACTATTGACCAGTTCGCACATGTCTTAAATAATCAAAATTGTATTATTAAGGGTCTGTATGCAGCTGGTGAGGTAGCAGGTGGTCTTCACGCCGGAAACAGACTCGGTGGTAATTCTTTAGCCGATATATTTACATTTGGGAGAATTGCTGCGGATACTGCCAGTCAGCAGGCACCAATTGACAGCGTTACGGGAGCATCGGTTAAAGCGCCATTGAAATAATTATATCGTTCACTAAATTAGACTACTCACTAAGGAAACGTTGATTTCTTAGTGAGTAGTTTTTAACTTTTGCAATGGAAATTAATCGGTTACCAAGTTTGTTGTTGGAAGTAACGTGTACCTTTGAATTGGCTATTTCACTTCAAACATTATGACAGGTTAAGAAAATTAAGTTATTGCGAAGCAAGCAAGTGCCAACGGATGATGGAGTAAATGCGTGGCGGTTTAAAGTGGTGGAAATTGTCAAGGGGACAAAGGCAGGAAGAAAGCAAGCATTTGAACATGAGGACGGTTATCGCCGGAAAAATTAAAAAACGTAATAATGGGCCGTTTTCCTAGGAATCTTTGTTACGATTGCTAGTTTGCTTAAGAAAGTTAAGTAAAATATAAATGATACCGCAAACATTAAAATTAAATTATAATATTATTATAGTTTGAGTTGGTGGTAACGGGTGATTTATGTTATATTTTATGACATACCAATCCGGTAAAATGAATTAGGAGGTCTCACAATTGATGAAAAAATGGCAAGTTGCAATTGTCATGTTATTAGCGGCACTGGGCAGCTGGTTTGCAGTTGGTACTCAAGCGCAGGCGAAAACATACACGATTGCGACAGATACTACCTTTGCGCCGTTTGAATTTCAGGCCAAAGGCGGTAAGTATAAAGGGATCGATATTGATATTTTGAATGCGATCTCGAAAAAAGAAAATATCAATTATAAGTTAAAAGCAATTAGCTTCGGGGCCGCCGTTCAGCAGCTAAGTGCCAACCAGGTTGACGGTGTGATTGCTGGGATGAACATCACGCCTGAACGGAAGAAGACGTTTGATTTTTCAAATGCCTACTACACTTCCGGTGTCGTTATGGCCGTGGCTAAGGATAGTAAGATTAAGCAGTTTAGCCAGTTAAAAGGCAAGACTGTCGCACTAAAGACCGGGACGGCTGGAGCGACCTACGCAAAGTCGATCCAAAGCAAGTACGGTTTCAAGATTAAGTATTTCAATGATTCTAATAATATGTATAACGATGTTAAGGTTGGAAACTCAGCCGCCTGTTTTGAAGATTACCCCGTTATGTCTTACGGGATCAAAAACGGGATTGCGCTAAAGATCGTTTCCAAGCAATACGAAGCCGGTGATTACGGTTTTGCCGTTAAAAAGGGTAAGAACGCTAAGTTGTTGAAGAAGTTCAACGCTGGTCTAAAAGCCATCAAAGCGGATGGTCAGTATAAGAAGATTGTTGATAAATATTTACATTCTAGTGAATCATCATTGACTGGTGAAACGGCCAGCAGTCGGACCTTTATCGGACTGTTTACCCAAAACCTAGGAACCATTGGTAGTGGGTTATGGATGACCCTAGAATTAACCGTTATTTCCATTATTTTAGCAACTGTTATGGGGCTGGCCCTCGGTGTTCTTGGCGTTATGCCGGGTAAAGTTGGTCCTGCCATTTCAAGCACGATTATCTATATTTTCCGGGGGATGCCACTAATGGTGTTGGCGTTCTTCATCTATATTGGGTTCCCAGACTTGATTGGGCACGGGTTTAAAATTCCAGCGTTCGTTGCCGGGATGATAACCTTGATGTTGAATGAAGGGGCTTATACCGGTGCCTTTGTTAAGGGGGGCTTCCAAGCCGTTGATGATGGTCAAATGGAAGCAGCCCGTTCGTTAGGGTTACCATATTGGACCGCCATGCGGAAAGTTATCATGCCACAAGGAATTCGAATCATGATTCCGTCATTTATCAACCAATTCATTATCACGTTGAAGGATACTTCAATCCTTTCCGTTATCGGGATCGTTGAATTAACCCAAACCGGGACGTTGATCATTGCGCGGAACTTCGAAGGGTTTAAGATTTGGCTCATGATTGCGATTATCTACCTCGCAATTATCACGTTATTGACTTGGCTTTCAAACTGGGTTCAAAGGAGGATTAACTAAGTATGGCTAAAGTGATCGTCAAAGATTTACACAAAAGTTACGGCGACAACGAAGTTTTAAAGGGGCTCAACTTAGAAGTCCAAGATAACGAAGTGGTTTGTATGATTGGCCCGTCTGGTTCCGGGAAAAGTACCTTCCTCCGTTGTTTAAACGATTTGGAAATCCCGACCCAGGGGCAAGTCGTTATTAGTGGGTATGACCTGTCAGACAAGGGCACGAATATCAACTTAGTTCGTGAAAATATTGGGATGGTTTTCCAACATTTTAACTTGTTCCCGCATTTGTCAGTCTTACAAAACATTACGTTGGCGCCCGTTCAGTTAAACAAGGAATCGAAAGCGGAAGCTGAAAAAACGGCGCGTGACTTATTAGCCACGGTTGGATTATCAGACAAAGCGGATGCGATGCCTAAATCCTTATCTGGTGGACAAAAGCAACGGGTTGCGATTGCCCGGGCCTTGGCAATGCATCCAAGCATCATGCTATTTGACGAACCAACTTCTGCTTTGGACCCTGAAATGGTCGGCGACGTGTTGGACGTTATGAAAAAGTTAGCAGCGCAAGGGATGACCATGATCGTGGTTACCCATGAAATGGGCTTCGCAAAGGAAGTTGCGGACCGCGTCGTTTTCATGGCAGATGGCTTGATTCAAGAAAGTGGCAAACCGGATGATTTATTCGATCACCCGCAAAGTCCACGGTTACAAGATTTCTTAAACAAAGTAATTAATGTGTAAAATGCACACAAAAAAAACGTCGACCAACATTGGCCGACGTTTTTAATTTTGCGGTAATTTGTGATGAAGCGTGTAGTTGCTTTCCCCAAAGTTGACTTGGAGTCCGTCACTTGATAACGCTGATGAGCGGGAACGATTCGTTGGCTTTTGCCAATGGTCGAGAATCGCTGCAATACAAATGCACAGCGGTTCCGTGGAATGTTCAGCAATGGTTAACTCAAACGCTTCGCCATTACTGGTGACAACCGGGCGCATTGTCATGACCAATTCGGTCCCGTGATAAACGCGGTACG
This sequence comes from uncultured Lactobacillus sp., assembly GCA_937916845.1. Lineage (GTDB taxonomy): Bacteria > Bacillota > Bacilli > Lactobacillales > Lactobacillaceae > Lactiplantibacillus > Lactiplantibacillus paraxiangfangensis. The sequence goes on along the minus strand of CALFSK010000043.1, from coordinate 34,702 downwards.
TTTCTGAATTGAGACTTCCCATAATAATCCAACGGAGCTTCCGCACGTAGATCATTTCATGCCAAAAGCCCAGTGTTTTACTGATGGAGCCGACGTTTTGACGATTATAATATAACTCAAACTTTGGTAATAGTCCGAGTGTGGTCTGTCGGATTTCAGCAAGTAGTTCGCCACGGATAGCGTAGAGACTAAGCGCGTCCTGACGCCGTCCCCAGCGACCTACAAGTAAGTAGTGCGACTGGTTATGTTCATCACGAACGACCCGTGCGCCCTTGGCAAAGCTATTGCGGCTGAAATATAATTTACGCATTTTCAACCCTCGTTTCCCGGTGAACTATTGTTGCGCGAGCACTTCCAAAATCGCCTTACCAACCCCGTCATTGACATTGGTATCGGTCACCCGGTTGGCTAACTGTTTCACTTCATTGGTTCCGTTACCCATCGCATAGCTGACACCGGCAACTTTGAGCATCGAAACGTCATTGTTATTATCGCCAATGGCCATCACATCGGTCATTGGCGTATTGAGCATGTTGGCGTAGCGTTCAACGGCGATGCCTTTTTGGGCATTGATATTATTGATTTCAATATTAGAGCGCGAAGATGAAGTGATTTTTAAGGATGAATGCTTGGCTAATAATTCATCACTTAATGGTTTGAGCTTAGCTGGCCCTTCCTGACTAAACGTAATGATTTTCATGACGTGCTTGGTCGGGTCATTAAGTAATTCGTCGTAGTTATCGACGTAATTAATATCCATCAATTCAAGGCGGGCCGAGGCTAAGGTCACAGCAATCTTAAACGACGTATCCGGATTTAAATTGGTCAGTAGGTGGGCAATTTGTTCGATTCGCTTGGCTTTATTATTCGAGTAAATACCATCATTACCAACCACTTCAAAATAATAGCCCCGTGAAATTAACGTGTGAAAAATAGCCCGCGAAACGGTCTTGGTAATGGGAACCATGTCGAGCATTTTACCAGAAGCATCGTAAACTTCTGCGCCATTTAACGTGATCAAAGGAGCAGTAATCCCTTGAGCGGCCATGAGTGGTTGAGCTTCAGAGTAGCGACGACCGGTGGAAACGATGAAGTGGACGCCTTGCTGCTGCGCTTGACGGATAGCATCGGCATTAAAATCCGAAACGGTCATTTCGTTGTTTAATAACGTGCCGTCCATGTCAGAAGCGATAATCGAAATCATGTTGTCACATCCTTAGTTGTCTTAATAGTTACATTTTAACATGTTTAGGAGTGAATTCAGAATTATTATCATTACCGGTTTTTAGTATGCTACAATAATGTAGAGGTGTTAAGGATGAAAGCGTTTATTCATACGGACTGGTGGGACATTTTGGAGCCCCAATTTGAGGAGCCTTATTACCAGCAGCTGCACGAATTTTTAAAAGAAGAATATCGGACGAAAAATATTCATCCGGATATGTATAATATTTTTCAAGCCTTTGAATGGACGCCGTTTGCCGACACAAAGGTCGTTATCTTAGGCCAGGACCCGTATCACGGTCCCAATCAGGCGCACGGATTGAGCTTTTCCGTTTTGCCCGGGGTTGCGGTACCACCATCACTGGTCAATATATACAAAGAACTACAGGATGACGTTGGCTGTACGCCAGTCAATCATGGTTATCTAGAGAGTTGGGCTAAACAGGGCGTTTTACTACTGAACTCAGTCCTTACGGTTCAAAATGGCATTGCCTTTTCGCATGCCAATAAGGGCTGGGAACAGTTGACGGATTATGCGATTCATCAATTATCCGAACGGCCAACACCGGTAGTCTTCATTCTCTGGGGTAAAGCAGCTCGTTCCAAAATTAAGCTGATTAATACGGAAACGAACGTGGTGTTACAAGCACCACATCCAAGCCCGCTGTCCGCTTACCGGGGCTTCTTTGGTTCCAAGCCATTTTCCAAGACCAACATTGCGTTAGAATCATTTGGCGAACAGCCCATTAATTGGCAACTTCCAGAACACGTCAGTATAAAAAATTAATTTTTTATTGGAGGGTCATTTCATGGATCTATTTACATCATTGGCACAAAAAATTACTGGTAAAGATCAAACCATTGTTTTCCCCGAAGGTACGGAACCCCGGATCGTCGGTGCTGCGGCACGGCTTGCTGCGGATGGATTAGTTAAACCAATCGTTTTAGGCGCTACGGACAAAGTCCAGGCGGTTGCTAAGGACTTAAAAGCCGACCTTAGCGGTGTTCAAGTGTTAGACCCAGCTACATATCCAGCTGCTGACAAGCAGGCGATGCTGGACTCATTGGTAGAGCGGCGTAAGGGTAAGAATACTCCTGAGCAAGCGGCCAAGATGCTTGAAGATGAAAATTATTTTGGAACGATGCTCGTTTATATGGGCAAAGCTGACGGGATGGTCTCGGGTGCCGTTCATCCAACTGGTGACACGGTGCGACCAGCCTTACAAATTATTAAGACTAAGCCCGGTTCACACCGGATTTCTGGTGCGTTCATTATGCAAAAAGGTGACGAACGCTACGTCTTTGCGGACTGTGCCATTAACATTGATCCGGATGCAGATACGTTAGCCGAAATTGCAACGCAAAGTGCTCACACCGCTGAAATCTTTGACATTGATCCTAAGGTTGCAATGCTCAGCTTTTCAACCAAGGGTTCAGCTAAGGGTGACATGGTCACCAAGGTTCAAGAAGCAACGGCGAAGGCCCAAGCTGCTGAACCAGACTTAGCTATCGATGGTGAACTTCAATTTGACGCCGCCTTTGTTGAAAAGGTTGGTTTACAAAAGGCACCTGGTTCAAAAGTTGCTGGTCACGCCAACGTCTTTGTTTTCCCAGAATTACAAGCTGGGAACATTGGCTACAAGATTGCCCAACGCTTCGGTGGTTTTGAAGCGGTTGGCCCAATTTTGCAAGGCTTGAACAAGCCGGTCTCCGACTTATCACGGGGTGCCAGTGAAGAAGACGTCTACAAAGTCGCCATTATTACAGCAGCGCAAGGATTAGCATAACCAAATTAAGTAAGAGCAATTTTAAAACGGGGGAACTTCAGGACTTGTACTTTGAAGTTTCGCCCGTTTTTTTTATAATGAAAACAGTATGTTAAATGAGGAGATGGACATTTTATGAATTCGATGACGGTAACGTCCCCGGAAGAAACGATGCAACTGGGTGAAAAGATTGGTCAGTTAGTACAGCCAGGTGATTTGATTTTATTGGATGGCGACCTGGGTGCGGGCAAAACGACCTTTACCAAGGGGCTAGCTAAGAGTTTGGGAATTCCCAATAATGTTAAAAGTCCAACCTTCACCCTGATTCGCGAGTATCATCAGGGGCGTTTGCCACTGTATCATATGGATGTCTATCGTTTAGAAGACGGCGGCGCGGAAGACTTAGGACTGGATGAATATTTTGATGGTGACGGTGTGAGCGTTGTGGAATGGTCTGAATTTATTGCTGATCTTTTGCCGACAACGTATTTGCGAATTGCGCTGGAACGCAACGGTGCCACTGATGATGGTCGTACGATTACGTTAACGCCGCACGGGGCACGCTATGATCAGCTTGTGAGCCAATTGAAAGGGTGAGCAACCATGGCAGAAGAAGTTGTGGATGTCCGACCAGCAGTGCCAGGCGACGCTGCTAAGTTGTTACAATTATTGAAGCACCTGTCCCATGAATCGAACACCTTTACGGCGGATGAGGGCTTGGGTGCCATTAGTGAGCGAGAAGAACGGCAACAAATTGAGCAAATTACTCGAACCACGACTAATATGATTTTCGTCGCGGTACTAGATCAGCGCCTAATTGGTGTCGGGACGGTCCAAGCAATGGAAGGTTTAGTGGTTACTGAGGGCGAGATTGGAGTTGCCGTGCTTAAAGAATTTTGGGGGATGGGTCTCGGTGCCGCGTTAGTCGAAGAGTTGATTGATTGGGCGCAGGATTTCAGTACCTTAAAACAACTTGTTTTGACGGTGCAACTCCGTAACGTGCGTGCCATCTGTCTTTACGAACACCTGGGATTCGAGAAGCGCACGCCGAAACCGTATGACGTCCTCGATCCAACGGGCGAAAAAGTCCCCGCCATCGACATGGCTTTGCCGGTCTAAATTGTCTTTTACGGTGTAATTGATTTTATAAAAAACGTGTGTCAAATCGCAAATAATCGCAGTTTGACACACGTTTTTAAGTTAGTTAGCTAAAAGGTTGAAAGGGTTCGAGCAATGTTGTATCAATCATTTAAGAACCTAATCCGGTTATCACTGATAGCATGCGGTCTTGCCCCTCGCCCGGAATAATTGCACAGTACGCAATTATCCCGGACCGTCCGTGGTGTAACGCCGAAAAAATCATCGGCCTAACACCACCTTAACGACCGATGCTATCAGTGACAACCTCCGAATATTCGATAGCAATAACAATAGTGAGACTATTTCTAGCGGAGCCGGACAGCTTTGGTTGCTGTGTCGGCAAGATTAGCGGGCGATTCTTACGCTAATCTTGCGGGGCGATTCAAAGACGTGAATTGTCGGCTTTGAATCGAGGTGCCAGACCGAGCTTTGGCTGGGACCGTCCCCCTTAGCAAACCAGGGCTGTCCGGCGCAGCGGCTAATTTGGGAATAATGATTACTGTTATTCCGATGTCGATAGTAATTTCAAACCGTTTAGCCTTGGACGCGTACGAACGGTTTAAGCTGTTCAGTGCCGAACTGCTGGGCTTCAGTTAACAAGATGTTAGCGCAAGCTAAGCTGTCGTCTAAGGCGTTATGATGGTGTTGAAGCTCGATATTGAGTGCATCGCACATCGTATCTAATTTGTGGTTCGGAAGTTCAGGGTAGAAGCGCTTGCTCGTTTTGACCGTGTCCATGGACAGGTACTCCGGCGCGCTGATGCCATAGTGCGCCAACGTTTGGCGAAGCACACCGGTATCAAACGGCGCGTTGTGGGCAATCACTAACCGGTCTCGTTGGAAAAATGGTGCGATGTGGTCCCATACTTCTGGGAACTTGGGCGCCGAAGCAACGTCGGCTTCGTGAATCCCGTGAATTTGAACGTTTCGCCAGAAAAAGTCACTTTCAGGCTTGATCAGTGTGTAAAATTCATCCGTGACTTGACTGTTGCGGACAATTGTAAGCGCCAGGGAACAAGCACTGTCCCGTTTGGCATTCGCAGTTTCAAAATCCATTGCGACAAAGTTCAAAGGTGCCACCACCGTTTCTAAAGAATTAAGTTAATCCTACTAAGGGATTGGTTGGATTTCAAGTTTGCGATTCGGTTATAGGCGAATATCTAATTCAACCGGGCAGTGGTCGGAACCGTAGACGTCGTTTAAGATGCGCGCGTTTAGTAACCGGTCATCAAGTTGGTTTGACGTGATAAAGTAGTCAATCCGCCACCCCGAATTATTATCGCGCGCGTGGAACCGGTAGCTCCACCAAGAATAAATTTCAGTTTGGTCCGGGTAAAAGTGCCGGAAAGTATCGGTGTAGCCATTCGCCAACAAACGGTCGAACTTACCACGTTCTTCATCGGTGAAGCCAGCACTGTGATGATTACTCCGCCAGTTCTTTAAATCGATGTTTTCGTGAGCGACATTGAGGTCCCCGCAGAAAATTAGGGGTTTGTTCGCACTTAAGCTATTGATGTAAGTTAAAAAGGCGTCTTCCCAGCTTTGCCGGTATTCAAGGCGCTTAAGTTCACCGCCGGAATTAGGGGTGTAGCACGTTAAAACGTAGTAGTCGGGGTATTCCAATGTGATGACCCGGCCTTCCGTATCGTGTTCGGGAACGCCGATACCGTACGTGACATTTAATGGCTCGTGTTTGGTAAAAATTGCGGTACCTGAGTACCCTTTGCGTTCAGCGTAGTTCCAATACTGGTGGTAACCGGGAAGGTCGAGGTCAATTTGACCCGCCTGTAATTTGGTTTCCTGAACGCAGAAAAAATCGGCGTCCAGCTGGTTAAAAGCGTCGACGAAGCCGTGTTTAACTGCGGCTCGGAGACCGTTAACATTCCAAGAAATAAGTTTCAAGAGCGATTCAGACCTTTCGTAAAGAAGTCGTGGACGTTATGAAGTCCGTAATATGTTTATTGTACCGCATTTGCGGGATGAAAATGGAGGAACAGACATGTTAAAAATTGGGGTTATTGGTTTAGGAAATATCGCACAGAAAGCGTATTTACCAGTATTCGCTGCCATGCAAGATCAATATGAATTTCACTTAACGACCCGTAATCCGGAGAAGCGGGCAAAGTTAGCGGCTCAGTACGGGTTTCAGCAGACACACGCTAACTTGGACGAATTGATTGCGGTCCACCCGGCGGCCGTCTTCGTGCATACGCCAACCGCGACCCACGCGCCGATTATTCGGCAACTCTTAGAAAATGGCATCAACGTGTACGTCGACAAACCGGTTGCGACTGATTTGCAGGATGTTCAGGCGTTGTATGATCTCGCGGCGAGTCGTCATTTGATGCTGACCTGTGGCTTTAACCGGCGCTTTGCCCCGCTTAATCAGCAACTCAAAGCGCTACCTGATAAACGGATGATTACGGTTGAAAAAGTTCGCACCACGGGCGGCCAAGATCCAGAGACTGCGGTATTTGATTTGATGATCCACGCGGTCGATACTGGCCTATTTTTATTAGATGAACCGTTGGCAGCTACGGATGGTCGCATTTTACAGACGGATACGGGTGCTTTAGGACAGGGGTACCTCACCGCACAGACGAGTCACGAACAGTTACAAGTCGTCACGAATATGTATGGCGGTGTCAACTTAGAACAGGCGACGGTTCAGACAATTCACGGCCGCGCTACGGTAAATGATTTGAGTACTTTGACGCAGTATCAGACGGCGCAAACGCAGACGACGGCCTTTCCTGATTGGGAGCCAACGTTAGAGAAACGCGGCTTTGCGCCCTTGATCCGGGCGTTTCTAACTGCGGTTACCACCCACGGCGTCAACCCGGTTGACCCAACGTCTGCCATTACTAGTCATGCGGTGTGTCGTCATTTATTAAGCCGTTAAAAAGTGATAAAATTAGATATTGACTGACGCAATTGGTGGTTGACTTGATGACTGCCAGCGCAGTTTTAAACCTAAATAATTATTAATGAAACATGAAAGGAACTTCCACCATGACCAAAGATGTCTTGGCCACTTTTCCAGCCATTGAAATTAAAAAGAATGAAGCCCTTAGTCATTATACGAACACCAAAACCGGCGGTCCCGCTGATTACGTTGCGTTTCCAAAGTCCATCAGTGAAGCTAAAACGCTGATTGAATATGCCGATGCCGAAAACATTCCGCTGACGGTGATTGGAAACGCCAGTAATTTGATCGTTAAAGATGGCGGTATCCGTGGCTTGACCATGATTCTTACTAAGATGAACCAGATTCATGCGAGTGAGAACCACGTGGTAGCCGAAGCTGGTGCAGCACTGATTGAAACGACCAAGGCCGCGTGCCGTGCTAGCCTTTCAGGGCTTGAGTTTGCCGCTGGAATTCCGGGAAGTGTCGGTGGGGCGGTCTTTATGAACGCCGGTGCTTACGGTGGTGAAATTAGCGAAGTCGTTGAAGAAATAACCGTTTTGACCCGCGAAGGCCAGCTGAAGACCTTATCCAATGCGGATTTGAACTTTGGGTACCGGCACAGTACGGTTCAAGATTACGATGATACGGTCGTTACCGCAACGTTTGCCTTAACTCCGGGGAAACAAGATAAGATCCAAGCCCAGATGGACAAGTTAAATACGCTACGGGCCGCTAAGCAACCCTTAGAATGGCCATCTTGTGGGAGTGTCTTCAAGCGCCCAACTGGATACTTTACGGGTAAACTGATTCACGATGCCGGGCTACAAGGGCATCGAATCGGTGGCGCCGAAGTGTCAAAAAAGCACGCGGGCTTTATTATTAACGTGGACCACGCAACTGCTACGGACTATATGGATATGATCCATTACGTTCAAAAAGTTGTTTTTGAGAAGTTTGGCGTCCACCTTCAAACCGAAGTTCGGATTATTGGAGAAGACGTCACGAAGTAAGTTTTTGTCAATTGAACAAGGGGGGCAACCACGTGCCGATTATAGAATTAGTGATTTTATTGGCATGTCTAGTGCTGCTGTCGAACGTGTTGAGCCACTATCTAGTCGCAATCCCGGTCAGTTTAATTCAAGTCGGGCTGGGTCTAGGAGTGGCTTTATTGCTAAATATACAGGTCAACCTGCAAACGGACTGGTTCATGCTGGTTTTCATTGCACCGATGCTGTATAACGATGGCCGCCAATTTCCAAAACAGGAATTATGGGAACTACGCGGGGCGATTTTTGCCAATGCAATCGTACTCGTCTTTATTACAACGATTTTAGGCGGATTTTTAATTCACGTTTTAATTCCGTCAATTCCACTAGCCGTTAGTATCGCATTGGCTGCCATTTTGTCGCCAACCGATCCAGTGGCGGTCCAATCGATTTCAGAAGGGGTCAAACTCCCGAAAGAAATCTTGCACTTAGTTAGTGGTGAAAGTTTGATCAACGATGCCAGCGGACTGATTGGCTTTAAGTACGCGTTAGCCGCGGCCGTTACTGGCAGCTTTGTCTTGAGCCAAGCCGTGGGCGACTTCTTCTACATTAGTTTAGTGGGACTAGCCGTAGGGTTAGCGTTAATTACTTTGATCCAGGTCGTACGTGATATTTTACGGCGGGAAGGGATCAACGATACGGTATTTAACGTGGTATTGCAGATCTTAACGCCGTTTGCCATTTACTTTGTCGCTGAAGAATGGTTTCACGCTTCCGGCGTGGTTGCCGTCGTTGCGGCGGGCGTTTTGTCACATATTCAAAATTCACACGCCGACGAAGATACACCGGAATTACGGTTAGTCACCGAAAAAGTATGGAACGTTATCGTTTACTTATTGAACGGGATCGTCTTCTTGATCCTAGGAATTGAACTGCCCGTCGCAACCCAAGCAACGATCAAAGGGTCACACACTAACACGTTCCACGCCATTTTTGACGTGTTGATCGTGTGGGCGATTTTACTTTTGATCCGGGTCGCGTGGACCTACGTGTACATGTTATTTAACTGGTTACGTGACCATGATAAATCGAAGCCTAGTCTTCGAATTGCCACTTTGTCCGGGCTATCCGGGGTTCGGGGCGCTATCACGATGGCCGGGGTCTTTACGATTCCAACGGTGATTGCGAGTGGGGGCGCTTTTCCCGAACGGGCCTTAGTGCTGTTCATTGCGGCCGGTGTGATTATTGTGAGTTTGGTGGCTGCCGCCGGAATTTTGCCGTTAATGGCTTCCCGCTCGTTACCTTTTATGACGCGGGGGTCTAGTTTAGATGACGACGATGCGGTGTTAGCAAACGGCCCTGATGAACCTGACGAAGACGCGGGTGATCAGCCGGATCAAATTGATTATAAACAAGCCCGAATCTACGTTTTACAGTTGGCGGTTCAAAATATTGAAGAACACCGCCGACCGGAAAATCAACGCGCGGCTTATGACTTGATCCTTGATCAACAATTCCAGATTCGTCGGTTAGAAGTGGCATCGCAAACTGCTGACCAGTTGGCCCCGATGCTGACTGATGAGATGCAGTTACGATTAGTTGCTTTGACGGGTGAACGTCAGGCCGTTGAAGAAATGCTAGCTAATAAAGAAACGTCTAAATTAGCGGCACAGGCCTACTTACGGCGAATTGATCACCGTGAGCAGCGCCTAGAACGGGCGACGCATCGCGCGGGGTTACCAACGTTGCGGTCACTCCGCGTATTGTTATACCGGTGGATGCAAGATTTGCGTCTCTGGTTATCGCCAGCGGATAGTGACAAATTACGTGCCGAGCAGTTAGAGATTCAGCGAGTCGCGTCCAAGGCGGCCATCAAAGCGCTGTCTCAATATTTGAAGCAGACGAACGTCAATGAACAACAATTCGATCGTCAAGCCTTGTATCACCTGATTGTCCATTATCGTAATCGAATCGAAAGTGCGAAGGCGGATCATAGTTTGTCACGGGCAGATTATGAGCGCCAGCTTCAAACTTTACGCATCAAAAGTTTGGGTGCTGAACGTGCGGGGGTTCAACACTTGTTAGAGAGTGGCCGGATCAATTTACGAACGGCTGCCAAGTTACGCCAATTCATCAATTATTCCGAAAATCTATTAATGCTTAACGACATCGATGCAAACGATGAATAATTACATTAAAATGTTGTAAAAGAGTAGTTCTAGGTTATAATAATGTAGAGTAGTGTTAATAGTAAATGGTTATGCCTGCCAATTAATCACGGGCTTTAAAGAATCGTTTTAGGAAAGAATTTGCGGGGGGACGTAACATGACTGAATCAGAGATCCATGAACAATTCGTGGAGACTTATATGCACATTTTGAAATATATTGGGGACTTTGTGTCGGTACCAACTCGGCCGTACAAGATAACGTTTGAAGCTTATATCGTCATGCGAATGATCGCTACCAGCGAAGAACCACTGACACTGGTGAAGATTGCGACTCAACAACGGGTTTCACGGAGCGCAATTGCCCGTCAAATCAACGTGTTGTTAGACTTAAAGTATATTGATCAAACAACCAATGCACATGATCGCCGAATCAAGTATCTATCACTGACACCAACCGGGGCCCGTGTTGAGCAATCAATCACGACGGCATCGGACGAACGGTTTCATCAATGGATGCAAGTTTACGGAGAAAAACGCGCGGGCGATACGCTACGCTATATCACGGACGCTGAGAAAAAAGCCACTAAACTAGGCTTTAGCGGCTTCAGCGGGTTACACGATAAGCGTGGCCGTCATGCTGAGTATACCGATCCAAAGGTAAATAACTAAGTCAATTAGAGTGGGACAAAAGGCGGTCAGTTTGTGAGCATTAACGTAAAATCAGCGATTATTCCTGGGTTTGGAATGGTCGCTGATTTTGAGTTAAGCGGAACAAATTGCCTTTTGTCCCACGTTTCGACCATAGTAAAAAGGAAAGCCATTCCGAAATATCAACTATTTCGGAATGGCTTTTTGAATTTTGTCTCACACTTATTTTTGATTAGTCGTAACGCTAGTAAAGCGCCACGTTGCGTATATTAATAGTTGTAAGCACCACATAATCAGTACGAATGCGAGCATCTTAAGGGACCACATACCGACTAATTGATCCACGATGTACTGGGGTGTAATTAGTAGGTAAATCGAATGCAAGCGTAAGAAACGACCGACGTAAACGCCGATGCTTGCAAACAGGAAGAGGACCATGCTAATGCCTTCACGACTAACTGGTAACTTAGTGAGGTGCAACCGGCGAGTACATTCCTGTGCGATTTGGTCAACACCCCAAGTTCCGACAATGATGGAGACCATCATTGGTCCGATGAGATAGGCGAATTCACGCCACATCTCAAGGTTGAACCGGAGCATACCGTTGACGCCGTACGGGTGTAACAGACTGAGATGGAATAGGTCCGTCATCAGGTATGGGGCGTTGGGATAGAATAGTAACCAAATGACGCCAAGTACCCAGAAGGTCCAGTTACTCCGCCGCTTGGTCAACCAAAAACTGAGTTCAATCGGAACGTAAGCCAAAACAGTATTTAACAGTAAGAAGCGAAAAGAGTTATGCAATTCAAGCGCTGCAAAACCGATAAAGGTCCAGTAAACTAACCGAATCAGCCAGCGCTGAGTTCTAGTCATTTGATCACCACGCTTTCATCCTTAATTTTAACAGAAATATTAAACAAACTATATTAAATAACTGCCTAATTAATATTAATTCAAAATATAATCGAATTCCCGCTCTTGTTTGAAATCAGGCAACGTGAGGGTGAATGCCGTGCTATAATGTGAAAGTAAATAATTTTCATAAGGAGGAGGATCATGAACTTCAACTGGGGCGCTCTATTGACAGTGCAAAACTTTGTCCGGCTCCTTGACATTCTTGCGGTCTGGTTTGTGATTTATGAGTTGATCGTATTGCTGCGGGGAACCAAGGCCGTTCAACTCTTCCGGGGAATCGTTGTTATTGCGATCGTTAAGGCTGTGAGTGTATTTATCGGCCTTGATACGGTTTCATGGATCATGGACCAAATCATTAATTGGGCCGTTATTGCAATCGTCATTATTTTCCAGCCCGAAATTCGGCGGGGATTGGAACACTTAGGACGTGGTTCGATTTTTATGCGTGGCAAGCGTCAAAATGAAGACGAAGAACGGATGATTACCGAATTGGATAAAGCCATTCAATACATGGCTAAGCGTCGAATTGGGGCCCTGATGTCCATTAAGCTGGATACTGGGTTGGAAGATTATATTGAGACTGGGATTGCCCTTGATGCAGATATCACCGGCGAATTACTGATCAACATTTTTATCCCGAATACCCCGTTACACGACGGGGCGGTGATTATCCAAGATAATCAAATTAAGGTGGCTGCAGCTTATTTGCCGTTATCGGAAAGTAATCTCATTCCCAAAGAATTAGGAACGCGTCACCGGGCTGCCGTGGGTATCAGTGAAGTAACGGACGCCTTGACGATCGTTATTTCTGAGGAAACTGGTGAGGTTTCGCTCACGAAGGATAACGAATTGATGCGGGGGATGACGCGTGAAAATTATTTGCGTTATTTCCGTCAAGTCTTGCTGACACCAGAAGATCAAACTCATCAAAATGCGATTCAAAATTGGTTTGCACGCATTTTCGGAGGGGGTCCTCGTAAATGAAAAAATTCATGGATAGTGCCTGGGCAATGCGCCTATTAGCGTTAGTTTGTGCCTTAGTTCTATTTGCATACGTTAACTCGCTAAAGTCTTCTCATAATACGAGCATTTTAACGAATAGCTCGTCCAAGACCACGTTAACTTCGAATCGAAAAGTGACGATTAACGCGCCGTTGGAACTAAACGTCAACAGCACCAAGTATTTTGTGACCGGCTACCCAGAAAACGTTAAAGTAACGATCGAGGGGCCGGCAGCGTTAGTGACGACGACCGCGAACACCCAGAATTTTAAGGTATATGCTAACTTATCTGATTTATCAGTAGGACGTCATAGCGTCAAAGTTCAAGTTGATGGTCTTAATAAGGAACTTAGCTATTCGTTGAATCAGAAATATATCCATATTAATATTCAGCCCCGACGAACGGCGACGTATAAAGTCCGCGCTGACTTTAACAAGGCCAACGTCGCGGCGGGATATGAAGCTGGGAGTGCCCGGTTAGGAACTTCGTCCGTTAAAGTGACTGGGGCCGTTAGTGAGGTTAGCCGGGTTGCGAAGGTCGTTGCGGTCGTGAATACCGTGAAGAATTTGCAAAAATCGGTGAACCAACAGGCAATGATTGAGGCCTTAGATGCTAATGGGCAGACGTTAAACGTCGTCTTAACACCATCAACGACTTCGGTTTATATTCCAATCAAGCAGGCGGCGACGACGAAAGACGTGCCGGTTGATTTGAAGGCCAGCGGTAAGACGTCGGCGGACACCAGTTATTCGTTCTCAACGGATACGAAGTCGGTGACCGTCACGGGGACTAAGGCGGCGTTAGCCAAGTTGTCGTCGTTGCCAGTCGATGTCGACGTCTCAGACGTGACGTCGAATACGGAAAAGACGGTTAAGGTTTCAACGGACGATGAAGATGACATTTCATCGGTTAGTCCAACGTCCATTAAAGTTAAAATTACAGTTAAAAGTAACTGATTATTCTGAAATGAGGTAAATTAACAATGAAATATTTTGGTACTGATGGGGTTCGTGGAATTGCAAACTCAGGTTTAACTCCTGAATTAGCTTTTCGTTTAGGCCGTGCAGGCGGCTACGTGTTAACTGAACACGCTGAAAATAAGGACAGCCAACCACGCGTTTTAGTTGCCCGTGATACACGGATTTCTGGGCAGATGTTAGAAGAAGCGTTAGTTGCTGGACTATTATCCGCAGGGATCGAAGTATTGCGCTTAGGCGTGATTACAACGCCCGGAGTGGCTTACTTAGTTCGGATTCAAGACGCCGACGCCGGGGTCATGATTTCTGCCTCCCATAACCCGGTTGAAGATAATGGGATTAAATTCTTTGGTGGTGACGGCTTCAAGTTGTCAGACGCGAAGGAAGAAGAAATTGAAGCGTTACTTGAACAACCAACTGATGACTTACCACGGCCAGCTGCCGAAGGGTTAGGGACGGTTGCCGACTTCCCAGAAGGTAACTTGAAGTATTCCCAATTCTTGGAACAAACCATTCCAGACGACTTGAGTGGGATTCATTTGGCCGTTGACGGTGCGAACGGCTCTACGAGTAACTTAGTTTCACGGATCTTTGCCGACTTAAACGTGGACTTTGAAACGATGGCAACTTCACCAGACGGTTTAAACATCAACAAGGGCGTGGGTTCAACCCATCCCGAAGCTTTATCTAAGTTCGTTGTTGAAAAGGGCGCCCAAGTTGGGTTAGCTTTTGACGGTGACGGAGACCGGTGTATCGCAGTTGATGAATTAGGAAACATTATCGATGGCGATAAGATCATGTATATCTGTGGGAAGTTCCTCAGCGAACGCGGCAAGTTGAAGAAGGACACCGTTGTAACGACCGTTATGAGTAACATCGGTTTATACAAAGCCTTAGAAACTGCCGGTTTACACAGTGAAAAGACCCAAGTTGGGGACCGTTACGTGGTTGAAGAAATGTTGAAAGACGGCTTTAACCTTGGTGGCGAACAATCTGGCCACGTGGTCTTCCTTGATTTCAACACGACCGGTGACGGGATGTTAACTGGGATTCAACTCTTACACGTGATGAAAGAAACTGGTAAGAAGTTATCTGAATTAGCTGGGGAAGTAACCACTTATCCACAAAAATTAGTTAACGTTAAGGTTCAAGATAAGAAAGCTGCTTTGAATAACGAAAAGATCCAAAGCATCATCAAAGAAGTTGAAACGGAAATGGCCGGTGAAGGTCGCGTCTTAGTACGCCCTTCAGGGACCCAAGATTTACTTCGGGTCATGGCAGAAGCCAAGACCGAAGAATTGGTTGGCGCTTACGTTGACCGTATCGTTGACGTGGTTAAAACCGAAGTTGGGGTCGACTAGTTACTTAGTTTGAATCCGTTAAATATAAAAATTGCCGCCTGACAGAATTCTGTTGGGCGGCAATTTTTATATTTAATGGATTCTGATTGACACATAATGACATGCGGTGTGGGACTAGCCGGAGTATAAGACTGAAAAGCATCATCAGTGTCAAACTTTAGATGTTAATTAGCGCGTGTTCGGCGATGATGGAACCAGCCGATTCCAAGAGCAACGAGGGTCAGGCAGAGTCCGATGATTGTCAGCACGATTGAATCTCGTTCATCGGTCTGTGGTAACCGTTGTAAGTTAGCCGCTGCTAGACCGCGTGACCGGACGGTGGCAAGCTGGGTCGCACGCACCGGGTCATTGGCGGCCTGTGCTTGTTGGATGTGACGGTCGAGGGTCTTTAAGGCTGGACTCGCACCGTTACGGTTAGTCGACTGAGCTAGTGATTGCGTAAGAGCAGTGTCAAGCTGTTCGACTGCTGGGTCGTCGCTAACCGGCGTTAAGGTAGCTGGTTGATCCGACGCCTTGATTGTCGTTGTGTTTTGGGTTCGTTTAGCTGGCGCATCTAGGCTTTTATCCGCTGTTTTTGATTCAGTTTTGGTCACAGCTTTTTCCTTTTCTGGGGTTGATTCGTCTGGTTCTTTAGTTGTTTCTTTTTCCGGAGCAGGTGTTTCTGGCGTTACTAAGTCTTCTTTTTCGGGATCTGGTTCAGTAATGGCTTCTTTGTCCTTATCCTCGGGATCCGGTTCAGTAACGGTTTCTTCATCTTCTTCCTCGGGATCCGGTTCAGTAATGGTCTCTTCGTCCTCTTCCTCAGGATCCGGTTCAGTAATAGTTTCTTCTTCTTCGTCTTCCTCTTCAGGTTCTGGTTCTTGCTCATCGCCTGAATTATCCTGAAGGTCCCAACGATGGCTTTCAGCTTGAATCAAAACGTTGTTGGCGACTAGGTTACCGTCCATGTTTTGATTAGCAACTAAATTTCCGTGTGGGAGTAAGACGCTTCCCTGCGAAGTGGCGTTGACGGTCAGGGTGCCCGTCACGGCCTGCTGACCATTATGGAAATTCCAAAGCAAGTGGTTGTCACCAAAGTCGTCAGCGTCCTTATTATTTCGTTCCGTGCCATCTTGGTAGCTAATCTTGATGGGACTATTCACGACGTAGTCCGCAGCGCCGGTATCAACGTTGAAGATGACGGTGGGGCCGTTGGGGGTATCTGATAAACCTTTGATAATCAGCGGCCGTGATAAGCTAAGCACTTCTGGCGCTAAGTTGATCACGATTTGACCATTTACGGAGCCGAGTTTTGACACGTCAATGATCCGGTTGTTTTCGTCCGTGAAGTTGGCGTTGCTAAACTGCGCCTGTGGGGACGTTGGGCTGAGCGTGAGATTCAGCTGCGATAAGGACGCAAATTCGGCGTCAAAATCAAGGTAGACTTGCCCAGGTTGATCTTGATAAACCTCATCTGTAACTAAGTGGTCAATAATGACACCGTTGATTAGGGGGCCTTGAGGGTTACTCGTATCGATGGTGATGTTTTCCCCGAAAATCACTTTATTACATCGAATTGGTCCTGCAGAAATAAATGAACTATTGGCGATTTTTTCGATGGTTTGCAAGTAGGTAATGTCGCGGTCCAACAGTTCGAGCTTATTGGTTGTCCCAAAGTCAACGTGACCAGTTAGTTTTTGAACGGCTAAGTTACCCGCAGTGTGCGTTTTGAGTTCCGCCGATCGGGCAAAGATGTGAAATTGCGACGCAACGCCTAAAACGTTTTGCAAGTTGGGGTGGTCCACATAGACCGTGCCGCCACTTGGAATGGTCGGTCGTTCAGTCGAGGGCTGTACTTGTTCCGTTGCTGGTTGTTCAGAACTGTCAGTGGCAAGTACGGTGGCTGGCATTAAGCTGATTCCGCTAGCAAAGGCGAACGTCGCTACCAAGATTCGGAAGACGTGCCGAGCTGCAGTCCAGTAGGTTTGATCAATTTGTCGTTGCATGTCAATACACCTCGCTTGTTGGGTGGGCATCTAGCTACAGGTCATCGTTAAAGTGTGGGGTAAAACCGCCTTTCTATCAGAAGGAGTGTGAACACGTGTGATTACGTTCACATATCTTATCAACATAATCATATATAAGTGCTATTTCAATGTCAATATTAATGATAACCATTAGTTTAAATTCATCAATAGTCTTCATATTAATTGATAACAATCGCTTTTTAAAAATAAATAGGATTATATTTTTATGTTTATATGTAAGAACTTAAATGTGAAATCGAAAGTTTTTGGATGGCGAGCGCCTGTTTAAACCGTTTATTTTAGATGGACAAATATCAAAAATTTGTTGAAGGGGGGACCAGCCTTGAAATATAAGTAATTTAATTGGTATATGGATGAACTAACGTATATACCAATGCAAATTATTATTGACAATTAGCCCTTACAAAGTTAAAGTTAACTTGTTTCTAGGAAATATACCAATGGGAGGATAGACTAGACCAATTTTTAATTGGTTCAATTGGAATAGCGCCAGGACTTTAGGTTTTAAAGTTGACGAGGATGACGTTTATCGACAATCGACGGGTGACGTCAGGGACTGCACTCTACAGGGTAATTACAAAAACCAGTTGTGAGACTGATGACAGATATTTTACCCACGCAGCTAGAAACAATTCAAAACAGTAAAGGAAGATTATTTTATGTGTGGAATTGTTGGAGTTACCGGTAAAGACAGCGCAGTATCAATTTTATTGAATGGTTTGGAAAAACTAGAATATCGTGGTTACGATTCAGCTGGTATTTATGTTAATGACCAGGATGGCCATGATTACTTAGTTAAGGAAAAGGGCCGGATTGACGACTTGCGCAAAGAAGTTGGGGCCAACGTACACGGTTCAACTGGTATTGGTCACACCCGGTGGGCAACGCATGGTGCACCAAGTGTTGCAAACGCGCATCCCCAGGTTTCTGCGGATGGTCGTTTCTACTTGGTTCATAACGGTGTGATCGAAAACTTCCAAGATTTGAAGAGTCAGTATTTAAGTGACGTTACTTTCAAATCTCAAACGGATACCGAAGTTATCGTGCAATTGGTTGACCGCTTCGTCACCAAGGAAAACTTATCCACGCTGGATGCCTTCCGCAAGACATTAGGCTTGTTAGGCCGTTCATCATACGGATTCTTGTTGATGGATAAGGAAGATCCTGATACGTTGTACGTGGCTAAAAATAAGAGCCCACTGCTAATTGGGGTTGGCAAGGGCTTTAACGTTGTCTGCTCAGACAGCTTAGCCATGCTTGACCAAACGAAGGATTACATGGAATTACACGATGGGGAAATCGTTGTGGTTAAGCCAGACGAAATCAAGATCACTAATCAACAGGGTCAATCCGTTGAACGGGACACGTTCCACGTTGATATTGATGCCGCTCAAGCAGATAAGGGGACTTATCCCTTCTATATGTTGAAGGAAATTGATGAACAACCAAACGTGATGCGTAAGTTGTCACAAGTTTACTTGAATGACGACGGTCAACCAATTATTAATCAGGAACTCTTGGATGCCATTAAAGCCGCTGACCGGTTATACATCGTGGCAGCCGGAACGAGTTATCACGCTGGTTTAGTGGGTGCGAAGTTATTCGAATCCTTAGCTAACGTGCCAACTGAAGTTCACGTTTCATCTGAATTTGCCTACAACCAACCATTGTTGTCAGATCATCCGTTCTTCATTTTCTTGACCCAGTCCGGTGAAACTGCTGACAGTCGGGAAGTATTACTGAACGTTAACGAACAGAAATTCCCAAGCTTGACGATTACTAACGTGCCTAACTCAACGTTGTCACGTGAAGCAACCTACACGTTGTTACTACATGCGGGTCCTGAAATCGCGGTAGCCTCAACGAAGGCTTACACGGCCCAGATTGCTTTGGAAGCTATTTTGGCTAAAGCGTTAGGTGACGCCGACAACCAACCAGCAGCGCAAAACTTTGATGTTAAGAAGCAGTTGGCATTGGTTGCTAATGGGATGCAAGGGTTAGTTGACGAAAAGAAGTCCTTCGAAGCCATTGCTAAGGCCGATTTATTGCATACGCCAAATGCGTTCTACATTGGTCGGGGCTTAGACTACGCGGTTTCATTGGAAACGGCGTTGAAGTTGAAGGAAATTTCATACGTTCAGGCGGAAGGATTTGCTTCTGGTGAATTAAAACATGGGACGATTGCATTAATCGAAAAGGACACCCCAGTCATTGGGATCATTACGCAAGCCAACACTGCATCGTTGACGCGGTCAAACTTACAAGAAGTTGCTGCTCGGGGTGCCAAGACGATTACGATCGTGAGTGAAGGCTTGGCTAAAGATGGCGATACGATCGTGTTACCAGCCGTAGACGAACGGTTGACGGCATTGCTTAGCGTTGTGCCTGGTCAATTACTTGCCTACTACACGAGTCTTACCAAGGGGTTGGACGTGGATAAGCCACGGAACCTTGCCAAGAGTGTAACGGTTGAATAAGCTCAAATTTTAAGTGTTTTGAAAAGTGCGCCTTGGAAACCTAATCGTTTCTAAGGCGCACTTTTCAATTTTATCAGGCGCCATTTTTTGTCACCACGTGAAAACGGGTATAATAAAGACTATCTATCGCGGGAAGGTCCCGTGATAATGTAATAATGAGGGGGAACTTTTCGTGTCCATTAAGTTAATTGCGACCGATCTCAATGGCACCTTACTGCGTGCCGACCAAAGCTTCGACCAGGCGCGCTTCAAACGGGTCCTTGCCGGATTAAAACAATTAAATATTCCGCTGGTACTGTCTTCAGGTAATCAGTATGCGCATTTGCAACAGCTGTTTGCGGATGTGTTGGCAGACAATCTCGTCATGGTGGCGGAAAACGGTGCGTCGATCTATGCGCAGGGTCAGCAAATCTTTGATGGCAGTTTAACTGCTGAGCAGCAGCGTCATTTTGTGACTGTCGATCGGTTCAAAGACTTGTTCAAGCACGCTTATCTGATTTTAGTGGGTAGTCACGGTTCCTATACGGAAAAGGGTGCGCCCGCAAAGTTAGTGGCAATGGCGCGTCAATTTTATGATAATTTACAGTTAGTCGATAATCTGGACACGGTAGACGATCACATTAAGAAAATCAGTGTGTCGACAACGCCAGACGCGGCTGCCACGTTAGTTGAACAGCTCAACACCTATTTTGACGGCCAACTGCGCGCACATGACAGCGGGTATGGCGTGGTCGATCTCGTCGGACAACACGTAGGCAAGTTACCGGCAATTCAATTTTTGGCCCAACGCTGGGGGTTAAACGCTGACGAAGTGATGGCGTTTGGTGACGGTGCCAATGACGTACCGTTGCTTCAATACGCGACGCACAGTTACGCCATGGTCAATGCGCCAGCAGAAGTGCAGGCGGTAGCCCAGCACGTAACTGCGCTAGATAATGAACACGCCGGAGTGCTTGCGACCATTGAAAAACTGGTCTTAGGAAAAACAAAATAATAATCATTTTTAGGTGAAAATGAAGTGGTTCTAGTGAACGAATGGGGTGACCCGTCCGTCAACTAGAACCATTTTTTTAGTTAGTTTCTTTTCGTTGGGGCGAAAAACTGAAAAATTCTAGGTGAATTGGATGAAATGAATCAGTGTTTCAGTTTGACTGTGGTTAAATTAACTGATGAGAGAAGGTTAGCAAAAAACAAACTATTTCTAGTAAAAACATTGTATAGGCTTAACGGTAACCGCTGACAATGGAGAACTTGTTTTGAGACAACGATGGTCATGAGTTAGAACGATTGATTGCAAGGCTTTGAGTGGGGGCTAAAGTGAACATGTTTAAGGCGGAATGGCAGTACCTATTTAAGCACAAGTTGATGCTAATGGTCATTATTGTAATTGGTTTTATTCCGTCCATTTACGCGGTGACCTTTCTAAAATCAATGTGGGACCCGTACGGTAAACTCCAGGATTTGCCGGTCGCGGTGGTCAATCATGATCAGGCCGTTACGTCGCAGGGGCAGCATCTAAACGTTGGTCACCAATTAACGGACAACTTAAAGCGGTCTGATGGCATGGATTTCAAGCCCGTCAAGTCAACGGCGGGAGCCAAACGTGGTTTGCGGGATGGCAAATACTACATGGTCGTTACCATCCCGAAGAATTTTTCACACAATGCCACGACTTTAATGGCAAAACGCCCTCAGAAGATGGTCTTGCACTACGAAACGAGTGCGGGGCATAACTTTACGGCATCGAAAATGACGGCGTCAGCGGCTCAAAGTGCGGCCACCAGCGTTTCGGAACAAATTACTAAAACGTATGCGAAGACCTTGTTCAATAGTTTGCAACAACTCGGAACGGGGATGCGGACGGCTGGCAAAAATAATCAGAAACTTACCCAGGGGAGCCGGCAAGCTGAGCAAGCCAATCAAAAACTCACAACGGGGTTAAATACCTTGGCCAAGAGTACCTTGACCTTAAGTAATGGCGCGCAGACGCTTAGTCAGGGTTTGGATCAATATATGACGGGAGTGGCGCAGGCTAGGAGTGGTAGCCAGCGGGTGACGACCGGACTGGATACCTTGCTCAGTAGTAGCCAACAGTTAGTGAGTGGTGTTCAAAGCTTAAATGACGGCGGGCAGCAGTTGACTAGTGGTGTTCAAGCCTATACGACGGGCGTCCAAACGTTGAATCGTGGGACGCAGGCATACGTTGGCGGCGTTGCCAGCGCGAACCAAGGGGCGCAAAGGCTCCAAGCGGGACTGACTACCTTGAATGAAAAGACCGGCACGCTTCAAAGTGGTAGTGCCCAGTTAGCGTCGGCCAGTGTGGACCTGACGACTGGTTTACGGGCCTTAAGCGGGAGTAGTGGTGACTTAGCGACCAGCTTGGCAATAGCTTCAAAAGGGCTGGCGGGGGCTAGTTCTCAACGGGCCACGTTGGCTGACCAGTTAGATAAACTAGCGACGATCGTGACTCAGGGGGATAGTAGCTCGGAGCAATTGACCCAAGTTAAAGCGGCGAGTGATCAGTTGCAGACGGCTTTAACCACGCTACAAAGTGACCAAAAGAACGCGCAGGCCGCGTTACAAGCAAAGGTGAGTGCGGCGGCGGATGCCCAAAAATTAACCGCGACGCAAAAAAACGCCATGGTGGCAGCCGTTAGTGCTAGTCCGGAAACCTCAACTAAGGCACTCAGCGATGCGACGGCCCAATTGACGACCGCGTTAGCAAGTACCCAGGGCAGTCCAACGAGTGCCGTGAACCAACAACTGGTTGCCATTAAGCAAACGCTAACGGCGATGGGGGATGGACAACAGCAGTTAGCAACCGGACTTGCAGGGATGACCACGGGTGCGCAGACCCTGACCGCTAAGTTACAAGCAGCGGCTAGCGGAATGGCCGCCTTAAATACTGGCCTCACCACGTTGCAAAGTTCAACCCCGGCACTTACGAGTGGCATCGCCCAGTTGCGTGACGGGGCTGATACGCTTGCGAATGGCACGGCCCAACTAACGGCAACCGGCACGCAGTTAACGGCCGGTACGCAAGCACTCGATGCTTCTAGCAGCCAGTTGAACAACGGGGCGGTTAGTTTAAGTTCGGGGCTTGCCACGTTAAACGGTAAAGTTCCCAGTTTGACGAGTGGTGTTAACCAGTTGGTGGGTGGCTCGCAGCAAGTTACCAGTGGCCTGCAAACCTTAAATGATAAGGGAAGTCAGTTGATCGATGGTGCCGGCCAACTGACTAACGGTACGACCCAGTTACATGGTGGTAGTCAGCAGTTAGCAAACGGGTCACAACAGTTAGGTACCGGTTTGGATAAAGTGACGACGGGTAATCAAACGTTGGCCACAAAGCTAACGCAGGCGGGGACACGGGCCAAGGTTGATCCAACTAAACTGACCTATGACCAGGTCGCTAAGCCGACTACCACGAGTCACACTGAACGAGACCGTGCCAAAAATAACGGGACCGGGATGGCACCGTACATGATGTCGGTCTCGCTATTTGTTGGTGCGTTAGCCTTCAATATGATGTTTGACACGTATACGCCGCGCCGTTATCCGCGGACTGGCGCTGGCTGGTGGCTAAGTAAGGCGTCTGTCCTCGATGGCTTTGCGCTCTTTGAGAGTTTGCTAATCGTGACCTTTTTGATGGTAATCGACGGGTTAGCCCCAATCCACATTTGGGCGACGTTTGGTATGGTCTTGTGTATCGCGCTAGCCTTTATGAGTATCGTGTACTGGTTAAACCTCGTTTTAGGAAAAGTCGGCTCATTTTTCAGCATGATCTTACTCGTTTTACAACTCGGTGGTTCGGGTGGGACTTACCCGATTGAATTATCGAACGGCTTCTTCCAAGCTATCCATCCGTGGTTACCCATGACGTACGCGGTGAACGGGTTACGGCAAGTGTTGATGATTGGGGATACGGCGGTGCCCGAAATGATTATCCTATTCCTGATTGCGCTAGCTTTTTCAGGACTTTGCATGTTATTCTTTGCGCGCCGGCGTGGTCGGTTACAGCGGATTGATTTTGAGGATCAAGCGGTCACTGAATCTACGCCAGACCAGGAAAAACCTGAGTCAGCTGACCAGTCAGAAAAACAGTAGTAGATAAACAAAACCAGTAAGCCCCGCACAGTTCATGGCCGTGCGGGGCTTACTGGTTTGTTTTAGACCGTTAAACGTCGTAGATATTTGAAAATTGGTAGGCGGTCTGGTAAGTGACCGGAACGTTCGGTTCAATGATGATGCTTCCAAATTCACGGTGATGAATTGCGTCTGGTAAAACTTGGGGTTGTAATGAGAGCCCTAGTTGTGAGCGCATTGGTTTACCACCATTGAGCCGGTAACGGTCGTCACGGTAGTTGGTGGCACTGGAGACCACGATTGCGGGCGCGTTCGTACGGAGCGTGACTTTACGACCACTGACCCGGTCAAATAGCTCGACCTGAGGATACGGCGTCTTATTTAAGACGAAGCCGTGACGAAGGCCGCCTTTGATTTTTGCAATCTGGGGACCAATTTCGGTTGGCTCCCGGAAATCAAACGGACTATCCGTGACCCACGGGAGTTTACCAGTTGGAATGTTGTGTTTATTGAGCGCAGCGTATTCATCGGCATTAATTTTAAGAACATCGTGGTTAATTAAGCTTTCGGCGTTACCGCTTAAGTTGAAGTAGGTGTGGTTGGTCGGGTTGAAGAGGGTTTCCTTATCACTTTTACCCGTGTAACTAATCGTAAACTTACCATTATTGTCCAAAATGAAATCGGCAGTGATGGTCATCGTCCCGGGATAGCCGTTTTCACCATCGAGGGTGATGTATTGCATGACGAGGCCAACTTGTTCACTAGTCTGGAGTTTCCGTTCCAAAAACCAGGGTTCAAACGCAATTTGGGGCATATTACCACCATTCAAATGGTTTTCCCCGGAATTTTGGGTCAGTTCATAATTGCGCCACTTGGCATTCTTGATTACACCGGCAACCCGGGCGATGGTGGCACCAAAAAACGACTGGTAAGTAATGTAGTCTTCGCCTTCGTCAAAACCTAAGACAACGTTTGCATAATTGCCGTCTTTATCGTGCGTCTTGATGGCCGTGACCGTGGCGCCCCAGTCCATTACCGTGACACTCATGTGATGATTGTTCACTAATGTGTAATAGTTAATACCGTTTGCTTGATGTTCGATTATTTTCATACGCTCATCCACTCCAATGCATGCCTAACAATTAACTTGTTAACTCAAGTATATTTCATTAGCCGTGATAATGCGAACGTTTGCCCGGCAAACAAACGAATAAGCCAGTAAAATTGTGTGATAAATCACAAATGAGTTCAGACTTAATTTTGACTTAAGCTTGTACGGTCCTGCTTGACGCTTTTTGACTTCTCTAGTACCATATAGCAGTTAGTTATGCTCGAGTATTAGTATATAAATCGCAGAATATATAGGAAGTATCAAAATGACAGCTGATTATAAAATTAAGGTTCAAAATGTGACCAAGGAGTTTGATTTATTCAAAACTCGCTCTGATCAATTAAAAGCGTTCTTCTCGATTTCTAACCGGCCAATCCCAGAATTCTGGGCGTTAAAGGGAATTTCACTTGAAGTGGAACCCGGCGAGACGCTGGGGCTAATTGGGGTTAATGGTTCTGGTAAATCCACTTTGTCTAACATTATTTCCGGGGTGATTCCACAAACAACCGGTGTAGTTGACGTGCGAGGGGATACTTCGATCGTTGCCATCAATTCAGGATTACGGGGCCAATTGACCGGGATGGAAAACATCCGGCTCAAGGCGCTGATGATGGGGATGACTAATCATGAGATTGACTCGATGTTAGACGACATTATCGCCTTTGCTGATATTGGCGACTTCGTTTATCAGCCGGTCAAAAGTTATTCTTCCGGGATGAAATCACGGTTAGGGTTCGCAATCGCGGTTCATATCAATCCAGATATTTTGATTATTGATGAAGCGTTATCCGTTGGTGATGATACCTTCTATCAAAAGTGTGTGGAAAAGATTCAACAATTTAAAGAAGCCGGCAAGACGATCATCTTCGTCAGCCATTCTTTGAAACAAATTGAAATGATGTGTGACCGGGTCGCTTGGATCCAGTACGGTGATTTGAAACAAATCGGGGCAACCGATGAAGTTGTCAGCGAATACCGGAAATTTATCAAGTGGTTCAAAGCACTCTCGAAAAAAGATAAGAAAAAGTATCAAAACGAAGCTAAGAAAAAGCAAAAGGCTTTCGACATTGAAGCGTATGAAAAACAAGTCGTAGCTGAACGTCAGCAAGAAAATGCTGAAGATCAGCACGTTGCTAGGGAGGTCCACAAGGATTTCTATGGCAGTGTCATTTCGGAAACTATGTCGTGGGGCAACCGCATTCTGACGACGGTGGTTGGGGTTGCAGTAGTGTTCCTAATGTTAGTCAATGTTTCGGGACACTCGTTGACGAGTGTGGTTCAGCACCCGTCGCATATCTGGCACCCAACGACGACGCTCAAGGGGCCTGGTGTAACGAAGTCCGTTAAATAAACAAAGCAACCTTAGTCAACTGGATCTGTCCAGATGACTAAGGTTGCTTTTTAGTTTAGTGGTTAGTTGATGCGTGATCGGTCATTAACTGAACGACGCGGTCGCTGGCGGTCCCTTTCTCCCACGACGTAAACTTCTTTTGAAAAGCGCGCATTTTAGCTGCGTATTCGGGGTAAGTTCCGTCGGCTAGGAAACGTTGAATCGCCGTTAAAAATTCCGGTTCCGTGGTGACAATCGGACCAGGAACTTCTTGGTAGTCGAAGTAAAACCCACGGATATCGTCTTGATAGTGCGTTAGGTCGTACGGATAAAATAACATCGGCCGATCCAAGATTGCAAAGTCAAACATCACGGATGAATAGTCCGTGATTAACAGGTCACTGATCAAGTAGAGATCATCAATTTCCTCATTCACGCAGAGTCGGACCTGGTCTTCAAAGCCAGTAATGTCGATCGACTCAGCAACCAAGTAGTGGGGCCGGATGATGAGCACGTCGTCGGGTCCCAATTGTTTAGTCAATTCACTCAAACGGAAGGGCAGGTCCATCTTGTACATGCCCTTGCGAATGAAGAAGTCGTCACGCCAGGTTGGGGCGTATAAAATCACGCGCCCGTCCTGATGGCCAACGATCCGTTGTTTGATCTTGCGAATGGTGTCAGCATCGTGGGCATGCTTAACGAGCCGGTCGTTGCGGGGGTAGCCATAATCTAAAAACTGGTGTTGAAAGTTGAACGCCCGCTTAAAAATATCTTGTGAAAACTGGTTAGGACTAATCAGGTAGTCCCAGCGCCGACTCTCACTAGAAAAATTGTGGCGATACTTTTCCGTATCGATTCCCGGCATCGTCACGTTTTCAATATCGATCCCCAAACGTTTTAGCGGAGTGCCATGCCACGTCTGAATGTAGATGGTCCCGCGATTTTTCTTTAACCAGTACGGCATGCGGGCGTTAAAGACCCAGAAGTTTGCCACGGGGGCAATCGTCAGCCATTTAGCGGAAAACCGTGAGACGAACGTGATTTGCGGGAAATCCTGACGGGCTTGTTCGATGAAACGGTGTTTAACGCCCCAAACGAGCCGCCAATCGGGATGGGCTTTTTGTAACGCTTCATAGATTGATAACGGGTTATCAGTGGGTAACTTTCCGTTAAATGCTTCAAATAGAACGAGGTGCTTTTTTACCGGAGCAACGGTTGCAATCAGGTTGAATAGCCGGCGGTAGACCTGACTAATAATTTGCTTAAGTGACATTGAACTAGATCCTCACAACAATTCTATTTATTTTGGAAATTTAAGTCGTGCTTAATTTTGGTCGTAGAAATTTCAGGTGTCCGCGGCAGGTAAATGACTTCGGCGTTGGTCTGTTCGCCAACGAAATCGAATTTACCTTTCCAGTCGTCTCCCATGACGAATTTGTCAATTTGGTAGAAATTGATATCGTTCACTTTTTGATCCCAAGAGTTTTCAGGAATCACTAAGTCGACGTAGCGAATTGCTTCCAATAATGCTTTGCGTTTTTCGTAGGAAAAGTAAGCCTTCTTTTGCTTGCTTTCCCAGTTAAACTCGTCGGTGGAGAGGGCGACAATTAGATAGTCGCCAAGGGCCTTAGCACGTTTCAACAATTCAATGTGGCCATAATGTAATAAATCAAAGGTACCATACGTAATTACACGTTTCATACGAAAATCCTCCTACTTTATGCCAAAAGTTAGTTAATAATGCTGGACAGAATCACATCTATTATAGCATGAAATTGACACTGGTCATGGGAGCAGTGAGGCGGATTGGGCGTTTCAGAAGTTAGAGCGTTTAACAACTATTAGTGAAAAATAATGCGGTGCGATAAGGATTTAAATATTGTTCAATGTCCTTATGAAAAGGTAAAAAATTAAAATCCTAATTGACCTTGAGCGAATATATGGTACTATGAATGGTATTAAATTAACGATAGTCACGTCTAGGAGATATTATGAAAAAAGTAATCACTTACGGAACATTTGATTTATTACACAAGGGTCATATTCGCTTATTAAAGCGGGCCAAAGCATTGGGTGACCACTTAACAGTTTGTGTTTCTACGGATGAATTTAATGCCATTAAAGGCAAAAAAGCTTACACGTCGTTTGAAGATCGTAAGTACATTTTAGAAGCTATCCGTTACGTTGACGAAGTGATTCCAGAACAAGGCTGGGATCAAAAAATCAAGGATGTGCAAGACCACGATATCGATACCTTTGTGATGGGTGATGACTGGGAAGGTAAGTTCGACTTCCTAAAGGATTATTGCGAAGTAGTCTACTTACCGCGTACTGAAGGCATTTCGACCACTAAAATCAAGCATGATTTGGGAATGCAAGTCGATGCTGATTAAAATTTAATTTGTTACAATGAGCAACGAAAGATAACCAGGGGATTCGTTGCCACGTTGCGCTATTAACGGGGAGAAGTCTCTCTTGTTAGTGGCGCTTTTTTTGTTAGAACTAAAGTCAGTATCTAAACCAATAAAAATTAGCTATTTGTAGGCTATTCCGGTTGCCACTGATGACATGCGGTCGTGGGACCGGGGCTAGCCTTAGGAGCGGTCTAGCCCCTCGCCCAGAACAATTGCAAAAAGCGCAATTGTCCTGGACCGTCCGTGGTCTAAGTCCGGAAAAATCACCGGCCTAAAACCACCTTCACGACCGATGCCATCAGTGGCAACCTTCAATTATCCGATAATAATAACAGCAAAGCTAATTTAGCGAAGGCGGACAGAATTGATGTGCTGTGTCGGCAACGGTAGCCGATGGTTTTTTCGACTACCGTTGCGGGGCGATTCAAAGACGTGGGCTGGCGGCTTTGAATCGAGGTCGCAGACCGCACTTCGGCTGGGGCAGTCCCCCATAGCACATCAGTTTTGTCCGCCGAAACGGATAATTTGGGAATGATTATCGCCACTGTTACGGTGTTAATAGCAATTTTAGACTTTTTAATTTTTAGTTAGAATATAAATTCGCTTTTATGGGGGATGTCGGAATGAAATCAGCGATTTTTTTAGTAACGACGCTAACCGATGTTAAGCAGGACGGTTTTAGCGCTAAGCTACGAGCGTTACTTGAACAGCAAGTTCCCGTACAAATTTTATTTGCGGACTTAAACTTTTTAGAACGGACTACCTTTGATCAGTTATTAGCACCCTTGGTTGCAACTAACCCAGCGTTAGTGACGGTTACCGACCTGTTTAACATCTTTAGTCATGAGCAGGGGAGTCCGCTATCTGAACGGACACGGATGCAGGTTGATCACACTAATTTGACGGTGCGCCGTCACACGTCCGCAACGGGAACCGTCGTGCGATATTTGCACGATGACCAGTTGTTAGAAGAGGCCCACTTTACGGCGGACCAGCAACTGAATTATCAAAACTTTTATCAGGATAATTTACTGACACAGGTTGTTTTTTGGGGAAAGCAACGGTGTCCGGTAACCATTAGCAATTTTCAGGCGGAAGTTTTGAAAGAAACTTTATTATTGAACGCTCAGGGTGAGTTAGTTTACCGATTTATGCGCGAAGAACAGCCCGTTCAAAAGATTTCCAACGGCAAGAACGCGGCCAAGTTACAAGTTACGGACCTTGAGACACCTCAGTCAGAAGCTTTACCTAGTAAGAAGTCCCGTGAGTCGTCGGGAGCGTTAACCGTGCACAATGAACAGACAACGATTTTTAAAGTCATGGATTACGTCGATGCGACTGATTTTAATGGCATTCATGATTTTTATTGCTATGCCCTGCAACGGTTGGACGCTGCGGATTCTAGACTTTACGTGGCTGTCAGTCAAAACGTTGAAATGTCTGCGGTGTTGCCTGATCAGTTGATTTTTAATTATTAGAAAGGGGTAATCTTAATGCGAGCAATTTTGTCAGAGGTCCATTCACATGGCAATCAACAGGCGTTGACG
This sequence comes from uncultured Lactobacillus sp., assembly GCA_937916845.1. Lineage (GTDB taxonomy): Bacteria > Bacillota > Bacilli > Lactobacillales > Lactobacillaceae > Lactiplantibacillus > Lactiplantibacillus paraxiangfangensis. Next base: position 4,613 of record CALFSK010000043.1, on the reverse strand, counting down.
CTTGAATTAATCGATGTCCCTTTCGTGGTGAACGATCTTGCAATAATTTTTATGGAAAACAATGCCAAGGCGTCACGGTGCGTGCCAATTAAACGGCGAGAACATCATCACGTGGTTGACGTGACGATTGAAGTGCCAGCCTTCATTTTTGAGCAGGACGACCAGCGTGAGTTTTCGTGGGCCATGTACTTAACGTTTAACGTTGATACCAAGCACTACCTCTTGGAAGTCGAGAGTGAATACGTTTCTGATCGCCAGCAACTAACATTGGATAGCTATTTTCAATTTAATGCGGACGGCCAAAATCACGCGTTACTTGAGATTCATACGGGTCAAAATCCAGATGAGTTCGTGGTCAACAGTATCAACCTGACGAAGGACGGACTGACAATCACGGGGCATAATGCAATCAATGACCAACCGCTTGGCAATCAGTGCTTACTTTTGGAAAATGCAACGACTGAAACGGTGGCTAAGTATGCGACGGCGACCGAATTGTTGCGGGGACTATTTTCAGTAACGATGCCCATTGCTGATCTGACGGAGGCGGGACCCTACGATCTCTACGTTGAATATGATTATCATTCTCAGCACGTCCGTCAGCGCTTGGTTTTAGACCGTGAGTTGACGGGTCAAAGCGGGGCGCAAGTCTTGCCGAGTGGCCGAATCGGGCGACTTGAACGAGCGGCGGATGGGCGGATTCAGATTCAAACTGACGCCCCGGTATCCTTGAAGCACAAGGTCGTTGCACTAGGAAGTAAGGCTGAGCGTGTCAAGTTGGGGTTACACCAACTCCATGAGAAATTAAGCAATCGCTACATGCGGTGGCTGTTCAAGCAGGGCCACCGACCGTTTGCCACGACGACGATTATTTTTGAAAGCTTCGGTGGGCGGCAGATCAGTGATAGTCCACTGGCGATTTACCAGATGTTCAAGCAATTATATCCAGGATTTCACTTTGTCTGGTCCGTTGAGCGGGAGTTGGTTCCTTATTGTAAGGCCAACCACATTGCGTACGTTGTTCGCCGGACGGCACGGTGGGCCCGAACGTTGGAAAAAGCCCAGTATTGGATTAGTAACGCGCGCTTTCCGGCCTGGGTCAAAAAGCCTAAGTACGTCACTTACGTTCAGACGTGGCACGGCACGCCACTGAAAAAACTGGGTCTGGATATTGAAAACGTTGTGATGCCGGGGACGACTACTGAGGCTTACCACCGAAACTTTGTTCAAGAAGCCAACCGGTGGGACGCCTTAGTTAGTCCTAACGATTATTCGACACAAATTTTCCGGTCCGCCTTTGGATTTAATAATCAAATCCTGAAGGTGGGGTACCCGCGCAACGATGAATTGATCAACGCGACCCCGGTGGATATTACGGCGATTAAACAGAAATTAAAGATTCCACTGGATAAAAAAGTCGTCATGTACGCACCGACTTATCGCGATAATCAGTTCGTGGAAAAGGGAAAGTATACCTTTGAGTTGCCGTTTAGCTTGGCTGATTTTAAACAGCGCTTTGGGGAAGATACCGTTTTGATTTTGCGGATGCACTACTTAATTTCAAACGCTCTCGACGTTTCAGAATACAGCGACTTCGTTTATGATCTGTCGAGTTATCCTAATATTTCAGACTTATACTTAGTCTCGGACCTATTGATTACGGATTATTCCAGTGTGTTTTTTGATTACGCCTACTTGAAACGGCCGATTCTATTTTACCCTTACGATTATCAGTTGTATCAGGGCGAGTTACGTGGGTTTTACTTGGATTATGAACGCGATTTACCAGGAACGATCGCACATAACGAAGCCGAGCTATTGGTAGATATCCGGAATGGTTTGCGGCAACCGGATATGAGTCAAAATTCGAAGTTTCGGGCGTTTTACGAACGCTTTTGTGCAATTGATGACGGGCAGGCAGCCATTAAGGTGGTCCGGTACGTCATGCATCAGATTGAGGCCAATCAATAAATAAATTAGTGAATTAAAATAATTGATAATTAGAAAATGAATTTGTTTTTAGTTCGCTAACGGGCTTGTCCGCTGAGAAGCAAGTAAGTTTTAATCGTGACTATCTTAATAAAGTGAACGTACGAACTAGGTTGGGTAAATAACTGGCTCCAATCCACTTATTTGGCGATTGATTAGATGTTTTAAACTTGTGAATGATAAAACGATATTAAATTCAGACAATTTATCTATTTATTTTGACTGACTGTTGACAACGCTTACATTTTTGCTTATCCTTAGTTTGTAAGGTATTTAGTTACCTTCTAATCAATTCTCTTTCTCTCTTATGCCGACCACTATCTTTGGATAGTGGTTTTTTTATTGGAAAAATTGTCACAAAGTAGGAACAGGTTCAAACAGGGCTAATCCCAGCATCCGTTGTCGCAGGGCTAGGTTTTGACAGCTTCCGGGTGCCCCGTTATACTAAAATCTGAAGTGAGGGATTAGTTTGAAAAATCATGAAGTGTTAGATCTTATCCAAGAAATCACCCGTAATGACGGGACTTCTTACATGGAAATTGGCAACATGCTGATGAACGGGCGGGCCGAGCTGGCTGCTGAACGTGGCTTTATCAAGGAAGTCCGGATTTTACAATTAAATATTCCCCATTCAACCCACGTCGCGAAGTACGAAGCGTACGTGAATGAGACGTTCACGATTCCAGACGAATCAATGGATCACTGGGATGAATGGACGAAAACCCCTGAAATGCAGGAAGAAGTTAATTTGATCTTAAAGGAAAACCACATTGGGTAATCCAAGCCGGATTTGTTAAACATCAGTCGTCACTGGTGTTTTTTATTTGCCGGTCAAATGTGGCAAAACTTGGTCTATCGAGAGAAAGGGACCTGTGATTGAAGAACCAACTATTACAATTTATTCAGAACCACTTTCAAACGCGCTTTCGGTTCCGAAATGCGTTTGAATCACAATTAACAATCAGTATTTTGACCCGGCTGATTTTAGAACATTCGGAAAGCTTACTACTGACCCGGCAAGATGTTGAACGACTAACGGGTTGTTCACTAGATGACCCGGCGTTGCAACGCGAGTATTTCCCACAACGTGCGATTACTTTATTGGAAACGGCGTTGGACGAGTTGACAAGCTTAAGTATCGTGGTGACGCATTCTGAAGGGCGGGTGCGCTACCCGCTCTTTCGCAGCGTTCAGATTGATCAGGTTTGCGAGCGCATCGTGTTCAATCTGAACTTGGACGTGTTACCCCAACTGACTGATTGGGCGCACGAATTGAATCGTAAACAGGAGGATTTAAATTGAGTTTAAGTGTCACAGAAACGTTAAATGCCCACCGGACCCAGCGCGCGTTTACGACGCAACCGGTAACCGATGAAAGCTTTCATCAGATTATTGCAACGGCGCAACAAATGCCAACGAGCCAATATTTACAGGCCTATAGCTTGATTGAAATTACCAAGCCAGAAGTGCGGGCGAAGTTAGCTGAAATCACCACAATGTCAACCGTCCGTGACAATGGCCGGTTGCTGGTGGTTGTGGCTGATCAGCATCGTAATGCTAGTTTAGCCCCGGGAACGGCGGCCAAGCGGGCGTTGACCGAATTTGACCGTTTTGCGGGGAGCATCGAGGACGCCACTTTGATGACGGCAGCAATGGTGATGGTCGCGGAGAGCCAAGGACTAGGAAGCGTCGTACTTGGTTCCATCAACAACGATACGCAAGCGGTGATTGACTTATTGCACTTACCACCATTAACTTTGCCGGTATTTGGGTTGCAACTGGGTTATCCAGAGGCGCGACCAGAGAAAAAGCCGCGACTAGCTTTACCGGCCATTCTCTTTAAGGACCAGTACCAGGAACCAACCAGTTATCAGCAGACGTTGACGGAATTTGATCAGCAGTTGCACGACTATTATCAAGCGCGGACGAGTCACGCACGGGATGAAAGCTTGGCCCACATGACCAACGAAGCGTTAGGTTCAGCGGCTAAACGGCACCTGTTTTTACAAATTGTCCGGCAGCAGGGATTCTTACCTGAATTGGACGATTAAGCTGAACTCAGCTACTTTTATCAGGAGACTTAGCCACTTGTAAGCTATTCCGGTTGCCACTGATGACATGCAGTCGTGGGACCGGAGCTAGCCTGGGAAGCGGTCTAGCTCCGATTCTGGAACGATCTTTGAATGACAGCTGTCCCGGACCGTCCGTGGTCTAAGATCGGCAAAAATCACCGACCTAAGACCACCTTCACGACCGATGCCATCAGTGGCAACCTCCGATTATCCGACAATAATAACAGTAAGGTTGTTTTGATTGGAGTCAGGTAGAGCTGGTGTACTGTGTCGGCAAGATTGTTAGGTGCTTTCTTATCTGCCAATTTTGCAGGGCACTTCAAAGACGTTGGTTATCGGCTATGAGGTGAGACGCCAGACCGTTTGTGGATGGAGTCTCACCTCATAGCACAACATGTAACCTGACGAAGTGGATAGCAGTGTTAGACTTTTCAACCTTTAGCTATCAAAAAAATAACGATCGAATTCTTGGCATGTTGCCTTGATTCGGTCGTTATTTTGGCTCTAGAATATTGGGTGTTGATGGATTTCCATCAACACCCAGTTTTTGTG
>CALFSK010000042.1 GCA_937916845.1 uncultured Lactobacillus sp. | reverse complement strand
AGAGCATCGGTATCGTAAACCGAGGGTCATCAGTTCGACTCTGGTAGCCGGCACTATTGAAGACGAGACGTGTTCTCGTCTTTTTAGATAATTAAAGCCTTTTAATGGAACGGAGAATCTTGCGCGTGTGAACGTGCAGTTCTCCGTTTTTCGTTTAAACGATGCAATTCAAGTGGTCATTCAAACGAAAATCGACTGGTCACAAGTCGTTTTATTAATTAGATTTTATCCGAATTTATCATTCGGAAAACGTTTACTTGACATTAATTTTTTTATATTAAATTAGAAATTAATGTCATTGTAAATATAATTAAAAACTCGCAAATATCAATGGTAAGTAGTTTTGTGCGAGTTGCCGGGCTTTGTTATCACCTGATAATGCAAGGTAAGCACTTTGATTAATGACCGTTAGATTAGAAAATGATTAAGTGTATTGTTGATTAAGATTAAGGCTAGTATAATAGTTATTATGTTTAATTAAGAAACAAATTTTGTTACTTTTAAACGAAAGACAAGCTGTATGATTAAGTTTGGAGGAAATTCAATTGGATAATCAGCAAAAACTGGATCGGTCGTTCTTTGGCCAACCACGTGGATTGCGTACGTTGTTCTTCACTGAAATGTGGGAACGATTCAGTTACTACGGTATGCGCGCCCTACTTATTTACTACATGTACTACAGTGTGGCAAAGGGTGGCCTTGGCTTTGACCAAGTTACGGCGGCATCCATTATGTCAATTTACTCAGCGTTAGTTTACGTCTCTAGTGTGCTTGGTGGCTTCTTAAGTGACCGGGTCTGGGGGAGTCGTAAGACTGTTTTCTACGGTGGGATCTTGATCATGGTCGGGCACATCGTTCTATCAACACCATTTGGTGCGCCCGCTCTGTTTGGCTCAATCGCTTTAATCGTTATTGGGACTGGGTTATTAAAACCTAACGTCTCGGACATGGTTGGGCAACTCTACGCGCCAGAAGATACTCGACGGGACGCTGGGTTTAGTGTCTTCGTCTTCGGGATTAACTTAGGTTCTCTGATTTCGCCAATCTTAGTTGGTCGGGTTGGTTTACAGATCAACTTCCACTTAGGGTTCTCATTGGCCGCAATCGGTATGTTCTTCGGATTACTACAATATTACTTTGATGGTAAGAAGAACTTGAGCGCTGCAAGTTTATACCCAACTGATCCATTGGAACCAAAAGACGTTAAGAAATTAGTCCGTCGGGTTCTGATTGGGGTTATTGGATTAGCTTTAGTCCTACTCTTAATGCAATTAATGAATATGTTGACATTGTCACATATTATCAACTTGATTACGATTCTGGTTCTTGTCACACCAGTGGTCTACTTCATCTTGATGTTAACGTCTGAAAAGACTAGCTCAACGGAACGTTCCCGTGTTCGTGCGTACATTCCACTCTTTATTGCCGCAGCATTGTTCTGGGCGATTGAAGAACAAGGTTCAGCCGTATTAGCCCTCTTTGCAGCTAACCGGGTCAATTTGAACATTGGGTTTATGCACTTACAAGCTTCTGACTTCCAGACGTTGAATCCATTATTCATCATGTTGTACACCACACCATTTGTCTTGTTATGGACGAAGTGGGGTAAGAAGCAACCTAGCTCGCCAACGAAGTTCGCTGTTGGGTTAGTCTTTGCCGGGGCATCATACTTGCTGATGGCAATGCCTGGTGCGTTATTCGGAACGGGTGGAAAAGTTAGCCCACTCTGGTTAGTTGGTAGCTGGGCCTTGGTAGAAATTGCCGAAATGCTGATTTCACCAATTGGTTTATCAGTTACGACTAAGTTAGCGCCAAAAGCCTTCGCTTCACAAATGATGAGTATGTGGTTCCTAACCGATTCTGTCGGTAGTGCCTTGAATGCTCAGATCGTTAAGTTCTATTCAACACAGACTGAAGTCCCATACTTTGCAATCATTGGGATTTCAAGTGTGATCTTAGGAATTATTCTCTTTGCCATGGTACCGTCGATTAAACGGTCGATGAAGGGGATTCTATAAAACGAATTTTATTGAAAGATATGTTATCTTATTGATAACGTATCTTTTTTTATTAGGGAGGCCATCGTCATCGTTCGTTTAGCATTTAGTAGTGATAATCATTTTGACGTTAACCGCGTCGACTCCAACGCGATGATGCGTGCTCAGGCAGCGTACTTAGAACAAAATGGGGTCCAGTGGTATCTCATTGCGGGGGACCTATTCAATGACTTTCAAAAAAGCCAGCAGTTTGTTGTCGATTTACAGGCCCTGTTAGGCACTCACACGCAAGTTCGCTGGATTGCGGGAAATCATGACATGGTGCACGGCGTATCGTTTGACGAGCTTGAAAATGGGCGCTTCGCCGGTTATTTGCATAATCGTTACGTTGATATCCCGAATACGAACTGGCGGATCATTGGTAATAACGGTTGGTACGACTACCAATTTGCGGCGAGTGTCCCTGATACAACCACTGAAGACTTTTTACATTGGAAACGGGCCTTCTGGATTGACCGGGCAATTGAACAACCGATGAGTGATTTGGAACGAACTGATTTAGTTTTAAATCAAGTCAAAGCGCAGTTATCTTTGGCTCAGGCGGAACAAAAGCAGGTCATCTTTATGACTCACTTTGTGCCAAGGGCGGATTACCTGCGTTTTTCATCGGATAACCGTTTTTGGAACATGGCGAACGCTGTGATGGGAACACCACGGATGGGAGCGTTGTTGGAACAGTTTGACGTGGCCCACGTCCTGTTTGGCCACTTGCACATCCACCCGCGGCCACGGACGTTCAACGGCACAACGTATTATGATCAGGCGGTTGGATATGGCTTGAAACGGATTAATGAATGGCAAACAACTAGTTTCATGGCTGAATGGTATCAGGAGACTCAGATGCTTGATTTAAATTAAAATCAAAAAAAGTTTGAAAAAAGCCTTGATTTTTTATTCAAAATTATGTATTCTAATATAGTTGAATGATTTACGGAGGGGTAGCGAAGTCTGGCTAAACGCGGCGGACTGTAAATCCGCTCCTTCGGGTTCGGTGGTTCGAATCCACTCCCCTCCATTTCATTTTTGGGCTATAGCCAAGTGGTAAGGCAACGGGTTTTGATCCCGTGATGCGCTGGTTCGAACCCAGCTAGCCCAATTAATACCAAAGCGGCTAACGACTATCATCATGATAGTCGTTTTTTTTGTGTATAAAAATCCATATTTTTTGACGGATTGCGTATGTTCAGTCGGCCAAATAAAACCCACGTGCAGAAAGCTGCTACGTGGGTTACTTTTTTAGGGTGAAATAACGGGCCCCGTTCCAGTTGTTTGCCTAACTAGTGGTCATTGTGCGTTTTTGTCCGTAGAACCACAGGTAAGCGCCGTAGAGGCCGTTTGCCAGCATGACGAGTTGAAGGGCAAACATTGATGCGGAAGCGGGACTAAAGCCCTTTAATTGGTTGAACCAAATGATGACGTTGATCACATCAAGGGTGATCCAAGCGTACCATTGCGAACGGTAACCGTAGACCATTAAGACCATCCCAACGATCCCTAGTGGAAGTAGGGTGGCGTCTAAGTAAACTTGGGTACCGTTTAAACGTTTACTGAAATATAGCACGACCATGTAAATAATAACGGTTGTAATGAGCCAGCAAAAGCCTGCTAGCTTACTAAAGCTACGCGAAGCAAGTTCATGGGTATCCGTTTGTTCGCTGATTTTGCGGTGCCAGACGGCGATACCCACGAATTGCATGATGAGATAAAAGGATTGCGCAGCGATATCCCCGATTAAGCGGTTATTAATGGCAATAACGAGCCAGACGGCACAGCCTAAAATACCCCAGCTGTAATTAGTCAGACGACCCTGATCGACTAAAATAAGATTTAACACAACGGCTAGTCCAGTAACTAGGCCAATCCACCCGTTAAAACTAAAATCTTTCCCTAAAATGAAACCGATGATGTTTGCCAGTAGCATTAAACTCATCATGACCTTAGTGGAGGAGCGGAGGGTCCGCAGCTCAGTCACGTTACGTTTTAAGTCAAAAACCGCGCGAATTGCGGCGGGAAGGCTAGCTAAATCACTTTTAAGCCGGGAAGCTAGCTGCTGCAAATTCGGACTTGAATCTTGGTTGGTACTATTATTCATGATAAAAAACTCCTTTTTTGTTTTTAGACAGCCGTGTTCGGATGCAACGCTGTTGGAACGGGTCGTTATTAGTATGTAGGGTATACGTGCGGGTAGTCATTGTCAACGCTAGTCACGATACTTGTCAGATGGATATAAATATATTTGTTATATGGAACCGGTCCTTGAAGAAGTTGCTGTAGTTGATAATGATTGGATTAATCCCTGTGCTTAGAGTTAGATTTATGATGAGAAAAATTATTTAATTGTTTTTAACTAGGGACACTAGTCCAATCATTTGCTAGCAAGCAACGTTTTGATTTTTTTATGAGTTAGATAAATTTATCGAACGTTTGGCGTTGCCACTTAGGATAGTGTAAATTAGAGGTAACAAAACCTATATTTTACTCTAAGGGAGCAATTGCTTATGAAGATTGGATTTATCGGCGCCGGCAACATGGGGCGCGCCATTATTGATGGTTGGTTAAAAATGAAGGCCGTCGCACCAGCAGACATTTACGTGCACAGTGCGCATGCGACTAGTTACGAACCTTACGCGAAGGCCAACGGTTTAAACGCCATGGATTCCAACTTAGCGGTGGTTAAGGCCGCTGACGTGGTTGTTTTGGCAATTAAGCCTAACATTGCCTTGGCCACTTTAAAAGCGGTTCAACCAGCGCTGACAGCTGGCAAATGGGTCATCACGATGGTCTCTGGCCTCAGCCTTGCTGACTACGCAACGGTTGCCCCCGATGTTCCCGTGTTGCGCATCATGCCCAACGTTAACGTAGCCATCGGCGCCGGGATGACCGCTCTGATTGGAAACGCAGCGTTGACTGCTGACCAGTACGCCGCCGGACAACAATTATTCGACGCTGTTGGGGCTACTAGTGAAGTTGCTGAAAAAGATTTCAGTACCTTTTCAGCCTTGGCTGGAAGTTCGCCCGCTTACGTTTACTTCTTTATTGATGCGATGGCGCGTGCCGGTGTCAAACACGGCTTAAGCAAAGCCGTCGCGACTAAGATTGCGGCCCAAGCGACCCTAGGGAGTGCTGAAATGGTACTCAAATCGGATAAGATTCCGTTTGACCTGATCGATCAAGTTTCTTCTCCAGGTGGGACGACCGTTGCGGGGTTATTAGCCATGGAAGAAGCCGGCTTTATGACGTCTGTCGTCAAAGGAATCGACGCAACGATTGCCAAAGAACTCGGCGAATAAGAAATAACTTGGTACTAGCGGTTGCATGTTTGGTCTATACCGATTATAATTAAACCAGTAAATCCAAGGAGGAATTGTTCATGAGTAAAGTGTTAAAACATGCCATCATCTATACCGGTCTAGAAAAGATCGATGACGGCTACATTCGTTTTGGTAAGGAAATTGAAGCGGTTGGCCCAATGGATGACTACGTTGCCCAACCCGATGACGATATCGAATTTGTCAGTGGCAAGACGATTGTACCGGGCTTTATTGATGTTCATAGCCATGGTGGTTATAGTTTTGATTCAATGGATGGAAATCCAGCTGAAATTAACGAAATGGTCAACGATATGGTGGCCCGTGAAGGGATTACATCATACTTCTGTACGACAATGACCCAATCCAACGAAAACTTGAATCATTCGATGGAAGGGATCAACAAGGCGGCCCAAGAAAACCCCGTTATTCAAGGGGTTCATTTGGAAGGCCCATTCATTTCAGCAACCTTTAAGGGTGCTCAACCTGAAAAGTACATCAAAAATCCTAACGTGGAATTACTAGACAACTGGAATAAGTTATCTGGTGGTCGCGTGAAGTTAATTACTTACGCACCAGAAGATCCTGGTTCGCGTGATTTTGAAAAGTACTGTCTTGAAAATGGCATCGTACCTTCAGTTGGTCATAGTAATGCGACCCGTGAACAATTATTAGCAAGTAAAGCAACCCACGTGACGCATTTATACAATGCGCAACGTGAATTCAAGCACCGCGAACCAGGTGTCACTGGTCATGCCATGCTTGAAAACAACATGTACTGCGAATTGATCTGTGACGGTTTCCATATCGTCCCTGACATGATCAAATTGGCTTACGAACAAAAAGGTGCCGATCGGATTGAGTTAGTTACAGACTCAATGCGTGCGAAGGGTGAACCAGATGGTGTCAGTGAACTTGGCGGTCAAAAAGTGATCGTTAAGGACGGCCAAGCACGGCTTGAAGCTGGTAACTTAGCGGGTTCTGTGTTAACTTATATTAACGCCTTCAAGAACGTTCAACGATTCACTGGCTGTGGGATTGCAGAAGCCGTTAAGATGTCTTCTGTTAACCAAGCACGTGAATTCGGTTTGACCAAAAAAGGTAGCTTGGAAGCGGGTAAAGACGCTGATATCAACGTCTTAGACGCAAACCAAGACTTAGTCGCAACTTATAGCTACGGCAAAAAAGCAACTAAATAAATTAGAAGTAAGGGATGAGTACCATGAGTTCGCCAATCTATATTCAAATTCACAACCAAATTAAGCAAGCCATCGAAGCCGGAAGGTGGGCCGTTGGTGATCGAATTCCGTCTGAACGGGAGCTGGCGAGTCAGTTTGACGTCAGTCGAATGACACTCCGCCAAGCGATTCAGACCTTGGTTGATGAAGGAATCTTAGAACGGCGAGTTGGTGCCGGGACGTTTGTGGCCAATCAAAAGGTCCAAGAAAAGATGTCTGGTGTCACCAGCTTCACTGATCTGATGCTGGCTCAAGGCAAGGTGCCGTCCAGTAAAACCATTTCGTACCACGTGACGAGTCCTTCATTATCCGAAAGTGAAAAGTTGTCGTTGAAGCCTAACGAACAAGTTTTACGGATGGAACGGATTCGCTACGGGGACGACGTGCCAATTTGTTTTGAAGTTGCAACTGTGCCCGAACGACTCGTTAAACAGTTTACAAAGGATGAAATCACAAGTTCGTTATACCGGACGTTGGAAGAAAAGGCTGGGTTTGTTCCCGGTAAAGCCCAACAGACGGTATCCGCCATGTCAGCATCGGAACGGATTGCGGAGTTCTTGTCTGTCCGTCGCGGTGACGCACTGTTACGGCTACGCCAGATTTCTTATTTGCAGACTGGGGAACCGTTCGAATACGTGCGTACTCAGTACGTGGGTAACCGGTTTGAATTTTACCTCGAAAAATAAACAGTGAAATGATAAAACGACCTTGATTCTGTAAAGAATCAGGGCCGTTTTTTAGTTAATATGGACTAATGTTTTTGCTTGGCGATCTTTTTCACTAAGCGCAAGTAGCGGGGCAAAACTAACATGCGTTTGAAACGACTCGGTTCTTGGATCAACCGGTAGAGCCATTCAATATGATGTTTTTGCCAGAATTGCGGGGCCCGCTTGACGGCACCGGCAATTACGTCAAAACTACCGCCGACCCCCATCCAGAGGGCGTCGTAGCGTTGCCGATATTTGGCGATGAAAATCTCCTGCTTAGGAAATCCAGTCGCAACGAACACCATCTCGGGTTTAGCCGCGACAATCTGAGCTGCAACCGCCGCCTCATCGTCGAAGTAGCCGTCACGCGCCCCGACAATTTCAATGCCCGGATAATCGCGCTGGACGGTAGCTGTGACTTGTTTTAGGACGGCCGGTTTAGCACCTAGCAAAAAGATGCGCCGGTGCGTTTGACCACCCCATTTAAGTAATTCTAGGAGCGTATCGTAACCAGTGATGCGCTCGGGGAGCGGCGTACCAAGAATTTGGGCGCCCTGAATGACGCCAATGCCGTCGGGGGCAATGTAATCAGCCTGGCGCAAGACCTGCTGATAATCCGGGTGTTCGCGCGCGTACATCAAAATTTCAGGGTTGGCCGTCACAACGAAACGGTTCGCGTGATGGTCAATATCCTGTTGAAGTTGGTGGACAAAGGCGGTGTTAGTCGTATTAATAAACGGAACGTTCAAAATTGAAACCGTGTCAAAAGGGGCTGACATAAGCGACCTCACTTTCTAATCATAATTAAAGTATAGGTAAATCATAGATTTCTGCAACTTTTTCTGGTGCTTACATTCATTACTATTATAAAAAATGCTAAAATAGGCTTATCTTACTGTAAACATCTTTACAATGACGAAATGGAGAAAAAACTCATGACGCAAATCTATCCGGATGATAGTTTAACCTTGCATACGGATGCTTATCAGATCAACATGATCCAGACCTATTGGGAAGAGGGAATTCACAACAAGCACGCGGTGTTTGAAGTCTTCTTTCGCAAGATGCCCTTCCAAAATGGGTATGCGATTTTTGCTGGCCTGGAACGGGTAGTTAATTATATCAATAATTTACATTTTACGGATACAGATATTGCCTACCTTCGCGAGACTGGTAACTATTCTGACGGCTTTTTGGATTACTTAAAGAACTTTGAGTTTGATGCGACGATTCGTTCAGCCCGTGAAGGGGACTTGGTCTTCAACAATGAACCTTTACTGCAGGTTGAAGGACCACTGGCAACCTGTCAGCTGATCGAAACGGCGTTACTAAATATTATTAATTACCAAACCTTGATTGCCACTAAGGCGGCCCGTATCAAGTCAGTTGTCGGTGAAGACGGCTTACTGGAATTCGGGACCCGGCGCGCGCAAGAATTTGACGCCGCCATTTGGGGGACCCGGGCAGCGTATATCGGTGGCTTTGATGCGACGAGTAACGTCCGCGCTGGTAAGATTTTTGGTATTCCGATTAGTGGGACCCACGCTCATGCGTTAGTTCAGACTTATCGGGATGACTACTTGGCGTTTAAAGCTTACGCGGAAACGCACCACGACTGCGTCTTCTTAGTAGATACTTACGATACGTTGCGCAGTGGGGTACCTAGTGCAATCAAAGTTGCTAAGGAAATGGGCGACAAGATCAACTTCCAAGGGGTCCGGATCGACAGTGGTGACATGGCTTACTTGTCCAAACGGGTTCGTGAACAATTGGATGAAGCTGGTTTTCCCGATGCGAAGATTTACGCTTCCAACGACTTAGATGAAAAAACGATTCAAAACTTAAAGATGCAAGGGGCCAAGATCAGTGTTTGGGGCATTGGGACCAAACTGATCACGGCGTTTGACCAACCCGCATTAGGCGCCGTTTATAAAATGGTATCGATCGAAGATGATCACCATAAGATGGTCGATACGATCAAACTATCGAACAACGCCGAAAAGGTTTCAACCCCCGGGCAAAAACAAATTTGGCGCATTACGAAACGGGCCGACGGTAAATCAGAAGGGGATTACATTACCTTGTACGATGAAGACCCCCGCAACGAAGACGCCATCTACATGTTCCACCCGAGCTACACTTATATTAATAAAACGGTCAGCGATTTTGACGCGCGGCCGGTATTAATCCCAATCTATGATCATGGGAAGCAGGTCTACGATTTACCGAGCCTCGACGCGATTAAGCAGTATGCTTATGACAGTCTTGATTCGTTGTGGGATGAGTATAAACGGGACTTAAATCCACAAGATTATCCCGTTGACCTATCACAAAAATTGTATGATCATAAAATGAACATTATCAATTCTGTTCGCAGTTGGGTGAACAAAATCGATTATTAGGAGGATTTGGCCGATGCGACCATTACAAACAGAAATTATTGAAGCTTTACACGTTGCGCCAAGCATTGATCCCGAAACAGAAATTCGGCGCAGTGTTGATTTTTTGAAAGCGTATTTGAAGAAGAATACCTTTTTAAAGACGTACGTATTGGGCATTTCGGGCGGGCAAGATTCCACCTTAGCTGGTAAATTAACGCAAATGGCAATCGATGAAATGCGGACTGAAACTGGGGATGCTCAGTATCAGTTCATCGCAGTTCGTTTACCATACGGCAATCAGGCCGATGAGTCGGATGCGATGGAAGCCATTCAGTTTATGAACGCCGATGTGACTGACCGCGTTGATATCAAGGCGCCAACTGATGCCATGGTACAAGCGCTCGAAGCCAACGACTTAACGATTCATGATTTTAACAAAGGTAATATCAAAGCCCGGCAACGGATGATCGTTCAGTACGGGATTGCGGGCGAAATGCACGGTGCCGTTGTGGGAACCGACCATGCGGCGGAAGCCGTGACCGGTTTTTACACGAAGTATGGTGACGGTGGTGCCGATATCGTGCCACTTTGGCGGCTCAACAAGCGCCAAGGCAAGCAAATGTTAGCCTTTCTAGATGCCCCTAAGCACCTTTACGAGAAAGTGCCAACGGCGGACCTAGAAGAAGACCGGCCCGCTTTACCGGACGAAGTCGCACTTGGCGTGCACTATGACGACATCGACGACTACTTGGAAGGCAAAGCAATTGCCGATGACGCCGCCGAAAAGATCGAAGCGTGGTACCTTAAAACGGCGCATAAGCGGCACGCGGCCATTAACATTTACGATGACTTTTGGAAATAAGCCCAAAAGATTATTAGTAGACAGTTCAATATGAATCCGTTATACTAACGGTATAATCATAAGGGAGTAACTAGCGGAGTTAAATTCGCGGCAATATCGTCAACAAGAAGCCAATCCGGTATTGTCTTAAATAGTGAGACTTATGTATGTTCACACATTTTGCGTGCATACATGGGTCTCATTTTCTATATCCAGACCATTTAGAAAATGAGATTCAGATGCCAGGAGGAGCTTATATATGAGTAAACAACCTAAGTACCAACAGCCGTTGTCGGCCATTTACGCCGAACTCAAAACGGATGAGCACGGTTTACAACAAGCCGACGCCAAGCAGCGGTTGGAACAGTACGGCAAAAACGCATTGAACCAGCAGAAAACGACTTCGATGTTGCAAAAGTTCTTGGCACAGTTCAAGGATTTCATGATCATCGTGTTGTTAGTCGCTGCCCTAGTCGCTGCGTTTAGTGGTGAAGTCGTCGATGCTGTCATTATTTTACTGGTGGTCATCTTGAACGCCGTGTTCGGTGTCTTTCAGGAATCCAAAGCTGAAGAAGCCATCAACGCCCTTAAGGAAATGGCGGCTCCGGATGCGACCGTTTTGCGTGATGGTCAGTTACAGACCGTTAAGAGTGACGAACTCGTCCCCGGTGACGTGGTCACGCTTGAAGCGGGTGACATTGTGCCCGCCGACTTACGTCTGATTGAAAGTGCGTCACTTAAAGTTGAGGAATCCGCCTTGACCGGTGAATCCGTGCCGGTTGAAAAGAACGCCGCTACGCTTGAAGCCGGCGACCTTCCCATTGGTGACCGCTTAAACATGGCCTACATGAATAGCAACGTAACTTATGGCCGAGCGAACGGAATCGTCGTTGCGACCGGGATGCAGACCGAAGTTGGGCGGATCGCCGGGATGATCGAAGCCGCTGATGAAACGACGACACCATTACAAGCGAACTTGACCCAATTAGGGAAGTCGTTGACCATTTTGATTTTGGTCATCGCAGCCATCGTCTTTGGTATCGGGATGTTGCGCGGTTCTGAAAGTTTGATCGACATGTTACTCACGGCGATTTCCTTAGCCGTTGCTGCCATTCCAGAAGGCTTACCAGCCATCGTGACGATCACGTTAGCGTTAGGGACGCAACGGATGGCCAAGCGCCACGCGTTAGTCCGGAAGTTACCCGCGGTTGAAACGTTGGGGAGTACCGACATTATTGCGTCGGATAAGACTGGGACTTTAACCCAAAATAAAATGACCGTTGAAAAACTCGTCTTAAACCAAAAGTTAGTGGACGCGCGGACAACGGAATTACCAATTGATAGCCACTTAGCCCAAGTCATGATTTTAAGTAACGATACGAAAATTATGGCGGACGGGTTAGCCGGTGATCCTACCGAAACGGCGCTGATTCAATATAATTTAGATCAGGGCTACCCGGTTGACCAACTATTGACTGATAAGCCCCGGGTCAACGAAGTGCCGTTTGACTCCGAACGAAAATTAATGTCGACGGTTCACCCGTTATCAGACGGTCAGTTCTTAGTTGCCGTTAAAGGTGCGCCCGACGAGTTATTGAAACGGGTCACCCAGGTTGAAACCGACGGCGACGTTAGTCCATTAACCCAGCCAATTCGTGACCAAATTTTAGCGACGAACCATGAGTTAGCGACCCAGGCGTTACGGGTTTTAGCGTTTGCATACAAGGTTATCGACGCAGTTCCCGCAACGGTCAATTCTGATACGATGGAAAACGACTTAGTCTTTGCCGGGATGGTCGGGATGATTGATCCGGAACGTCCAGAAGTTGAACAAGCCGTAACGGACGCGAAGTCAGCGGGAATTCGTCCGTTGATGATTACCGGTGACCACCGTGATACGGCCGAAGCCATTGCGGCACGGTTAGGAATTATCGAACCTGGTGATGACGATGCCGTGATTACCGGTGCCGAATTAGATGCTTTAACCGACGCCCAGTTTGATAAGCAAGTTAGCCAATATTCCGTTTACGCCCGGGTTGCGCCTGAACATAAAGTTCGAATCGTGAACGCATGGCAAAAACGCGGTAAAGTCGTTGCCATGACCGGTGACGGTGTGAACGACGCACCAGCGTTGAAAGCGGCCGATATTGGTATTGGGATGGGAATTACCGGGACCGAAGTTTCTAAAGGGGCCAGTGATATGGTCTTAGCCGACGATAACTTTGCGACCATCGTGGTGGCCGTCGAGGAAGGTCGGAAGGTCTTTGCCAACATTCAAAAAGCCATTCAATACTTGCTGTCGGCTAACTTAGGGGAAGTTTTAACCCTGTTCATGATGACGATGCTTGGTTGGCAAATTTTAGCGCCGGTGCATATCTTATGGATTAACTTAGTTACCGACACCTTACCAGCCATTGCGCTGGGGGTTGAACCGACTGAAAAGAACATCATGAAGCACCAACCACGGGGTCGAAATTCTAACTTCTTCTCGGGTGGCGTCTTCAGCAGTATTATTTACCAAGGTTTACTTGAAGGTGGCATCACGTTACTCGTTTACTGGCTAGCCTTAACTTACCCGGTTCATGCCAGTGCTTCCATGGCGCACGCCGACGCGTTAACGATGGCCTTTGCAACTTTAGGCTTGATTCAGTTATTCCACGCGTTTAACTCGAAGTCGATTCACGAATCCTTGTTTACGGTGGGACTCTTTAGAAACAAGTTCTTTAACTGGGCAATTTTAATTGCGTTTGCCATGTTAGCAATGACGATCATGGTGCCAGGCTTGAACGGCTTGTTCCACGTAACCAACCTGGATGCTTACCAATGGGGAATTGTCTTCGTGGCTTCCTTGTCCATGGTTGTTATCGTGGAAATTGTTAAGTTCTTCCAACGTCGCCACATGCGTCGCGCATAAGTGGCCAGTTACTGGTAGAATAAGGATAACTAAAAACAAAGAAAAGAGCTGTGAATGATGCGTAAAGCAACGGTTCAGACATACATGCCGGTATTATCTAAGGTGATTGAAAGTACGGAAAAGATGGGGGAACAATTAAACCCATTGTTTGAAAAATTACGTAAAGCTGTCGATGATGACGCAGTGGCACAAATGGTCCCAGCTGAATTTAACGATATCCAAATGGAATTTAGCGACGGTACCGAACAGTATCAAAAGAACTTAGCACAACTGAAAAAAGTGCAAGTACCCGTTCGTTTGATTGGGCGCCACCGCAACTTGTTAGCGGCCTACGAAACGTATACCAACGCTTGTGCTGCCATGACGACCAGTTTAAACATCGATGATCAAACCATTGACGTTGACACTTTTAACCAGGCAGAAAAAGACCAAGAGGCTGCTATGGAACGGGTCTCAGGCGATGTTCAACGAATCATGAGCGTCGTGATGTAGCATTCTTCATAAAGCTAACGACGAAAAAGGATCTGGTTTTTTCCAGGTCCTTTTTGTCATCTTTACCGGGTATAATAGAAGGTATGAGTCTTATAGAGATTGGGTGAAAAAATGGATAATCAAATTTTAACGTTAGTCAATCAGACACTGACCAAGTTTAAACCGCAACAAATCAAGGCCGTATTAGGTTTGATGGACGAGGGCAATACCGTTCCCTTCATTGCCCGTTACCGGAAAGAACGGACCGGTGAACTCGACGAAGTGGAAATTCGCGAAATTAAAGAAAACTACGACCGGTTGGCCAATTTGCAAAGTCGAAAGGCCGACGTACTGAAGCTGATTGATGAACAGGGACAGCTGACGCCAGCGTTGACCGCAGCAATTAAAAAAGCGGCTAAACTACAAGACGTGGAAGACCTCTATTTGCCGTATAAGCAAAAGCGGCGGACCAAGGCGACGATTGCGAAGGATGCCGGCTTGGAACCGTTGGCCGCCTGGTTACTGAAGTTCCCTAAGAATGGGATTCAAGAAAAGGCCCGTCAATTTGTGAATGCTGAAAAAGACGTGAGCGATAGCACGGCCGCACTGGCTGGTGCGCACGAAATTTTAGCGGAGGCATTTAGTGACAACGCGCAGTTATGTAACTGGATTCGTAATGATACGCGGGATCACGGGATGTTAGTCGCAAAGGTGAAGCCTAAGGGTAAGGCGCTTGATGAACAGGGCGTCTATCAGCAGTACTACGACTTCACTAGCCCCATTAAGCAGCTCGTTTCGTACCGGGTACTGGCGCTTAACCGTGGGGAAAAGGAAAAAGTATTACGCGTTGGGATCCAGGTGGACCAAGCGGGCATTGACCGGTACTGTCATTTTCGCTTTGTTGGTCAGCACCAAGGACCAGCCGTGGCGTTAGTCGAAGCGGCTTATCAAGACGCGTACAAACGTTTTATTGGACCCGCCATTGAACGGGAACTGCGGAATGAATTAAGTGACGCGGCGGATGAACAGGCCATTAAAGTGTTTGGGGATAATTTATATCATTTACTGATGCAAGCACCGTTGAAGGGTCGGGTCGTATTAGGCTTCGATCCCGCTTACCGGACGGGGTGTAAATTAGCGGTCATGGATGCTAACGGTAAGTTCCTAGACAAGTTGGTCATTTATCCGCATAAGCCTGCGTCACAGGCCAAGCGGGAAGCGGCGGCTGGTGAGTTTAAGGCCTTTATTGAAAAGTACCAAGTTGAAATGATTGCGATTGGTAACGGGACGGCCTCCCGCGAATCCGAAGAGTTCGTGTCTGAAGTCTTGAAAACGTTGAAACGGCCCGTTTACTACGTCATTGTGAATGAAGCCGGGGCGTCCGTTTATTCAGCGAGCGATAAGGCGCGGCAGGAATTTCCAGAGCTTCACGTTGAACAGCGTAGTGCGATTAGCATTGGCCGCCGTTTGCAAGATCCGTTGGCTGAACTCATCAAGATTGACCCTAAGTCGGTCGGAGTGGGGCAGTACCAACACGATGTGCCCCAAAAGGAACTCAGCATCCAGCTGGATACGGTCATTGAAACGGCTGTGAACCAAGTCGGCGTTAATTTAAATACGGCGAGTTCTGAACTTTTGACCCACATTTCAGGGTTATCCAAAACGATTGCAACGAACGTGGTGGCGTTCAGGGATGAAAACGGCGAATTTGCCAGCCGGCCACAGTTGAAAAAGGTGCCGCGGTTAGGACCTAAGGCTTACGAACAGGCGGTTGGGTTCCTGCGCATCATTGACGGAAAAAATGTGTTTGATAACACGGATATTCATCCGGAAAGCTACCCAGCTGCCAAGGCGTTGTTAGCAGCGGCGGGACTAAAATCGACTGATGTTGGGACGGATAAGGCGCAACAATTGAGCCAGTTAGATTTAGCCCAGTTAGCTGAAACGACCGGAGTTGGGCAACTGACGCTAAAAGACATCGTCAGCAGTTTACAAAAACCTGGCCGGGATGTCCGGGACACGATGCCCGCACCGTTATTGCGGCAAGACGTTTTAAAGATGAGCGATTTAAAGCCAGGCATGCAGCTTCAAGGAACGGTCCGCAACGTCGTCGATTTCGGGGCCTTTGTTGATATTGGTGTTAAACAGGACGGCTTAGTACACGTTTCTAAGTTGAGCCATAAGTTCTTAAAGGACCCACGCCGAGTCGTTGCGGTTGGTGATATCGTGACGGTCTGGGTCGAAAGTGTCGATGAACAGCGCCAGCGGATTGCACTGACCATGGTGGCACCGAGCGATGACTGATTCAGAACTCCAACGCTTGGTGATGGCCTTATCCGAACAAGAATTTCGGCAACCGTTCCGTCACCGGGCTTACTTTAACGCGCGGTTGCGTTCGACGGGAGGGCGTTATCAGCTAGAAAGTCATAATATTGATATCAACCCTAAAATGCTGACGGATTTTGGAGAAGCGACGTTGATTGGTGTGATCAAGCACGAACTGTGTCACTATCATTTGCACTTAGCTCGCCGGGGATATCGGCACCGGGACGCTGACTTTAAGCAATTACTGGCTCAGGTTGGCGGATCACGCTATGCGCCAGCACCCAAGCATCCAGCGAAGCAAGCGTACCGGTACACGTACGTGTGTCAAAATTGTGGACAAGTGTATCGGCGTAAACGGCGAATGGATTTAACGCGCTACACGTGTGGACGGTGTCGGGGGCCAATCAAATTAGTCTGAAAAGGATTGCTTAACGGCTGGGCTTTCGATAGAATGAGCTTAACTATTAAAAATAATGGAGGGTTTAGCATGGAAACGATTAAAATTGGGATTGTCGGACTGGGCACAGTTGGTACCGGCGTTGTAAAAATGTTACAAGCGCACCAAGAAAAGATCTCAGAAATCACCGGCCGTCAGCTTGAACTTGCTTGTGTGGTTGTCCACAACTTGAAAAAGCACGAACAAGTCGATTTAGGGGATGTCCAGTTGACCGACCAAATTGATACGTTGATATCTGACCCGTCCATTCAGATTATGGTCGAAGTGATGGGCTCGATTCACCCGGCGAAGGAATACATTACCCGGGCGCTTCAAGCGGGGAAACACGTGGTTACGGCCAATAAGGATTTAATTGCGCAATATGGTCGCGAACTCGTCCAGATTGCGCGTGAAAACCACCGCGACCTCTTTTATGAAGCTAGCGTTGCCGGCGGGATTCCTATTTTACGGACCATTGACAACAGTTTTGCAGCGGATAAGATCCAACGGGTGATGGGGATCGTCAATGGGACGACCAACTACATCATGACGCAAATGCTAACCAAAAATTGGTCCTATGAACAGGCGTTGAGCTCGGCACAGGACTTAGGATTTGCTGAAACGGATCCGACGAACGACGTTGAAGGGCTGGATGCCGCCTATAAGATGATTATTTTGACACAATTTGCTTTTGGGATGAGTTTATCCATGGATCACGTCCACGTTCAAGGGATTACCAACATTAGTCCCGAAGACATTCGGGAAGCGAACCAATTAGGATACACCATTAAATTATTGGGAATCGCGGAAGAAATCGATGACCGGATTGCCGTTTCGGTCGGTCCCGTCCTCGTTTCTGACCACCATCCCTTAGCAACGGTGCAAAATGAAAATAACGCCGTCATGGTGACGGGGACGGCCGTGGGAGACACGATGTTCTACGGCCCGGGCGCCGGTGAACTACCAACGGCGAACAGTGTTTTAAGTGACATCACCACGGTTGCCAAGAATATTGCGTTGAATACGACGGGGAATACGTTTAATTCGTACCGGCAAGAAACTGTTTTGGCCGCGCCCGAAGACGTCGTGTATCCACACTTTATCGCGTTAAAGATGCGTGACGTTCCCGGGATGATGATGAAGTTGACCGCGATTATGACGAAGGCGGAAGTTTCGTTTAGCCGGATCATTCAAAACCAATTAAGTGATGGTAACGCGCGGGTCGTGATTATTACCCATGCCATGAACGATCAACAGTTGGCCGAAATTACGTCGGCGATTGGTGAGCAGGACAATATGCGCCTGTTGGCCAGCTATAAAGTTTTGAAGAATGCGTAGGTGAGCACATGTTAACAATTTCAGTCCCTGCAACTTCAGCAAACTTAGGCCCAGGTTTTGATTCGATTGGGCTTGCGTTAGATATGCAATTAACTTTGCAAGTCTTGCAACCCAGTGATCATTGGCAGATTGATCATCCGTTTGGTGATGAAGTGCCAACGGACGACCGGAATTTAATTATTAAAACGGCGCTGACTTTGGCGCCCGATTTAAAGCCCCAACATTTACAAGTGGATTCAAAAATCCCGCTAGCCCGGGGATTAGGAAGCAGTTCGACGGCCATCGTCGCGGGATTAGCTTTAGCTAACGAATTGAGTGGTCAGCAGCGGTCACTAGATGAATTATTGGTCGTAGCGACCCAGCTAGAGGGGCATCCAGATAACGTGGCGCCCGCAATTTTTGGTGGCTTAGTCGTTTCAACGGCGGTCGAACAACAGGTGCACGCGGTCAAACTGCCATTACCGAACCTTTTTGCTAGCGTCTACGTACCTAACGAAGAGTTGCTGACGTCAGCGAGTCGTGAGGCTTTGCCAGCAAACTTACCGTTCAAACAGGCCATTGCGGGTAGTAGCGTGGCAAACACCTTAGTTGCGGCCTTAGCGACCCAGAATTGGGAAGTGGCGTTGCCGTTACTTGAAGCGGATCAATTCCACGAACAGTACCGGGCTAAGTTGGTGCCGGCGTTAGCAACGATTCGCAAGACGGCCCATCAGCTAGGTATCATGGGCACATATTTGAGCGGTGCTGGTCCAACAATTGTCACGCTGGGTGATTACGGACAGTTAAACGAGCTTCAGCAGAAATTACAAACTAATCCGGCGTTGACGGGGCAATATCACTTGTTACCGGTGGATGCAGCCGGTTTAAAAGTTCAAAAATCTTGAATTAGACTTGTCAGACTCACAAAATTTTGGTATGATGTTTTTTGTGAGTTATGATGCGGCCATGGCGGAATTGGCAGACGCGCAAGATTAAGGATCTTGTCGGGGCAACTCGGTGGAAGTTCGAATCTTCTTGGCCGCACTAACGAATTTAAAAGCTCTCAAAGTGCTATTCTGGCACTTTGAGAGCTTTTTTTGTGAAAATTTAGATTTTAGCATTGTTGTAGCAACACTAATGAACTCCTCATTATGATTATTTTTACTATTTAGAGCCAGCTGGGAGGCTCCGTAGCGCAGCCACCACTGCCTGTTCACTTGAATATTGTGCGTGCCACTTTAAACCATCGTTAGCAGCCTGGGTACTGACGTGATGGTTAATTCTTAGCATAAGGTCGGCTGATTTAATCTCGGAATTAAGTGGGGCCAATAAATGAACTAGTTTGGTCGGCAATAAATGTCGGGGTAATTTGTCTGTTAAATCTGGTCGGGTGGTTCTAATCAACTTAATGACTGAGCGCATATCAATTGCAGTTGGTGCCACGGCCACGAAACGCTGACCAGCCGCACTCGAAGTTTCGAGCGCTAAGATGTGCATTCGGGCAATATCGCGCACATCAACCACGTTAATGGTCAAATTGGGGGTTAACTTGCCATCAATTAGACGAGTTAAAATTCCGAAGCTTCCTGAAACGTGGTCATCCAGACTAGGCCCTAGCATTGCACCCGCGTTGACGGTCACTAGTTGAGGCGCGTTGGGGTGGGTTTGAACAAATTGCCACGCGGCTTGTTCCGCCAATAACTTTGATTTTTCATAGGGCGATAGACCAGGTTGGTCTGGATCAGTCCAGTCATCCGCTGTCACGGGAGTAGTTTTACTGAAATTACTGAAGCCGACAGCCCCTAAGTTACCGGTCATCACAACGCGCGAGACTCCGGCAGCACTTGCCGCTTTTAAGATGCGGTTGGTGCCAGCTTGGGATGCGTGGTTCATTTTTGCATCCACGCTTTCACCGTTAACGAAGACTGGTGCGGCCACACTCATCACGGCGTTGACGCCAGCCATTGCAGCGGACCAGTTAGCGTCTTTGTTTAAATCGGCTGTGACGAAGCTCAACTGGGTTAAATTAGGAACTTGGTGGGTTGTTAAAGCCTGCTTGACTGTACTAGCCTTGTCCAGTGAGCGTAAGGTTGCCCGAACGGCGTATCCAGCCGTCAATAAATCCTGAATGATATGAAGGGCCAAAAAGCCATTGCCTCCAGTTACTAATACTAATTTTTGCATATTTAAATTCCTCGCTTGGTTATGAATTGTTTTTTACCATGAAATCAGTTAATATCAACACCATAAACCCTCGAGCATACTCGAAGGCAAGAAAAAGTGAGGTTTTATTTTGCTTTATCAAATTAAAGATGTCGCCAAAAAGACAGGCTTATCGATTTATACACTTCGTTATTATGATCTAAAGGGATTATTGCCGTTCGTGGCGCGTAATGCAGCGGGGTACCGTGTTTTTACTGATGGCGATTTGCATCTATTGCACACGATTTGTTGTTTAAAAAATACGGGGATGAAAATTGCGGATATTCGTAATTATATAGATGACGTGATGAAGGGACCGAGTACTATTGAACACCGGCAACACTTACTACAACAGCACCGGGAACAAATTCTAGCGAACCAAGCCACAATCATGGCCAACCTAAAGGGGATTGATGAAAAATTGGCTATTTACCAGAATCCACGTGCTGTCGATCTCGTTAATCAGGAGCGGGCAATCGCGGAAGCAGAGAAAATTGCTAATGGGTTACCGAATCCGTTTTGAAATGACTAAATATGATATAGACAAAATGGGCACTAGCAACGTCAGCATTGCTAGTGCCCATTTTTAATGGCTAGTTTTAAATACTTTGTTAATCTAAATTGATGTACATTTTTGTTTTTATCCAACCGTTTCCAGTATTATAATGAGCCTGAACAAATATTCTTCAAGAGAAAGTGGGGCAGCACGTTGCATAAGTACGGCAAGATGGCGGTAGGGCTTGTTAGTTTGTGGATCAGTTGGCAAATTACTCAGCCCGTTCAGGCTGCCACAACCTACCCAATTACGGGGATTCAAGTTGTTTCAAAGAAAAGCTACTTAACGAGTAATTCGAATGGAAAGGCCTACCATTTGACGGTCCAGCAACATCAACGTGCGCGATTGCACATCAACTTACACCTAAATCGGCACCCACAAACCGTTTGGACCCGCTCAGAACAGGCTGACATTGTCCGCAATGGTAAAAAGCAACGTTACTACTATATTAGTAACGGCGCTAAACAAAGTGGCTGGGTCTTAGCCAGTGATTTAAAACCTGTGGCCCCGGCAACAATCCAATTGGCGGTACCCCTAATTAGCCAATTACCGGAGTTGCCAACGGGGTGTGAGATGACGGCGACGACCATGATGCTACAATATGCGGGCGTTAAAATCGATAAAATGAGATTTGCGGCTGCGGTTCCACGCAGTTCGGACCCGAACAGTGGGTTTGTTGGTGAGCCGACCGGTAATGTGGGGGTGGGACTCTATGTCTATCCGCAAGGGTTACTAGCAACTGTGCGACAATATCTTCCCACGGCAGTCAACTTGAGTGGCATGAGCTTACCCCAATTAAAAGCACAACTGGCTAAGCGCCATCCGGTGGTGGTGTGGGTCACCGGGCTGGACGGTTTTGCAAGCCATACCGTAACGATGACTGGCTACCAAGTCAACGCGTTATTTTATAATGATCCGTGGACCGGTAGGCAGGAAACAATCAGTAACCATGATTTTGAAACAATTTGGCAACAGAATGGCCGGCGGGCGCTCAGTTATTAAGTGAATCAGCAAAAAAGGTTAAGAAAGTACAGTGTTTCGTAAGTTAGTATTAAAAACACGCTATTTGATACACAAATTGAACAAACTAATACTGTATCACAGCTGTGTATCAGTCTAAAAGGCCGAAGTAGCGGTAATTTGATTTTAGTGTATTTTGGCACGGAAGTTGCATATATATAAGTGAGGGCAAAAAAGATTGCGCTTTCAGTATCAAACAAAACCGTTACGGGCTATTTAGATATTATTTATTCGTTTTATTATGACTGTAACGAAAAATAGGAGGTACAAGGATGGTAAGCATTATCATTGCTAGTCACGGCGAATTCGCTAAAGGCATTTTTCAATCTGGTTCAATGATTTTCGGCGAACAAGAAAACGTTCAACCGGTTACGTTGATGCCTAGCGAAGGTCCTGATGACATCAAGGCTAAGTTGGAAAAAGCCATTGCTTCTTTCGACGATCAAGACCAAGTCTTATTCTTAGTTGACCTTTGGGGCGGAACTCCGTTTAACCAAGTCAATGGACTGTTCGAAGCACATAAGGACACATGGGCGATTGTTGCTGGTTTGAACTTGCCAATGTTAATCGAAGCCTACGCTTCACGGCTTTCGATGAACTCGGCTCACGAAATTGCAACCCACATCATTGAAACGGCTAAGGACGGGGTTAAAGTTCGTCCAGAAGCCTTAGCGCCTAAGGAAGAAAAGGCAGCCGCCGCAGCTCCTAGCGTAAACAATGCGGGTCGTCCTGGGTCACTCGAATACGGGTTGGCACGGATCGACTCACGGCTATTGCATGGGCAAGTTGCCACTGCCTGGAGCAAGACTATCAATCCAACGCGGATTATCGTTGTTTCAGATAGCGTTGCTAAGGACGAATTACGTTCTAGCATGATCAAGCAGGCTGCACCTGCCGGAATCAAAGCGCACGTTATCCCAATCAAACAAATGATTAAGATTGCTAAGGATGACAAGCATTTTGGTGGTCAAAAAGCCTTACTATTATTTGAAACACCAGAAGATGCTTTGACTGCTATCGAGGGTGGGGTTCCAATTAAGACCTTGAACATCGGGTCAATGGCTCACTCAGTTGGTAAAGTTCAACCAAACAAGGTTTTGGCTTTCAGTCAAGAAGATATCGATACTTACAAGAAGTTGGCAGATGACGGCGTTGAATTTGACGTTCGGAAAGTCCCAACCGATGGTAAGGACAACATGGATAATATCTTGAAAAAAGCACAAAGCATGTTAAACGAACAAAAATAGCTTATCAGAAGAAGAATGGAGGATTAAATCATGAATTTGAATTTCATTCAAGTGATTTTAGTCGTGATTGTAGCATTTTTAGCTGGTATGGAAGGTATTTTGGATGAATTCCATTTCCATCAACCAGTTGTTGCATGTACGCTAATCGGTTTAGTTACCGGTCAATTAGTACCATGTATTATTTTAGGTGGTAGCCTACAAATGATCGCCTTAGGTTGGTCAAACGTTGGTGCCGCGGTTGCTCCTGATGCCGCTTTAGCCGCTATTGCATCTGCAATTATTTTAGTTTTAGGTGGCCAAGGTCGTGCCGGAGTTTCTTCCGCCATTGCGATCGCCGTTCCTTTAGCTGTTGCTGGTTTATTATTAACCATTCTTGCCCGTACTTTAGCAACTATCATTGTCCACATCATGGACCGTGCTGCTGAAGAAGGTAGTTTTGCTAAAATTGATATGTGGCAATGGATTGCCATCTGTATGCAAGGTTTACGGATTGCTATTCCAGCCGGTTTAATCTTAGCTGTTGGTGCTGGTCCCGTTAAAGCAATGTTAAACGCTATGCCTGCTTGGTTGACTGATGGTTTGTCAATCGGTGGTGGTATGGTTGTTGCCGTTGGGTACGCCATGGTTATCAACATGATGGCTTCTCGCGAAATGTGGCCATTCTTCGCTTTAGGTTTCGTTTTAGCTGCTGTCAGTGAAATTACTCTTATTGGTCTTGGTGCTATCGGTGTTGCTATGGCCCTTATTTACTTGAACCTTTCCAAGATGGGCGGTTCTGGTAATGGTGGCGGTGGATCCAATACAGGGGATCCCGTTGGCGACATAATCGATAAATACTAACAAGGGAGGTAAGCAAAAATGGCTGATCAAGTAAAACTTACAAAAAATGATCGTATTAAAGTTTGGGTACGTTCGAACTTCCTCCAAGGTTCATGGAACTACGAACGTATGCAAAACGCAGGTTGGGCTTATTCATTAATTCCAGCCCTCAAGAAATTATATACAACTAAAGAAGACCGTGCCGCTGCTTTAAAGCGTCACATGGAATTCTTTAACACTCATCCATACGTTGCGTCACCAATTATTGGTGTTACGTTAGCCTTGGAAGAAGAACGTGCCAATGGTGCTCCTATTGATGACGTTACAATTCAAGGGGTTAAAGTTGGGATGATGGGTCCTTTGGCTGGTGTTGGTGACCCAGTATTCTGGTTCACGTTGAAGCCAATCATTGGTGCCTTAGCTGCCTCACTTGCTTTAGGTGGTAGCATCATGGGTCCTATCTTGTACTTCGTTGTTTGGAACTTACTTCGTTTAAGTTTCATGTGGTATACACAGGAATTCGGTTACAAAGCCGGTTCTAAGATTACTGAAGACTTATCTGGTGGTATCTTACAAGACATTACCAAGGGTGCTTCTATCTTAGGGATGTTCATTTTACCTGCTTTAATTGAACGTTGGGTTGTTGTTGACTTTAGCCCTGTTAAAGTCTCAACTATCAAACAAGCTAAGGGTGCCTTTATCAACTGGTCACAACTTCCATCTGGCGCTGCCGGTATCAAGAAGGCCTTAGTTGAACAAAAGGCTGGTCTTTCATTGGACCAATACAAGGTAACGACGTTACAAGATAACTTAAATCAATTAATTCCTGGTTTAGCTGCCTTGTTGATTACCTTCTTATCAATGTGGTTATTAAAGAAGAAAGTTTCACCAATCATTATTATCTTCGGACTCTTCGCATTTGGTGTTATCATGCACGTTCTTGGTGTGATGTAAACTGCATTCATAATTATTGAAGTCTTCAATCTGAACTTTGATTTTTTGCGAAGCTCGTTGATAAATGTAGATGGACTCTTCGGAGTTCATCTATTTTTATACCTGGATTTTTACAATCGGCGTATTGATTGGTCCTTAATCAATTCTGATTTTGCTTAAATTAACAAGACACTTTATAATTGAAACTGGATTAGTTGAGATAGAAATGGAGTAATTAAAATGGTGCAATCGCTAAATACCAAAGTTGAATTAGTCATTAAAGGAAATTCACACTTAGGTCTGACTGATTATGGTCAGATTATGGTGGGAGATAAAGGCTTCGAGTTTTATGATGATCGCAATGCTCGGAATTATATTCAGATTCCGTGGACTGAGGTTGACAGTGTGGTTGTTTCCGTCATGTTCAAAGGTCGGTGGATTCCGCGGTATGCTTTAAAGACGAAGAAAAACGGGATGTACGCATTTTCATCGAAAGATCCTAAGCGGGTTTTGAGAGCTATCAGAAAACACGTTAAGCCTGAAAAGATTGTACGTTCATTGACGTTCTTCCAAGTTTTAAGGCGTGCGTTTAAAGGTAAAAATCGTAATAACTATTTAAAGTAATGTCGGAAGTGTGTATGCGTTAGGTATACACACTTTTTGTTTATCGCCATACTATTGATAGTGTATCAATACACTCTGTGGTAAGATTAAACACAACTGAAGTTATAGATTTAAACTGATACGCTGTGAAGTAAAGGAGTGGCGAAGTTGACCAGAAAAGCACGGATATTTGAGTATCTCTGTCAGCATAGTGATGCGAAGGGATTAACCACCGAAGCGGTGGCCAACGCTTTGATGTTAGCTCGATCCAATGTCAGTAAAGAATTAAACGCGCTGGTGCGAGAGGGCCAGCTTGATAAATTGAGCGGTCGGCCAGTGCACTACGTCCAGGCGTCCGCCGCAGTACCGGATGCAACTGAACCAGTGACCGTTGGCGTAGCGAACTCTGAAGAGAATAGCGTTTCTCGGGCAAAGCTAAATGCCAATCCATCATCGAAGCCGGATATTTTCAATAGCATGATTGGCTCGCATGAAAGTCTGTCAAATCAAGTTGAACAAGCTAAAGCGGCAATTCTTTACCCACCGCGGGGGCTGAACACGTTGATTATTGGGCCGACGGGTTCTGGGA
Source organism: uncultured Lactobacillus sp. (assembly GCA_937916845.1). Lineage (GTDB taxonomy): Bacteria > Bacillota > Bacilli > Lactobacillales > Lactobacillaceae > Lactiplantibacillus > Lactiplantibacillus paraxiangfangensis. Next base: position 30,386 of record CALFSK010000042.1, on the reverse strand, counting down.
AAACCTACTTTGCAAACGCCATGTATCGTTTTGCGGAAGGTAACGACGTTTTGACGAATGCTCAGGGATTGATTACGTTTAATTGTGCGGACTACGCCCATAACCCGGAACTGTTGATGTCACATCTGTTTGGTTATGTAAAGGGTTCCTTTACGGGGGCCAATGAGGATAAGGACGGGTTGATTCAAGAAGCGGATGGCGGCATGCTCTTTCTTGACGAAGTTCACCGGTTACCACCGGAAGGCCAAGAAATGATCTTTTACTTTATGGATCACGGGACCTATTCGCGCTTAGGTGAAACGTCAAAGAATCACCACGCCAACGTTCGGCTAGTCTGTGCCACGACGGAAGACCCAGAGAGCACGTTGCTCCAGACCTTCGTTCGGCGGATTCCAATTACAATTCAATTACCAGCGTTTAACAATCGCTCGGCGCAGGAACGGTTAGAATTACTCAAGGCTTTATTATCACTAGAAGCCAACCGGATTAATAAGCAAATTAAACTGACTGAGGACGTCGTTCAGGCGTTACTCGGTTCCGTAACGTTTGGGAACGTCGGTCAGTTGAAATCAAACATCCAATTAGTTTGTGCGCAGGGCTTTGTGAATAGTCTGGAAAATGACAGTGAAATCAACATTACGATGGACGATCTTCCTCAAAACATCCGGAGCGGACTCATGACGGTGGCTTCCAACCGCCACGAGTTAGGGGCGATTTCAGAACTATTAGACCCGATTTTAACCGTCAAGCCTAACGATGGGCCAACCCCCATGCGCAATAAGAACGATAACTATGAGTTACCGTATAATTTGTACGAAATTATTGGGGATAAAGCGTCCTTGTTGCGGCGTGAGGGACTCGATAAGGAACATATTAATCGGTTTATCACGACGGATATTAATCTCCATCTGAAGTCGTTTTATAAACAGACCCAGATGGAAGTCTCACCCGAAAATAAGTTAGCGGAAATCGTTGATCAAGACGTCATTGATTTTACGAAGACGGCCCAGGCAACGATACAAGAGATGCTTGGTTACAACTTTAAAGATAATTTTATTTACGCGGTTAGTTTGCACGTCAGCTCGTTTATCAAACGCATTCAGGCGGGTAAGCCGATGCGGCAGATGAGTTCGGATATGTTGGCCATGGTCAAGGAATATCCGGCCGAAATCAAGGCTGCCGAAGTTTTGAAGCAGGGACTAGAGGAACGCTACCACCTGCCAATTCCGCAATCTGAAGTTTATTATTTAGCTATTTTACTGATTTCTTTAAAGTCCATGCAACTCAATGGCAAAGTCGGCGTGCTGGTTGCAGCCCACGGAATGAGCACGGCTTCGTCGATGGCCCAAGTGGTGGGACAATTATTGGATGACTACGACGTGCGCGCCTTTGACATGCCACTGGATATGGACCCAACCGTTGCTTACACGCACATTAAAAAGCAGGTCCAGACACTGGATGCTGGTAACGGGGTCCTGTTGTTAGTCGACATGGGGTCGTTGACAACGTTTGGCGAACGGATTCAATCCGAAACGGGTATTGCCATTCGAACGATTGACATGGTTACCACCCCGGTTGTTTTGGAAGCCGTTCGGAAAGCCAGTTTGATCGACAGTGATTTGGATTCGATTTATCAGGAACTGGTCGGTTTTAAGGGGTACTCACGAATTTCTCGTAACTTGCCAACCGAGGATCAGAAAAAGTCCGTTAAATCAGCGGCTGCTACGGATAATACGGCACAGCGCGCGATCGTGGCGATTTGTGCAACCGGCGTTGGCACCGCTGAACGAATCAAGTCGATCTTAGATAGTTTGCTTGCACAAAACTTTATTGAAGGTATTACGGTCTTTCCAATTTCCGTCGTCAACATGGCGACTCGAATCAAGCAAATTGGGCAAAACTATCAAATTATTGCGGCGACTGGTATTACGCAACCGAACCTGGACGTTCCGTTTATTTCGCTTGAAGAACTGTTACAGGGTGGCGGCGAGAAGTTTATTGACCAGTTGGCGATGGGGATTGATTCGCCGCAAAGCAACGTGGTCGAAAGCCAAGAGTTGACGCCTGAATTATGCGAACGTTACTTGGGTGACTACTTTACGTTCTTAAACCCGCATAAATTAATCAGTTTGTTGTGGCAGTATAGCGAAACGATTGAAGCGAGTCTCGCAAACGATATGAGCAATGCTTTTCGGATAGACCTCATCATGCACCTCGCTGGCGCGCTAGAGCGGACCGCAATTAAAGATGAAATCACGGCACCAACTGAAGAGTTACCAAGTGTGATGGCTTCTAAGTGGTACCCAGTTGTTCAAAAAGCCAATCAGCAAATCAGTGATCAGCTCCAGCTTACATTTTCTGACGCTGAAAATTATTACATTGTGCAATTATTAGAAACGCATCAAGCGCAGGTAGCGGCTAGTTGATACACTAATTGGCACGTTTCTTGCATGTTATTTCTATGAATGGGTTAAATCAAAAGGAGGAGATTTTCGATGTTAGCGTTTGTCGTAGTCAGTCATGGTAAATTTGCTCAAGGGGTAGTGGACTCTTCCTACATGATTTTTGGACCACAAGAGAAAGTTCAAGTTGTGACTTTTCAGTTGGACGAAGAACCTGAAGATCTAAGTAAAAATCTGGCAGCGGCGGTTGCTCGTTTTGATGCCGATGATCAAGTCTTGTTTTTGGTCGATTTATGGGGAGGTTCACCGTTCAACGCGGCGAGTCGAATCGTTGCCGAACACGTTGATCGGATGGGGTTAATTACCGGTTTGAACCTGCCGATGCTGATTGAAGCCTATACGGTGCGGGACAAACCATTGAACGAAGTGATTGCGCACTTGGAAGAAACCGGTAAGATTGGGATTAAACATCTCGATTTACTTCAAGATAGCGAGAAAGATGAGATACTATGACGATGGAGATCCGCTTAGCCCGGATTGATAGTCGCTTATTACACGGTCAGGTTGCGACCGTTTGGACTAAAAGTGTGAACCCGAACCGCATTTTAGTGGTATCGGATACGGTTGCGCAGGATACGTTACGCAAGATGTTGATTGTCCAGGCCACGCCGCCGGGGGTCAAGGCGAATGTCATTACGGTTGAAAAAATGATTGAAATATATCAAAATCCGCTTTTTGACGGGGTCAAGCCGTTAGTTCTAACGGACACACCACAAAATATGGCCCGGCTAGTTGCGGGTGGAATTGATTTTAGTACGACCGGGATAGATATTGGGAGTTTAGCTTATACGGCTGGGATGGTCATGGTGACCAACGCGATTGCGGTCGGTCCAGCTGAAGCCGATGCGCTGTATGAGATTCATGCCGCGGGCTTACCAATTTTTGCTCAGAAAGTGCCGACTGATAAAAAAGTCGACGTCATGCCATTGCTAACTAAGAATGGCTTTGAAGCACCCGTTAATTAGTTAAGTGAGCAGTGATTGCTGACCGTTATGCCGGTTAGTGTCACTGTTTTATTTATTATGGGGATCGAATATAAGGATTTGCCTAAAAAAGCGGTCGCTGGCTTTGACCAACGGGCTTTTATTGATAAAATTAATATAATTGATTTGATAACGAGATAGAAAGCAACGGGGAATAAATAAAATGCCAACTTATACAAAAATCACGGCGATGGGACAGTACGTTCCCGAACGGGTCGTTGATAACGATGAATTAGCGACAATCATGGATACTAATGATGAGTGGATTCAAGCGCATACCGGAATTAAGACCCGGCACTTTGCCATGGATCAAGAAAACACTTCGGACCTAGCCACCCAAGTTGCGCAGCAATTATTGACCAAAAGCGGCGTGGCCGCAACCGATATTGACCTCATTATCGTGACGACGATCACGCCAGACGCGTTAACGCCGGCTACCGCTTGTATCGTTCAGGCTAACATTGGTGCCGATAACGCCTTTGCGTTTGATATGAGTGCCGCCTGTGCGGGCTTTACGTTTGGTTTGGCAACGGCGGATAAATTCATTCGTAGCGGTCAGTATCAAAATGTGATGGTGATTAGCGCCGAAGTGAATTCCAAGATGATGGACTTTCAAGACCGGACCGCCGCGGTTTTCTTTGGCGACGGTGCTGGCGGTGCGTTGTTGAAAGCGACGACCAATGTTGAAGAAAATAGTCTACTGGCAGAAAAATTACAGACGCAGGGGAATGCGGAAGTGATTCACTCTGGTCGCGTACGCCCGATAACTAAGGTTGCGGCTAGCAACTATCCGCAAACTGACGCGTTTTATCAAAATGGTCGCGAAGTCTTCCAGTTTGCAACTAACGTGGTTCCCGAACAGATGAAGACGTTGCTGAAAACGGCGAACGTTCAACCAAGTGACCTTCAATACGTTATTTGTCACCAAGCGAACTTACGGATTATTGAAAAGATTGCGGCCAACTTAGCGTTACCAATGACTAAGTTCCCACATAACGTTGAACGGCTGGGCAACACGTCTTCAGCGGGCGTGGCGATGGCCTTGGCGGAAGTCTTTGATCACATGACCGGACCGACCTTGTTGACTGCATTTGGTGGCGGCTTGGCCTATGGTTCCGTTTTGATTAAAAAGTAGGGGTGCAACTATGGAATTGAAAGATTTAGACCGACTAGTCGAAAAGTACGCGCGTGAAGGGTACCAACAGATCCGGGTCAAGGCTGGCGAACTTGAAATCGAAGTCACGAAGTCGCTCGATAAGGCTAACGGTACGGGACAGTCGACGACACCAGCAACTAGTGCAGACAATCTTGAGGTTAGTGTTAAAAGCCCAATGGTGGGCGTTGTTCACTTAGCCAGTGATTTGAAGGTTGGTCGGACCGTTACGGCTGGTCAGGAACTGGGTCAGATTGAAAGTATGAAGTTGTTTAATCCGTTAACGAGTCCCGTTGCGGGCCAATTAACGGCCATTTTAGTGGCGGATGATACGGCGGTCGAATTTGAACAACCGCTATTTACAGTGCGAAAGGACCGGTAAGTATGTTTCGCAAGCTTTTAATTGCCAACCGCGGGGAGATTGCCGTTCGAATCATTAAGGCCTGCCGGGAACTAAATATTCAAACGGTCGCGGTCTGCTCCACGGCTGATCGGGGCGCTTGGTATACACAGCTTGCCGACGAAGTGGTCTGCATTGGCCCGGCCGCGGCGAGTGCGTCGTACTTAAACGCCGAAGCAATTTTAATGGCGGCCCTGAACACGCATGCGGATGCCATTCATCCCGGTTACGGTTTTTTGTCAGAAAATGCTGAGTTTGCTGAAATGTGTGCCGAGTGCGGTATTACGTGGATTGGACCACAAACGGCCCAGATTAAGTTAATGGGAGATAAATCCCGTGCGAAGGATTTTGCGCGCAAACAGGGGGTGCCCGTTCTATCTGGGCATTCACTCCAAGGACTTGGATGGACTAGCATTAAGCCCCTTGCGCAACGATTGGGCTTTCCACTAGTCTTGAAAGCCAGTCATGGTGGTGGGGGTAAGGGGATCCGCGTGATTGCGGACGTCAAAAAACTCCACCAGCAGTTACGAACGGCGCGCCAAGAAGCCGTTGCGTCTTTTTTAGATGATTCAATGTACTTAGAACACTACCTCAACCGCGCCCGGCACATTGAAGTTCAGGTGCTTGGAACGGCGACGGGGCTACTGATTTTAGGCGATCGCGACTGTAGTTTGCAGTTACACAAACAAAAAGTGTTTGAAGAAAGTCCGGCAAGTATTTTATCGACGGAGCAGCGCCAGGAGTTGTACCAGTTGACGCGCCAACTACTTGCTGGAACGCACTATCAAAGCCTAGGAACGGTTGAATTTTTATTCTCAAATGGCCGGTTTTACTTTATGGAAATGAATACCCGGTTGCAAGTCGAACACGGGGTGACCGAGCTAACAACGGGTATCGACATCGTGCAGGCACAAATCAGGCAAGCTGCGGGACTACCCGTCGAAGTCGACGCCAACGTCGGTTTACACCCCCAGTGTACGGCGATTGAAGCGCGGATTTCGGCGACGCTGCCGATTCGGCAAACTGAAATTGCGCAGTTGAACTGGTCACCCGATGTCCGTGTTGACACTGGTTATCGGGTGGGGGACCACTTGGTGACGATGTATGACGGGCTGATTGCTAAGCTGATGGTCACGGGACCGACGCGTCAGGTTGCGGTTCAAAATTTGCAACGGGCTTTAGCTGCGGTTCAGTTAGTCGGTCCAGAAACCGACCTAGCTTTTTTGCGGGCAACGGTTGCCCGTCCTGAATATGAACGTGACCAGTATTCGATTCACAGCTTAGGTCGTTGGGAGGTTGAAAAATGACGCACTATCCAAAGACAGGAACGTGGACGACGTGCGTCGCTTGCGGCCGCCACGTTCATCACAGTCAGTGGGGACCGTTTCGGCAATGTCCGTACTGCAAACACTGGCAACGATTGACAGCAGAGCAACGCATTGACCTGTTAGTCGATGCGGCTAGTTTTCAACCGTTACCCATGCCCGAACGACCAGTGAATGCGCTGGATTTTCCCGCGTATGACCAAAAATTGGCACGAGCACAGGAGCGGACGACGTCGACTGAAGCGGTTGTGACCGGTGTGGCCACGATTGACCAGCATCCGGCCGTCGTAGCCGTCATGGATAGTTACTTCATGATGGGGACGTTGAATACGGTCGTGACGCGGCGCATCGTGGCGGCTAGTCAGGTTGCCCGGCAACGGCAATTGCCATTGATTCTTGTCACGACTTCGGGTGGTGCCCGCATGCAAGAGGGCGTCTACGCGTTAGTCGGGATGAATTTAGTTTTGGCAGAACTCGCCCGCTTGGCCGCATCACCATTGCCGTTGATTACGGTTTTGACTGATCCGACCATGGGTGGCGTGTCGGCAAGTTTCGCCTTCAAGGGTGACGTCGTCGTAGCGGAAGCCGGTGCTAAGATTGGGTTTGCCGGTGCCCGCGTGATTCAGCAGACGATGCCAGTCGACTTACCCGCAGACTTTCAAACGGCGGAAAGTTTATTTGAACACGGGATGTTAGATGCGGTCGTTGCCCGACCACAACTTTCCCAATACTTAGCGACCGTCTTGGCGAGTTACGATCTGAAAGGGGACCAGTGCCATGGATGAACGATTAAAGCGACTCCGGGCTGCGGACCGAATCAGTGCGCCGACGATCATCAAGGCGTTGCTGCCAACCATGGTGCGCCAGCGTGGGGACCGGTTATTAGGCCAAGACGCCGCGTTGACGGCCGGATTTGGCAAAACGGCGACTGGTCAGCGGTTAGCCGTTTTGGGTGTTGACCGGGGTAGCGACCTCGCCAGTCGACGTAATAAAAATGGCGGGGCGTTGACGGTCCCTGGTTACCGAACCGCGTTACGGGTGGTTCAGCACGCACAAAAGTTTGGGATGCCGGTCGTTAGTTTGATCAACATGCCTGGCGCGGATGCTAGTCCGATGTCGGAACGGTTCGGTCAGAGCCAAGCGATTGCCGACTTGATTGCGGCGACTGGCCAGTTAACGGTTCCTAACTTAGTGATTTTTCTCGGGGAAGGCCACAGTGGCGGCGCATTAGGATTTGCCAACGCTAACCGGATCATCATGCTAGACGACGCGTTATTTAACGTAGCGTCGCCCGAAGCCGTGGCCGCGATTTTGCACGGGCAACAGACCGTTAGCGATGCCATTGATCTATTGCCCATGACGGCGACGGAACTGACTGAACGCGGGTTAGTCGATCAAGTGGTGGCGCATGAAACGCCGAAGCTGGTGGACACCCTAATCAGCTTGATTGAAGCGCAACTACGGGACTTGAGTCAGTGGGACGGCCCCACATTGATTGCTCAACGAGAAGCTAAGTTTCAACATTTGTTAGACGCTTGGCCGATTAATTAAAGTGAATAAAAATGATAAAACCACGCGCAAAAGCTGAGCTGTTTTTGCGCGTGGTTTTGAATATCTAGTAACGGTTTGATTGCTAAGTAGACAAACAAAATTTTATGTATGGGGGGTGAATAAAATGTCCGTATACTTAGGCTAAACGGTGGAATTTAATCAGTAGGGTAGGCAAACGGTCGTCAACGCAGGCCCACTATGGTATCTTTAGCTTGGGTAAAGCTAAAAACATAGGGGGACGAAGCAATGCGAAAAATTGGCGCGGTTTTGCCGACGTGGGTATTTTTAGGAACGCTAATTATGGGATTTCGTATCAGTACAAGCCAGCCAACGACTGGTCATGATTGGGTGGCCGCTAGCACGGTTGGTTTGGGGATTTACCCAATCATCGTCATCTTTTTTGCGTGCATGGCGAAAACGGTTAGCGGGGTCAAGACGTATTCCCTCAGTGAGAAATGGTTTTATGGTTACTTGCTAGGTGTAGCCGTCCTGACCGTTTTAGGTGCGATTTACTTCATGGCGCATAACTGAAAAGTGGTGGTTTGCATGTCAAGCATTGAAAAATGGCGCTGGCGTGCGCTAATTTTTTCCGGTTTAAATAGTTTAATGCTAATCTGGTTGTGGCTCCCCAAACCGGTGGGATGGCGGCAACTTCATTTAACGCTTGAAGTCTTGGCTGTCGTGACAATTACGTATATCCTTTCCTTGGTGACGCCGTTTATCGCAGCTTCGACCTATCATTGGACGGCCTGGCAAGTCGTGGATCACTGGGCGATTGCGTGGTTTATTTATAGTAGTTTGGTAATTTTTGGGCCCATTGGATTAAAAATATCACCCCAAGGTGCGTTGAATGGCCTAGTAATCAGTTTTGTGGGGATCCTATGCGTGGATGCACCGCAAAACGGCGTACTTGGGATTCGGGTTCCTTGGACGTATCGCTCGCCAATCATTTGGCGTAAAACTAACGTGTTAGGTGGGTGGTTCTTTTTTGGCAGCGGTGTACTCTGCCTAATTATGAGTAGTTGGTGGCCAACTGCGGCGCTACCGATAGTTCTGATTAGTGTCATACTGCCAGGGGCTTCAGCCGTGGTCTGGTATTCGTATTGGCTGGAGCATCACCCTAATCATTTAACTAAAGGATGAAGCGTGCATAAAAAAATACCCGTCCAGAAATAGTTAACATTTCTGAACGGGTATTTGAGTTTTAGATACTTAATTGTGGTCTAGTTTGTTTAATCAGTTTTAATACTGTGTGTCCTTGGTCGTTGTTGCATCTTGCGTTGTGGTACTGTCAGTAGTAGTTTGTTGCGTGCTATCCGAGGTCGTGCTGGACGAATCAGAACTGTCGGAGCTACTGCTGCTGCCAGTCGTGATTGAAGCGGTATCCGTAAAGTCGGATTCAGAGATGCTGCTGGTTGAAAGCTGCAATTGAGTCCGTAATTTCTTAGAAATCTTGTAACGTTGGGAAGCGGAAGCAACTTGGTAAGAAAGACCATTAATCATGGCATCCGTTCCTTGTAACGTATAAGTCTTGGCGTGGTGAGACGCGTTCTTATACTTCGTATCTAAAGTAACCATGTCGTTCCAAGTTAAATCGGTCCGCATGTTGTTAGAGAGTTGCTTCGTAATTTTTTCAATGTTAGCGATCGAGCCTAGTGAGTTAGATTGACTAACCATCGCCATGATAATTTGGCGTTGGCGTTTCTGCCGACCGTAGTCACCAAGTGGATCATCGTAACGCATCCGGGAGTAATCAAGGGCCGCTGCCCCGTTCAACTTCGTCTTAACACCTTTTTTAACGTTAACGTGACCGTATTTAAAGGTCATCTTTGGCGTAATGGTCACGCCACCCATTGCGTTGATGATCTGTTTCAAACCACCCATGTTGATTAAGGCGTAAAAATCAATCGGAACGTTAACTAGTTTTTCAACGGATTTAACGGCACCACTCGCGCCGCCAACCGTATAGGCCGCGTTGATCTTCTGGGACTGACCATCGATCATCACTTGCGTATCACGAGGAATACTAGTCAGTGACATGCTTTCCTTTTTAGGATTGATGGTTGCGATGATCATCGTATCCGTTCTGGCCGAGAAATCTTTCCCTCGTCCCAAGGCACCCGTATCAGTCCCTAACAGAAGGATTGAAAACGGCTTCCCCTGTTTAATGACGGCGTCGACGTTCCGGGATTTGGAAGCCCCGGTTGCCTGAAACGTGGTATTCATCGTATCTTTAGCGGCGTTCCAAGTCTTTGTTCCCCAGTAAGCCCCGGCGACTAAGAGCACGCCTAACGCAATCAGTAAGCCGACTAGCCAAGTCCGTTTTTTGTGCGGCTTTAAATGTGGATTGCGTTGTTGTTGCTGCCGATAGCGCCGCTCGCGGGGCCCCATTCCATTATCGTTATTATTTTCTGACATAATCGATCCTCATCATTTCGTATTTTCACCAATTCTATTCTAGGACGGATATCAAACTTTTGCTCTGAAAAACGGCTGACTTAATAAGATTTTAACAATCAACTGGTCAATAAATGAACCATATCAGTCAGCACACAATTATAGAACACTATAAATAAAATTATCCAGAACGTCAAACGTTTTCATACGGAAATTGCGATTAGCTACCTAAAAAACAGTGGTATACTGGTAAGGTTCTCATCGAATTATTATTTTTCAGTGAAAGGAGTGTGAAAAATGCAAGTTTTACAGACATTTTTACATAGCATTCAAGGTGTCATGACGATTATCATTATGATTGCCGTTGGTTATTTATTAGCGCGCTGGGGCTGGTTTAGCGAGGATTCAACTAAATTAGTTGCGCGACTCGTTACGCAAATTGCGTTACCCGCTTACATGATTGCAACGATCACGAAGCAGTTCACCGCGCAAAAGTTATTAGATACCTTGCCTGGACTGCGTTTTCCCGTCCTTAACATGGCAATCTTATTCGGGATCTCGTTCGGGGTGATGCGGGCTTTAAACATCAAGAAGAGTCATCGGGGGCTTTTCTCGTCGATGTTTTTTAACTCCAATACCGTTTTTATCGGTTTACCCGTTAACGAGGCGTTGTTTGGGAGTAGTGCCTTACCGTACGTACTGGTGTACTACATGGCCAACACGACGATCTTTTGGACGATCGGAGTTTACCTGATTCAGCGCGACGGGGTGGGGGCTGCTAAGTTTGATTTGAAGCAAACCCTCAAAAAGATTTTCTCACCGCCACTGTTAGGCTTTATGATTGGGGTACTGATCGTTTTATGGCGGATCAAGTTACCAAGTTTCTTAATGGACGACTTCTCTTACATTGGGGGCTTAACGGTCCCACTCTCGATGCTCTTTATTGGGATTTCCATGGCTAACGCTGGCTTGAGCAGTATGCGTTTTGACCGTGATAGTATTGGGATCTTACTCGGACGCTTCATCTTTGCACCCGTTTTGATGACGTTAATGCTCATCCCGATGTCCATTCCAGTTGAAATGAAACAAGTCTTTATCTTACAATCCGCCATGCCAGTTATGACCAACGCGCCGGTCGTGTCAAAACTCTACGGTGCCGATGCCGACTATGCGGCCGTGATGGTGACGGAAACCACGCTCCTGAGTTTAATCGTGATTCCAATCTTAATGGTGGTTGTTCAGTCGAATCTCATTAGCTAGTTTGAAAAGGGTTTGAAAATGGTGCTATACTGAAACGCGTGACTATTAAATTTTTATTAAGAAAGAAGCGAACGTTTCGTGAAGAAAGCATATCTTTACATTGCAATTTCAACGTTGATGTTCAGTTCAATGGAGATTGCACTAAAGATGGCCGGTAGCGCCTTTAATCCGATTCAATTGAACTTAATTCGATTTTTCATTGGGGCAGTTGTCCTGTTGCCATTTGCGCTGAGTGCGCTTAAAAAGTCAGGTCGGCGTTTAGTTGGAGCCGACTGGCGACTCTTTGCTCTGACTGGGTTGATCTGTGTGATCGTCAGCATGTCGTTATACCAACTAGCCATTACGGTAGACAAAGCTTCGACGGTGGCCGTGCTATTCAGCTGTAATCCGGTCTTTGCGTTGCTCTTCTCTTACCTGATCCTGCACGAACGGTTAGGTCGAGCTAACTTAATTTCTGTGATTATTTCGGTGATTGGGTTATTAATTATTGTGAACCCAGCCCATTTGACGAACGGCTTGGGATTGATTTTAGCAATCGGTTCGGCCATTACGTTTGGTCTATATAGTATCGTTTCGCGGTACGGTTCCGTTAAACGGGGACTGAACGGGTTGACGATGACGTGTTTCACATTTTTTGCGGGCGCGTTTGAATTATTGGTTCTAGCGTTAATTACAAAGATTCCAGCGGTAGCTTCTGGGTTAACAGCCATCGGGTTGCGCCAGTTTGCCGCTATTCCGGTACTTGTAAATGTTAATATGCAATATTTCTGGTTATTATTCTTTATTGGGGTCTGTGTCACGGGTGGTGGTTTTGCCTTTTATTTCTTGGCAATGGAAAAAACCGACGTGTCGACGGCTTCACTGGTCTTCTTTATCAAACCGGGATTAGCGCCGATTTTAGCTGCGCTGATCTTACGGGAACAAATTGTACTCACGACGGTGATTGGGATCGTTGTGATCTTGATTGGGTCGGTCGTGACCTTTGTTGGTAATCGGTTCAGAGAACGTGCTAGTGCCATGGGCAAGGTTGCGCAATCTGAAACGGATGGGGATGCTGAAGCACTCAGATTGGCTCAGCACTCTAACGCCATTTCGAATCAGGAAGACTGATAATTAAAGCTTTGAGAACGGTTAAACTTAGTGGTGACGCTAGTTTAGCCGTTCTTTTTAATTGATAGTAAGACAGTTCCGACTTTGAAAAACAGCTTAAATCGATTATGATTAGAAGTAATTAATATGGCAGGTGTAGAGAATGACAGAACTGGTATTGGTACGACACGGTGAGAGTACGGCGAATCGCGATAATACGTATACGGGCTGGAGTGACGTACCGCTGACGGACGTTGGGATTATGCAGGCTCACCATGCAGGCAAACGGCTACGAGAAACCGGCATTCAGTTTGGTGCGGTCCACACGTCGGTTTTAAAACGTGCGATCGTCACGGCCAACATTATGTTGGATGAGATCAATCAAGCATGGTTGCCGGAGTATAAAACGTGGCGCCTGAATGAACGACACTACGGCGCGTTACGCGGACAAAATAAGGACGCTACCCGCCAAGAATACGGTAAGGCACAAGTTCAAAAATGGCGGCGAAGTTTTTATACGGTACCCCCATTATTGACGGCGGCTGAACTGGATCATGACCGGCGCTACATGAAGTACGGGCCAAACATTGAACCCCGCGGTGAAAGCCTGAAGATGGCGTACGACCGCATCATGCCGTACTGGATCGATATGATTGCTCCACGGTTGTTAGACGGACAAAATCAGTTGGTTGTGGCACACGGCAGTACGTTACGTGCGATGATCAAGTATCTCGAACAGATTAGTGATACCGGGATTGATGGGGTCGAAGTGGCCAACGGGGTCCCAATCTGTTACCACCTGGATGACCAGTTGAACATTACGGGTAAAGAAGAATTTTAGGGCTTAAAGGTTAAAAAGTCCAAAACTGCTATCAGTTCCATAACAGTAGTTATGCCTAAATTGTCCGCTCCGTCGGCCAGGGCTGGTATGCTGTGGGGGACGGTCCCAGCCATAGGACGGTCTGGAACCTCGATTCAAAGCCGGTAACCCGCGTCTTTGAATCGTCCCGCAAAATTGGCAGATATAAAACACCTGCCAATTTTGCCGACACAGCACACCAACCCTGGCCGACTGCGCTCAGGATAACCTTACTGTTGTTAATATCAGGTAATCGGAGGTTGTCACTGATGATATCGGTCGTGAAGGTGGCTTTTGACCGGTGATTTTTCCGGTCTTAGGCCACGGACGGTCCGGTACAATTGCGTATTTTGCAAGTGTTCCGGGCGAGGGGCTAGACCGTCCCTTAGGCTAGGCCCGGTCCCACGACCGCATGTCATCAGTGGCGACCGGAATCGCTATTCTCATTGGCCTAGATATTGATACAGCTGTAATTAATTCTTGAAATTAACTTGCAACTTTTAGGATTAAAAAAAACACACGGGACACTCACTGGCAATGATTGCCGTGAGTGTCCCGTGTGTTTTTATCATGGTGCAAATGTGATTAAGCTAAAGCGCCCATTGGATCCCAAGGTGCTAAGATCGTTGGTTCTTCTGCTTGTGCCTTTTTCAATTCATCAGGTAAGAATTGTTTGTTAACAACGACTTGGTAGCAGTATTCGTCCATCCAAGCGTCACTCATCACGAAGAAGCCCTTCGTTCCGACTTTGTCACCCCAGCTGTTTTCGACCTTCCATTTAGTTGGTTGGCCGTTAACTAGGTCGACACCGGTGATAACCATCGCGTGGGTCATCAAACTTTGACCGTAGTCCAAACGTTCTGCTTTAGACATGGACAAGTCAACGTCGAATAATTCATCTTGGTTGTAGACGTCCATGGCCATAACACCCTTTTGACGGTCAGAAGACTTACCAACGTCACAACCGAACCAAACACTTTGGCCGGCTTTAAGTTGGTTGATGGCGAGTTGCTTGAAGTCTGCCATTGAGACGTTCAAATGTTTAACTTCACGACCGCCTAAAACGTTACCTAACATTTCAATCGTGTAGGTGTGGTTGTATGGTTTGTCATCGGTTGGGGCGTTGATGATTGAAACGTAGTCGTCCAAGTTCCAGCCAATGTACTTCTTGAAGAAGCTTTGTGGCGTCAAACCTTGGTCGATGTGATATTGTTTGTTGTCATCGCGGTATTCCCAGTCGAATTCGGTAACGGGTTCGCCAAATGCGTAAGATAACATCCGGTAAACTTCATTCAACATCTTTTCCTTGCGGTCTTGAATGGCGTCAGCACTAGTGCCAGCTGCGACTAATTCACGGAGTTCAACGGCGTCTTTACGTAACTTTAAGTTCAACGTTGCGTTGATTTCAGCGGACTTCGAACTGTTGTAGGTTTCAGGCATCACGCTCTTAGGAACGATCCCATATTTCTGGATGATCGCAACGAGCATGTCCCATTGGCCACCGTCTTGTTGTGGGGTGGTCATTAACCAAGCGACTTTCCGGCTGCTAGTTGGTTGGTCAGCAGTTGCTAAGACGTTTTCGTAGAAATAGTTGGCCTTTTCAAACTTGTCCCAGAAGAAAGTGTAGTTCTGAGATAATTCAAAATGCTTTAAGTTGAACTTTTCAGCTAAGTCGTGACGCATCGTGTTCAATGCGGCGAACATCCAGCAACGGCCACTTTGCTTTTGGTTAGCCACGTCACCGGTGTCCAAATCAATTGAAAATACCGGGGTGGTTTGGCTCATTGCTTGAATATCTTGACTGCTTGCTAAGATACCGTTCTTGGTCACGCTACGTTCGATGACTTTTGCATCGGCGTGTTGATCTAAATCGGCTTGAAAATTGGCAATCTGGTTCATACTAATTTCTTTACTCAAAAAATCACGCTCCTTTAATCTTATTCTCATTGTATCGGTTTCTGAAGGTGTCGACAAGCAATCCGTGAAAGGAAAGTTTATGGACGGGCTTCAAGTACTTCGGGACCATCAGCATGACCGACGATTACTGTGTTGACCATATCAAGGAATAGCCCGTGTTCAACAACGCCGACCATGTGAATCAGGTCTTCGGCTAGTGCCTGTGGATCAGTGATGGGATCGATATGCAAATCAATGATGATGTTGTTGGAGTCGGTCCGGACAAATTCGCCGTCAACTTTACGGAAGACCGGGTTATAACCGCGGGCAGCCATCTTTTCAAAGACGTGTTGGCTCCCATAAGGAATGACTTCTACGGGTAAACCAAATGCCCCAAGTTGTTTGACCATTTTACTTTCGTCCACGATCCACATAACTTTATCGGAATTAATGGCAACGATCTTTTCAAAGAGAAGGGCGGCCCCGCCACCCTTGACCCCTTGATAGTCGGCGGAGATTTCGTCGGCGCCGTCAATGGTTAAATCGAGGTGGTCGACTTCATCAACGGACTTCATTGGAATCCCCAAACTTTTAGCTTGGGCTTCGGTCCGTTCGGAAGTTGAGACGCCGACAATGTTAAGGTGTTCGTTTTTAACACGTTCACCGAGGGCGTCGACCATAAATTTAACGGTTGAACCGGTACCGAGTCCAACTTGCATACCATCTTTAATATATTCAACAGCTTTTTGGCCAACGAGCTGTTTTAATTGATCCTGCTGATTCATTAGTAGACGTGCTCCTTTATTTAAGACTTAGTGACTAAGATATCCTGTGCTTCGGGGTGACGATCAAAGTAAGCCTTGGCATAGGTACAGAGGGGCTGAATTTGTTTGTGTTCAGCCCGTGCAGCGTCAATGACGGCTTCGGTCAGTTGAGCGGCGAGACCTTGATGACCAAAGTCGTCGCGTACAAAGGTGTGTTCAATGACCCAAGTCTGATCATCATTGATGGCTGGAAAAGTAATTTCACCAGCTAATTTTCCCTGGTCGTCGTTGAAGAAAAATCGGTGCGGTTCACGCGTGAATTCCATTGCTGTCACCACCTTGTAAAGGGTTTTATAACTAAAGCTAATTAAACCGGTAAATGCCTATTTTGTCAACGAATCCACTGGTAGAAGTGTGGTAAAATGTGGTCACATATTAAACTTGAAAGTAGGAATTAAAATGGCCCGAGGATTTGAGATTGTGAGCGCATACACTGACCAAGGATTACACGTCCCTTATCGGACAACGAAGCAAGCGGCTGGATACGACTTTGAAGCGGCGGAAGATTTTACGTTACCATCGATTTGGAAACTGAACTTCATTAAGATCTTGTGGCAGTTACACCACGGCGAAAAAAGTTCCGAAGCGGACTTAGACGCCGCCGCAAAGACGTTAAAACCGTTTTTAGTTCCAACGGGGATTAAGGCCTACATGAATGACGGCGAATATTTGTTGATGGCGAACCGCTCCAGCAACCCGTTGAAGCGCAACCTGATTTTACCGAACGGGATTGGTGTAATCGATGCGGACTACTACAACAACGCTAAAAATGAAGGGGCCATCTACGCCCAATTGATCAACATGGGCATTCGCGACGTCCACATCAAAAAGGGTGAACGGATTGCGCAAGGCATCTTTACCCACTATCTGACAGCCGATAACGAAGCCGACGTCACAACCACCCGTTCCGGTGGTTTTGGGTCAACGAATCGATAGCCGACCTAATCCGGTTGTCACTGATAGCATGCGGTCGTGGGACCGGGTTAAGCCTGAGAAGCGGTCTTAACCCTCGCCCAGAACACTTGCAAAAAGCGCAATTGTTCTGGACCGTCCGGTGATATAAGGTCGGAAAAACACCGACCAAATATCACCATCACGACCGATGTTATCAGTGACAACCTCCGATATTTTAGTAAGTTAAGCCATCACATAAGGAACTCCTCAAATAATAGGGAAACTGTATATAGTGAAGTCAGACAAAATTGGTGTGCTGTGGCGACAATATTGGCGGGGGTCTTGGCCAATATTGTGGGGCGCTTCAAAGATGTGGGTATCGGCTTTGAAGCGAGGTTCCAGACCGAACTTTGGCTGGAACCGTCCCTCATAAGCACACCAGTTTTGTCTGGCGAAGCGGTTAATCAGGCACAGCTGGTCCTCATAGCACACCAGGTTTGGCTGGTGGAACGGTAGTAATAGATAAAAATCCATTAAACTGATGCGATTTACCGGCTTTAATGGTTAATAATGGTAAAATAAAGTCATGTA
Organism: uncultured Lactobacillus sp.; assembly: GCA_937916845.1. Classification (GTDB taxonomy): domain Bacteria; phylum Bacillota; class Bacilli; order Lactobacillales; family Lactobacillaceae; genus Lactiplantibacillus; species Lactiplantibacillus paraxiangfangensis. The sequence goes on along the minus strand of CALFSK010000042.1, from coordinate 12,702 downwards.
CATTGAATGTCGATTAAGCGCCGAAACGGTGCACGGATGGGAGGCCAATTTTAGTGGCAAAAGTGAAGACCCAGTTTGTTTGTTCTAATTGTGGGTATTCGACCCCACGTTATCTTGGGCGTTGTCCCAACTGTGGCGAGTGGAACACGTTGGTTGAAGAACACTTTGATAAAAAGCCGGACCGCAAGTCGCGGGTCAGCTTTGCCGGTAAGTCGGCGAAGCCCCAACGGTTAAAGGAAGTTTCTTTAACGAAAACGCCACGCGTCAAGACGAAGCTTCAAGAGTTTAACCGGGTCTTGGGTGGCGGTGTCGTGCCAGGTTCCCTAGTTTTAATTGGTGGGGACCCCGGCATCGGGAAGTCAACCTTACTGTTACAAGTCTCAGGGCAACTCGCTGAAACGGGTGGCTCGGTTCTGTACGTGACCGGTGAAGAAAGTGCGTCCCAAGTCAAAATGCGGGCCGACCGGTTGGCGGTCGATAGTGAAGACTTCTACCTCTATCCGGAAACGGATATGTCAAATATCCGGGCGACGATTGAATCAATGAAGCCAGAGTTTGTGGTTATTGATTCGGTTCAAACCATGCAGGAACCGGACGTCGATTCTGCAATTGGCTCAGTGTCACAAATTCGTGAAATTACGGCGGAACTTTTACAAATCGCAAAAACGAACGGAATTACGATCTTTATTGTTGGACACGTGACTAAGGGTGGCGCCATCGCTGGGCCCAAGATTTTGGAACACATGGTGGACACCGTGCTCTACTTTGAAGGTGACTTGCACCATACTTACCGGATCTTGCGGGCCGTTAAAAACCGGTTTGGATCTACTAATGAACTTGGTATCTTTGAAATGCGGACGGGTGGCTTATACGAAGTCGCTAACCCGTCGGAAATTTTCTTGGAAGAACGGCTGAAAGATGCGACCGGCTCAGCCATCGTGGTTTCGATGGAAGGGACGCGCCCAATCTTGGTCGAAGTTCAGGCGTTAGTGACGCCGACGGTCTTTGGTAATGCCAAACGGACCGCTAGTGGCTTGGACCATAACCGGGTGTCGTTACTGATGGCCGTGCTTGAAAAACGGGCTAGCTTGATGTTACAAAATCAGGATGCCTATTTGAAGGCGGCCGGTGGGGTCAAACTTGATGAACCCGCAATTGATTTGGCAATTGCTGTCAGCGTGGCCTCGAGTTATCGTGATCAGCAGACCCGTCCTACCGATTGTTTTGTCGGTGAAGTTGGGTTGACTGGTGAAATTCGGCGCGTTAACCGGATCGAACAACGGGTCGGTGAAGCGGCCAAACTTGGTTTTGAGCGAATCTTTATCCCGAAGAATAATCTGCAAGGCTGGGATATTCCAAAGGGGATTAATGTCATTGGGGTTTCAACCTTGAAAGAAGCCCTACAGTTAGCATTACAACAGCCAAACTAATTTATAAAGGAGTCGTCGCGATGAAGAAGTTAACGGTGCGACTCGTGTTTATCGTTGTCGGTGGGACGTTAGGACTAACTTACCTGCCGTTTTTATGGGACACGATTTGGGCGCAACCAAACGTACTAGTGAATAACATCTTAACCAACTTTGTGTTGGGAGCGTTAGTTTTATGGGTTCTGTCGCTATTCTTAGCGAATGCCGCGGTGCGGCTAGTGGACCGGGTTGAAAAAAATCTGTCGAAGCAAAATCCAATGACGTTATTATTTGGAAGTATCGGTTTTATTATTGGGTTACTGATCGCGGTTCTGATTTCGCAATTATTCAATCGCAGTCCGTTATTCTTATTGAACACGGTCATCCCAATTATTTTGATGCTATTTTTTGGCTATATCGGTGCCCGGGTCGGTACGACACGAATCGATGAATGGCGGAAAGTCTTTAATTTTCGGCGGCGTGAGAAGGAAGCCGACCCGGAAATTACGGATGCTCAGCCGGACAAAAACTATCACCATTACAAGATTTTGGATACCAACATTTTGATTGATGGTCGAATTTACGACATCGTCAAGACGGGCTTTTTGGAAGGCACGTTGCTGGTACCTAACTTTGTTCTGTACGAATTACAGTACATTGCGGATTCTGCGGATAGTATTAAGCGGGTCCGGGGTCGACGGGGCTTGGATATTTTAAACAAGCTCCAAAATGAAAATATCATTCCCGTTGAAATGTATGAGGGTGACTTCGAAGACATTCCAGAAGTGGATAGCAAACTCATCCAGTTGGCTAAAAAAGTCAACGGTGTGATCGTCACGAACGATTACAACTTAAACAAAGTGATTGAATTCCAAAACGTTCAAGTTTTAAACATCAATCAATTGGCTAAGTCCTTGAAACCACGGGTCATTCCTGGTGAAGAAATGAACGTCATGGTGGTTAAGAATGGTAGCGAGCGGCAACAAGGGGTTGGTTACCTTGATGACGGGACCATGGTCGTGGTTGAAGATGGGAAATTCTACATCAACGAAAAAGTGGATGTCATTGTGACGAGTGCGTTGCAGACGGATGCGGGTCGGATGATCTTTGCACGGCTAGCACATGCCAATCGTGGGATTTCGGACCATACCGAAAACGAGAGCGGTCATACTGGCAATAAGCATAGTAATAATCGCAGCAGCCACAATAACGACAATCCGCAAAGCGGTGGAAACAACCATAATAATCGCCACTAAGATTGATTAGTTTATCGTGGGAAAATCAAGGCGGAAACTTAATTTTTAGCGGTAAACATGGTAAACTGGATAAGCAAGTGGACCGGATGGCGTCTCGGTTATTGAAGCGGGGCGTCACTGGTTTTATATCGTCACAGTAAGTGATAAAAATAATGAAAGAGGCGTTAATCACATTGGCAAAGAGCAAGATTCGTGTGCGTTACGCACCAAGTCCAACTGGCCATTTACACATTGGTAATGCCCGGACAGCATTGTTTAACTATTTATTTGCCCGGCATAATAAAGGGAAGTTTATTCTTCGAATCGAAGACACCGATTTAAAGCGGAACGTCGCTGATGGTGAAAAGAGTCAAATGGATAACCTGAAATGGTTAGGCATGGATTGGGATGAAGGTCCAGATATTGGTGGCGACTACGGTCCCTACCGTCAATCTGAACGGAAGTCTATTTACGATCCGTTGATTCAACAATTGATCGATGAAGGCAAAGCTTATGAGTCTTACATGACGGAAGACGAATTAAAAGCTCAGCGTGACGTCCAAAAATCCAACAAAGAAATGCCACATTACGTGTACGAATTTGCTGGCATGACCGAAGAAGAAAAACAAGCTAAGATTGCCGCTGCTAAAGCGGCGGGATTAAAGCCTGTTATTCGTTTCCACGTCCCAGAAGGTAAAACTTACGCTTGGGATGACATGGTTAAAGGAAACGTCTCCTTTGAATCCAAGACGGTCGGTGGTGACTTCGTCATTAAGAAACGTGACGGGATGCCAACGTATAACTTTGCCGTTGTGGTTGATGATCACATGATGCAAATCAGCCACGTTTTCCGTGGTGATGATCACGTTGCCAACACGCCTAAACAATTAATGATTTACGAAGCCTTTGGTTGGGAAGCACCTAAGTTTGGCCACATGAGCTTAATTATCAATACCGAAACCGGTAAGAAATTAAGTAAACGTGACGAAACGGTGCTCCAATTTATCGAACAATACCGTGAATTGGGTTACTTACCAGAAGCGATGCTCAACTTCATCATCCTATTAGGGTGGTCACCAGTTGGTGAAAGTGAATTGTTCACGAAGCGTGAATTCATCAAGATGTACGATGAAAAGCGTTTGAGCAAGTCACCAGCCTCATTTGATGGCAAGAAGTTGGAATGGGTCAACAACCAATATATCAAGAAGGCTGACGAAAACGAAGTCTTTGCGATGTCAATTCGTCAATTGATCAAAGCCGGTCGGTTACCAAAACGTCCTGACATGAGTCAAATCGAATGGACCCGGACGTTAGTTTCACTTTACAAGAACCAAATGAGTTACACGGGTCAAATCGTCGACTTAGCTGACTTGTTCTTTAACGGTCCAGCTGACATTAACGATGAAGCCAAGGCGGAACTTGATAATGAAACTGCGCCAATCGTCTTAAAGGAATTCCGGAAACGCGTTGAAGACATCGATGTCTTTGAAGCAACTGAAATTCAAAAGACGATTAAGAGCATTCAAAAAGATACTAAGATTAAGGGTCGTCAACTTTACATGCCGATTCGGATTGCCGTCTCCCATGAAATGCATGGTCCTGAATTACCAGAAACCATCGAATTATTAGGTCGCGAAACGACGATGAAGCATCTTGATGCGATGATCGCGGAACTCGCTAAATAACAATTTGCGTATAAACGTCTTTGGCACTGCGGAATCTCCGTAGTGCGGGGGCGTTTTTTATTGCGTTGTTGAAGGCTAGTCGATGGAATGTGCCATTTAGACTAACTTTAATCCGACTAAGAATTTCACCCACGGGTAGAACATGGTAAACTAGCAACAAAGCAATTGTGAACTGGAAAGGAGTGCCACTGCATGTTAAATGTTTTTAATACGCTGACGCGTCAAAAAGAACCATTCAAACCACTGACCCCCGGGGTCGTTAAGATGTACGTCTGTGGGCCAACTGTTTATAACTATATTCATATCGGCAATGCCCGCTCCGCCATTGCGTTTGATACCATTCGGCGCTACTTTGAATATTCAGGTTACCACGTTGATTACGTTTCAAACTTCACCGATGTCGATGATAAATTAATCAAACGTGCGTCTGAAGACCATACAACGGTGCCTGAAGTGGCCGACCGTTTTATCAAGGCTTTTATGGAAGATACGGCTGCGGTCAATATTGAACCGGCAACCGCCCATCCCCGCGCATCGGAAAATATTCCTGAAATTATTAGTTTTGTTCAAAAATTGATTGATAAAGGTTACGCTTATGAATCTGAAGGGGACGTCTACTACCGGACCCGGAAGTTTAAAAACTACGGTCAGTTATCCGACCAACGCATCGATGACCTTGAAGTCGGCGCGAGTCAACATACGGCCGATGAGGAAACGAACCGTAAAGAAGATCCAATTGACTTTGCTTTGTGGAAAGCCGCTAAGCCGGGTGAAATTTCTTGGGACTCGCCTTGGGGTAAGGGACGTCCGGGCTGGCATATCGAGTGCTCCGTCATGTCCACTAAGTACTTGGGTGACACGTTTGATATTCACGGTGGCGGTCAAGACTTAGAGTTTCCCCACCATGAGAATGAAATTGCACAAAGTGAAGCGAAGACTGGTCAAAAGTTTGCTAACTACTGGTTGCATAATGGTTTTGTGACGGTTGGCGATGATAATGAAAAGATGAGTAAGTCCTTAGGCAACTTTGTGACCGTTCATGATATCATTAAAAAAATCGATCCTCAGATTTTGCGCTTTTTCATGGCGACGACGCAGTACCGGCGGCCAATTCAATACACGCAAGGCAACTTGGACGAAGCGGCGAACAACTTAAGTAAGTTGCAAAACGCTTATCGTAACTTGAATTTCCGGCTAAGCGACGCTGAAGCGGGGACGGATGCTGACGTGATGGCACAACTTCAAGGCTTAAAGGGTGACTTCGTGACCGCCATGGATGACGACTTTAACGTGCAAAATGGGATTACGGCCGTCTACGAATTAGCTAAGTTAGCAAACGTCTACGCAGCTCAAGCGACCGTTCAGGCGGACACTGTAACTGCTTTGCGGGATGCCTTAGCGCAATTAGCAGGAGTCTTCGGAGTAACCTTTGAAGCGCCAAGTAACGAACTCGCCGATGCGGATATTCAAGCATTGATCGATGACCGTGAGGCGGCACGGCAAGCTAAGGACTTTGCTAAGGCTGACCAGATCCGAGACGATTTAAAAGCCCAAGGGGTTATTTTAGAAGATACGCCCCAAGGGGTTCGGTTTAGAAAGGAATAATATGCAAGTTGATTATCAGCAATTAAACGGCATCGCCCTCGCGTACTTAGGTGACGCGGTGTACGAACCGTTTATTCGCCAACATTTGATTGAAATTGGGTTTACAAAACCCACAAAATTGCACCACCATGCGACCCATTACGTTTCTGCCAAGGCCCAAGCAGCCTTAATTGCGTTGATGCAAGCAGATGACGTTTTGACGCCGGTTGAAACTGACGTCTTCAAGCGCGGACGCAATGCTAAGAGCCATACGTCTGCAAAACACACCGACGTTTTAACTTACCGGGTCTCAACCGGTTTTGAAGCGGTCTTTGGTTACTTGCAGTTAACGCAACAGACGGAACGAATTGCGGAACTCGCCAACTGGTGCATTCAGCAAGTTGATGAAGGGAGGATTTCAAGTGTCAAATAATGAACAGAACCAAACGCCAGAAAACGGTGACTTCGTCATTGGGCGTCACCCAGCAATGGCCGCAATTAAGAGCGACCAACAAATCAATAAAGTCTTCATTCAAAGTGGGCTACAGGCCGACGTTTTAAACGATATTGCAAAGATTGCGAAGAAGCGGAACTTAATCGTGCAGTACGTGCCGAAGCAAAAGCTTGATCGTTTAACCGATAACGCGAACCATCAGGGGGTCGCTGTCGGGGTCGCAGCGTTTGAATACGCCACGATTGACGATTTATTTGCCGTCGCAAAGGAAAGAAATGAAGCGCCGTTTTTCCTAATCCTTGATAATATCGAAGATCCCCATAACTTAGGGTCAATCATGCGGACAGCGGACGCTGCGGGTGCTCACGGGATTATCATTCCTAAGCGCCGGGCCGTTGGCTTAACCAGTACGGTTGCCAAAACGTCGACCGGTGCCATTGAGCACGTGAAGGTGGCCAGAGTCACCAACCTCGTGCAGACGGTTAAACAGTTACAGGAAGCCGGCCTATGGATCTTTGGTACGGATATGAATGGGACTGATTACCGCCAGTGGGATGCGTCTGGTGCGGTTGGACTGATTATCGGGAATGAAGGTAAAGGAATTTCACCATTACTCAAGAAGAGCGTGGATGAAATGCTAACAATTCCAATGATTGGGCATGTTCAGAGTTTGAATGCGAGTGTGGCCGCTAGTCTTTTGATTTATCAAGGCTACACGTCCCGCCACCCACTTGGAAAATAGTGATGAAACAACAATTATTGATTGTAGATGCATATAATATGATTGGTAATTGGCCGGAACTTGCCCGGTTAAAACAAGCTGGTCGGTTACCCGAAGCGCGGGACGAACTGATCAACGTTTTAACGGAGTATAAAAAAATTACGGGTCTAAATATTAGCCTGATTTTTGATGCCATGTACGTTCCGGGCAATTCGAAGAGTTATCGGCAAGCTGATCTAGAGATTGTATGGACCAGTAAGGACCAGACGGCTGACAGCTATATTGAAAAGTACGCGGCGGATAAACAGTCCCGCGTGCTACAAGTAACGGTTGCGACTAGTGACCAGGCGGAACAATGGGTCATCTTTTCGGAAGGGGCCCTGCGTGTGCCGGCCTTAGAACTACGCAAACGGGTTCACGATGAGTTGAAGGAAGTTCGCCATACTGCCGTTAGAACACAGGATTTGGGTGCGGTCCGTAAGTCACCGTGGGATGACGATCAATTGTCGAAATTGAATCAGTACCGTGAACGACTAGAACGTGAGCACGTTAAACATCATCATAAATAGAATTATGGGGTGTCAGTACGTTAGTTTTAATGGCTAGACTGATAACTTTAAATTAATTAATTGGTGAACTGATTTCTAGTATGAAATAAAAACGTTTGTTCGCTTGTGCTGCTCAAAAGGCCCATGTATATTGGGCTTACAGATTCAATGGGGTGCGGTTTCTGAAAATTACAGAAACGAGGAAAGCCATTTGAACGAGCAGCAATTAATTGCGTTAGCAGCACAAGGTGATGATCGGAGTATTATCCAGTTAGCTGATCAATATTTGCCAGTGGTTTTAAAGTTAAGGCGCCAGTATTTCATTCGTAATTTTGATGATGAGGATTGGCTGCAAGAGGCGCGCATTGCCATTCATCGCGCAGCTAAACAGTATGATGCCGCGCAACCGTGCAGTTTTGGCGCGTTTTATCGGCTGTTACTGAGCAATCAGGTCATCGATTTGATTCGTCGTTCGCAGGCCAAGAAGCGGCGTCCTGAGCAGGAGGTTGTTTCGTTGGACACGGAGGAAGAGGACGGGCTAAGTAATGTCCTCGTGACCACCTTGTCCGCCGTAGACGTGGTCTATGTTCATGAGCAACTCGTTGAATTCGCACGGGTCTGTTCACACTTTGAAGCGCAAGTTTTTGCAGCGATGCTGACGGGGATGACGCCCCAAGGGATCGCGGTAATGCTTCAAGTGGAGCTTGCGCCAGTCACGAACGCGGCGGATCGGTGTCGACGGAAGTTGCGGCGACTATTGTTAAGCCAGACATGAAATTGACATTCAAAAAATTCCATGCTAATGTTAAACTTGAATTATTATGGAGGTTTTGTCGATGGCTCAGAAAAAAGTTGCACTGGCATGTACCGTTTGTGGTTCGCGAAACTATACGGTCGACGCCAATCCGAATCGGACTAACCGCTTAGAAGTTAAGAAATTTTGTAAATATTGTGGTAAACACACACTTCATCGTGAAACGCGGTAGGGGGTTAAAACATGCGCTTGTTTAAGTTCTTTGGTCTAGTTGGTCATGAAATGAAAAAAGTGACCTGGCCAACTTGGCGGGAAAACCGGCGGGACTCGTGGACGGTTATTTCAACGTCACTGTTCTTCGTGGCTTTCTTCGCTTTGTTTGACTGGATCATTCAGATGTTACTACAGACGTTAACCACATTACATTAATGGTTTTTTAACCGAAAATTTGGTATAATGTCCTTATTGAGAGAAAACTTCGTGTTGACGAAGTTTTTTTATTTTACCCAAAACAAGCCTTAAAGGAGTTCAATCATGGTCGAATCTGTTGAAAAAAAGTGGTATGTCTTACATACTTACGCTGGTTACGAAAACAAAGTTAGTTCTAACTTGGAATCACGAGTGCAATCAATGGGCATGGAAGATAACATCTTCCGGGTCGTTGTCCCAGAAGAAGAAGCACATGAAGTTAAGAACGGTAAAGATAAAGTTGAAATGAAGAAGGTTTTCCCCGGCTACGTCTTAGTTGAAATGGTCATGACCGACCAAGCTTGGTACATTGTGCGGAACACGCCTGGTGTTACTGGGTTCTTAGGGTCACATGGTCAAGGGAGTAAGCCAACGCCACTATTACCTGAAGAAGCAGAACAAATCTTGCATCAATTAGGAATGAGCGCACGCCATACCGAATTGAATGTTCAAGTTGGCGAACAAGTTACGATCATCGACGGTGCCTTCTCTGGCTTGTCTGGTGAAATTACGGAAATCGACAACGAAAAGATGAAGTTAAAGGTCAACATCAACATGTTCGGACGTGAAACGAGTACTGAATTAGATTTTGACCAAGTCGACGAAATTAAGTAGTTCGACGGATAAAATTATTTAAGTAAGCTGGTGGGCCACTTTGGCAGAAATGATTTTGATCATCATCGGCGTTTTAATTATTGGGATTGTGGCCCGCATCGGTCTCAAGTTTTGGCAGTATGGTCGGCCACAGCACCTGACCCACGCACCCGCAACTAGTTGTGCGGACGACAGTGCGGTCACGTTGTTTATTCCCGGTTATGCGGGCAATCGCTTTTCGTTTGGCGGGATGCTACAACGCTTCGTGTCCAGTGGTATCGCCAATAAGTCGCTAGTCGTCATGATTGATCGCCACAATCAGCCGCACGTTACGGGTCATTTAGATCCGTACCGGCCGATGGTGCAATTGATCTTTGCGACGCCGCGAGTGGCCGTTCGTCAACAAGCGGAGGGCGTTTTAGCGGTCGTTCAATATTTGATTGCGCACGAGCACGTTCAAACGATGAACTTAGTGGCGCATTCAATGGGTGGGGTCGTGTTGTTTCAGTATTTGACAACGGCGGCCAAACTCGTGAATCTGCCGGAAGTGCGCAAGGTCGTCACAATTGGTGCGCCCTTTAACGATAGTGAGGTCGGTCAAAATACTTATCCGATTGAAAATCACCCGCTAACGAAAAATGGGCCCACTAAAACGACTCCCGTCTATAATTACTTTTTGCGCACGTTACAACGATTGCCCAATACGATTTCGTATTTAAATATCGCGGGTAATATTGGTGACGCGGTGCAGAGTGATGGGGCGGTCGCACTAAATAGTGCGCTATCATTACGGTTTTTATTGCGACCAGCTATTAACCAGTACCAAGAATTTGTCGTACACGGAAAAAATGCGCGGCACTCGCGGTTACACGAAAACTACGAGGTTGATCGACAAATTGTTCAGTTTCTGTATCCGGACGCACAAAAAAATGTTGCTGGTGAAAAGTAGATATGCTACAATGACATTTGTGCGTCACGTATGCACGTTCACGTGGGAGGAGCAAAAACTCAGCTCCATTTACCACATCACGGACTAAGGAGGAATGTCTCGTGGCTAAAAAAGTAGCTAACGTTGTTAAATTACAAATTCCTGCGGGCAAAGCAACACCTGCTCCGCCAGTTGGCCCAGCTTTAGGTCAAGCAGGTATCAATATCATGGGATTCACAAAGGACTTTAATGCTCGTACTGCTGATCAAGCAGGTATGATCATTCCCGTTGTGATCACGGTGTACGAAGATCGTTCATTCGACTTCATCACTAAGACCCCACCTGCTGCCGTTCTTTTAAAGAAAGCTGCCGGTGTTGAAAGTGGTTCCGGTGAACCTAACACGAAAAAGGTTGCAACTGTAACCAAAGATCAAGTTAAGCAAATCGCCGAAACTAAAATGCAAGATCTAAACGCAGCTGATGTTGAAGCAGCTATGCGCATGATCGAAGGTACTGCTCGTAGTATGGGATTCACTGTCGAAGGCTAATTCAATACTGATGAGTACGTCGGACACTTCATCAAAATGAATGTGTCAAGTGGGAGGAAATCTCCGTTTGAACCACATTTGCAAGGAGGAAAACACTTAGATGGCAAAGAAAAGTAAACAATACCAAGACGCCGCTAAGCTCGTTGATCGTGACAAAGCTTACGATGTAACGGAAGCGGTAGACTTGGTTAAAAAAATGGATTTCGCAAAGTTTGATGCAACTGTTGAAGTTGCCTTCAAATTAAACGTTGATACAAAGCAAGCCGACCAACAACTTCGTGGTGCGGTTGTCCTTCCTAACGGTACTGGTAAAGATCAAACAGTTATCGTTTTTGCAAAGGGCGACAAAGCCAAAGAAGCTGAAGAAGCCGGTGCTGACTTTGTTGGTGAAGCTGATTTAGTTCAGAAGATCCAAGACGGTTGGTTAGACTTTGATGTCGCAATCGCAACTCCAGACATGATGGCCCAAGTTGGTCGTTTAGGTCGGGTTCTTGGTCCTAAAGGATTAATGCCTAACCCTAAGACTGGTACGGTTACGATGGACGTTGCTAAAGCCGTTAACGATTCAAAAGCTGGTAAGGTGACTTACCGGACTGACCGTGACGGTAACGTCCACGTTCCTGTTGGCAAGGTATCATTTGATACTGACAAGTTAGTTGGCAACTTCAAGACCATTGAAGACGTCATCGTTAAAGCTCGTCCAGCCTCAGTACGTGGGACTTTCATCCAAAACTTAGTTGTTACTTCAACGTTTACCCCAGCGGTACGTGTTGACTTAGCATCATTTTAAGGATTAATTTTCTGAAAACAATTGACCCTGTAGGTGATCTGTGATAGATTACTAGAGGTTAAGTAATATCTCTACCTAAGACTCAGGTGGCCAAATGGCCTCAATCTACCTGCCGAGGACATTGTTTTTCTCTATGTCTTGGTGGACATAGGGATTTTTTATTAATCCCTGAACCAAAATTCTGGGAGGTGAATCTGTTGAGTAAAGAAACTGTTGCTGTAAAAGCACAAGAAGTTAAAGAAGTCACTGAACTTTTAAATAGTTCAGTATCAGCCATCGTAGTTGACTACCGTGGTTTGACGGTTGAACAAGTTACGGATTTGCGTAAGCAATTACGCGAAGCTGGCGTTAAGATGCGCGTTATCAAGAACAAGATCATGGTGCGTGTTGCTGACGAAGCTGGCTACCCTGACTTAAAACCCGTCTTTGCCGGTCCTACTGCCGTTGCCTTCTCTGAAGAAGACCCAGTTGCACCAGCTAAGATTTTGGCTAACTTCGCGAAGACTGCCGATGCCCTTCAATTAAAGGGTGGTATCATCGAAGGTAAAGTTGCTAGTCTTGAAGAAGTTCAAGAATACGCTACGTTGCCATCACGTGAAGAATTATTGGCTACGATCGCTAACTTGTTACAAGCACCTGTTCGTAACGTGGCATACGCTGTTAAGGCTGTTGCTGAAAAGGGCGACGAAGACGCAGCTTAGGCTGTCGTTGGTGTTAAAAAATACAAAAAATAATCTCACCTATAATGGAGGAACACAAAATGGCTTTTGATAAAGATAGTATTATTGCTTCATTAAAAGAAGCATCAATTTCAGATTTAAACGACTTAGTTAAGGCTATCGAAGAAGAATTCGATGTCTCAGCTTCAGCACCAGTTGCTGTTGCTGGCGCTGCTGGTGGCGACGCTGCCGCTGCAAAGGATTCATACGATGTTGAATTAACTGAATCTGGCGACCAAAAGGTTAAGGCTATTAAGGCCGTTCGCGA
>CALFSK010000041.1 GCA_937916845.1 uncultured Lactobacillus sp. | reverse complement strand
GAGACCCTACACATTTGATTTGTCGAAACTTTGTTCAGTTTTCAAAGGTCTAATTTGTTAAGCTGATTAGCTCAACACAACTGTTTTATAATACCATCTCAAGAAAATCATGTCAACAACTTTTTCAAGAAGTTGAATAACTATGCAAGCGATGAAAAAGCAATCATTTTCGTGATTACCCGGTTGCTTCGAAATCAACTAAGTGATTCGCAACAACAAGATATATCTTAGCATGACGTTTAAATCATGTCAACAACTTTTTCAATCGAATTGAATATTTATACATGAACACTCAATTCTTTTTAAATGATACTAACCGTTGCTGGCAAGCTGTTTAACAGCTCTCTCACAGCGACAAGATACATCTTATCAAGTATTAGTATGCAGGTCAAGGATAAATTTCAATTATTTTGAAAAATCTTCTAAAGGTGAAGTTTGTCCAACGTTTACACTCTCAAATAAGCTGTGTAACTGATTGGCCGGTACAAACGCTAAACCACGTTTCTCAAACAACGCCTGTACCTGTTCATCAATTGCCAAGTGGTCAAACACAAACACTGATACCTTTTCCCCACCGATTTCTGCAATAATTGAATCGTAAAGTCTCAACTGATCGACATCAATGCCAATCGTATGGCGTAACTCCCACAAAACTGAAGCTAAGGGCGTCTGTTGATCTAATACATCCAAGTAATAAAAGTAGTACTTCCCCTGTGCATTCTGACCAACCAGGAAACTAGTCCCGTGTGAATCATTTTTAATAATCGTACCAGCGACATGTTTTTTCACAGCGTTCGCTCCTCCGCGTTTAATCGATTCAAAGAGTCCTTGGTCCAACGATCCAACCGGTTCGCAATTGGTTCAAAGCCTGCGTGTACATGCCGATTGGTCCAAAAGTGCTTATGGCGAAACGTCTTATAGATTTCGAGATCACTAACAGTTGGCTGCGGCTGACTTTCAACACACCGCAGTGACAAACTGATTTTTCCCGTATACTCATCAATGTCTAAAACGACCACGTCAACCGTCTGTCCGACTTTAAGGTAGTCCGTAATACTCTTAACGTAGCCTTCATGACACTCCGAAATATGAATGAGGCCCTGATGCTCACCATCTAAGGTGACAAACGCCCCATAGGGTTGAATTCCAGTCACTCGTCCGTGGACCTGCATGCCAATTCGATAATTACTCATAATTGCTCCTTTCCACCACCCCACCGGGCTAGCTCAATAATTGCTAATAATTATAACCTGAAATGACCAGATTTCAAAATTTCAATCAAAAAAGAACCCGCCTAAGCAGATTCTTCTATATAAAGGATTAATCTTCAACTGCAATTGTTTCAATCACAACGTCTTTAACCGGTTTGTCTTGCATCCCCGTCTTAGTCGTTGCAATCTTGTCGACAACATCCATGCCATCAGTAACGGCACCAAAAACGGTGTGCCGGAAATCAAGCCATGGCGTCCCACCATTACCGTAAGCCGTCACGATTTCTTCTGGATAGCCGGCTTGCTTCATTTGATCAGCCATTCCTGCATCTAATTGTGGCTTTTGAACGATAAAGAATTGACTACCATTCGTGTTAGGACCAGCGTTAGCCATTGAAAGGGCCCCACGCAAGTTGAAGACGTCCTTTGAAAATTCGTCTTCAAATGGTTTGCCCCAAATACTTTCGCCACCCATACCAGTACCAGTAGGATCGCCACCTTGAATCATGAAGTCAGACATCACCCGGTGGAAAATAATTCCATCGTAGTAGCCCTTCTTCGCTAACCCAACAAAGTTCTCGACACTTTTAGGTGCTTGTTCAGGAAATAACTGAACATGAATGTCGCCAAAATTGGTTTTGATCGTTGCCTTTGGTCCTTTAACTTTTGATAAATCTAATTGTGGATATGCCACAAGATCACCCGTTTTCTTCATAGAATACCCTGATAATACAAGAGAATGCCACCAAATACCAGCAATTTGTTAGGTTTTAGTTGTGATTCAGTGTCAACCATAGTATTAAACGTGATTTTCTGGTATTCTGTATCAGAACAATTTCACAGTACTATTGGAGGTAGCTATGAGTTTTCTAATTGATTTCGTGTTGCACATTGACCAACACTTAGTCACCATTGTTAATAGTTTCGGCATCTGGACCTACTTGATCCTCTTCGCCATCATTTTCGTTGAAACCGGGGCAGTCATCCTACCATTCTTACCAGGTGACTCATTACTCTTTGCGGCCTGTGCCTTAGCCGCGAACCCAACTTACGGTTTACACATCGGGTCATTCGTCATTCTGTTCCTAGTAGCGGCGCTTGCCGGTGACTCGTTAAACTTTCTAATTGGGCATTCACTTGGTGAACGACTGACCCAGACATCCTGGTTCGGAAAGCTCATCAACCAAAAGCAGTTAGCAAAATCTGAAAAATTCTTTAAAAAGCACGGTGGTATTACCGTCACCATCGCTCGGTTCATGCCCATCATTCGGACGTTCGTTCCGTTCGTTGCGGCTAGCAGCAAGATGGAATACAAAAAATTCATCCGTTACAACGTTACTGGCTGTGTTCTTTGGGTCGTTTTATGTTGTGGGGGCGGTTACTTCTTTGGCAACATCCCGTTTGTCAAAGAACACTTCTCCATGGTCGTTATCGGAATCATTCTCGTTTCCTTGATTCCAGCGGTCTTTTCCGCACTTAAAGCCCGTTTCGGCAAAACACCCGCCGGCGAAGAATAAGCCTTATAAACTAAAAGCGCCACACCAATTCAAACTGGTGTGGCGCTTTTAGTTTATAAATTTTTAAGCGACTGCTTCCCTACTGATAAGTAGAACGCAAACGCCCACTCGATAATCACAAATGCTAAGACAAAGCACTGCAAGAAGAAGGTGTCTGGTAAGACCAAGATGATTCGATCATACAATGGGTCAAATAGCCAGTCCGAGTTTCGAAACAGAACTTCGTGAAAGAAAACAAAAAACTGATCAAAATTCACCGCCATAATTGCTGCGACTAACGGTGGCACCCACAGCGCCCCCTGCATCGGTAGCACTAAGCGCCATAACTGTTGACGCCGTTTTAATTGTCGCCAAAAATAAAACACGACCACGCTCGTCACGATAAACACCACGTTATTTAGCATAAATAGCGCCTTAACGTCAGCAAAATGACGCAACGCCCCCACTGAATCCGTAAAATCATTCATGGCGAGTCGTGACGTCCACGGAAAGTTCAAGTACGCCAATAATTGATAATAGTTCGTCATCAGGCGCCCCAGTGACAAGTTCACCGTTGACCCCAATTTCTGGGTCAGCGCGTTAAGCCAGTATAACCAGGTCGCGTTAATCGTTAAAATGATGGTCCCGCTGACTAGCCACAAGTACAGACTAATCCACTGGCCCCAATTTTTTAGCCTATTTAGCCACACCATTATCTAAGTCCCATTCGTCTAACGAGTTAATCTCGTTAGTTGGTTTGATTGTCTGTTGCGCAACGAGTTCTGGTGTTGAGACCCCGGTATAAACCAATAACGAATCCATCTCAAAGTTAATTGCGGCTGAAATATCCGTCATGTAGTTATCACCGACCATCACACAGTCACTTTTATCTAACCCAATCCGATCAATCGCTTTTTGCATGATGATCGTTTCGGGTTTGCCGACGTAGGTTGCCCGTTGTTGCGTGGCCCGTTCGACCATGGCAATAACAGAGCCTGCGCCAGGAACGAGTCCCCGTTCATTAGGTAAATTAGTATCGGCATTGGTCCCGATGAACTTAGCCCCCCGTTTAATGGCTAACGTCGCCATTTCAAACTTGTGGTAAGTCGCATCGTAGTCTAAGCCAACAATGACAAACCGGGGATCGTGTTCATTGAATTTGAAGCCTTTTTCAAGCATCGCACCCTTTAAACCGAGTTCCCCAATCACGTACATCGTCTTTTCGCCGTCACCAGCCAAGTCGTTAACGTAATCAGCCGTCGCCAAAGCCGCGGTATACACGTTAGCTGGGCTAACATGAATATCGTGGTTATTTGCTAAATTAGCTGCAACGTCTTCAGGTGATTTGGTCGTGTTGTTCGTCACGAGTAAGAAATCAGTCTGACTGGCTTGTAACCGTTCAATAAAGCGTTTAGCTGCCGGAATCCGTTCACGTCCCCGGTAAACCGTTCCATCTAAATCAATTAAATATCCCTTGTACTTACTCACTAAAAATACCTCTCTCTACTTCTGTCGAATTGTAAAATGCCGCTTGCCGCTAGATTGCTTGGTGGTCCGAGCCTTATGCCCATCCCCGGCCACCACTTTAGCGGGCGTTCGTTTCTTTTCAGTAAACGGTGCGGCCTTTTGCTTGGTCGTAAATGACTTCGACTTCCGTCGCTGCTTGTTACGACTACTCGTTCGGTTACTCCGTCCACGAGTTTGGTTATTATTACCATTACCGTTATTGCTATTATTACCACTACCGCCACGTTTACTCCGGCGTTCATCCTTACGGGGATGACTGCTACGCTTTGGTTTGATAACGCGTTCGTTTTTCAAGATGAAATAGGCGCACCCAAAATTACAATACTCGTACAAGTAATCCTGAACGGCACCAATCGTCTGTGCACGCTGCACATCCTTCATATCATCGCGGAAAAAGCCCTTCAATCGTAACTGTTCAAAGCCCCAGTCGCCGACAACGTAATCGTACTTGTTTAAAATCGGACTAAACCGTTCCACAAACTTGTCCAAGTCAAATCCTTCTCGATACTCATAAACGATCTCGAAAGGATGCTTATTGACTTCGATGTGGGTCTTGTCGGTCCGTAAACCGTGGTATAGACTCTTTCGCCGTTCAGCCTGCTGTTCAGCAAGTTCGTCAATGTGATCGCGATTCACACGGACACCACCTTTCTTATGATAATGGCCATCGTGCGGCTATGTAGTCACCGACGACCGTTCGTAATAGTTGCTTAAATAAAATGTCTGTTTGACCACTGATGTTAATGGTCGGGAAAAACGGGATGAATAAGTGGTGATCAAGCATGGCAATCTGGTAGGTCTTTTTAAAATCTACTAGTTCATCGTTGACCAGTAACTGGTGCTGGTCCGCTTGCCACTTCAATCCCTGATACTGAATATAACCGAAGACCTGGCCCCGAAAGCCCATGCCCCGAATTTGAAACTTATTTAAAAATGGTCGCACTAGTTCCATCTCGTAGACGAGCCGCCATAAATCTTGACCCGTCAACGTGACTCGAATCACGTGCATGGCGTGCGGCAACATTGTATGCAAATCGTTGCGGTTGACCGGGCCCGCGGGTAAGTCCCGCATAAACAGGCCACCGTTGAGCATCCCTAAGTCGGTGCCCGCGTAACTTGTAATTGCGGCTAACCCTAAGGCCGTCAACTGACTAGCATGGTGCCAATGGGGATTAAGTTGCTCCGGTGACTTCGCAATCACCCGTTCAGATAACAACCGTTCCCCCTGACGTTGCCAACCCGAAATCTCAGCTTGGTCCGCTGGCAATTCAGGTAACGACGCGGTCGCCACCGTTTCAGCAGTTCCCGCCGTGACGTGGTGTTGCGCGTCAATCACCAAGTGAATTTGCCCGACGTACTCGCCATATTTACCAGCCGCAGCCAGTAAAACGCCATGATCATCTTCACCGTTGACTAGTAGATGGTGCGTGTGACTGCCGATAATCACGTCGATTGACGGAAAATGTTTAGCTAACCAGCGATCTTCGTTGATTCCTAGGTGTGATAACACCACTAACACGTCGTACTGACCGGCGTAGCGTTGTAGCAATTCTGGTAAACACGCTTTAACACTTTGCGGAGTCCACCCGTTTAACGGATACGTCAGTGTAAATGGTGCCGTGAATGCTAATAATAAGATTCGCGTATGCGCCTTAGTCGTGATGATTTTCCCCGGCAATGCCCAGTCAGGTTGTGCGCCCGTCTGGGTATTCGTCAAGTTATTCAAAATCACGTCAAAATTAGCCTTTTGGTACAACTGATTCAGCTCGTCGTGTGTTAACCCGAGCCCCTCGTTGTTACCAATCGTCACGGCATCATAACCAATTTGATTTAACAACGTGACATTGGCCCGACCGCGTGTCGCTTCCGATAACGGATGCGCACGGTCAACCGCATCACCAAGGTCGACGGTAACCACCGTTTGACCTGCTTGGCGTTGTTGTTCCTGTTGTGCTAACAAAAAACGCCGAATTCGCGGCCAATTTTCAAAGTGCGAATGGATATCATTCGTATGCAAAATGGTAATGTCTTCCGCCATGTTGTCGCCCCTCACTGATTATCTTCGTTAATCCTAAAGCATTCGACGAGGCCGGTCAAGCGTCCCTATTGGCGTTTGGCAAAATCGACGGCCTTTCCATTAACCATCTGTTCGATCTCATCCAATGAAAACGGTGCGCCAAACGGTACCGGATGGTCTAAGTAATCCGTTTCCGGCGTATCGACCCCGACGTTGATGTTTTCCTTTACGTTGACCGCGTAATGGTGAATATGCCCGTGCAAGTTAATGATCTGCTTCACGATACCCATCATCATTGGGTAATGGGTCATGTAATACTGCCGGTGATCATACTTGATCAGAACCCCCACGTCGTGAAATTCAAACTTGGGTTGCCCGTTTAATTGGGGGTCATGCGCGGCTAAATACTTAAAAAAGGCGCGTGAATCATGATTGCCCTTAATAAAGATGATTTTACCGTTTAGTTGCGCGAGAATTGCCAGTACCCGTTCGTAGGACAATTTCGCTGGTCTCGTAAAGTAAAGCGCAACGTCGCCAAGGTGGTAGACCGTGTCTTGATCAGTCACCCGAGCATTCCAATGATCAATAATCGTTTGATTCATCGTTTCAACGTCCGGAAACGGTCGGGGTGCAAAATCATTATCACCCAGTAAATCAGCGTGGTAAAAATGCGTGTCAGAAGTAAAATATTGCATGATTCAACCTCGATTATCTAAATTCAAGTTACCTATAATTGTACCGCTTGCGCGTGAAAAAGGCACCGTCTAGTGTCGCAACGTGGGTAACTGACTAAATACGCAGTGTTCAAGACCTTCTAAAAGCAAAAAAATGGTGTTCAGAAAGTCTACACTTTCGAAACACCATTCCAATCATCGGTTAAATTTTAGTCGTTTTCTTTAACTTCTTCAGTTTGACTGTGCACGCGCTCACTCATCAACTTGATGACGTATAGCGCCGCGATCCAAACAAGCGAAGCGATTAACGCAATCAACGTTTCTGACTTGAAGCACAGTACCACGGCAATAAACCCGAGGAAGGCCAAGATAAAGTAATCTGACAACGGGTAGAGCGGCATTTTGAACTTGGTCATCACCTGATTGCCCACTTTTTTCCGATATTTAATGTGTGCAAGAACAATCGCACCCCAAATAAAGATAAAGCAAGTGGTTGAAACACTGGCAATGAGTGAGAACACTTGCCCGGGCATTAACAAGTTCAAAATCACTGATAATCCGATGACTAGCGTTGAAAACCATAACGCATTACGTGGCACTTGGCGATTGGATAAAGTTCCCATCCGTTTAGCGAACCGGCTCTTACCGTCGTAGTTCAATGAGAACAACATCCGACCAGTACTGAACAACGCACTATTACAGCTGGAAGCCGCCGCGGTCAAAACCACAAAGTTGATGATGGCTGCCGCTGAGCGAATCCCTAAGTTCGTAAAGACTTGGACGAACGGACTGTGCGCAGCTGAAAAATATTGCCACGGGTACATCGCCATTAAGAAGAACAGTGACCCCACGTAGAATAAGATGATTCGCAATGGGATGTCATTAATGGCCTTAGGAATAACAGTCTTAGGATCCGCCGTTTCAGAAGCGGTCATCCCAACCATTTCAATCCCAATAAAACTGAACAAGACCATTTGGAAAGATAAAAATAGGCCCTTAAAGCCGTGGGGCATAAAGCCACCGTAATTAACTAAGTTTCCTAAACCGGCGTGGCCAACTGGTGTTTTCACACTGAACAGGACCATGCCGATTCCAACCGCAATTAACGCAATAATGGCTGCAATCTTAATAATTGCAAACCAGAACTCGGTTTCCCCAAACGCTGAGACGTTAATTGAATTTAAACCTAACAGTAAAATCAAAATGACCAAACCAGGTAGCCATTGTGGTAACTTCGGCCACCAGAATTGCATATATTCACCAGCGGCGGTGATTTCGGCCATCGCAATGGTAATCCAGCAGACCCAATAGGTCCAACCAGCAACAAAACCAGTTCGTTCGCCCAAATATTGTTTGATAAAATCAATGTACGAATGCGTATTTAAATCAGATAATAATAACTCTCCGAGTGCCCGCATTAGCAAAAAGCAGACCAACCCGGTCACCAAATACGCAATCAAGATGGACGGACCAGCTAAGTGAATGGATTGACCGGCACCTAAAAATAACCCGGTCCCGATCGTACCGCCAATGGCAATTAACTGCACATGGCGGCTCTTTAGACCCCGAGAAAGTTTTTCATTCTCAGGTTGTGGATTTTCTTTGTTCATATCAGCACTCCCCTTAAACCGTATTATACCGGGGATAATTATTGTGTTCAAAAGGCCACGCTCACGGATTTTTACATATTGGTCTAGTCCAAATAAGGTCACCTAAGTAAACCAGTTGTCCCCGTAAGCGTTTACCTATGGACTTATAACACGGTTTTGACGACTCAACCAAACGTTTAACTTACTAACCTGACTACATGAATCAAGTGAATCAATCACACACATAGATGAATAAATTTCACTCAGCACTCAAAAAACACGTGCTGTGAAACGACTCATTCGTCTCACAACACGTGTTCACTTCACTGATTGATAGCTAACTTTTACGCCCGACGCGTTCAACGTCACGGGCAATCATCAGCTCTTCATTAGTAGGAATCAAGACGACCCGGACTTTTGCATCCGGCGTACTGAGGTCTCGCTCTACCCCACTGACTTGATTACGACGGGGATCAATTTGAACCCCAAAGTAACCTAGCTTGTCCGCAATCCGTTGCCGCATTCTGGCATCCCGTTCACCGATTCCGGCCGTAATGACCAGTGCGTCGGCGCCTTGCATTTCAGCCATATAGGCCCCGACGTACTTAACAATCCGGTTTACAAAGATATCGATGGCTAGTCGGGCTTGCTCATCGTCATCGTAGCGGTCCTCTAACTCTTTCATGTCAGCTGACCCCGCAATTCCGAGCAATCCCGACTGTGTATTCAATATTTTTAACATTTCATCGGGATCGTGAATGCCTAGCTTCTTCATCAAAAACGCCACTAAAGACGCATCGACATCCCCAGCACGCGTGGCCATCGTAATTCCGGCCAGCGGTGTGAAGCCCATCGAGGTATCAATGCTCTTCCCGTTTTGAATCGCCGTAATTGAACTCCCCGCACCAAGGTGCAACGTGATCAACTTTAAGTCATCGAGTGGCCGTCCTAATAACTTGGCCGCCCGTCCAGCGACGTAACGGTGACTGGTCCCATGGGCACCAAACTTGCGGGCCCCGTACTTTTTATAGTAATCGTACGGTAAGGAATAGAGGTAATTAACCGGCGCCATGCTCGTATGAAAGGCGGTATCAAAAACCGCTACGGCGGGCACGTTGGGCAGGACCTTTTTAAGGGCCCGAATCCCAACCACGTTGGCCGGATTATGCAGTGGCGCGTATTCCGCCAGCTGCTCAATTTCTTTCAAGACCTGATCCGTGATCAACACGGAATCATGAAAAATCTCACCACCAGCGACGACCCGGTGTCCCACACCAGTAATCTCGTCGTAGTGTTCAATAATGTGTAACTTGATTAGTTCGTCAAGAATGATATTTACCGCTGCCAAATGGTTGGGCACCGCTTCAGTTTCCTGATATTCATAGTCCAACCCATAACGAATGTTAATTGGCGACGTTTCAAAACCGATGCGTTCCACCGCACCGCTTGCAATCACCCGTTCCTGTGGCATTTCAAACAATTTAAACTTTAATGTTGAACTACCAGCGTTAATGGCAATTGTCTTCCCCATACAGGCTCACTCCTAGCGAATAATATTTTGGCCGACCCATTCATCGATCTGTGCCGTAAAGGCTTCAAACGCCCGGGTATCTTCAAAGGATGGAAATTCACCTAGCAAGACTTTGCCAGCCTGTTGCGCTTTGTCACCGTGCTTTTGTAAGACGACGACCGATTTACGGGACTTATCGTCCAAAAACAGGTTCTTTGGCAAGTTTAACAAGCCTTGCAAGTATGCGGCTGAACTCATCCACTTCAATAAGCCCTGTGACGCTCGTGATTGAAAAATGTTGGTTGGAACCAAAAATACACCCCAACCCCCTGGAAGGAGGTGTTCCATCGCTTGTTCCATCATTAAATGATGAACGTACGAATGACCATTAGTGGCGCTCGTCTTAAAATCCTTGACCCGTTCATCCAGTGGGTAGTAACCGACTGGTAAGTCGCCAATTGCAACCATCGTCTTTGGCATCAACAAGGGATCAAGTGCGTCTTGGTGAAATAACTCCACCGGCGACTGTTGCAAATCCATGCTCATCGCTGCAATCGCTAATTGGTTATCATCATTATCCACACCGTAACCATGAATCGCGGTTGACCGTTCCGGTTGCAGTTGGTTGATGACCGTGGTCAACAGGTTCCCCGTCCCAACGGCAATGTCTAAAATGGAAAGTTCAGTGGTGTTGCCCACTAACTTAGCAATCAGATACGCCGTGAGTAACCCAATGGAATCTGGCGTCATTTGGTGGTTCGGGTCCACCCGGTCATTATGAATCGCTTTGAGTAACGCTAATTGAATCGCTCGCCGAATCGTTTCCGCATCGAACGACTGCAAATTAACCGATTGATAGAGCTTCTGTAACGCATCAACTTGTTGTTCGTCAGGTTTACCGTCTTCAACGTGCACCGAGTGGCTCAATAAATTATCGCCAGTTTCGATCAACGCATCGACATAGGAAACCGTCAATTGTTGCATTAAAATTGTCACTGATTGGTCCAAGACTTTAAAAAGCGTCTCAGTTTCTGCTTGTGCCAGGATGCTCACCTCTTCAAAAAAACTTAAATCCTGTTACATCTTAACGATTTTAAAAGGTGAGTTCAAGCACTCCGACCGACCAGCGCCTTAAAACTTAGTCATTTTTCATCCAGCGACCTGCGTTGTTGCAGGCTTGGACGCCCTTCAGCAGGGGCTGATTGCAATTTTGAATCCGGTTCTGGTCGATTAGTCACCGCATCAACCGTCTGTTCAGGGTGTTCAAACGCGGCGATGATTAGCTGATACATCGTTTGCCGCTCTTGAAAATTAGCATATCGTTGCATCTCAAACGCCGTCCCAATCATCAACAAACTAATTACCGATAGCAGGATGATTCCCGATTGCCGTTTCATCCGTCACCCTCCCCTCATCAGGTATCAACAGCTTGGCCGTATACGTTTCGCCGCGCATCGTCGTCACGGTCATCACGTGATCAAGGTCAACATGAAATTGGCGCACATGCCGCATCATAATGATTAGGCCACCTTTCTCAGATTCTAACTTTAGTAAGCCCGATCCTGCGCTAAAAATCAGGTGATACCTTTTTCTACTAGAATTTTGTGTAATCAAATCTATCCGTCGTGACGTATTGGCATCAGTCACCGCAAAATGGTGATCCGGATTCTCCAGTTCACGTAACATCAAATACCAGTCGACCGTTGGCAGATCCATCTGGGAACGCCGGAGCAAGTTCGTTCGTCCCTGATAAAAGAATGAGCCGATAATTAGTAGCGTACTCAGCGCAATCACCACTTCAATCAGGGTAAAGCCCTTGCGCCTATTCATTAACTTGAACGGCATGCGCCTCTTCATAATGTTGCCGAGCCACTTGAACCGTCGTTAACATCTGGCGCTCGCGTCGTTGCATCATAATCTCCATCCCTTCAAAGCCAATCAGTCCCATAAATAGCAGCCCTAACGCCACCACCGTTTCAAGTAGAATAAAACCCTTGTGCGTCTTTGACCGTCGCAACCCGGTACGCCCCCCATCCCATTAACGCGTTAAATTTTTGCTTTTCCCCCGGATGTAGTGTCGACTTAAAAATCACGACGGCTAATTGCGGGTGCCCATTTTTTTGAATTTGAATATCCTTGTGAGTTTTAATTCGCATCGTATTCGGCAATTTTAAGACCCCCGTTGCCTCATATTTACCATCATCCTTCCTAATATTAAACGTCACTTCTCGATTTTCTGATGAGAAGGCCACCAGTCGCCGCTGCCCCGTCGTACTCGCCACTAAAACGGTTTGTTGCCATAATGTATCTAGCCGTTGCCAAAAGGCCGTTTCATCGTTCAACTGACGCTGCCGGGTGGGAAATCGTTCGATGCTGATCAATAAAAGGCTCCCAATTAAGCCTAAGACGACCACCGTTTCCGCCAGCGTAAAACCCGGCCAGTTACTTTTTAACACTCGTCGCATGGTTAGGTTGCTTGTTCATCTTTTGCGCCCGGTTGAACTGATCATCGTTCAAATACTGATTACTATGCAAATCTTCTAACGTGACGTTTTCGATGGCCTGGCCCTTATCATTCGCATACATTTCAGCCTGATTATTCACGACCTGTTCCAACGCTGCGTCCGAGCGTTTAGCCGCAGTTTCGCGTTGCGCATTTAAGTTGGGAATCACGATGAGCATCAGTAACGCAATGATGGCAAGTACAATAACCATTTCTAACAACGTAAACCCTTTTTGTGGTGCCGCCGTTTTTTTCAGGAATCGTTTTAGTCGCTTCATTTTAAAATCTCCCCCATTGAACGATACATCGGTAACAAAATATTGAGATAGGTGCCAATAATCACTAATGCAATCACTAAAAACATGGCCGGTTGAATCCAACTGATCAACCGGTTCAGTTTACGAATCAGCCGTTCATACTGAACAGTTGCGAAGTAGATGAGTTCTTGGCTCAATTGTTCAGTCGGACTTTCCTTGCTAATTAGCAAAGCCAGTTCATTCGGTAATAAGATGTCTTGGCGAATCGTCGTACCTAAGGACTGCCCGGCTAACAAGGCTTGTTCAATAAACTCACCCTGCTGCTTTAATAAAGATTCCGGCTTAAAGCGGTGACTCACTTCACAAATGGCCCGGATACCCAATCCCCCGGCCAGTAACATCCCCGCATTAAGTGTCAGGTAATAACCGGTATACGTTCGTACGAGTGGCCCCACTAACGGCCAGCGGGCTAACCAGCGATACCGCGTTCGGACTGGCAAACGTTTCAACTGAATAGCCGTAATGAGTACCGCCATGACGACTACCGTAATGGCGCTCCCCATAATTAATTGCCAGCTAATTGCCTGTGCCGGCGCACTCGTAATGGCCCCGAAGTTTGGCAAAATCGCCGTCTTGACCATCACTAGCGTCCCAATCAGCAGTCCCAACAGCAAACACGGGTACTGCAGCAGTCGGCGAATTTGTTGCGCCTGATTGACCTTCGTTCGCATCAATTGGCCGGCCTGAACCAACGTCGTGGCTAATTCACCGTGCATTTCCGCAATCAGTAGTTGGTAATACAAGTCCACCGAAATGAAGGGGGCCAGTGCCGCGGCTAAGCTATCGCCCGCCGCTAACGACCCCAAGACTGGTTTTAACGGTTTAAACGCGGGGCCTTGCACATCAACGATGAACTGCATCGCCGTCCGTAGCGCAAAACCGTTTTGTAATAAATCGGCTAAGGTTTCAAATAACGTCGCCTGTACCGATGGCTTAAGCCGATTATGCTTCCTTAAGCTGATTGGCCGTCTCCAGATCGAGCCGTCCCAACGTACATTGTTCATCGATTAATTGCCCCCACGTAGTCGTTGTCCGCCTGCCCGCCGTTTCCACCAATTGACTCGTTTCAGTGACAATATCAAATAACGTTGCCAAACTCCCATCCGTCAGTGGAACTAATCGCTGATACGTTGCCGCCGTCAGGGCTTGTCGCAAGACGGCGGGCGCTACGCCTAATTGCGCTAACCGGGCCGCAATTCCGTATACACCCCGTGCATGGATCGTGCTCAACACCAAATGGCCGCTAAGTGCCGCTTGAATGGCAATCTGGGCCGTCTCACCGTCCCGAATCTCGCCAATAATAAAGACGTCGGGATGGTGCCGCAACCCCACTTTTAATAACTCTGGGTAAGCCATCTTAGCGGTTGGATTAACTTGCAACTGCAAGAACGCCGGCTCATAAATTTCGACAGGGTCCTCAATCGTCATCACCATCTTGGTCGCCCGCAGTTCTTGCACCAAGTCATACATGGTCGACGTTTTCCCCGACCCCATCGGCCCTGAAAACAAAATCAGACCCGAACGGCGCATCAACGCTACCAGTTGCTCTCGCTGGTGCGGAATCAAGTATTGAAACGTGGCGTCCGCCATTTCATATAAAATCCGAATAACTAAAGATTCCCGGTCCATAAAATCACCCACGGTCGAAATTCGCAGGTTTAGCGGTTGTTGGTCCACCGTTAGCGTCATTGCACCTAGCTGCGGTCGCCGATGGTCACTGATGGCCATGTTACTTTGGTACTTAACGTGATTGATCAATTGCTGGGCCACATCAGTTTTGACACGCATCAGTGGTCGCAATTGTCCGGCCGCTTGGAGTAACACCTGGTATCCGGCAGGCACCGGTAACCAGTAAATATCGCTTGCGCGTTGTGAAGCGGCCGCCTGAATGATTCGTTTCAACTGCTGTTCAACTGACATTTTTCACGCTCCTTTCACTTTCTAGTTGCGCAAAGTCCTCAAATTTCCGACGAAAAAAAACGTGCCAATCTTCAAGATTGACACGCTTGCTGTAAGTCTCGCTATTTAACTCAAATACGTTCCGCTGCTTCGATTTCGGCCTTAGTCGGAATTGACGGCTGAGCGCCTAGTCGTTGAACGGCCAACGAGGAAGCCCGGTTAGCTAACCGCACCGCTTCGCTCAAGTTACTAAAATCTGATTTCAAAACGGCACTTAACGCACCGATAAAAGTATCGCCCGCCGCAGTCGTATCCACCGCATGGACCTTGTAAGCAGGAACAAAGCCGTGGTCAGTACCGCGCATCCAAAAGGCACCCTTACTGCCGACCGTAATAATGACGTTTGCGACGCCTAACGCCTGCAATTTTTCTGCCCCTTTGATCATCGAATACTCATCAGTCACGTGCACGCCCGTTAACGTTTCGGTTTCCGTCTCATTTGGGACAATTAGATCCGTCACCGCCAATAAGTCCGTTGGCACGGTCTTCGTTGCGGGCGCAGGGTTCAGAATCGTCCGCTTACTTGCTGAACGTGCAATCTCAAACCCACGGACGGTCGCGTCCAAAGGCGTTTCAAACTGCGCAATCAAAAAGTCACTGTCGACAATCGCTTCTTTGGCGGCTTCAACGTCAGTTGGTGTGACTTGTTGGTTCGTACCGCCGTCAATCAAAATTCGGTTTTCACTACTGCTATCCAACAAGATAAAGGCTGACCCGGTGTTCGCCGCATCGCTATGCAAAACGTAGCGGTCATCCACACCACTAGCCGTCAGCTGGTGTACCATAAACGTGCCTTCCTGATCCTGACCCACTTTGCCAATAAAAGTGGTTTGCGCACCAGAGCGCGCGGCGGCAATCGCTTGGTTAGCGCCCTTGCCACCGCCAGCAATACTTTTTCCCGTTAATGGTAATGTTTCGCCCGGCTTAGGGAAACGTTTAAAACGCAAAATGGTATCTACATTCAAACTACCCAGTACGGTTACTTTATTCATATTTTTTCGTCCCTTCAGCGTTCTAACTGGTCTCATTTTAGCAAACCGGCCGGCTCTGTGCACCATTTTATGGTTAAATATAATTAATATTTTAGTCAATAAAAAACGGGTGTTATTTAATCATCATTCAATGATCAAATAACACCCGTTCAATATGATTAGTCTTCGTCTGGGAAGTTAGCGGCTTCGTATACTTCTGATACGTCGTCGTTATCTTCTAATTCGTCGATCATATGGTGTAGTTTTTCAACTTTATCTTCCGGAACATCGGTCAAGTTTTCAGGGATCATGGTTAATTCAGCCGTTTCCAACTTGTAACCCTTTTCCTCTAAAGCATCCCGAACTTCGGCCAACTGCTTAGCGTCGGTGTAAATTTCAAATGCTTCGTCGCTAGACTGTAAGTCATCGCCACCGGCATCTAAAACATCCATTAACATCGTATCTTCGTCCGTGTCTAAATCTTCACGAGCAATCACGATGTAACCCTTACGCTCGAACATGTAGCTAACCGCACCCGTTGCAGCTAACGCACCACCATGGTGAGTAAATGCTGAACGAACGGCAGCAGCAGTCCGGTTCTTGTTGTCAGTCAATGCGTGAACCAGAACGGCGATACCACCAGGGCCGTAGCCTTCGTAGGTAACTTCTTCGTAGTTTTCCGCACCGGAGCCACTACCTTTATCAACCGCCCGTTTAATATTGTCTTTAGGCATGTTGGCAGCTTTAGCCTTATCCATTACTAACCGCAATCCTGCGTTAGAATCTGGATCAGGACCCCCGGCTTTAACAGCCATATATAGTTCACGAGAGATTTTTTGGAAAATCTTCCCACGTTTAGCATCTTGAGCGTTTTTACGCCCTTGAATGTTATGCCACTTTGAATGTCCTGACATTGTGACTCCTTCTTTCTTAAATTAATATCGATTTATGTTTAAACATACGCATAGTATAATAACAAAAAAATCAAGCGATTTCAAGGTCTAGACCCGAGTCACTTGCTTTAATTGTACAAGTGACTTGGAGAGCTTTTGACCACCTTTCTACTTACGTCAACTTGACGTTTTTAGCTTAGTAGTCTGTATTTCGTCTGGCCTAACTAATTTCAATCATCTTTGCGCCCAGTTTCTTCATATAAGTATCATCTTCCTTGACATAATATTTCAAGGTCGTTTGCATATCCGAATGCCCGGCAATACGACGCACATCATCGATAGACAAGTTAGGATTGCTAGCATAATTTGTCAGAGCAGTCGCTCTAATCTTATGGAAATTAATTCGTTGTCTGACCGCACCTGAAGCAATTAGTTTATGGTTTAGTTCATTCCACCAACGGTCAGCAATATTGGCACTGTAGTAGCAACCTTCATATACCGCTTGACGACTGGTTGTCTTAGGATGGCAAAATACGAAATCATACTCTTGACCATTCCCCATTACCCATTGCTTGTGCGTAGTTTGTTCTTTCAGTTCTAGTAATGCTTGCTTTAAATCCGGTGTGACTGGGACAATCCGTCCCTTACCATTTTTAGTCCCAATAGTAATCAATCCGGATTGGTCATCAGCGTTGTCCTTTTTGTTATCAACCCATCCATGTGACAATTCAATGTAAGGATTCTCGCCTAAATGAACTTCGTCCCAAGTCAAACCAATAATTTCACCCCGACGCATACCTGTTTTAAAAGCGGTCAGTAGTAACACCCGTTTAGTAATATTTTTCTCCTGATTAAGCATATCTAACGTTGCAGCAAACTCTTTCTTAGTCAATGCAATAACATGATGTTTCTCGTTTCGTTTGCGTTTCTCAGTCTTCGTTTCTAGACGCACCGTTTGGTTTGGATTTAGTAACACAAAGCCTCGCTCAATTGCGTAATTGAACACTGAACTGACTGCTTGCTTATACCGTGCCCGAACACTGTAGCTTTTATGGTAATCGCGCATAAGTTTTTCCATTAAAGCCTGGCAATCATTTAAAGTAATCTTATCCACCGCTAGACTTGCAAACCATTCAAAACGTTTTTCAGTCGCTAATTTAACTACTTTACTTGCCACGTGCTTAAAGCTAGCAGGACTTGCAAAATAATCAGTTTTAGCAACTGAATACCATGGTCCATCTTTGACACCCAGTTCTGCAAAGGTTGGTACTACTTCTTTGTGAACAGCTTCCACGTCATATAATTCAGCCTTAACCTTAGCTGACCATTTTTCCCATTCCTTAGTAGCCTGCGCCTTATTCAAATCTTCATATACCCATTTACGGCGATTAACCAGACAACTATGACTGTTGTTAAAACGAATCTTAAACAACAGGCCACCTTTGAACCCCTTAATCACACCACTAGTTGTCTTACCAATCCATACCTTTCCTTCACGGGTCATTTTTGCTACTTTAGCTGCTTTCGTCATAACCAATTACCTGCCTTTACTTCATTGTTGTGTCCAATGTAACTCTCATTTTTTTGTTCGTCGTCTAACTTCCCATCAATTCTTATCAACTTTTGTTATTGCCCGTAATCACCGCTGATTTGGATCAAAAAAGCTATCGTTAGTAGTAAAAAGACACCACCAATTGGCGATGCCAATGACTCTCCACCTAACATATTAGTCATATTTAATTATTGTAATTGGTCATCTATATAATTATTAATCGGTCACTTTATTGCTTTCTTAGAAATCGCCATCTAGTCTGAAACACTGTCAAGCCGGCCCTCATAGGTCATCAACCCTGAACTCCATAGGAACTAAGAGCACCCCATTTGAATCGTGTGGCACTTGTCCGGCCATGTGTCGCCTCTTGGTATCGGTCTGGAATAATTATACTAAAGAGTTCTGAAACGCCTGTGTGGCGCTCTGTCGGGGGTGTCGTCTTAACGGGTATAATCTTAGCAATTGACGGCCTAAATCCTAAGGGGAAAAGTGTTGAGCCAGAAAAATCAATGTTTAACAGCAGGATAATTAGTTTGATCTAAACAATGTATTTCAACCAGTCATCAATAGTTTTGTGTAAATTTCTTTATTTTATTCTTGAATGGGTAATTCTAAGGTAAAACAAAAAGCAACCCATCGCTGGATTGCCTCTCGCTTCATATTTAATTTGATGGTGCTATTTGGTTCGGTATCCCTAGAATGCAAACTCTACCGCTACATAATAATTTCCCAGTGTATTTGCCGAATATCATCCGGAGTTAATAACCCACTACTTAATAACCCTTTAGCCAATCTAGTTGTATACGCAGAACTTAATTTTAATTCGCGTGCCAACTCTTCATTAGTGATTACTTTACTAACATCCATAAGCTACATTTCAAAACAGTAACAAATTGATGCCCTTATTTTGAAACTTTCCCCTTTACTAAAGAAGCTTTATTTCGTAGGTTTGATATCCAACATCCAACTTACAAGTATTGATATAACACTCTTTAGATTTAATGCAATAGTTTTGTGCAAATTTATTTCTTTTATTTTTGATTGAGTAATTTTAAGGTAACACAAAAAAAGACAACCCATCGCTGGATTGCCCCTTTTGATACTCGATTAGAATATGTTACTCAATTCAGTAGCCTAGAATCCCATTTCCACTGCCACTAAATAGTTACCTGGATTTGCTGGGTCTTCTACCATCCCAATACCAATCTTTGATGCACTTACGTTTACAATATCATACCAATGTGCATCATTCTTGAACCCCATGATTAAATCCGCCGCTGGATTGACATTATCTTTGCTTACCATTGTTAAATCTTCAGTCATATAATAACTAGATGCCCCATACTGCTTTGCTAATACATTACCTGCATCTACCCCATTAAAGTAATGGTCATACTCAGTCTTCAATTGAACTGCTCGTGCATTAGCTACACTAGTCAAAGCCCCATCTACGGTTAATGCACTACGCCCCAACTTGGCACGCTCCTGATTCAATAATGTTACCGCTTGGCTTACTGTCTTCGCCGTCGTGAATGTCGCCCCAGTGTTTGATTCAGCCCCTAAAGTCGCTGAACTGCTACCTTGTTTTGCGGAACTTTCTGTTTGACTGTTTGAACTTGATTTCTTAACTTTGGTTAGATACCCACTCCAAGCCCAACCCTGCTGCTTAGTCCCTGGGTTGATGACATAGTAATACTTGTGAGCTTTCCCCTTTTTGTAAATAGTGCGCTTTTGGCTAACTGTATATTTTACGTTGCTAGCTAACTTAGTCCCTTGACTAAGTTTAATATACTTGGTAGAACCAGTTACCTTGTAAAACTTGCCGAGTTTTTTAACCTGGTAAGTGCCATTAAAACTGGTAACCTTGCTAGACTGATAATTCTTGCCAGCCTTCAAGTACTTATGCCAAACCCAGCCTTTAGCACCATTTTTACTATTAGTCACATAGTAATACAGGTACTTCTTACCATGTTTAGTAATCGTTGTTTTCTTAGTGCGTATCCAAGTAGTAGTCTTATAGTTCTTTAACGCATGATTTGATTTCAAAACTAGATGCTTCGCACTACCTTTGAATGCGTACGTTCTTGCATTCTTGGTTGAATAGTAATTAGCCGCCTTCACCTTAATAATCTTATTCCGTTTATAAGTAGCACTAGCTGAAGCACTGGTCGGTCGAGAAAAGATGGCCCCACCGATCATCGTTATGGCTGCTAATGTTACGGCAGTAGTTTTTGTTACTTTACTCATGGTAATACCCCTTTACACTTCTATTTTTCCTTTTGAACAAAATAAAGATATGATTATTTTGCTTTTTAACAGCCTTCTAGCTTTTAATCTTCGCCATTTTGTATCCGACTACTCAAATTTCGGTCTACATGCCACTTAGGACCATGCTTGGTGAAGTGACTGTACACTCTACCATCATCCCCATAAATCCATTCAGCCGCAATTGACTGCATGTCACCTTTCAAGCCAGATTCACCTGCATAATACAGTGGTGTAACCCCAGAAACCTCGCTAGTAAAATATTTATCATTGCTATCTACATTTGAAGTGTGCAAAACAAAGTCATCATTACCTTTAGAATTAGTGACTTTACGAATCCAATTACCAAAATCTTCCTTGTTGTTAATCGTAACTGGTTGTGGATAATCAGAACTGAATGAAATTTTGCCACCATTCCCTGCTTTGTCTTTTGCTACCGACGATAAAATCTTTGTATAGCTGGAAATTTTCCAAGTATTATTCTTTAACTCGTGTACCTTACCATCAGATGCATATAACAAAATCGAGATGGCCATTTTCTTACTGATACCTTTATCACTAACCCCATTGTAAAATTTACAAATATACAATGGCTCTATGCCATCAAAGGCCTCTTTGAATTTATTTTCATATTTAGCATTTTGACTTTTA
Source organism: uncultured Lactobacillus sp. (assembly GCA_937916845.1). Lineage (GTDB taxonomy): Bacteria > Bacillota > Bacilli > Lactobacillales > Lactobacillaceae > Lactiplantibacillus > Lactiplantibacillus paraxiangfangensis. The sequence continues at coordinate 23,195 of CALFSK010000041.1, read as the reverse complement.
GTCATGTCGCGTGCATACGTCGCAGCCGAACCGCTGTGAATATTTAACCAAGCCTTAAAATCATCCTGTGATCCAAAGATATCCGTTGTTGAGCTAGATGTATTTTTTGTCTCAGATTGCGCAACTGTGTAGGGCTGTGTGACCTTACTCGACTTAACCTGCATATTAGCGGTCATACTACTATCTTGTTTCGACGTAATAACTAAGTCGTTGCCACTAATTTTCCAAGTAAAGTTATCGGTTACTCTAGAGCTATCGGTTGTCACATTTGAATATTTCGTCGGGTTGGTCGTATCCCCAACAATAGTAAATTCATGAACGTCACCAGTAGTTGTTAACGCTAATCGCCCGTCGTTAACCGTCCAAGTCCCTTGGTCATAGATGTCCCACCAATGAGTTCCATCAATGATTCGGCACTGCCAAGTTCCGTCATCATTAAACGTCATCCAAATCCGAGAAGTTCCCAGTTTGGCGGTGAATGTCTTTTGATTAATGATTTGGCCTTTAGTTGAATAGGCATCAGCCTCAGAACTAGCTAGCTTATCAAAACTTTTAACCGGGCTACTATCCTTGGTCAACTTCACATTGTTAACAGTTCCCAATAGATAGCTACCCTTATCCTTGATTACTAACGGTTTATTTTCAGCAGCATTCAACTTAGTCAGCGAACTAGCACCATCATCAGTCCGAACACTCAGTCGAACCGGATTGTGACTATCCTGTAAATCACCGTCCGATTGATAACTAGTCTCCGTGACTTTATTAAGCTTCAAAACAATCTGCTTTTTGGCTTGGTCGTACTTGTAAGTGCCTTGTTGAATAAACCGAGCTGCATAACCATCACTACTAATGATTTCCTGTCCAAAACTACCGTCATTATTAAAACTAATCTTATAGACATAAGTCGGGTCTGTAGACTTACCATTCCCCCTGTGCGTCCCCGTATAACTCTGACCAGCTACTTGACCTAGATTAGGTTTAACCGCTTCTGTAGACGTTTTAGTGGCATTACTAGCAGCTGTTTGCTTACTATTAGACTGACAGCCAGCTAAGATCAAGGCTGAAATTAATACGGCTGACAGTACGATTTTCTGTTTCAAAGTTCCCCTCCTAAAAATCACCATTCCCGTTTAGATCAAACCCAGTACCACTCTGCATACACATGCCACAACACAGCATATTCAACATCACCAAAGTGCAATGTTAAATATGCTGTGTTGTGGATTTTTTTGGCATATAGGCCCTTAAAGACTAGTAATCTTACTGCAGTAAACCACCTTGCAATTAAAGATTGTTGATCACCACATTAATTTAAAAGCCCATTTCTACGGCTACATAGTAGTCACCTGGATTCGTCGGGTCTTCTGCCATCCCAATACCAATCTTAGATGCTGATGGATTTATAAGGTCATACCAATGTGCATCTGATTGAAAACCATAAATTAAATCATACGCTGGATTGACATTATCTTTATTTACTGCTGTCAAATCTTCACCCATGAAGTAAGTATCATAAATTCCATATTGCTTGGCTAATACCGTATCAGCTACTTGACCTTTATAATTATGGTCATATTCTGTTAATAGTTGGACTGCTCGTGTATTCGCAATCTTAGTCAAAATTGGATCAACTGTCACTCCGGCACGTCCTAACTTAGTCCGTTCACTATTCAAAAGAGTTACTGATTGACTGACCGTCTTAGCAATTGTAAAGTTTGCACCACTATTATTACTCATTCCAGGTACACCACTAGTAGTGTTACCCTGGTTTGATGATTTCTTAGCAGGTGTAGCTTTCTTACTCTTGGTTAGATAGCCACTCCAAACCCAGCCTTTTTGCTTAGTGGTCTTATTGGTCACATAATAATACTTGTAAGCTTTGCGTTTCTTATAGATCGTACGTTTCTTGCTAGCTGTGTATTTCACGTTATTCGCTAACTTGCTACCCTGGCTTAGCTTGATATATTTCTTAGAACCAGTTATTTTGTAAAGTTTTCCTGACTTTTTACGCTGATAATTACCTTTGAAGTTAGTGACTTTACTGGATTGGTAATTCTTACCAGCTTGAAGATGCACATTCCAGACCCAGCCCTTGGCATTATTTTTTGTATTAGTCACGTAGTAATACAAATACTTCTGGCCGTGTCTGGTCAAGGTCGTTTTGGCTGTGCTGACCCACGTTGTCTTCTTATAATTGCCCAGTTTATGGTTATGCTTTAACACTAAGTGCTTGGCATTGCCTTTAAACACGTAAGTCCAGCCTTTGGAACCCATGGAATAGTAATTTTCAGCCTTCACCTTAGTAATCTTACTCCGCTTATAAGCGGAACTGGCCGATGCGTTCGTCGGTTGAGCCAAAACACTACCACCCAACACGGTGACTGCTACTAGGGCTACCGATGTAAACTTTGCTGATTGCTTCATAGTCATTTTCCCCCGCCTACTTAAAGTAATCCCGCATCATCATCTGAGCACTTCCAACTTTACGCAGTTGTTTTTTAGTCATTAGTTTAAAGCCTTTTTCACTAACCTTTTTGGGCTTAATCCATTCATTATAAAGCTGGAATTTATTCGCGTTGAGCCGGTGAAAGCCTTTACCGACATAAATCTTAGGGATTTTATAGGTTGATTTACCAGTCCGCTGAATCGTCAATGTTCCCTTACCTCTGGCTAACCCATATTTCTTATCCCGCTTACTCAACTTTGGCGTGACAGTAAACGTCATCTTGCTACCCTTAACCTTCTGGTGCTTAATCTTATAATTAATAACATTAATTGATGGCCCTGATCCTTCAGCAATCTTCAAGTTTTTCTTCGATGTTTGAGTAAACAATAATACGCCGCCAATTTGGTGCTTTCCTTCCCTTTTTGCTAACAGCTTATTTTTATTTCTCAATACTGACTTGCTAATCTTGTACGTCTTTGCACTGGCAACCGTTGGTGTAGCCGTTACCGCTAACGAACTGACTGTCATGACTGATAAAGCAATGAGCCCTACTTGACTTAATTTCATAATTTTTCCTCCAAAATAACGATTTCAAAATCGTTTATTAAAATAATTATATATCAATAAGCACTCGTTGACGCTTTATTTTTAAACCGTTCATTTTATCACCCAAAATGACACAAAAAGACGGCGTGGTCATAACAACCACACCGCCTTAAACAATTTTCAAATTTAATCACTGGCATAATGCGCTAAACATCTTGCCAGCTATGAGGCTTCATTATCTTAGTTACGGTTTCAAATAAGCGTAGCCCTGCTCCTGTAACTCAACTAGCCGCACTACTCCCGCCGGCACGACGGTCACGCCCGTTGGTAAGTCCGCCGCGGTCAGTTGATGACTCCGCATCGCATTTTGACAGGCGTCGACTTCAACTTGGGGCAACTCTGTCAACAAAGCATCCCACGCCCCCGTGGTTAACGTCGTAATGGCCGGACCATTGACCACGATCACCAGCGTACTAGTGGGGCGCAACGCCAAAAAGTTGCGACTATTACTGATTGCCATGGCTACCTTTTGCGGCTCATCTACGTGAATAACGACGTTACTCATGCGACCGCTCCCCCTCAATCACACGGGTCTCCATGTCACGTAAGTAGTGATAACTGCTGAGCATGTTCGCACAAGTGGCATCCGTCTCGTCAGGAACCTCGTAGATCATCGTTGCGTGTGAATTCAGCACTGGCAACACCCGCTGCCAGTCGATCAAGCCCCGGCCTAGAGGTAAACTGTCATGTTGCTGACCAAGTGAATCGACCAAATGATAATGCTGAATCAACGGCACCAGCCGTTTTAACGCTAACATCGTCAGTTCCATGTCACCATGCAACCCAATAAAGACGTGACTCAAATCGCAAACTAATGGGAAATGGTGTTGGATCAACTGTTCATCTAACTGCGGATCACCGTACATAAAACTAGGGGTAATCCCATTTTCAATCATCACGTGCCCGTTGGCCTGACGCACAAGTTCGTCTAAGCGACTCAGGACCACCGTCCGGGCGGCCGTAACTGATGGGTACTGGTCTAATAGTTCGGTGCCACCGTAGCCCCCGTGTACCAAAATTTTGACGTCTAAATCATTCGCCAAATCCAATAATTGGTCGGTAGAAGCATGTAAAAATTGATAAGCTTCTGGCTGCCGTTTAGGATCAAGTAGCTGGTCCAAATGGATCCCCTGATAGCTCATCGGGTGGTGTACGACCACCTTTTCCGTCACGTTCGCCAAAACAAATTTCACAGCTGCTTTCAACGCTTTAAACCGTTCGGGTTGAAAATCCGCCGAGCTAGTGAAAAACTCAAATACCTCCGGGCGGTACTGTAATCGATTCATTAATTGCGCCGGCAGTGCGGACGCTTTTAACCCTAACTGAACTTTTCCGGGGCGCGCCGGTAATACTAATTTCGCCATCTAAGCCATCCTCTCTGTGGTTACTGAACAAAAAAAGGTTCAGAACCGAAGTTCTAAACCTAGTATAACGCTAAGTTGTGACTTACCGCCGTGAAGCCGGTCAACCTACCGTTATGATTCAATTATTCTGCGGCCTTAGTCGAAGCACGGCGCACAATCCCGTATGGTAATGTGACCGTTTTTTCTTCTAATTCCTTATCGTTCATCAACTTAGTTAACATCCGCATCGCTACGGCACCAATATCATAGAGTGGTTGCGTAATGGATGTGATTGCTGGGCGAGTAATCTGAGTCACGATCGTGTTGTTACTTGTAATAACTTCCAAGTCGTTAGGCACGTCGATGCCAGATTCCATGCTAGCATTAATGATTCCGGCAGCCATTTCGTCGTCACCAACGAACACTGCGGTAGCACCACTATCCGCAATGACGGGTTGTAACTTGATCCCGGCATCGTAAGAATAGCCCGCTTCGTAAACCAGTGAGTCGTCATAAGGTAACTTAGCTTTGTTCAAAGCCCGCTTATAACCCTTCAACCGGTATTCAGCGTTGATTGATTGGCTCAATGACCCTAAAGCCAACGCAATCTTCTTGTGACCGCGTTTGATCAAGTTCGTCACTGCTTCTTCAACGGCGGCAGCGTAATCAATGTTGACACTTGGGGTATCACCCTCGGGATCAACCGTACCAGCTAAAACAACTGGTGCCTTAGCACGTTTGAATTCTGCCCGTAGCTTATCATCGATGTGGTTACCCATGAAGATCACCCCATCAACTTGCTTAGCCATCAAAGTGTTTAACACGTTGACTTCTTGTTCGCCGGCATCGTCGGAGTTGGTCAAAATGATGTTGTATTTATACATCATCGCAATGTCATCAATCCCACGTGCTAATGAAGCAAAGTAAATATTCGTTACGTCGGGAATAATTACCCCAACCGTCGTCGAACGTTTACTTGCAAGGCCCCGGGCAACCGCGTTTGGCCGGTAGTCTAAGCGTTCGATAACTGCCAAAACCTTTTTCCGAGTGGCTGGTTTAACGTTAGGATTCCCATTAACTACCCGTGAAACTGTTGCCATTGAGACGGCTGCTTCCCGTGCAACGTCATAAATCGTTACTGTCTGTTTTTCCATATAAAATAGCCCTTTCTTAGCTGATATGATATGTTTTCATTCGTTTTCATGCAACATCAACCAATATAGCAAAATAATGGTCTTGATGCAACTTAAGATACTAATTGAAATCGCTTTCATGAAAATAATACCTTACTTGTTTTCAAAAATCAAGATTTTACAACGAAGATAATATTATTTTCAGCTCATTTTTCTCAGCTTTTTTTAAGAAACAGCGCTATACTTGATTATATTAATCAAGTAACTAAATTTTGAGGAGTGATTGAAGTGGCAGATTACACCAAGCTGCAACAAGTTCGTCAATGGACTGTGGATAACCACGTCGACGTAACTTACGTCAGCAATTTTCACACGATTTCCTATTTAACCGGATTTGAGAGCAACCCGTACGAACGGACCCTCGCATTATTTATTTTTGCGGATTCGGAACCGTTCCTGTTTGCCCCCGCCCTAGAAGTTGAAGCCATCAAAGAAATGGGCTGGCCTTATAAAGTCTTTGGCTACCTTGACCACGAAGATCCTTACGCTTTAATTGCGGACCATATTCACGACCAATTAACTGATCCTAAAGTCTGGGCCTTAGAAGAAGGCCAATTGACCTTAGACCGTTTCTCAGCCTTGAAGGGCCAATTCCCAGCTGCGCACTTTGATAAGGACCTTTCTCCTTACATTCAACAACTGCGCTTAGTTAAAACGCCCGACGAATTAAAATTACTCAACGTCGCCGGTGAATGGGCTGACTTTGCATTTGAACACGGCTTTGCTGCGGTGAAGGCTGGTCGGACGGAACAACAAATTGCCGCCGAACTTCAATACGCCTTAATGCAAAAAGGCATCATGGAAATGAGCTTTGGGACCTTGGTACAAGCTGGCGAACACGCTGCTAATCCACACGGTGCCACTAACGAAACCCAAGTTAAACCTAATGAATTAGTACTATTCGACCTTGGTGTCATGTACAAGGGTTACGCCTCTGACGCTTCTCGGACCGTTGCTTACGGTCAACCAACTGACAAACAAAAAGAAATTTATGACGTTTGTCTTGAAGCCCAACTAACGGCTCAATCCGCTGTTAAACCAGGCATGGCTGCCGAAGACGTCGACAAGCTTGCTCGCGACGTCATTACCAAAGCCGGTTACGGCGAATACTTCATTCACCGTTTAGGTCATGGGATTGGCCAAACCGATCACGAATTCCCATCCATTATGGCTGGTAACCACATGCCATTAGTTGAAGGCATGTGCTTCTCCATCGAACCTGGGATTTACATTCCAGGGGTTGCCGGTGTCCGGATCGAAGACTGTGGGGTCGTTACTAAGGAAGGCTTCAAGCCATTCACCCACACTTCCAAGGATCTCAAAATTTTAGACCTATAATTTCAAAACTAAGACCAAATTCAAAAGTCGTTCAGAAATATTTCTGAACGGCTTTTTTCTGCTTATTACGGTTGAAACGTGTTCCAAAAGGCAATTTGCTCCCCGCCTTTTGTCACACTCTTACGGTAAATCGTTCCCCGCAGCAAAGTAAACGTCGTACCATTCCTGCTTCGTCAAGTCGACGTCGGTACCCGCAATACTTTCTTGTAAGTGTTGTGGATTCATTGAACCTAAAATAACTTGCATGTGTGCCGGATGCCGTAAAATCCACGCCGTTGCGATGGCGTTCTTCGTTACGTGGTATTTATCCGCAAGTGCTTGTAATTTAGCGTTTAGCTCTGGGAACTTCGGGTTATCAATAAAGGTCCCCTCAAACATCCCGTATTGGTAAGGTGACCAGGCTTGAATCGTCATGTGATGCAACCGTGAATATTCAATAATTTCCCCATCATGATTGATACTTGGCGTATCTTGCATATTCGTGTGTAAACCAAATTGGATGGGTCCCGTGTGCATGACACCAAATTGAAGTTGATTGATCATGAGCTTCTGGCTTAATGCGGATTGAACTAGTTCCACTTGCATCGGATTAAAGTTGGAAACGCCAAAATGGCGAACTTTTCCGGCTGCTTGTAATTCATCAAAAGCGGCCGCAACTTCTTCTGGTTCCATCAAAGCGTCCGGACGGTGCAATAAGAATGAATCTAAGTAATCGATTTGCATCCGCTGCAAAATACCATCGACGGCTTCAATCAAGTGTTGCTTAGAAAAATCATAACGCTGACCAAAGACTAGTTCACCGCTACTCTTCTTAGGGTCTAAGACAATGCCACCCTTTGATTGAATAAAGAAATCATCCCGTTTTAAGCCGGACTGCTTAAAGGCTTGTCCAAAGATCTTTTCGGATTCACCGTTACCATAAATATCGGCGCCATCGATAAAATTACGCCTTGTTCATGGACTGTGTTCAAAATATTAGCCGCCTGATCAGTATCTAGCCGCACCATTCGCATGATGCCTAAAGCAACGGCTGAAACCTCTTTATTAGTCGCACCTAATTTCACTTGTTTCATTCTGTGAAACCTCCTTATTTATCGGAAATCAGCATTCTAAAGTAACGTTAAACGCTAGGAATTCCGTCATCATTTCTAGGATAGTTCTTAGAGCCGACTCTAAGTCAAGAAAAATGCCGGTTTTTTACAAAAAGCTAGTCAAGTTTGTGTACAGTCATAACAAGCTTCCACATATCGGCCATTTTACCGGTAATTATTTATAACCAAATAAAAAAGACTGGGCAAACACCCAGTCTTTTTTATCGAACTTATTTGGCAGGTTCGTCATCATCCGCTGCACTAGTTGCTTCACTGTTTGCTGCGCTAGTGGCTTCGTCTGCTTCTTTTTCTTCTGCACTCGTTGGTGTTTCAGTCGCTTTTTCAGCTTCTGCATCACCAAAGGCGGCCGCACTATCAATGACAATGTCATCGTCGTCGCCTTGGTCATCTTCAACCTTGGCCAATTCAGACCGTAAACTGTCCGTTGCTTGGTCTAAGCTGGAACTGAAGCTACCACCGTCAGTTTCTTTAGCAGCTTGGTATTGATTAGCAAAGTCGCCGACCTTTTCCTTAGCGTCTTCGAAGTGCTTGCTAGCTTCAACTTTAAAGTCTTCCGCAGCATCATTGGCGTAAAAAGCGTAATCGATCGCACGATCTTTAAAATCAGCTAACCCTTGTTGGGCCTTTGCTTTCAATTCAGCCTTTTTTTCAGCATCCATCTTGTTAGCGATGGTCGCAATCACTGCGCCACCGACTGCTAAACCAAATAAGAATCCTTTTTTCGACATATTAAGACTCCTCACTATCATTATTATCGTTATTCTTGGAACGACGATTTCGGTAGACATCGAAGGCGGCCTTACCAACCTTGCTTGCACTCGCGAACTTACTGCGTTTTTCGTTCGTCTTGCCCAACTTAGACGTCAATTCCCGGGTCGCGTTGTTCAAATCAGAAACACTTTGACCTAAATCGCCCATCGCCTGAAATGCAGGATCAATGGTTGCGACTTTTCCGTTCACGTCCTTCAATAACTCGTTTGCATTGGACATGATTTGTTCACTTTGGTGTGATAAAGCATCAACGTCGTCCGTAATCGCATTCAAGCTTCGGTTGACTTCCCCCATGGTTTTTGTAATCCGCATTAGGAAAATCCCGATGAAGATGACTAAGAGCAAAAACGCAATGGCGGCAATGATCCCCGCAATATGTGTAATCATTAAAAAATTCCTCCTTCAACTGCCTTTAACATTAGAACAAGCATAGCATTGTCTCAATTATACTGCAATTAAAAAAGTGCTTACAACCACGTGAGAAGCGTGTTTGTACCGAGTTTGCTTGCTAACGATTTGTTATCAGCGTCTATCGATACAATTATTTTTAAATTACCCACTTTATTAGGCAAATAGTGTCACGCTAATCGATGAGCCTCCCGCCTACGATCCTTGCAAATACGATTGTTAGTTGACTGTCCGTTAACCGCTCCATAAATTCTACCAAGTAAATTTGGTTAGACTGCCAAAGTCTGCTAAACTTATGAACAGACAATTTATTTTGAAGGTGAATACATGTTTTCTCCAGTTGCACTGACCATCGAAACGCCAACCAAGCAAGTCTCCGTCTGGGTCAAACTTGCCCAGAAGATTGACTGGCAACAGATCATTATCAACATCGGTGGTAAAATCATTGAAATTATTTTATTCGTACTGCTATTTTGGGTGATCGACCGCTTAGGTAAGCGGCTCGTCCACCACCTCTTTTTATCTAACGCCAGCACTAGTGACACGGCCAATAACCGGATCTCCACTATTTTCACGCTGACCCTCAACATTTACCACTACATTATTATGTTCTTCGGAATCTACGCCGTTCTGTCCGTTTTGGGCGTTCCCGTTGGTACCCTAATTGCTTCCGCCGGGATTTTTAGTGTGGCCTTAGGATTAGGTGCCCAAGGATTTGTGAGTGATATCGTCACCGGGTTCTTTATTTTACTAGAAGACCAGATTGACGTCGGGGATTCAGTCAAAATTGAATCGATCGAAGGAACGGTCACGGCAATCGGGCTCCGGACCACCCAAGTGACGAGCCCGGATGGGACCTTAAACTTCATTCCCAACCGGAAGATTCTTATCATTAGCAACCAGTCCCGTAACGATATGCGCGTCTTAATCGACCTCTACATCGAACCGCACACCGCCATTAAAACGTTGACGGATGCCGTTCAGTCGACCAATACGACGCTAGTTCCCCAGTACCCCGATATTATCGGTGAACCGGATATTCAAGGTGTAACTACGCAAAGCGACGGCACCCTCGTCTTTCGAGTTCAGTTCTACGTCAAAAACGGGATGCAATATACGATTCAGCGGGACTTTTTAGCTGCCTACCTCGCAGCTGCCAAGGCGGCCGGAATCAACTTACCTTCACCCCGGTTAAACTTGAATCACTAATATTTAACGCTTTGATTGCTAATAAATGCGTTTGAAACACAACTCAAAAAGCCGTTCAGAAATATTTTCTGAACGGCTTTTTGCTATTACTATGGTTGAAACGTGCGATAAAAGTTTGCTCCGCTTAGCCCGGCATCAGCGACCATTCCAAACCCAGGAATAATCACTGGTGCCACGTTAATGCTCACAAATCAACCGCCTTTTGTTACACTCTTAAGCTGTTACGATGCGTCAAGTATCCCGTCATCGCGTCAACCCCGCTCATGATCGCATCGGTGTGCGGTACCATGCTTTCGGAGTGTAACGAGTAAGGACTGTCGACACCCAACCAGAACATGGTGCCAGGGATTTGATGAATTAAGAATCCAAAGTCTTCCCCGGTCATGGCCGGCTGCGTTTCGATGAAGTTGACATCGTCAGCGGTTTGCATGTAATCCATAAAGTCAGCCGTAATGGCATCGTTATTCTCAACTGGGTAGTAACCACCCTGGTTGAGCTTCAAATCAATGTTGCAGTCATAGGCCAGTGCGATTCCTTCAGTAATCGTGCGCACCCGTTTCTGGATGTGCTCGTTCATTTCCTGAGTCAGCGCCCGAATGGTCCCGTCAATTTGGGCTTCGCCCGCAATGACGTTTCCAATCGTCCCAGCCGTAAAGTGGCCTAACGTGACCACCCCACTCTGAATTGGATCAACGTTTCTAGACACAATGGTCTGTAACTGTTGAACCAACGCAGCTCCGGCGACGACCATGTCGTTCGCCTGGTGCGGGTACGCCGCGTGACCACTCTTACCATTTAAATGGGCGTGAATTTCACAGGTTCCAGCAAACAACGTGCCCATCCGACACCCAATCGCCCCAGTCGGCAGATTAGGATTATCGTGGAAGGCGAAAATCTCGTCTGGCATCCATTCAGCGTCCAACGCGCCACTTTCATAAAGGCGTTTGCCCCCCGAAGCATTCTCTTCGGCGGGTTGGAACATGAAAATCATGTCCGTTGTTGGTTGATGTTCTGCAAAGTAGCTCAGAATACCTAGCGCAACTGACATGTGAATGTCGTGACCACACGCGTGCATCTTTCCCGGATGGGTGGACGCAAACGGCAAGCCAGTCTTTTCTGTCACTGGTAAGCCGTCAATGTCGGTCCGGTAACCAATCCGGTAATCATGCTTTAGCCCGCTGACCTTGACTAAGATTGCCGTATCAAGTGATGGGATCTTCTTGATGGTCAAATAGTCTTGCGGCATTTTCGCAATGATCGATAACAAGTACGCCTGCGTCTCGTGTTCTTCCAAACCAAGTTCGGGAATCTGATGTAGGTGTTGATAAATCGGAATTAATTCGGTTTCCCGTAATGCCATTATCTATCCCTCCACGTTTAAAGATTCCGTAATTCACTCATTAATTCAGTCTTACTCTTCGTTTTATCATCAATGTCTTTTAACTTACGTGCGGGTACGCCACCCACAACGGTATTAGGTTCAACGTCACTAATAACGATAGCACCAGCCGCAACAACGGCCCCTTTACCAACGTGGACGCCTTCCAATACGGCTGCATTTGCACCGATTAAAACGTCGTCATCGATTTGAACGGGTTTAGCCGAAGGTGGTTCTACCACGCCAGCTAACACAGTTCCAGCACCAATGTGACAGTTCTTACCAACGATGGCACGGCCACCTAAGATTGCGCCCATGTCGATCATCGAACCAGCACCGATTTCGGCACCAATATTGATAACGGCACCCATCATGACAACGGCATTGTCGCCAATTAAGACTTGGTCACGAATAATCGCACCGGGTTCGATCCGGGCGTTGTATTGCTTTAAGTCCGCCATTGGAACGGCTGAGTTACGCGCATCGTTTTCTAATTCATAATCTTCGATGTGGTCAGCGTTAGCCTTTAAAAATGGTTCAACGTCGGCCCAATCACCGAATAATACACCTGCGTTACCACTGAAAAAGGTTTTAATGCCAGCTGGAACATCCAGTTGATCAAGTTGACCCTTCACGTAAACTTTAACGGGCGTTTTTTTCTTGGCACTGCCAATGTAGTTAATAATTGATTGTGCATCTAATTTTGCCATATGGGGACCCTCCATAATTTTCATTTAGACTTTTCGCTAGTGGAAAAATCCTTTTCAATCATATCATATTGTTTCCCAATTTCATGGGTTAAAAAGTTAAAACTCTTCATGTATTCGCGCCGAGTCACGATTCCCTTGAACAAGCCATCTTTGTCAACGACCGGAACAAACGGATTATCGATCATCAAGTGTAACGTTGCCTCAACATCATCGACGTTGGGCACCGTCTTAACGTGCGTTTCCATCACGTCACTGACCCGCTTTTCCATTAAGACCTCAACGTTTAGCTGGTCAAATCCTAACATCTGTTCCGTAATTAGCGGTAGCGAGATCAACCCTTCAAAGTGGCCCGCATGGTCAAGGACCGGAATCTTAGAATACTTGATCTTCGTTAACACCAAAAACGCGTGGTAAAGATTATTATCAGTTTGGACGTTGGCAACAATGTCAGCCGGAATCAGGTAATGGTCAGCATTGCGTGACAACAAGTCCGCAACTGGTTGGATTAACATTTAGACACCCCTTCTCGTCACTGCATCACAGTCCTATTTTACCCGAAAATGGACTTGATTTGAGGAGGAATCCCCGAATTTTTATTAATCTTTTAATGGCTAAAGTGGAATTTCAATTCAGGGACGGCGTGCTGCTGCCGATCGTAGTACTGAACGTCCACCGCATCGGCACTCGTCGTCACGATGGCGTACGTCCCACCGATGCGTGTAAATTCACCCCGGGGAAAACTGATACTGCCGGGGTTAAGCAGCAAAATACCGTCATGGCGTTCGACGCCTAATTGATGCGTGTGTCCAAAGAATGCGAGCTGTGCGTGATTGGCTTGCGCGTTTGCCAACAAGTGGTCCAGTCCCATGTTAACCCCGACTAAGTGGCCGTGAGTCATGTAGACCGGCACGTCCTTGATGGTTGGGTGCACTGCTTCGGGTAATTGGCCATCAAAGTCCATATTGCCCCGCACCACGTACATCTTGTCAAAAACGGCATCATCGTGTTGTAGTTCTGAATCACCACAATGGAAAAAGGCGTCGACCTTGCCTTCATAATGAGCTAATAGTTGAACCAAAATATCGCGATCGCCATGGCTATCGCTAACCACTAAACATTGCATTATTGCACCCACCATTCATCAAATTTTTCCATCAATTTACGTAACGCGTCCCCGCGATGGCTGATGGCATTCTTTTGTTCTGGCGTCAGTTCCGCCAATGATTTTTGGTACTGCTCCGACCAGAACAGTGGATCATAACCGAAGCCGTTGTCACCCCTCGGCGCAATTAAAATGCGCCCATGTAATTCACCATTAACGACCAACTTAGCGCCATCCGGCTTAATTGCAACCAGCGTGGTATGGAAGGTCGCCGTCCGTTTTTCTTCTGGGACCCCGCCTAAATTAGCTAACAATTTAGCGTTGTTGGCGGCATCGTTATGATCACCCGCATACCGGGCCGAAAAGACACCAGGATCACCGTGTAACGCGTCGACCATCAACCCGGAATCATCCGCAATCGCTGGTAACCCGGTCGCATCGACCACCGTCTGAGCCTTTTTGGTCGCATTCTCTTCAAACGTGATCCCATTTTCCTTAATTTCTGGAATATTAGGAAAATCAGCTAACGTCTTAATCGTAATCGCATACTTTTCAAACATCGCCCCAAATTCCCGCGCTTTGTTGGGATTATTCGTTGCGACAATCAATGTTTGTGGTTTAGTCATTCTCTTCACTCCCTAAATCAATGTGGGTTGCTTTGAAATTCGGTAGTTCTAACCAATCGGCTGCAATGGCCGTAAACTGTTCCGGCGACCCCGTCGTAAAGTACTCGTCCGGATACGTCTTCTTCTCATCAGTATTCGTTAGGCCTAGGTACGTTAAAACTGAGGACACGTCGTTAACGGTCTCCGCACCGGAATCAATCAACGTGACCCCGGGCCCCATGACGTTTTGAATCAATGGCCGCAGTAGCGGGTAGTGTGTACATCCTAGTACCATCGTATCGATCGACTGGGATTTAAAATCTTTTAGTGTCTCCGCAACAACTCGCTTAGCGACTGCTGAGCGATATTCATTCGACTCAACTAAGGGCACAAACTTAGGACACGCCTTTGAGATTACCGTCACCGACGGATCTTGCTGTAAAATTGCATCGTGATAAGCCTTACTTTTAATGGTCCCCTCAGTGGCAATGACACCGATTCGATGGCTTTTAGACGCCTTAATGGCTGCTCGTGAACCGGGTCCAATCACCCCAATGACGGGAATTGATAGTTTAGCTTTCAAATCAGGTAACGCAGCCGCCGTCGCGGTATTACATGCGATCACTAACATTTTGATATTTTTACGCAACAAAAAGTTAGCCATCTGCCAAGAAAACTCACGTACCTGTTCCGTTGGTCGTGGGCCGTACGGTAAGCGGGCCTGATCACCCACAAAGTACACCGTCTCCCGGGGAAGTTGTTTTAAGGCCTGCTTAACGACCGTTAGTCCGCCAACTCCCGAATCCATGAAGCCAATTGCACGTTCATCTGACATATTCAAAATCTCCGTTCGCTGAATTCTGAAACTACATTATGTTCTTTTTTGTAAGTGATTTCAAGCCGAACCAATTGCCTCGATTTCGTAAAGTTTCTGTCGATAACTTCAAAAAATCCCGCATTTCACCGGAAACAAGGTATAATATCTATTATAAAGTGGTAACCGTACCACGATTTTTGCATGGAAAGGAACTATCATGACGAACGCCTTTTATTCTCAATTTGCGGGCAACTCGATCAAGACCTCCATTTTAAGCGTGGAGATTTTGCGCGATGCCTTATTACCAAACTTACTTGGAGACGAAAGCAGTGGGATTCTTTACTGGGCTGGTAAAGACTTGGCGCGCCAATTTCCAACTAGTTCAACTGAAGACCTGATTGCGTTCTTCGACCAAGTCGGCTGGGGACACTTGGTACTCGTAAAAGCGGCGAACGACCTGATCACCTATGAATTAGTTGGTGAACCAGTCGCTCGGCGTAGTGCAACCATTAAGAATCCCGATTTCATGCTTGAGACCGGATTCTTAGCCGAACAAGCTGTTCAACATTCTGGTTGTATTAGCGAAGCCAAAATTATCTTTCAAAATCGGATGCGGTTACGCATCGCCGTTACCATTGACCATCAGCAACCAATCAGCAATCACGATCCTGAAACACCGATTGAGATTGTGCATCCCAGAGTGGACGACCCAGAAGCTGAATCTGAATCCGAATCCTAAAAAAAGACGACCATTTCTGGCCGTCTTTTTTGATTCCTACAAGTTGTTCACAAAAACCTTAAAGGTTCTGATCAAGCTTCTGTTTAATTTGTTCTTTTGAGTGGTAGCCGACAAGGGTGTCCACAACTTCGCCATCCTTCTTGACAAGCAAGGTTGGAATACTCATAATACCAAAGCTGCTGGCCGTTTCGGGGTTCGCATCCACATCCATTTTGTTGAAGGTGACCTTGTCCCCCATTTCATCAGCTAATTGTTCAACGACTGGTGATTGCATCCGACAAGGACCACACCAAGTTGCCCAGAAGTCAGTTAACGTGACGCCCGTGGCAGTATCCGTTGTAAAAGTTTTATCCGTAGTTGCTGCGACCATTTCAATCGGCCTCCTAAATAAGATTCTGTTACTATAAGTAAGTATAACCAGTTCACGCACCGAAAACAACTAATTCGTTCAGAACGAACGGTTGACCGGATACGACTGATTAACCTATTTAAATTGCACTTCGGTTGCTCCGTTGCCACCATGGTTCGGTGCGGCAAAGTGGAACGACTTCACTTGACGATTGGTCTTCAAGTAGTCCGTGATCCCCTCACGCAGTGCACCGGTTCCCTTACCATGAACGATCGTCACGGAAGGATAGCCTGCTAAGAGGGCCGCGTCAATGTAACGATCAACTTGGGTCATTGCGTCTTCATAACGAACACCCCGCAAATCTAAGTTTGGCGAAACGTGACTCGCATTGGCACTTCGAACGATTGCGCGGGCCTGTTTAGGTTCCGCTTCCGGTTTGACACGTTCCATATCACCATCGGAAATCTTCATCTTCAAGATGCCAAGTTGGACCTCCCAAGCATGCTGCCCCATCTTTTGAACTAGCACACCCCGTTGGCCGTAAGACTTAACTAAAACATCGTCGCCTTGATGGAAATCTTGTTGCGCCTTTGCCCGCCGTAAGATCCGGTTCTTCTTCAGCTTAGGCTGTTGTTCCAGGGCGTTCAAAGCCCCCTTCGCATCAATCAGTTCATTTTCCTTAACGACACTGTGACCACTTGCTAATTGTTTCTTGCGCAAGTCGCTAATAATCGCATCGGCCTTCGTCTTACTCTTCTCCACGATGTCATTGGCTTGGACCTTGGCATCTTCAATCAACTGGTCTTTACGTTGTTGATAAGCGTTGTACTCGCTCTTCAATTCACGATGGAGTTTGTCCGAATCCGCCAGTTCTTCTTTCAAGTGAACTTGCTCATCTTCAACTTGTTTACGCTTAGCGACCAAATCAGCAATCATCGCGTTTAAGTCCTGACTGTCTGAATCCGTCAACGAACGGGCCTGGTCCACAATACTGCGTGGAATCCCGAGCCGTTGCGCAATGTCTAACGCGTTACTACGACCAGGAATCCCAACTAACAGTTTATACGTCGGTTTTAGCGTCTCTTCATCGAATTCCATGCTGGCATTGATCGTATCGGCCCGGTTAAACCCATACGCTTTTAACTCAGGGTAGTGGGTCGTTGCAACGACTTGCGTCCCCTTCGCGCCAATCGCATCCAAGATGGCGATTGCTAAGGCGGCCCCTTCTTGTGGATCGGTCCCCGCACCTAATTCATCAACTAGAACTAGGCTACGTTGGTCAATCTGCTTCAAAAAGCTTTCAATGTTTTCCATGTGTGACGAGAAGGTACTGAGGTTTTGTTCAATCGATTGTTCATCACCGATATCGGCAAAAATTTCATTATAGATCCCGATTCGACTACCTTCGTCGACCGGAATAAATAGGCCAGATTGACCCATCAGTTGTAATAACCCTAACGTCTTTAAGGTAATGGTCTTCCCACCAGTGTTAGGCCCGGTAATCACGATAGCCTGGTAATCCGTCCCCAACGTAATATCGTTAGCAACGACCTTTTTGGCATCAATTAACGGGTGCCGCGCCTGTCGTAAGTAGACCTGGTTATCCGCTGAAATTTGAGGCTCAGTTGCACGCATATCATGTGCGTACCGCGCTTTCGCGTTAATAAAATCAAAGTGGCCCAAGATAGCAGCGTTTTGAAGGATTTCATCTTGATAAGGTGAAATCAAGTTCGACAATTCCTCCAAAATCCGTTGTTCTTCCTGTTTTTCAGCAACCTGATTTTGACGCAACCGGTCATTTAACGCCATGACTGCCTGTGGCTCGATGAACAGCGTCTGACCACTGGCACTTTGGTCGTGGACGATGCCACCAAAGCGGGACCGATTTTCAGCTTTAACTGGAATAACATACCGGTCATTTCTAATCGTGATAATTGGATCACTCAAATACTTAGCGTCACGACCACGGGTAAAATGCTCCATCTTGCTGCGGATTTCACCCTCGGTGCGGCTGATATTACTGCGGATACTGCTCAACTGTGGTGAGGCGTCATCCGTAATATGCCCATCACCTTCAATCGCCGTGGCGAGGCGTTTCGTCACGTCAGGTAACGTAACGAGTTCCTGAACTTCATCAAATAGGTGCCGAATTTCATTTTCAGGCGCATCTTCCAACAGGTCATCAAAGAACCGGGTAATTGCGCGGGTCGTCTTCAAGACACGACCCACCTGACCCAGTTCGCTCCCATTCAGAGTTGCCCCAATCGCTAACCGTTTCATATGCGGTGCAATGTCCGCAAGGCGCGCAATCGGAATGCCACCCTTTAACCGGTAAACTTCCGCCCCGTCATTCGTTTCATCCAGGGCGAGTTGAATCGCCGCTTGGTCACTTTGCGGTTGCAGCGCGTTTAATTCTTTTTGCCCGGCTGCCGAAACTAAGTACGGTGCCAGTTGTTGTTTAATTTGTTGATACTCTAATGTTTTTAATACTTTAGGATTCACTTATAACTTACCCCCGAAGCTCTGAGTCGGTAACGAAGGTTGCAAAAAAAAGATGATGCAGTTAGTTGTTAGCATCATCCGTTTGCATCTTCAATAACTCCGCTTGTTTGTCCACCTGATCTGAGATCGCGTTGAAGGCGAGTAATGTCGCCACTTCTTGATCTGAGAGGTCGGGTGCTAATTTTTTTAATTGTTCAATTTGTTCGTTCATCATCCGCGTCACCGTTTGCATGTGCCGATCAGATGCCGTTCCGATGATCGTGTACGCATGACCATCAATTTCTGCTTTAAAGCGTCGTTTATTCGCAGTCATCAACATCCGCTTCCTTTCCAATAACATCTAATATTTTAGCATGATACGGGCGTTTATGCGAACCGTAGCCCCATCAGCCCCGGCCCCACTCCCGACAAAAAGGAGCCTGGGAAATCCCAGACTCCTTTTAACGACTCGCCACGTCATTATCACAATGGTCATTCCGTTTAATCACGTGTCAAGTTCTGGTCAAAACTTACTGCATGCCACCGTCATCAGCTAAGAAGGTGTTCAGTACTTGTTCAACCATATCCCATTCTTCATCGGATTCAATCAATTGTAGTTCACCGTTGTCCCCATCATCAGGATCAAAGATGTAGGCTTGGATATCCACTTCGTCGTCCGCAGCCGCATCGGCCGGGTATAACAGAATGTATGAATGACCGAAGTCTTCCGAATCAAACGTGAATAAAATATTGAATAAAGTTTCGTTACCTTCGTCATCAACTAATGTGATCACATCGTTGTCTTTGCTTTGGTTTTGGCTCATGTTAGTTCCTCGCTATTCTTGTGTGAGTTTACCATGGCGATCTAAGTAGTTTTGCAAGATCAAACTTGCCGCTAACTTATCGATCACCTTTTTGCGCTTCTTACGTGAGACGTTGGCTTCTTCCACCAACATCCGATCGGCTTCCACCGTCGTTAAGCGCTCGTCTTCGAAATCCACTGGTAAATGGAATCGCGCTGTTAATAGGTCGCCATAATGCTTAGAAGCCTCGGCCCGTGGTCCCAACGAGTTATTCATATTCTTCGGCAACCCGAGCACAAACCCTTTTGTTTCGTGCTCTTTGACTAATTCTGCAATTCGGTCAATCCCGAATTCTTCCTCGTCTTCATTAATCCGAACAATTTCAACACTCTGTGCAGTCCAACCGAAAATATCACTAACGGCCACACCCACTGTTCTGGAACCAACATCTAAACCCATTAACTTCATGCATTAACATCCTTATCTGCCTTCAAGTAGGACTTGACCAGCTCTTCGATAATTTCATCGCGTTGATGCTTACGAATTAAATTCCGAGCATCATTTAAACGCGGGATATACGCCGGATCCCCAGATAGCAAGTAACCCACAATCTGGTTAATCGGGTTATAACCCTTTTCTTGTAACGCTTCATAAACCGTCGTTAACGTGTCATGGACATCCTTAACGTTATCATTATCGAAGTCAAAGTACATTGTTTTGTCTAATGAACTCATATAAAGCACCTCCCGCTAGTTTCCGCTTCTAATCTATTCTACTAAATGGCCTTGTGAAGTACAATCAATCCATTCTGATGTAACACATTCGTAATAAAGCAATTAGTAAATCCCTAGCCACACCAGACTTGTAACCGCACTCACTTAGACCAATTTTCACCGTCAAAAATCTTTTTCAGTGCTATTTTCAATGACTTACTACTCAAGCCTGAATTAGCCACTCCGTCAGGCACCCTTTATTTAGAAGATCAAAAAAAAGTGTCCCTCAAAAATTTTGAGAGACACTTACTAGCACTAGTCAGACTAGGTGCCGTTTAATCTTTTTATTGTTCACTCAACCAATCGTGGGCAGCCTTTAAAGCAGCTGGCAACCCAGCGGGATTCTTCCCACCGGCTTGGGCTAAGGTTGGGCGACCACCACCGCCACCACCAACTTTAGGGGCAATCGCTTTGATTAAGTCACCAGCTTTAAGACCGGCTTTGACCTTTTCATCACTAACGGCAACTAATAAGTTGACCTTGTCGCCAATGGCCGTTCCTAAAACTAAGACGTCGGAGTACTGTTTAGCTTTCCAAGTATCCCCAAACTGACGTAATTGGTCCATCCCAGACACTTCAACTTGTTGGGCAATCAAGGTTGTCCCGTTGACCGTGTCAACTTGATCAAAGACCGCGCCCGCTTGTTGTTTGGCTAAACGGCCTTCCAACTTGGCACTCTTCTGTTGTTCAGCTTTCAAATCAGCTTGTAACTGGCTGACCCGAGTCACAACGTCGGTCAACTTCGGTGCTTTGACTTGAACAGCAAGTTGTTTCAACTGTTGTTCTTCGCTGGCCAACAATTCGAAGGCTTCTTTCGAAGTAACGGCTTCGATCCGTCGAACCCCGGCACCGACCCCGGCTTCAGAAACAATCTTGAATAAACCTAATTCACTACTGTTCTTAACGTGGGTCCCACCATCAAATTCAATTGAATAGTCACCGATTGAAACGACCCGTACAATTTTACCGTATTTCTGGGTAAAGACGGCAATGGCGCCCATCTTGTGACCAGTTTCTTGATCGGTTTGGATTGCTGAAACGGGAAGTGCTGCCCAAATCTTATCGTTAACGATTTGTTCAACCTTGGCTAATTCTTCAGCCGTCACTTGACCAAAGTGGGTAAAATCAAACCGCAAGTAGTCGGGTTCAACGAGTGAGCCGGCCTGTTGCGTATGTTCGCCCAAGACGTCGCGTAACGCTTGATCCAATAAGTGGGTCGCCGTATGGTTCTTTTCAACTTTAGCATGGAAAGCTAAGTCGACGTTTAAGGTGTACGTGGCATCCTTGTGCATTGGTTTTAAGACTTCAACCGTGTGCAAGTGTTGCTTGTTAGGCGCATTTTGTACGTCAGTCACCTTAGCAACCGTTTCACCGTCGGCATCTAAAATCACACCGCGGTCAGCAACCTGCCCACCCATTTCAGCGTAGAACGGTGTCTTACTGAAAATCATTTCAGCCGTTCCGCTTTCAACGTCGTCGACTAATTTTTCATCCACGATAATGTCGTTAAGAACACCCTGAACGTCCGTCAATTCATCGTAACCGACGTATTCACTAGGGGTCTTAATATCGATCAACAGGCTGCGTTGAACACCCATCGACTTGGCGTTACTCCGCGCGTTACGAGCCCGATCACGTTGGGCCTTCATTTCAACTTCAAAACCAGCTTCGTCAACTTGTAAGTTTTCGTCGCCCGCGTATTCCTTAGTCAGTTCAAATGGGAAACCGTACGTATCGTATAACTTGAACGCTGCGGCACCAGACAAGGTATCATTACCAGCCTGCTTGGTTTCCGCAATCAAATTATTCAACAAATTAAGCCCATCGTTTAACGTTTCGTTGAAGCGACTTTCTTCAGAGGCCACAATTTTTTCAATGTAGCTTGCGTTCTTCAACACGTCAGGATAGTGTGATTGCATAATTTCGCCGACAATTGGCACGAGCTTATCCAAGAAGGCTTCCTTGAGGCCTAATTTTTGACCGTGCAAAATTGCGCGCCGAATTAAACGACGAATAACATAGCCACGACCTTCGTTTGAAGGTAAGGCACCGTCAGAAATTGCAAACGTAATTGCCCGGGCATGGTCCGCAATCACCTTAAACGACACGTCGTCCTGCTTATTATCACCGTAATGTTTGTCGGCACTGAGTTCTTCAGTCTTCCGAATGATTGGCAAGAATAAGTCGGTTTCGAAGTTTGTTGGGGCGTTTTGGAAAATTGAAACGACCCGTTCGAGTCCCATCCCCGTATCAATGTTTTTACGTGGTAATGGTTCGTAGGTATTTTCAGGCGTATGGTTAAATTGTGAGAACACGATGTTCCAAACTTCAAGATAGCGTTCGTTTTCGCCACCAGGATAGTTTTCAGGATCATCATCATCTAAATTATTGAACGCTTCGCCACGATCATAGAAAATTTCAGAATCGGGGCCTGATGGGCCTTGGCCGATATCCCAGAAGTTATCTTCCACTTTAACGATGTGGTCGGGTTTAACACCGGCTTCTTCCCAGAACTTAGCCGCGTCTTCATCCTTAGGATAGACCGTCATATAAAGTTTTTCAGGGTCCCATCCAAACCACTTAGGAGACGTTAAAAGTTCCCACGCCCACGTGATGGCTTCTTTTTTAAAGTAGTCACCCACGGAGAAGTTCCCTAACATTTCAAATAACGTATGGTGCCGCGCAGTCCGACCAACGTTTTCAATATCGTTAGTCCGAATACTCTTTTGTGAACTCGTCATTCGGGGATTATCTGGAACAACGGACCCATCAAAATACTTCTTCATCGTGGCAACCCCGGAGTTGATCCAAAGTAACGTTGGATCATCTACGGGAACTAGTGACGCACTTGGCACGATCGTATGACCTTTTTCGTGGAAAAAGTCCAAGTACATTTGCCGAATTTCACTACTGCTTAACTTCTTCATATCAATTTGGCACCCTTTCTGGTTTATGTCTAGGCAAAAAAACACCGTTGCTAGCAAAGACGCTGTTAACGCGGTACCACTTTGC
>CALFSK010000040.1 GCA_937916845.1 uncultured Lactobacillus sp. | reverse complement strand
CACGAATTCGGATTGAATTTACAATTCAGAACAAAAAAAGGAAACCAATTCGAAAGTGAATTGGTTTCCTCATAAAGTTCCTCATCAACAGCCGTTGACAAAGAGCCTAAAAAGGTAGTTCTGAGAAATCATGTGATTTCTCAGAACTACCTTTTTTAATGCGAGCTGGGAGCTTTGTCCCGGACGCTTACCCGGTGTTTTAATACCGGTCACAAAACATATTTAACCAAAGTAGTAGTAAGACCCGACGATGGCAATCCAGAGCGTCACCCAGGCAATACCGGCGCAAAGGTTGAGATAGTACAAGTGATAATGAAACTGCTTGAACCGCTCGTTGTCATGTACCATAAATGGTAATGCGTCAGTTTTTAACTGTTGTAAGTAATGGTAGCGTTTAGTCGGCCAGAGTGCACCGAACGTTTCAAAAATGACCAACGCAATCAAAGCAAAGATGGCTGCCGGAAAGACGGCGGAAGGGTCGACTGCAAAGCTCGGGTTAATAATATTCGAATTCAGGATCCAAAGCGCAATCAGGGAAGAGACGATAGCAGCCGACTGGACAATTGTCGCCACCAAGAATGTTTTCTTCAGCTGCGGCTGTTGTTTGAATAATTCCCGGTTGGTGCGGTAAGTCAACGTTCCGAATTTGACCGATTGTCCGGGTTTAGCGGTCACATAACGGGCATGGTAAAGGTATGGGAGTTGAATTAAGTAAGTGATCAGGGCCGTAATTGGAATCGCCGAAACGACTGTAATAACAAGGTATTCAATCACCAGAATTGGTGCGGTACTGGTACTGATTGCCCGACTGATCCACGCAATGAGAATGAACAAATCTAAGAAGATAACACTGCCGATACTTTGACGCCGGTAACGTTTAAATTCTTTGGCGGTGCTCAGCTGGAACTTGGGATGATTGTCAGTGTGCTGGGCCCAATAATGATAACTTTGCGAAGGCCACATCAATGCTGGGATGAGTAGCAATAGCCCACCACTAATTAGAAGAATAGCACTAGTAATGGCTGTTCCGGTTGGAAAAATCAGTAATGTCAACTTAGTTTCTAATTGAACAGTGCTGATCAAAATGAGCACAAGCCCAACGACCCAAGCAAGCTGGGTGAAACCAAACAGGGCCCGCAATTTAGGTGCCTGCTGGGTCAGCTGCTGACGCGCCCGATGTTGCAACTGTAGCTGACCTTTGATTCCTAGGGATTTAGCGGGTTGAAGATAGGGATGCTGCAAGTTACGGTAACCTAGCCAAAGTGCAAGTGCTAATAATAAGGCTAGGAGAATGAGAACAGTAATTAACATATACAGTAAGTCCTTTAAAAAATTATAGTCGAGCTTAGTTTTAAGTGTAAAACTAAATTATGCGTAAAATGTGACGATAATCGCAATATTATCATTTTAGTGGCTTGCTGTTAAGGCGTAGATAACTAATGAATTGGGATGCGATAAGCATTTTAATTAATTCGATGGCAAGGCGTTATGGCTGTAAACTTAGGTGGTAAGGTAAAAAAGCGGACGGGTCACGGGCCTTGATTACTTTTTGTAATCTTTTTGTAACTGCTAATATTAGTTAATTTATGTTAAGTTATTAGTAAGAAATATTCAAAGGGTTGTCATAAATTTAGCAGCAGTTGCTAGTTTTTTTAAAGTTTACATAGATAAGACAATTACGGGTGGTAGCAAAACGCTGTCAGCCGCTAGTTTTACGGGGAAATTTTGAAACTACCGGTGTTGGACTCATTGGATTTTTTAAGGTTAAATAATATTCTTAATTTTGAAAGGTGAATTGAATGTGGGATTAAAAAAAGGATGGGGATTAGCGCTAGCAACTTTGGGCTTTGGTTTGACGATGGGTGTAACCACGCAAGCACAAGCCGCAAAGCCAATACCAGATATTTCTGAATGGCAAGGTCGATTGACGGGTACGCAGGTTCACAGTATGAAGTCCCAAGTGAACTTTGTCATCAACCGGGTTCAGTACGGCTACAACTATGAAGATAATCATCATAGAAATAATGAAAGTTTATACGTGAAATACGGGGTGCCATTTGGCTCGTATGATTTTGCAACGTTTAAGAGTGCGGCAGGCGCAAGGGCCGAAGCACAACGTTTCTATCAACGATCCAATAAAAAGACTCGTTTTTACATTTTAGACTTTGAAACGACCTCGATGGGAAGCTCAGCAGCGAACGCGGCGGTTAAAGCTTGGTACCAAGAAATGCGGAAACTGACGAAGAAGCACTTGATTTTCTATTCTTACCAGTCGTTTGCAACCACTTATGCTAACTCGGCGCGACAGGCGTTCGATGCGCAGTGGATCGCCAACTATTCTCACCGGCCAACGGTTCCATTTTCACTGTGGCAATACACGAGTACTTACTACCTGTCGTCCTTGAATCAACGGGTCGATAACAGTTTGTATAATAAAGCGACCGTTAGTCAGTACCATTCACTAAATTGGTGGTTAAACAAGAAAAAGAAGAAGACCACCACTAAGACGACAGCGGTTAAGGCAGCAACACCGGCCAAGACGGCGGCGAAGCCAGCTGCCAAACCGGCAGTTCAAGCTAAGCCAGCGGTAGCAAAGGTCAAGTATTCTTATAGCAAGTATAAGGTTGGTCAACGGGCTTACCTGCGTCCGGCCGCGACTCACTACTACGGTGGCGAAGCCATTCCTGCTGACAAGCGTAAGCAACCGTATACGATCAAAGCGGTGAAAGCCGTTACGACGTCCCGTTCTAAACAAATCGTCTATGTGTCAGGATTGAACAAATGGGTCTTAGCCCAAGACGTCACTGGTTTTTGGCGGAGTAAGAGTACCGGTAAGTTTAAAGTCAAGGTCACTATGAACGTCTATCGTGATGCGAAGATGACCCAAAAGACCGGTGCCAAAGTGCTTAAAGGTAAGAAAGTCACGGGTCACGTTGTCCGCTCTGGTAATTATTATCGGATCAAGATGGATAAGGGCGGTTACATTTCAGCCAAAGCTCGAAATTCTAGCTTCAAAAAGGTGAAGTACGTTTTCAGTAGTTATAAGGCCGGCCAAAATGCTTACATTGCATCAAAAGCCAAGACTTATTACGGTGGCGCTGTGATTCCAGCATCGGCCAAGCTGAAGCCGTATAAAATCACCAAGACCAAGACTAAGGTGACGAGTCGTTCACGTAAAATTGTCTACGTTCGTCATCTGAAGCACTGGGTCCGGACACAGGACATGATCGGTTATTGGAAGAAAGGTTCCAAGGGCACGTTTAAGATTCGAAGCAAGGCTAACGTTTACAAGAAGTCAACTTTGAAGCATAAAGTGCGTCACCTGACTAAGAATAGCCAAATCAGCGGTAAGGTCATCAAGAAGGGCCACTTGTACCGGGTCAAACTCAACGGTGGTGGTTACGTGACCGCTAAAGTTAGTGTCATTAGTAAGGTAAAATAAACGCTGTTTAATCGTTATAACTAAAACATCCCACTTAGAAATCTTTGGATTTTTAAGTGGGATGTTTTAGTTTGGGCTTAACCGATTGTTAGTTTTTCAAGGGACGCATCGGTTATGTGACGAAACGATTGGCTGGATATGCTAAAATAGAGGCAGAATGGTTGTGGAGGTCGAAATATGCAAAAACAAGTAACGATTATTGGAAGTGGGATTGTGGGTGCCGTCACTGCTTACTACTTGAGTGCGGACCCGACGTTAAGTGTCACCCTTTACGATGAAGGAATTGGCCAGGCAACGAAAAACGCCGCGGGAATCATTTCACCGTGGCTGTCAAAGCGTCGTAACAAACGTTGGTATCAGCTCGCTAAAGCGGGTGCCGCGCTATATCCAGAAATTGTTGCGGATACCCAAATGGGCTATTCCGTTTACCAGCAAGCTGGGACGGTCGTCACGCGGGAAAACCCGGATGATTTGCAGGCCTTGTACGACCTTGCACTAGAACGCCGTAAGACCGCGCCACAAATGGGCACCGTTGAAAAGCTAAGCGCCGCGGAAGTGCAGGACAAGATTCCGTTACTAACGGCACCACAACCCGGTGTGTTTGTCAGTGGTGGTGCGCGGGTCGACGGTGATAAATTCGCCCATAACCTGCTCAAATACGCTGAAAAACGCAACTTGGTCCGTCACAAGGGTAAAGTGCGGTTAGGTGATCAAGGGCAATTACTGACGGTTAACGGTCAGCAAGCTTACGACACCTTGATTTTGGCCGTTGGTGCGTGGTTAAAGCCACTATTGTTACCAATGAAAATCGTCGCGGACGTTCGACCTCAAAAAGGACAGCTGATTGAAATGCAGCTGCCCGAAACGTGGGGGGATGACGTGCCGGTCCTCATGCCTGAAGGTGAACGTGATTTTATTCCGTTCACGCGTAGCAAGCTCGTGGTTGGTGCGACCCATGAAAATGATCAGGGTTACGACTTACAAGTTTCCGACCTCGTGGAAAATGATTTATTTGCAAGTGGCTATAAACTTGATGGTCGACTGAGTAAGGATCAAATTACGCAGGTCAAAGTGGGCACTCGTGCTTACACGAGTGACTTTGCACCGTTCTTTGGTCCGTTGCCGGATAATCCCCACATCCTAGTTGCTAGTGGACTGGGGTCTTCTGGACTAACGACTGGTCCGATGATTGGGAAGCTATTAGCTGATTACGTGCGCACGGGCAAGCATGATTGGGATAACTACCAGCTACCAGTTGAAAACTACCTGACACCCGCGGATTAGTCTTTGAGGTGTAATCCTTGCTGGGCTAACTGGTGGGCGCCGTGGTTCTCACTTTCAGCGATCCACTGAGTGACGACCACTTGGCACTGGTCCTGTAGGTGCAGTAAGGTAGCCAGTTCGACTGCAAAGTGTTTGCTATAAGCCTTATCAACACTTTCAGCAACTACTTGGCTGTCGGTGTAAAAGAAAACGACCTGGTCAGGACCATAAGAATCTAATAATATTTTAAAGCCAGCAATCGCGGCTAAAAATTCCGCGGTATGATTATCACTGTCTGGCAAAACCTGCTTGTACTGGTGTTGCTGGCCTTGATCAATTAATAGAATGCCCGCGGCACTCTGGTTAGTTTGCGGCGTCGTGGCTGCATCTGTATATAATTGCAATGATTATCGCTCCATCTTGAAAGGAATTTATTAACGTGAATAATGCGAAACATACTTTTAAGTATCAACCAAATTGGGCGTCAAGTCTAATTGTTTGGTCTTGGACATTACTAATTGGCATGGCCGGCCTGATTTATTGGCTCGAAGTCATGAAATTTAAATGGTCCTTTGTCGTGATTGGCCTGATCTTTATTGCGGTGGTGGCTGTTCAGTTGAGTTTACGCCGGGTCTCCATTGACCGTAATTTACTCATCTTTAGCACTGTTTTTAATCGCTCGTGGCTAGTGATTCCCCGTGACCAGCTGGAATTAATTGCGCCAGTTCGTGGGGGCATTAAGGTTCAGATTGACGGCAACGCGTACCAATTTTTAATGCGCAAGAAGGCCCGGACGGCGTTGATCGAACTCGCCCAAGAAGCTAAATAGCCGAACTAACTAAGGCTAATATTTATTAATTGTTCCTATTTTCAGATTATTCGGTATAATAAAAGTCAGATTATGATTAAAAGGGGCGGAATTGATGAAAGACATTGAAATCGCACAACAAGTGACACCCGAACCAATTACTGAAATCGCAGCGAAGGCCGGTTTAACGGCTGACCAGATTGACCAGTATGGGAGTGCCAAGGCTAAATTAAAACTACCGTTACCGGTAAAAGAGACCAAACGTAAGCTCATCTTAGTTACGTCAATTAACCCAACACCTGCTGGCGAAGGGAAGTCAACCGTCACCATCGGTTTAGGAGACGCGCTGACGAAGATTGGCAAGTCAACCATCATCGCATTACGGGAACCATCCTTAGGCCCCGTCATGGGTATGAAGGGTGGCGCCACTGGTGGTGGTTACTCGCAAGTGATTCCAATGGAAGACATTAACTTGCATTTTACGGGCGACATGCACGCCTTAACCGCAGCTAATAATACGTTAGCGGCGTTGATCGATAACCACATCCAGCAAGGAAACGAACTGAATATCGATGAACGGCGTATTCAATGGAAACGTGCGCTTGATATTAATGACCGTGCGTTGCGGCACACCATCATCGGGTTAGGCGGTCCTACGTCAGGGGTGCCACGTGAAGATGGTTTCGATATCACGGTGGCTAGTGAACTGATGGCCATTTTGTGCTTGTCCGAAAACATTGCCGACTTAAAGCGGCGAATCAACCGGATTGTGATTGGCTATACGCGTGATCGTAAACCAGTCACTGTGGCGGACTTAAAAGTTGGTGGCGCCATTGCGTTACTATTAAAAGATGCGCTCCGGCCAAACTTAGTACAAACGTTGGCCCACACGCCCGCGTTTGTTCACGGTGGCCCGTTTGCCAACATTGCCCACGGATGTAACAGTGTTTTAGCGACTCAAGCCGGGCTGAACCTAGCCGACTACACGGTGACTGAAGCAGGTTTCGGTGCCGATTTAGGCGGACAAAAGTTCATGGATATCAACGTTCCAGCCGTGGGACAAGCACCGAACGCCGTTGTGATCGTCGCAACGATTCGGGCCTTGAAGATGCACGGTGGCGTTGCTGTAAAGGAATTGGGTACTGAAGACGTGCCAGCGTTAAAAGCTGGTTTGGCTAACTTAGGCCACCACGTCGCAGCCATGCAGCGTTATGGTGTGCCCGTCGTGGTTGCCATTAACCAATTTACGGCCGATACCGAAAATGAAATTCAAACGGTCGAGGATTACTGTGCCGACCTTGGTGTTGAAGCCGTTTTGGCCGATGTCTGGGGCCAAGGTGGTGCCGGTGCAACTGACCTTGCACAAACTGTCGTTAAGCTTTGTGATCAACCAAGTGAATTTAAATCAATTTACAACGCTGACGATGATTTGGAAACGAAGATCCAGGCCATTGTAACGAAGACTTATGGTGGCGCCAAGGTTGAATATTCAGGTAAAGCTAAGCGCCAATTAAAGGCGTTCGCCAAGCGGGGCTGGGATAAGTTACCAGTCTGCATGGCCAAGACCCAATATTCGCTGAGTGATAATCCAAAGTTATTGGGCGCTCCTAAGGACTTTACGATTAACGTGCGTGAATTCGTACCGAAGTTAGGTGCCGGGTTCGTCGTTGCTTTGACAGGTAATGTCTTGACCATGCCGGGTCTACCTAAACATCCAGCTGCCTTAGACATGGATATTTCAGACGACGGTAAAATCTCTGGCTTATTCTAAAACAAATGAAGTCTATCAAAAAGTCGGTCGTTGTACCGGCTTTTTTGGTTGCTGACAAATTAGCCGCTTCGGCGGACAGAACCGGTGTGCTATGGGGGACGGTCCCAGCCAAAGTGCGGTCTGGGCCCTCACTTCAAAGCCGATAGACCACGTCTTTGAAGTGCCCCGCGATATCAACCGGCTAAGAAGCACCGGTTAATATTGCCGCCACAGCATACCAATTCTGTCCGCCTGCTCTAAATGGTACTTGATTGTTATTATGGTATAGGATTATCGGAGGTTGCCACTGATAGCATCGGTCGTGATGGTGGCGTTGAGGTGGTGGTTTTCCACCTTTACACCACGGACGGTCCGGGACACTTGTGGTTTTTGCAAGGGTTCCGGGCGAGTGGCAAGACCGTTTTTGGCTTGCCGCGGTCCCACGACCGCATGTTATCAGTGGCGACCGGATTTAATCATAAGCAAATCATTTTAATTTTGATCTGCACTTACTTTTAAAAGAAAGATAGTGTTTCGTGGGGGTTCTGCCACGCACGGGCACTTTCTTTTGGTATAATTGAACAAAGTTTAGCGGAATGTGAGGATCAGCGTATGTGGATTTATTGGGTATTAATGTTTGTACTGGTCATTATTGACCAGGTAATTAAGTCAGCCATCGTGGGCCATATTGCACTGGGCGCAAGTATTAGTATTGTGCCGGGCTTACTGTCTTTGACGAACTTACATAATAGCGGTGCCGCTTGGAGTATCTTACAGGGGAAAATGAGTTTCTTTTACCTGATTTCGGTCGTCGCATTAGGTGTGATGGTGTATTTACTATGGCGACTGCGGCAGCGTCGTTTGTATGAATTTGGGATTGTCCTCATGATTGCCGGGACTTTAGGTAATTTCATTGATCGGATTCGCATCGGTTACGTGGTGGACATGTTCCAATTAGATTTTATTAATTTTCCAATCTTTAACTTTGCGGACCTCTGCTTAACGGTGGGCGTTGTTTTGATTTTGATTGGTGTTTTGCGGGATGATAGTTTTGACAAATAAGGTACAGGATGCGGCGGATTTAACGACCGCACAACAACAGTTTACGATTACGGATCAGAGTGGGCGGCTAGATAAAGTTTTAGCGGGACTACAGACGATTTGGACGCGGTCGCAAGTGGATAAGTTGATTAAAACGGACCAAGTGACGGTTAATGGTCAGTTGCAGGCTAGTAAGTATAAGGTCAAAGCAGGCGATCAGATTACGGTGGCCGAACAAGTTGTTCAGTCAACGGAAATTGAACCCGAAGATATTCCACTCGACGTGGTGTATGAAGATGATGACGTTCTCGTCGTCAACAAGCCCCAGGGAATGGTTGTCCATCCCGCGCCCGGTCACCCGGACCACACGCTAGTCAACGCGTTACTTTTCCATAGTCCGTTATCGACCATCAACGGTGAGTTTCGGCCGGGAATTGTCCATCGAATCGATAAGGATACGTCCGGTTTACTGATGGTTGCTAAAAATGATCACGCGCACCGGTCACTGGCGGCGCAATTGAAGGCCAAGACGAATCTGCGGGAGTACGTGGCCCTCGTGCACGGTGTGATTAAGGAAGATACGGGAACGGTCAACGCACCACTGGGCCGCTCGCCAAAAGACCGTAAGAAACAGGCCATTGTCGCCACCGGTCGTCCGGCGGTAACTCATTTCAAGGTCTTAAAACGGTATCAACACTACACGTTGATCAGTTGTCGCTTGGAAACGGGCCGAACCCACCAAATTCGGGTGCATTTGCAGTCGATTGGCCACCCGTTAGTGGGCGATCCGCTCTACGGGCCAAAGAAGACGATCAAGGGTAAGGGCCAGTTTTTACACGCCCGCTTGTTAGGTTTCAAGCACCCGGTCACCGGGGAACAGCTCACCTTTGAAGCACCGTTGCCACCGATTTTTAAAGCAACGCTTGACCGGCTTGACAAAACCGACTTGAATCATTAATCTAACAGTAATGAGAGTCCTTTAATCCGGCCCTGCGAGACTGAAAGGCAAAACTGTTAACAATAACTTTTCGTCGACGGTCGGGACATTGTGTCCGGCCGTCTTTCTTTGTAATGTTGGTGACTCGAATGTAGGCCATAAATACTTGGGAGGCAATTATGCAAAAAGAAGTTGTTGATTCCATGGCGATGAAGCGTGCGCTCACACGGATTACGTATGAAATCATTGAGCAAAATAAAGGGATTCGTGACATCGTCCTAGTTGGTATTAAAACCCGCGGCGTCTATGTTGCACAACGCATTGCGGCTCGGTTGCAGCAATTAGAAGGTGCAACGATTCCGGTAGGTGAATTGGATATTACGGCGTTTCGGGATGATCATCCACAAGATATTGCGAGCGCGCCGAGCGATTACCAGCTGACGTTTAGCGTTGCGGATAAACGGGTTATTTTAGTAGACGATGTTTTATTTACTGGCCGAACGATTCGGGCCGCGTTAGACGCACTGATGGGTGGCGGTCGACCGCAGAGTATTGCACTCGCAGTCTTGGTCGATCGGGGTCACCGCGAACTGCCAATTCGGGCAGACTTTATCGGTAAAAACATCCCAACGGCCCGACAAGAACGGATCAAGGTGTCGGTGACTGAAATCGATGGTCACGACGGCGTTGAAATTATCAATTAAGTTTTAATTAAGTCAAACAAATGAGAAGGGATCGCAATGGCAGACCGCTATTTGATTCTTGAAGACGGCAGTGCCTACCTCGGTGAAGGCTTTGGCTCACCAGCGGTTTCAACTGGTGAAATCGTATTTAATACGAGTATGACGGGCTATCAAGAAATTATTACTAATCAAATTTATCATAACCAAATTATTGCTTTCACCCAACCTACCATCGGCAGTTACGGCATCAATCATGATAGCTACGAGTCGATTTTGCCGACTGTCAAAGGGGTCGTTGTTCGTGATGTGGCTAGTATTTCAACCAACCGGCAACGGCGCTGGTCGTTAGATCAATACTTGAAACAGCAAAACATTCCGGGCATCAGTCACATCGACACCCGTCACTTAGCGAAACAGTTACGTGCCAGTGGCCCCATGAAGGCCAGTATTGTTGATGTGGCGGACGCGCACGCTTTTGACCAATTAGGGGCGACCGTCCTGACGAACCAACAAGTTGCCGCGGTCGCAACACCCAAGCCATTTCCTAATCCGGGAACGGGCTTGAACGTCGTGGTCGTTGACTTTGGGCTTAAGCACGGAATTTTGCGTGAACTCAGTAAACGGGCTTGCAACGTGACCGTGTTGCCCTATACCGCGACAACGGAAGAAATTATTAATTTAGATCCGGACGGGGTTATTTTATCGACTGGGCCGGGGAAACCACAGGATTTACCGGACAGCGTTTTAACGATGATTCAAAACATCCAAAACCGGATTCCGTTATTTGCGATTGGCCTAGGTCACGAACTCTTTGCGATGGCGAACGGCGCTTCGATTATGAAGCTGTCACCAGAACATCATGGCGCTAATCATCCCATTCGTGAAGTTATTACGAACCAAATTATTTATGCGTCACAGGGACAAGGGTTTGCGGTTGATCCCGCAACGATTGACCGTAATAAGCTCATCACGACGTTCGTCGATTTGATTGACGGCACAATCCAGGGCTTGCGTTTTCGTGACTTTCCGGCATTCTCCGTCCAATTTTTCCCGGACGGGGCACCGGGTCCAACCGAAGTTCGTG
The DNA here is from genome assembly GCA_937916845.1 of uncultured Lactobacillus sp. GTDB lineage: Bacteria > Bacillota > Bacilli > Lactobacillales > Lactobacillaceae > Lactiplantibacillus > Lactiplantibacillus paraxiangfangensis. The sequence continues at coordinate 33,682 of CALFSK010000040.1, read as the reverse complement.
ATATTTTTGATGAATTTGTTGAATCAATGCAACAAGCAAGGGGGCCAATTTGGTGAATAATCAAGCGTTACAAAAGGTCCTCATCATCGGCGCTGGGCATAACGACATTGGGCGCGAAGGGCAACACGATGCGGCTGTGACCCAAATAGGATCGGCAATTCGTAAACTAGGGATTGCCGTGGTTTTAGTTGATAACAACGCCTATTCGGTTGCGGCTGAAAATAACTTTGCGGACAAGGTCTACATTGAACCCTTGACGGTTGCTGCGTTGTCACGGGTGATCGAAACTGAACAACCAGATGCTCTGATTCCATCATTAGGTGGCATTCAAGCGGTCAATCTGATTCAGGGACTGATTCGCAACAACGTGTTAAAAAATAACCAGGTACGACTTTTGCAGTGGGACCAAGACACGGTCGACATGATTGTCAACCCGGCACTCATGAGTAACCGACTTAAAGCAATCGGCGAACCAGTGATTGCCTCACAAGTTGTGGCTAGTGAACCGGAAGCCTTTGCGGTCGTCCGCAAGGTTGGTTTTCCAGTCATTGTGAAGTCGGTGGCGCCCCGAATTGAGGCCAGTCGTCAACTGTGTGAAGACGAAGACGATTTAGAACGGGCCCTTAAGATGGGCTTTAAGGTCTCCGCTACAAAGCAATGTATCGTGGAACAAAGCATTGTGGGTTACAAGGAACTAGAATTCGTGGCCGTACGGGATCCAAAAGATACGGCCCTGTTAATCAGCGGGATGGAAAACTTTGATCCGGTCGGGATTCATTCAGCGGATTCAATTGTTTTTGCGCCAACGCAAACCATCACGGATCAAGAGTACCAACAATTTCGGACCGCAACTTTAAAAATTATGCGGAATCTACGGATTGTCGGCAGTTGTCACGTTCAGTTTGCGTTGGACCCGACGACGCAAAACTACTATGTTATTAAAGTAACGCCGTATTTTGACCGTACGATGGCTTTGACCGCCCGCGCCACGGGTTACCCATTGGCCCGGGTCGTTGCCAACCTAATCGTTGGGATTAGTTTAGCGGAAGTTAAGTTACCAAGTAATTATCGTAAGCAAACGGCTTTAATTGAGCCCGTGCTCGATCACATTGTCTGCCGGATTCCCGTTTGGCCATTTAACGTCTTGAAGAAGGTCAGTCACCAACTCGATACGGTGACGGAATCGACTGGTTCCGTCATTGGGATTGGCCGGTCGACGGAAGAAGCCTTGCTAAAAGGACTCCGTTCAACGGACGAATCGCGTTACCACGTGATTGCAAACCAGCCTCAAAATTACTCAGAAGGTGAATTGATCCAACGGTTGATCCATCCCCAAGCTGGGCGGATGTTAATCTTGCTGGAAGCGTTGAACCGGGGTTACCAAATTGATGAATTGTCGGAATTAACGAAGATTGATGCGTTCTACTTCTACAAATTGCGGCACATCATCGAAATTGAGCAGGCGTTGCGTGATCGACCATTTGACGTGCACGCGCTAGGCCGGGCCAAGTACTTTGGCTTTACTGACGAAGACGCGGCCGATGCTTGGCACAGTGACGTTGCCAAGGTCCGGCAGTTTGCCCTAGAAAATGAGATTCACGCGACCTTTAAAGAGGTCGAACCTACAGCCGGTGAATTTACTGAGCAGACGAATACCTACTATTCAACCTATGAATTTGATAACGAAAGTCAGCAACAATCGGGCCGGCGCGTTGTCGTTATTGGGACGGGTGCGAACCGGATCGGGACGAACCACGGGAACGATTATTTGGTGTCGCAACTGCTGTTTTATTTGAAAAAGGCGGATTACGAACCGATTTTGATCAATGCCAATCCGAACAGTGTGTCGATGACACCGCAACTGGCGTCTAAACGGTACATTGAACCAAAGCAGCATTCAGACATTTTGAATATCTTAGCAATTGAAAAACCACTATTGATTTTTACCACGTACCACGATTACCGGTTAGGACAAGAATTACAGAAGGCTGGTCATCAAGTGATTCAAATTAATAACGATTTACCGCGCGAGCAAATTAAAACCAATGATTCGCCGGCGGTAGAAGTGATTACGGATGGCGTTGACGTGAGCGTCTTTGGCATCAGTGAAATTATTGCGGGTAATAATTTACGCTCAAACGTCCGCGGGTCGATTGCGGTCTTTCCAGTTCGGGATAAGGCTGAAAATCAAGCCATCAAAGCGCTTAATGATGAAATTAAGAAGCGCGTTCTAGCATTTGGCATCCCGGGACTCTACACGGTACGCTTGGCGATCGCTGATGGTCAGCTCCAATTAGCAACGGTCGAACCAATGAGTATTGCGACCATGGCGTTGATCAGTAAGGCGAGTGGTTCCAGTGTGACTCGCTTGCTACTGCACGTTAAATTGGGCGAAGCACTCAGCAAGGTGATGTACGATTATCCGGACGTTAATCAACCGGGTCCCGTCTACGTCCAAGCGAATACGTTCCCGTATAATCAACTTCAGATTTATGACGAAGACGAAGTGACGGGGGAACCGGGGCACGCGACTGGGACCGTGATTGCGCATGGTCAAACGTTAAAAGACGCATTAGTTGCACTGAACGCGGGTAATGAGGATACTGATTTTTAAATTTTATGGTTGGAACAAAGGGCTTTTGGCCCACGTTTCGACTAAAGTGATCAAAAATAACCATTCAGAGGGCCACATTTCTGAATGGTTATTTTAGTCGAAATTCAAAAGCTTAATTTACTGATGACAGCGGTTACAGTTGTGCTATGATTAATAGTGAAGTTTAATATAAAGGTTGGGATTCTTTTGACAAAAACATTGTATTTAATGCGCCACGGCGAGACACTGTTTAACCGATTACATCGGATTCAAGGGGCGAGTGATTCTCCGTTGACCGAACGGGGAATTGCGGACGCAAAACGGGTTGGCGACTATTTTAAACGCCACGCCATCAAGTTCGACCATGCGTATTGCTCTACGCAAGAACGGGCTAGCGATACATTGGAACTTGTGACGGACCAGCCGTACGAACGGTTAAAAGGAATCAAGGAATGGGAGTTTGGCGTTTTTGAAGGTGAAAGTGAAGTTTTAAATCCAAAACCCGATCCCGAACGCCAAAGTCATGGCGATTTCTTTTTGCAGTACGGTGGTGAAAATGATTTTCAAGTACAGGACCGTGTCGTTAAAACGCTGACGGCAATTATGGAACGACCGGATAATCAGCAAGTGCTCGCTGTTAGTCACGGGGGTGCCAGTTTTATGTTTTTGCGACGTTGGCTTTCAATGGATGAGATTAAGCGTCGCCAGATCCGTTTTGATAATTGTGCGGTGTTTAAGTTTAGTTACGATGACGGCAAATTCACGTTTGAATCCGTTCATAATTTGGATGATCCCGAGTAACTGAGCTAAATTAAAATTATGTAAACTAGAATATAAAAACCATGTCAGGTCGCAGACAGTTAGCTTGCGACCCGGCATGGCTTTTTGGTTACCGCCAAAATGAAGTGGTATCCATTTTAGTGGTGAGATTAAATTCGATGGCAGTTTTGAGCAAGTCATAATTAACCGGCTCATCGAATTTGATCTGCCAGAGCATTTTAGTCGTCTTGTCTCCGGCAGCGGTGATGCGTTCCTTAAACTGGTCAAGGGTGTATTTTTCGAGCGCCACGTTGAAGTGGTCCTTGGCGATGCTAAAGCCAATAATAAACGTTTCGTGAGCTGTAAACATTGGTTGGTTCCAAGCAAGTCGAGGGACGAGTTCTGGGAAGGTTTGGCCAACCCAATTAAGGACGGCGGTGAGCGCCTCTTGATGAGTAGTATCGGTTATTTTAATCAAGTAAGGTTCGAAAATGGTGAGTCGGGGTTCTAACGTAAGTGTCATGACGTAAACTCCTTCGGTTAATTAGTAGTTTGTGTTTAGTTTAGAGATTTCTATATTTTGGCGCAAGCAAAACCCCCTGATGCCCACACGGATCAGGGGGAAAGAACTTACTGGCGATACGTGAGGTGCCACTGGCAGTTAGAATGCTGGACAGTTAAGTAGCGGATTGGCGTGGTCGGTTTGATTTGGACGGTCGGCGTTTTATATTTGATTGGCATATGATCAAGATCCTTTCGTCATTGAATAGCCTTAGTTTAACTAGAATTGGCTAACACCGCTACCAATGTTTAATAAGGAACGGCTAAACTTTTCTTAGATTTGGTCAAAAAAAACCGTCTGCCAGGGGAAGTGCTGGTAGACGGTTTAATTGATTGGCGGAAAATGCTTGGGTAATTTAAGCGGCTGAGTGCGTTAATTTACGGTAACCAAAGTAGAACTGAACAATGGCTAAAATAATGTTGACCCAGTTTAAGACTTGGAACCAAGTGCTTAATCCAGCAACGGGGGTGGCACCGTAAAATGCCCAGAATCCCCAGATAACGGCAACAACGTTAATCCAGGCAAACGTCTTTTGTAAGGATTGATTGTCTAATGCGAACCACATCCAAATGACGTTAACGACAAACCATATAGCTAAAATCCAAAAACTCCAAGTAAACATTTTGATTACCTCTAATCAACTTATATTTTGAAAGGTTCATGTTTTCCTTTCAACAGTTATAGAATAAGGCTTTTAGAACTAATTGAACACTGTCAAAATGCTGGTGTGTGTACGTTTTCGGACATTTGAGTAGTTGAGTGTTCGAAAACCAACGTTTTTTTGAAAATTGCGTGGTAAGATGGAATTATATTGACGAGGGAGTCTAGTGGGATGGCAAAGGATGTTCGCAAAATCAAAACTGAACGCGATCTGCAAAATGCGTTTTTATCACTGTTAACAACGAAGGGGTTTCGGCAGCTAACCGTCGCGGATATTTGTCAGGCTTCGCTGACGAGTCGGTCGACCTTTTATGCGCATTACTTAGATAAATACGATTTGTTGGAGCAGATGGTCGCACACTACACCGCAATGTTTGCGCAGCGTGTCAGTGTGCGATTTCAGCAAATCATTGCGGGTCAAATTGATGACTTGCTGCACAGCTTACTAGCGGATATGGCGGAAAATCGACAGACACTTCAAATTCTGTTTACCGTGCACGAGCCAGATGCGGATCTCAAGGCGAACTTTTACCAGTTGCTTTATCGGCAATGGGAGACCTTTATCAAGAGTCAACCCGTGGCACAGCCGGTGCCTATGGAATTGATTGCCAGCATGGGAAGCAATGTTCAAATGACCCTGATTGAATGGATTATTGATCACGGAGAAAGTAGCTTAGATGGTGTGGCGGAAGCGGTCAATACTATCCGGAAAGCAATTTTGATTCAGATTAAGGCGCCAGATGATCAGCTCAGCTAAACTAAAAAATACGTTGAATCTTTTTTGATTCAACGCATTTTTTAGTTTAAATAAGTTTTTGGCGCGTTCAGTAGTGTTTGCAGTTCATTAAAAAAGGTACTGACGTGGTAGCCATCCGCGGTAGCGTGATTGATGGTCAAGCTCAGCGGCATGGTTGTGTGTTCATGTTCTTTTTTGAATTGTCCCGCCTGAAAGATTGGGAAAAATGTGGTTAGGGGCTTAAATGGCAGTGGCGTATAACTTGAAAAGTTAACCCATGGTAAGCTTCCAATGTTAACCAGGTTAGCTGATTGGGGTGCTTTGGGCATGGGCCCCGGTTGTTGACCGTACTGTTGAAGGTCGGCTAGATAGTGCTGATAAAAGACCGTAAAGTCTTCATCATAAGCGGTCCACAAATTAGAAATTGAGTGGTCAGCGTGGATGACCGTATACGATGGGTGTAAAACATCATATGTCACCAGTTGTTCATTTACGTAACCAATACGCATTTCAGGATGTTTGGTCAGTAATCGGCTGACCAAGTAAAGGTAGACCGCGTTGAATTTGACGTGATTAGTGTGGGTCCAGGCTAAAGTAGCAGTGATATCCAAATCGACGGTCAGTGAAAAGCCGGTCGGATTCATCTTGGTAAAATAATAAAAGTATTGTTGGCGGGGCCAATTTTGTTGGTCAATCACCGTGTAACGGTTATTCATGTTCAGTTTTCCTTCCAATCCTTGGGACGCTGGTTATAGCCGTTGTCGTCAAAGGGGTGTAATTTGTGTAGCCACTTGTCTTTAAGGTCCTTTAACGTAGCACGCATATTGGTAACGTCGGCAGTGTCGGCTTTCCAAAGGATGCTGTAAGTAAAATTATCAGCGCCCTGTTCGTTCCAGTCGACCTGTAGTGGTGTGTTGCGGTAGAAGTTCTTGTTCAAGTTTAGTTGGTAAAATTGCCAACGGTTATGCAGGTTAGGGACAACGTCGATAAATCGTTTATGCGTCAGGGTGTTTTCAATCTGAATCACCCCGTAAAAGGTCGGTGCCATTTTATAGGCTTCTTGTAGTTGTTTTTTGCGTTCTGTTTCCATGATTAGTCCTTTCCAGTTGTACGCCAGTATTCATGCCCGTCTGCGGTTCGTGTTAAAAACCCGTAATCGACAAGGTAGCGGCGGACAGTGACAAAGTCAAAGTAAATTGGTTTAAGTAATTGGTTGATCGCAGGCTCCGAAAAATGTTGATTAGCTGGGATTTCATCAATGATCCGGGTCAGAACCGTTAAGATGACCTTCTGCTTTTTAGGCCAACGTTTAAGTTTCAAGGGTTGGTGTTCAAAGTCAAAGTAGTGTTGCAGGGTCGTCGCGGCTTCGTCCTCGGTAATCATAAAGCGGTCGTCAACGGGCCCCGTTTGTGAGGGAACGTCAATTAGGGGACTTTCCTGACTAGCAGCTTGATCAAAAACGGCGTCGTAAATGGCCAAGTAGAGGCGGGCCTGCTTAGCTTTTTCACGGAAGGTAAACTTCTGGTGGCGGATCGTCGCGGCGGCGACCTGTAATTGTTTAGCTAAATCTTGATCCTTAATCCCGGTTGAAAATGCGGTCAGTAAGTCCTGCTGTTTAGTAGTGAGTGTGTTGTAACGACTATCTGCGTGGATTAGTTGGGCTAAGTTGCCACCGTGAACGAGTGTTAAATGATCAACAAGGTCTTTTTCAGGTGTTCCGGTTGGCCAGTGCGCTTGGCAGTAATTGCATTGTAAGCCGTCCAAAGTAGGGTGCCAGCCCTGTTTTAGGTCGGTTAAGGTTAAGTTGTTGAGTTCCATTAGATGACCTCCAGTAGATAATAGTATAATTCTGTTTATCATATTTGTAAACAGAATTATTAAAATAATGTTTATTATTTTAATAAACGCATGGATGCTGCTAGTGTTTATTGATTGCGTAAACATATGCTTAGCGATTAAAAATACTGCGAATCATTGATCAATACGGTTTAATTAAAGAAATCTTGACTTTATAATATGTGCCGGTACTCTAACTTAGAATACGGGAATAAGACTAAATGTGCTTTTAAAACTTTTAAAGTTACATGATTTTGAAAATCAATCTTCAAAATCTGAAGGCTAAATCAAATTCGTGAAGAGACCGGGCTACAATCAGTTCAAGTGAGTCAATTGGGCGCGACGAGTTTTCGTTACCTATGGGATTTTGAACAGTGGCATTTTAATCAACATATTGCGATTTTTTATCGAGTGAGCCAAGCAACGGGAGCGTTAGCACCAACTGTTCCAGACTTTGACGGTCAGGATTCACACGGGGCTGCCCAGCTACCTTTAGCACAGCTCACCTTGGCAAATGCGTCGCCCTTAGTTTTAAAAGCAAAAAAGTATTTATTGAATGATGAACAATTCGATCCGACCGATACCACTTACGCAACTTGGGACGTGTTGACACATCCAGTCTATTGAAACGATTTATAACGCAATAAATTCAAATTACCGAAAAAAGGATCAACGGCGGCCCAATGAAGTTAGGTTGCTAGTTGATCTTTTAATTTTGGTTGCAATTCTTTAAAATTGATGATAGTGTACTAGTTGAAATAGAACACTTAATACACACTGAAATGAGGTGTCAAAATGGCTTTTGCGACGTCCGGAGCGCCTTACTATGAACAATTGTTGATGCAGATTAAGCAGCAGATCGTTCAGGGGACTTTGCAACCAGGGGATAAATTACCGTCAATTCGGTCGATGGCGACAACCATGCACCTGAACCCGAACACGGTCAGTAAAACGTATCAATTATTGGAGAGTCAACACGCAGTTTATACCATTAAAGGACGGGGGACCTTTGTGAATACGCCGACGGAAACAACGCTTAACCCAATTGCGGTAGCGGAAGTTCAAACTAAATTTGAGACTATCTTAACGGAAGCACAATTTTTAGGCATCACGGAACAACAGGTACAGGACTGGGTTGCGAAAGCTTATCAAGGAGGCAAAGTAGATGAGCATTAAAGTTAGTGGATTAAGTAAAATGATTAATCAGCAGCCCATCTTGACTGAAATTAGTTTTGAATGGCCTGCAACCCGGATTATTGGGCTGGTTGGACGAAACGGCGCGGGGAAAACGACGTTGTTTCGCACCATGGCGGACCATTATCGTCCTGATGCGGGGACGATGACGATTGACGGGCAAGATGTTAGTCAACATCCGGCCGCACGCCAAAAGTTATTTTATATTGATACGCAAAATAATTTCTTTGGCAATCAGACACTTGGCCAAATCGCAACGCAGTACGCCATTGGTTATACAAACTTTGACACGTCCCGGTTTGAGCAACTTTTGAAAACTGAACGGTTAACCTTGAAAAGTCATTATCGACAATTATCTAAGGGGCAGCGAATGTTAAGCCAAATTTTGTTAGCTTTAGCGAGTGATGCACCCTACGTCATCTTGGATGAACCTTTTGATGGTTTAGACATTCTCGTGCGTGAACGGATTGTCGCCCTAATCGTAAGCGCCGCCGCTGACCGACAGATTAGTTTTTTGATTTCATCACACAATTTGGACGAACTGGACGGGTTATGTGAACAAGCCTTGTTCTTAAAGGATCAACACTTGGTTGCTAATTACGATTTAGAGGCTTTAAGACAGCGCGCTCGAAAACTGCAACTGGTTTTTAAAACCAAAACGGTTCCAGCGGTGATCAAAGATCATGGTCAACTGATCAACGTTTACGGTCGGGTATTGGAAGTTTACTTTGATGACTATACGGATGAGCTGGATGCTGAATTAAAGGCTGCTGATCCAGTTATGATGACGGACTGTCCGTTGACAATTACCAATGTTTTCCGGGTGAAGCTGGGGGATGCCCGGAACCTTTTAGGTGGTGAGTAAATGACTTGTAGACAAGTACATCGCTTGTGGTGGTCACAAAGTTGGCGGTGGGTCATCGGGTTAATGGCGGTGCTTATCGTGATTGGCATGGGTGCCGCAGTTAAAACGACCCAGGGCCATCAACAGGGCCTGCAACAAACGTCCCAGATGAAAGCCTATCAAGCTTCCGACTACCGTAAACATCCCGAAAACTATCAACTTCACGGTCATCAGGTCAGCTTAGCCGAATATAATACTGAACAGTACCAGCTTTTTAGTAAGAATCAGTTTAAAGTTCATGGTTATGAAACTCGAATCGGTGTAACTGGAAATAATTGGTATTACCTATTTATGATGATTGCGGGGCTAGCGTTCGCCTTTTGGGGACGTCGGACACACTACGCTGAGTTCATGTTGGGGCTAGGCGCGACGCGCAATCAATTGTTTCTCGTTCAGCTAGGTCAGGCCTTGGCGTTGACCCTCACGGTTGCAGTGGCACAGTTAAGCTACTGGGGATGGGTTATTGCCGTGATACCAGAAAAATACCAAACTTACCGTAATCTGGCCGGCCTCTTTGGGAGCAACGTTGCCATTGTGGCGATTAGCTTTGGAATGCTAGTGCTCGGTTGGTTCGTTGGCTTGTTGAATAATCGGTTTTGGTTAGCGACCATTTTAAGTGGGCTATCATGGCGGTTTTTAGAGGGCGTCGGCAGTGAATCCGGTTACGCCATGCTGCTTTTCGGTGACAATGTGCTTCCGGTAGGTTTTTGGTTTTATGCGCATTATTACGTGGCAAGCAGTTTGGTGTTAGGGCTCTCGATACTAGCTTGTGGTGCAATTTGGCAGTTACAACGGACTTGGAGTGCTGAACTGACACCGTTTGGTGGTGAAACATTGTTTAGAAAGGTTGGCTTGATTGGTGTCGTCACGATTGCTGGTGGGGCCATATTAGGAGATATCTTTTTACAGCCGTTTATACCGGGAGTATTGCCATGGTTTGAGATTTTGGGGATGGCGATTTTACTGGTGGTCCTATTATTGGGCTTAACTATTCAGAAACAGCGATTAAAGGGGGTGCAGCATGGCGCATAAAACGTTACGCCGGTTAGTTTGGCGTCAGCACTGGTCAATATTGTTACTGATTTTGATTGGGCTAGTGGGTAGTGCTGCGGTTCAGAGTTTGTACGGCAGTCAGGCTTGGCACACGCAAAGTGATCCCCGGTTGATTGATAGTCAGGTGCAGTATCGTCGTAAACATCATGATTATGTTGACTCAGTCGGTAAGCGCTATTCGTCAAAACAGGCCTTTTTAAAAGATTATCAGGAACGACAACTGCAAGTTTATCGGCAGCAACCCACTAAAAAGACCAAAACGATTCGTGGCAACTTTGGCACGCAGATTAATCAATATTACTTTGTGATTGGAATTTTGGCCGGAACCGTGATGATTTGGTATGCACGGCGCCGCTACTTAAATGAGTTTTTACAAACGTTGGGGTATCGTCGCTCTGAAATTTATCGTCAACAGTGGTTACAATATGGGCTTGCGGTGGTTGGTGGTGTTGTTATGGGGAGTTTAGTCAATCTTGCTATTTTGAGGTCACAGATTCCCGCCGCCTACTTTACTTATTTTAAATGGCAAGCTTGGTTGCAGGATTTAACGGGGGATGCCGTGGTTGCACTTTGTGTCTTTGCAATTGCTAGTTTGGCAACCGTGGTCATTAATAATGTGATTGTGGCAGGGGCGTTGACGCTTTCCCTATATTTATATTGGTGGATGCCACAGAGTGTTTGGCAAAACGCAACGACAGCGATTGCCGCTAATTATTTGTCACGGCACTGGGCGTTAGGCTGTGGCTTAGCACTCCTGATCATCGGAATCACTTGGGGGCTTGCGCAGTGGCTAGTTTCAGGTTATTCCGCGGAGCAGCGGTCCCAGTTAGTCGTTCATCGCAGTTTGCGGTTAATCTTGCTACTGATTATGAGTGTTCCTCTAGGGGTTATCTTAAGTCGGATTTTTCGGGGCTTTATTCTGAGCAATACCAGTTGGCCTAGTCTGGTATTGGGATGGATTTTAGGCTTAGTCGTCTTAACTGTTTGGATTTATCGTCCGAAGTGGAGTCGACGGTTATGGGAACTGATGGGCCAGCTAAGATAGCCTTTGTATTGAATAATTGAATTGAACCTTCTCAGACAACGGACCTAGTTGCTTGGGAAGGTTTTTTAGTAAGGGATGTTAAACTATGCGGTTACGTCAAAATTATTCGACTGTCATTTTGGTCCGGGTGTACAATTAAAGTAGTTAGAATTAATTTATTCAACACGTTCAACGTTATAATGTGACGTTGAGTCGTGTAACGGGGTGATAAAATGGCAGAATCAGAACTGAACAACTTGATTATTGGGGCTTACGAACAAGTGACGGCGCCTAAGTATCATGATGTTAGAATCAAATTAGCACAGGCTTCCCAGGAGCTGACTAATGGGGCCGATGCTGTTAAGATCATGGTTGGGTTACGCCGGGAACTATTGCAGGCCGATTTGTCGTTGACGATTAAGAATCGAATCACGGGGTTACCGGTACCTTATCAGAAACTATTTAACTATATTGCACCACGGCTAAAAAAGGTGGATGCACAGGTCATTGACCGGTACACGCACTACGGTTTTATTCCAATGAAACTGGGGAGTACCGTCAAGTATTCGTAAAGTATGTTGAAATGTCATTTAATTGATATTTAGGTTTGAATATCAAAAAAGACAAGCTTGTTTTGATGGGCTTGTCCTAAAAGTGAGCGAGACCTGTTAAGCGGTCACGTTCACTTTTTTATTGCAATGGAACGGTTGACCGACAGCTTTAAAGCCAAACGGTGCAGCAGCAAGTATTATTCGAAGATTTGTCGTTAGTGGCAACAAATGTGGCACAGCAGTTGCCATAAACGGTCACTGAAGTAACCAAGTTCCCGGTCACCACAACCCTCATTACTAGTGCTTATAATGGCGGCATCAAAAGAAGGGGTGGTAGCGATGGCAGTTAATCAGTCACGCACTAAACTACAGATTGGCTTCGCCCTGTTAGTGGGCGGCTTATTACTAGTTAGCCTGATGATTACCGCAAAATGGGTTTTAGCTGGCTTGGCATTTAGTAGTCTACTGGTTTTAAATGGTCAGTTCATTGTATTTCCAGCGACTTGGACGCCAGATTGGCTGAATCGATCTAGCTTGATTGGAACTTTAGCATTGGTGGTGCTCACCTTGATCAAATTCTTAATACTGTCATCATTGTGAGCAGTACGGAACTGAAAAATGACGATCTTAATTTGGATTTTTGAGTGGCTAGCTATTATTGAAGGCGATGTCGCAGTATGAAGCTGGAAATTAGTACAAAAACTAATGATAGTCTTTAGCAAGTTCAAAACTGTCCGTTAATAAAGATGGCCTATATTTTTTGGTTGGTTTGTGTTCTTGACGTGTTGCCACAATATTGATGCAACTTTTATCTTGTTGATAAAACGATGACTTATTTCGTCCAAGCAAAAGTCTCTTAAAAAGTGATTCTATTCACATGACGAATAATCATAGTGAACATAATCCGGTTGACCATTATAGATAGCTGACATGTCTCTTAAGGTAAAAAGACTGATCATAATAAAAAAAGCGCCGGTTCAACAATCACGTCCTCATTAGGGATGGTGGTTGCTGAACCGGCGCTTTTGAAAGTCATTTTTTATTTTTTCGGTGTTAATTGTTCAACTAAATCCGCACTAGGTGAGACGTACAGGGTCTTTTGACCTTCGTAGATCACGAAGCCCGGTTTAGCGCCGTTGGGCTTACGAATCCGACGAACCTGCACGTAATCCACGGGCACGGTCGCTGAATCGCGCGCCTTGGAGAAGTACGCGGCTAAGTTAGCAGCCTCATTCAAGGTTTGTTCACTAGGATCATCAGAGTGGATGATGACGTGTGACCCCGGAATCTTCTGCGTATGCAACCAGTAATCCGTCTTGTGCGCTGTCTTTAACGTTAACTGATCATTTTGACGGTTATTCTTACCGACTGAAATTTCAGTGCCGTCGCTAGCAACAAATTCTTGTGGCTGACTTGGTTTACGGGAACTGCGTTGTTTTTTCTTAGTCTTGCGCTGTTTGAGGTAACCTTGCTGGGTCAACTCTTCGCGGATTTCAGCAATGTCTGCGGGGGTAGCCAATTCAATCTGCGTTTGGATGTTATCCAAGTAGTCGATTTCTGCCTGGGTCAACTTAATCTGTTCACCCACGTAAATGACCGCGTTTTTTTGCTTCTGATAACGTGAGAAGTATTTTTGTGCGTTACGCGAAGGTGAAAGCTGATTGGATAACTGAATCTTCAGGGGCTGGTTATCGTGATAATAATCAGGCAAGGAGATCTCAGTCATCCCGCGTTTGACTTCGTGTAAATAAGTCGTCAAGATTTCACCTTTGAGCCGCAACTCGTCGGCTTGCTTGGTATTGGCCAAAGTTTGTTGCAACTTCTTCATCTTATTACGGTTCTTCTTCAAGTCATTACGAACGACCCGAATCAGGTTACCGGCTTGTTGTTGAACCCGTTCACGTTGCGCGGCGTCAGCGTAATAGAAGTCAAGTAGGTGACTCAACGAATCAAATTCACGGTGTTGGTCGCCAAAGTGGTCAAACCGCCCAGCGGCAAACATCGTTTTGCGATTTGGCAAAGTCAGCAAAGTCGCTTGGGGATGATCGAACTGGTCTAAGAAAGCCTGGTAGTGTTGGCTCAAATCACCCGGTTGGTGTAGGTCAGCGGCCAATTGTTGCGCACTGTCACGGCCTAAGCCTTGGTAGTGCTGTTGTAACTGTTTAGCCAGAACGTCTTCGTTTGGATACTGTTTGACGAGGTCCAAATAGTCAGTATTTGGCTTAAACGGATCAAGCTTATCCTGCTTCGGTGGCTCGATATACGTTGCACCTGGCAATAGTAGCCGGTAACGGTTTTGGTCGGCACCAACGTGTTTAACCACGTCGAGAATCCGACTCGTTTTTTGGTCAATTAAAATGACGTTACTGTGACGTGCCATAATTTCAATAATTAATAAGAGCTGTTCGGCATCGCCTAATTCATTTCGGGTCGTAATCGTCAGTTGGACGACCCGGTCATTAGCCGGTTGTTGAATATCGGTGATGATGGCGCCCTGCAAATACTTCCGCATCATCATGGCAAAGTTAGTTGGAACCGCTGGGTTAATGTACGGAATTTCAGTCACTTGAATCCGAGGGTACGTCGGATCCGCGGATAGGAGCAGTGGCCAGTTTTTCCGGTTAGCCCGAACGGTTAAAATCAACTCGTTTTGATACGGTTGGTTAATTTTAGCAATCCGACCGTTTAATAAGTTTTGGCGTAATTCGGTGACCATGGCGTGGGTAAATAATCCATCAAAAGACATGTGATCACTCGCTTTCATCTAAAGTTTCGTTCATAACTGCGTTAATCGCAGTCAACCGCCTAATAGTATACCGTTTTCGGCGGGGTTAAAACAAGTTCCCTGCCCGTTATCTGGCGGAAATTAGCAAGGTCAACTTAAAATCCATGCTATATGCAAAAACTAGTTTAACAATATTTTTACGGAAAACCAGTCGCACTGGTTTAGTAGATATTGTATAATACATAGGAATAGTTTTTTTAGGAGGGCATTCATTATGAAATCAAGTTTAGCCGCACTAGCTGCAACTGCGAAGCAGCAAACCGCGATGTTGAAACAAATCACGAAAGCACAGGGCGTGACGGTCGCAGAGTGGCAACTCTTATTGCAACTGCAAGCTGGGTATAATACGCAAGAAAAGTTAGCGACCGTGATGCAATTAGACACGTCGACGTTAAGTCGCCAACTCGCGAGCTTAGTTAAAAAGGAACGGTTGAGTAAGGAAGCTGTTGGTCGCGACCGGCGGCAATTGATCTATTCGGTCACACCAGCGGGAACCACTGCGGTCGAAGCCATTAACGCTGCCTATGAAGCCTATGAAGCCGCCGTCTTTGATAAGTGGCCCCAAGATGAACAAAACTTATTACGAATCTTATTGAATCGATTAAATAAATCCGTTGACCGCACCTTAGAAGCCTAAACCAATGACCAAAAAGTTTGGAAGGTAGTGTCTCAATTAATTTTATGCTATGATGATGAATATTACTTTAAAGATGAGAAGTAGGTGTATGTCATGAAGATTGCTGTTGTTACTGACAGCACCAGCTATTTAACACCGCAAGAGGTCGCCGATAACGATATTCACGTTGTGCCGATCCCGGTGATTATAGATGGGAAAGTGTATCAAGAAAGCGTCGATATTACGACGGCGGATTTTTATGCCAATATGAAATCATTTAAGTCATTTCCAAGTACGTCCCAGCCACCCGTTGGGGAAATGATTGAATTTTATAACCGGCTCGGAGACGAAGGTTACGATGCTGTGATCAGTATTCATCTGGCTAGCACCATTTCCGGTTTTTATAATAGTTTGATGAATATGCGGGATATGGTCGACCGCATTAAATTAGTACCCTATGATTCACAAATTACGGTGCGTTTAATGGGATACTTAGCCTTAGAGGCTGCCCGAATGGCAAAGGCTGGCAACAGTGTCGAGGAAATTTTGGCACGGCTGGATGATTTGCGGGCGTCCATGGGCGAATACTTTATCGTGGATGATCTACAAAACTTGGTCCGGGGTGGTCGGTTGTCCAACGCCTCCGCATTTATCGGGAGCGTCTTACGAATCAAACCGTTACTAACTTTTGATGAAAAACACGAAATCGTGGCCTTTGAAAAGGTGCGGTCAACTAAAAAGGCCTTGGCGCGCGTGGAGCACCTGTTTGCGGAAGCTCAGGCAAAGGTGGATTACCCGCTGCGTGCAATCATTGTGCAAGGGAATAACCTTGAAGCAGCGCAAGCTTGGAAAGCCAAGTTGCAGAAACAATATCCTGACATGCCAATTGACTTGACCTACTTTGGTCCGGTCATTGGTGCCCATCTAGGGGATAAGTCGTTAGCTTTAGCTTGGCTGAAAGACATTGACAAGGCGTATAAATAATGAAAATTATTTTTTCTAACGAATCACCTAACCGGGCAGCGTCCTACGCACTGCGTCAAGCCGTTTTTGTTGAGGAACGCGGGATTCCCGCTGACGTTGAATTTGACGACAAGGATACCGATGAACGGCTCTACGCCGTTTTATATTTACAGCCGGACTTACCAGTAGTCACGTTGCGATTAGAACCACAAGCAAAACACGTGATGCGATTTGGCCGGGTCTGTACCCGTAAAGCGTACCGGGGGCAGGGCTTAGGAAAAGTGTTACTGACCGCTGCTGAACGGTGGGCAGTCGAACACGGCGCTACTCAAGGAAAAATCGATGGCGAATTAAGTGCTCAGCCCTTTTATGAACGTTGCGGTTACCACGTCACGGCGGGACCGTTTGAAGAAGACGGTGCGACGGTCGTGGTTATGAATAAGCCATTATTATAATTAAAAGCGGTTGTTTTTCCGGTGTGTCAACTGGGAAAACGACCGCTTTATTTGCGATTAAGGATTTGACTAACGTGGCTGATTCAGGGAAAATAAGCAGTGAGCTTTAAATAATAGAAATTGAGGCGCTTTTAATGAAAACGAGAGCTGAATTAAAGCATGAGGTCAAACAATTATTCAAGGGCCGGTGGAAAGATGCGATTTTACTCTGCATCGTGGTCAGTTTATTGTCGATTTTTACGATATTAACGAATTATTCAGACCAAGCACAAAAGTGGCAAGGTAAGAATACGATGACCGACGGCGCAATCAACCAAGCGTTGCATTTGACAGCTTTTGATATTGGCATGTTAACCACGGTATTACTCGTCATTGTTTTGGTTCAAGCAATTTTTTCACTGATTGTTAATATTTTTAAAGTTGGGACCAGTTACACGATGCTCGATTGGGTTCGCAATCCCGAACGTGAGATTCACCCCGTGAGTGACTCTACTAGCGGCTTTACTAAGAAGTATGCCTGGCCAATTATTGGGCTATCCATTCTCCAGGGTATTTTTATCTTACTGTGGTCATTATTATTAATTGTTCCCGGAATAATTAAGATTTATTCGTATTCGCAGACCTACTACGTGTACAAGGATATGCTCGCAGCGACACCAGATGGTCAGCCTAAGCCCCGGCTTCTAGATGCCATTACGCGGAGTCGTCAATTGATGGTCGGCCATAAGTGGCAGCTATTCGTTATCCAGCTGAGCTTTCTTGGTTGGGGAATCCTGAGTGCAATTACCATGGGAATCGGTCAATTGTGGCTCATGCCTTACATGTACGGGACGCTTGCTAATTATTACGATAATTTGGTGCAAAACGCCTAATAGACTCCGGACCCGCCGGCATTTGCCCAGCGGGTCTTTTATCGTAAATTATTGGCTTATTCTCCCGGATGGACCGGGACAAGCGTGGTAAAATATGGTAAACTGGCGAAAGCAAGAAAGGAAGTGCGATAGTTAATGCCTGAACAAGAACCGACGCGGATGTCACGTTTAAAAGCGCGGCAGGACGCGACTAACAATAAGCGGGGACGGGGATCTGGTCCAAAAGACCCGAAGAAACCGCAAATGCCTAAGTCGCCGAAAAAGAAACGTCACGTTTCGTTATGGTTATTGGCTTTAATCGTGGTTGCTCTAGGTGGGTCGATCATTTACTTCGTCAAGGCGTCAACCAGCCAAGACCTCGTAGAAACGACGTCGTCATCTAGCAACAGCAAAGCGCGTAAAAGTTCATCAGCTAAGTCTTTAAGTTCATCAAAGAAGAAAAAGGCCAAACATTCATCTAGTGAAACAACGACGGACAGTGATGGTGATACGACGGACACAACAACTAGTACGGATAGTACTCCGGCATCTAGCACGACGGAAACGACTCAAAGTTCGACGACTCATCCGGCCGCTAGTACGCCAGCTACGAGTCATTCAACGACGACATCTCACGCCGCTGCTAGCAGCAGTCATCACACTGAGTCCAGTGCCAGTTCTTCTAGCGCAACCAGTCACAGTTCTAGTGCGGCTAGTTCTTCGAGTGCGGCCAATAACAGCAGTGCCCAGAAGTTTAGCAATTTGAAGGATGCCCAGAACTATGGTCAATCCAACAAAGGGAACTATAAAGTAACGACTGATAAAAACGGGTCGTACACGACGACGATGGGTGACTAACTGCTGAAAATTTTTAGACCGTTAGTACTGATTTTCGGTATAATGATGTTAAACCAGTGAATCGGAGTGATGGAAGTGGATCGCAATGTGGAAGTTAAATATCCCGCAATCTTTCGAGATGAGGGGACGTATTGGGATGTTCGTTTTCCGGACGTTCCGGCGGCCCAAACTTTTGGCGCCAGTGTCCAAGTTGCCGCGGATAATGCTGCTAATGCGTTAGCCATTGCTCTTTTTGAACAATCACGACCGGCAGCGTCTAATCCACAATATTGGCGGCTAGCCTCGACGGAATTCGTCGTTTGGATCACGATGGCCAATGTTCAATTTGGTCCGGGTGAAGATACACCGGAACCAATGAATTAGCCCGTTTTACGCAGAGTTTGGGGTGTTTCCCCAAACTCTATTTTTATGTTCAAATTGAAAGGAACTGATTAGATATGCAAGCACATCCCCTAATTTTTGATACTAACATTGCTAAAGATAAACCGGAAAATATTCGCCATACGAGTAATGCTTGTCCGTTTTGTGATCCAAGCACGTTGACCGATATTTTTGCACAAGAAGACGACCGAATTTGGTTAGGCAATAAGTTCCCAACGCTTCAGGCGACGTGGCAGACGATCGTAATTGAAACGGCGGACCATAACGGGGACATTGCGACGTATCCCACGGATCAAAACCGAAAGATTTTTGCATTTGCCTTACAGCACTGGCAGGAAGCCCTGACTAGTGGTCGGTACGAATCCGTCTTACTGTATAAAAACTTTGGCCCCCATTCAGGTGGGAGCTTGCGGCACCCGCACATGCAAATCGTTGGGTTGGACGACGTTGATGGTTATGGCAATATCGTGCCAGCTAACTTGTCTGGCTATCCGGTGGTCAGTAACGGGGACTTACGGGTCACGGTTTCAGACCAACCCGTCATGGGCTTTGTCGAATTTAACGTGGCAACGACGTGGGAAGGCTCGGCACGGATGGCCGACGCTGTGCAAACGGTGGTTCGCTACTGTTTAAATGATTACTTCAAGGGGCGTTGCGACAGCTACAACTTGTTCTTTTATCCGGTAGGTGACCGCGTCGTCTGCAAGGTAATCCCATTATTTAACGTTTCACCTTATTACATTGGTTACCGTTTGTCACAGGCGGATACACCTGAACGGATGCGTGAGATTGCGGCGGAAGTTCGTCAAAAATTCATGACGGAACGGCCGGATTTGAAGTAGCCAAAGCTGATTTAAACGGGCGTTATGTTATCATATTAAGTAAGAGATAGTTATACTTAATAATTAAACCTAATGAGTGGAGGAATGTAGCGTGCAGAATTTAATTCCAGGCGATATGTTAGAAGTTAGTCAAAAACTAAAGTGGGAATTAGATACCGGGATGACGGCGGATGAGAGTAGCGTCATTAACGATGCGGTACTTGCTGGAACTCAGTATTTTGTTGATGAGGCCCTTGAAGGCAGTTATTGGACGGTTAAATGGGATGCCAATCATCAAAATGTCGATATTTATGGCACCACGGGCGACGTTGTTGGTCAAATCAAACCAACTTTAGACACGTTTGAAGCGGATTTTCGAAAAGATTCACAGGGCTTGTTTATTCGCATTGAAAAAGAAGTTGCCGTCGTGGTCCGCGATAACTAAGTGATTTAACAATGAGGTGATTGCGATGTTTGACGCCGCAGCAGAACGTTATGCGACCTTGGGGTTAGCTTCCAAGCTCCCCGGGACCGTCATCGATGAAATTTGGCACATTATTGACGCTGATCTGCAAGGAGTGGTTGACTTACCGCAAGTATTACAGTTTGCGTTGGTCAGTCGTTCTGGACACGTCACGGCCGTCTTTGATGATCGCCACGATTCGATTTTTGAATTTGATTTACCAGAGACCTACCACCGGAGTTTTCCAGAGACCATTGCCGTGTTAGACGATGGTCAGTACCAAACGATGATGTTAATGGATGAATTGTCCGTATGATTGAAAAGAAAGAGCCGTTCAGAAATTTTCTGAACGGCTCTTTGTGTTTTATCTCAGATGATTTACTTAGCAATGCGATGGCTTTCTACGGCCCGTAATTGCCGACTCGTTGTATACTTACGGCAAAGGAGCGTGAAAGCCATGTCGAAAACAGCCATCTGCATCGTTGACCAACAGCGTTATGACCTCGTCGATGGAATGCAGCTATCCGAATTAGAACCACAATTGCAAGCAGCGATTACTACTGATTATCCGCGTGCCCACGCGCACAGTTTTATTTGCAGTGAGCACTTGGTCCATTACCGCTTAGCTAAAATGGATAAGATGATCACGAACGACTACCTGGAAAATGATAAGGTCAATCAGCACTTGTCCAAAATTTTAGCTAAGAACAGTTACCAAGTCGTCGACGTGCACGATGAATTAGAAAATTCACTGACGCTTGGCCAACGAGTGGCGGACGGGGTCGCCCGTTTTGGTGGGAGCTGGGCTTTCATCGGGTCGTTTATCGCGGTGATGATCGTTTGGATGCTGATTAACGTGATACCCATTTTTGGGCATCATTTTGACCCGTACCCCTTTATCTTATTGAACCTCTTTTTGAGTATGGTCGCGGCGATTCAAGCTCCACTAATCATGATGAGCCAAAACCGGGCAGCTGAATACGATCGCCTGGAAGCGCGCAATGATTTTCGGGTCAACGCGAAGTCTGAAGAAGAGATTCGGGTCTTACACTCGAAGGTCGACCATTTAATTCAACAAGATGAACCGAACATGCTAGAGATTCAAAAAATGCAGACCCAAATGCTGGGCGAAATTCAATCACAAGTTAACGAATTACGGCGTTTGCAGCCTAAACGACGGCGTAATCAAATGTAGGCTATTTGTATTTTGTTTCTAACGTACTCATCCAGTAGCCTAATGCCGTTCCCAAAATAAGGGCGAGGGCACTGAACAGGTAAGTGCTGAGGGTCGCGTTGGCATAGGAGATACTTTCCGCCGCGTAGGGATTTGGAATTAAAATCAGTAGGGTACTAGCGGTCACGATACCTAAGATGAAGTGGTAGACCCGGGAATGGAACCGAATCAACAGGTGATCCATCAGCTTAGAGAAAAGCGCCATCGCGAGAACGCCACCGAGTGCAATCGGTAAGTAGACGCCTAAAATATCCAGCTTTTTAAAACCGGTGAGCATTGGCGTAAATAGACCCAAAATTAACAGTAAGTTGGAGGGACTTAGTCCGGGAACGAGGACGCCTAACGCAATCAACGCGCCGGCAACGATGAATCCACCGAAGTTGGCTGGAAGGGTCCCAAAGAGTTCACTCATGAAGTAGAGGAGTCCACTACTGATGATAAAGGTCCCACCAAACCATAAGTAGTCGACAGTGTCCCGGGGGCCGTGGCTACCCGCCGTCTTCATTAGTGCGGGTAAGGTCCCGACAATGGCACCAGCAAAGCCCCATAACACGATGACTTGGGCGTGCGCAAGCAGGTACTCGAGCGGTGCTGATAGCAACGCAATCCCAACGATCCCGCCTAGGCCGACCGGAACAAAGTACCAGAAGTCCCGTTTGAAATTTTGGCGGAAATGGGCCATGAATCCGAGTAACCGTTCGTAAATGCCTAAGATGGCGGCAAGGACGCCACCAGAGACGCCTGGTAAAATAAATCCGAGGGCAATGATGACGCCCTTGAAAAAGCGGCGCCAGAAAGTATCGTTTGATTGACGTTGCATCATTTAAAGCTCCTTTTTAATTGGAAAAACAAGTTTTATTAAAGTATCTTACGATACCAAATCCACTAAGAAAACGCAATCAAAACTCTTGATTGCGTTTTCTTGTACGGGTTGATGCTTGCTCATAAAACTGATTTAGCCTAAAATGTACTAATATGAAAAAACATGAAAATTTATGAACATGATTAGGTGTAAGTTCATAACTAAGGAAAGTTGAGGCTATATGGAAAATCAACAGCTCGCTCGCAAGTTAAAACGACGCCACGTGCAGATGATTGCTTTAGGTGGTGCAATTGGTACGGGCTTATTTCTCGGTTCAGGTGCGGCCATTAGACAGGCCGGGCCATCAATTTTATTGGCATATGCAATTGGTGGGTTCTTTTGTTACCTGATGATGCGGGCCTTGGGAGAATTGCTCCTATCTAATACGAAATTACATTCTTTCTTGGAATTTATTAATCTCTATTTAGGTAAGAAGTTTGAGTTTGCCATCGGTTGGACTTACTGGTTATGTTGGATTAGCTTGGCCATGGCCGATTTAACGGCTAGTGGAATCTATATTCGATACTGGTTCCCTTGGATTCCACAGTGGGTGACACCGTTAGTCATCATCTTGATTCTACTGGTCTTTAACCTGTTGTCCGTGAGTGCCTTTGGGGAATTAGAATACTGGTTCTCCATGATTAAAGTTGTGGCAATCATTGCGTTGATCGTTACCGGGGCGATTCTAATTGGGTCATCCGCACACGTCGGGGGCCAAACCGTGTCGGTTACGAACTTGGTTTCACACGGTGGGTTCTTCCCCAAGGGGATGGGCGGTTTTCTAACGTCGTTTTCACTGGTGATTTTCGCCTTTACCGGAATTGAAATGGTCGGGATTACTGCTGGGGAAGCCGAGAACCCGGAAAAAGAATTACCGCGGGCCATTAATAGTTTGCCCATTCGGATCTCATTTTTCTACGTGGGTGCCCTGTTCGTCATCATGTCGATCTATCCGTGGGACCAAATTACGACGAGTCAATCACCGTTCGTACAAGTTTTCAGCGATATTGGCATTAAAGCGGCGGCCAGCATCATTAACTTTGTCGTCTTGACGGCGGCCTTATCCGCATGTAACAGTGCAATTTTCAGTACGAGTCGGACGCTATTCACGTTAGCGCACGGTCGTAACGCACCGAAGTGGATGGGAAAGGTCAATCGCTACAACGTGCCTGCCCGTGCACTTGGCTTTTCATCGTTGATCTTATTAGTCATCGTCGTCTTAAACTACGTGATTCCTAGTACGGTCTTTACGCTGATCTCAAACGTTGCGACAACTAACTTCATCATTGTCTGGTGTTCGTTACTAGTTTGTCACTACGTCTACAAGAAGACTCAGGACAGTAGTCAGAATCCATTCAAATTACCGTTGTTCCCGTTATCTAACGTGGCAACACTGGTCTTTTTCTTAGCCGTAACGGTGGTCTTATGTTTTGATGCCGTTAACCGGTGGGCCGTGATTGGCTCCGTATTATGGTTCGTCGTGTTACTCGTTATTGAGTCCGGGATGCGCCGTCACCAACAAAGCTCTAAAGATAATTAATTAAAGAAAACGGCTGTGACTTTTGTCACGGGCGTTTTTTTGTGGCCGGATGGCGCATTTTACCAAGATCATCTTTTTGAGAAAAATGGCTTATACTTGTAATTTATAAAGCTATCGTTTACAATTGTAATCAAAATAGTGAGATAACGGGGGACCGGATCAATGCAAGTAAAAACGTGGGGTTGGCTGGGATTACTAGGCGTTGGATTGTTAGGGTTAGGCTACGTTTATGGCCAGCGTTCGTGGTCGCCGATGGGTGGAATGATGGGCGGTCGTAATGGTGGTCATGGCATGATGATGTCTAGGACGACTTCCGACGTCGCGACGTCGCAAACGACGTCCGCGGCGCACCCGTTAGTTTTACCAGAACGGCTTAAACCAACGCAGGCAACTAAAACTAAAGTTAGTTACACGTTGACGGCGCAGACGGGGAAAATGGCTTTTAAACCCGGAACGGAAACTAAAACGCTGGGGTACAACGGCAACTATTTAGGTCCCGTGTTGCAAGTTCGCCGGGGTCAAACGCTCCAGATTAAAACCCGCAACCAGTTAACGCGTCCGACGACGTTTCACTGGCACGGCGCAATCGTTCCTGGTAAAGAAGATGGTGGTCCGCACCAAATTGTTGCTCCAGGGCAAAGTAAGACCGTGGCTTTTAAGATCCAACAGCCAGCGGCAACGTTATGGTATCACCCACACGCAATGGGCAGTACGGCAAAACAAGTGTACCAAGGGCTGGCTGGTTTGATCTACGTGCGCGACAAGCAAAGTGACCAGTTGCACTTGCCGGATAAATACGGTGTCAACGACTTTCCGGTCGTGATCCAGGATCGAAGTTTTACTAAGAATAATCAGTTTGATTACGATGCGGTTTATAACAGTGACGGAGCCAAGGGCAATACGTTGCTGATCAACGGCACCTTGAACCCGTATATCAAGGTCACGACTAAATTGGTTCGCTTGCGGTTTGTCAATGGTTCGAATGCCCGTAACTATCAATTGAAGTTGTCTAATGGCCAGGCCATGCAACAAATCGCCACGGATGGTGGTCTGTTAAGCAAACCGGTTGCGGTCAAGACGCTTAAATTATCACCCGGTGAACGTGGGGAAGTCATTATTGATACGGCGAAGTTTAAAGATGGTCAAACGGTGACGGTCAAAAATGGGCAGCAATCCGTCTTGGCGCTGCGAACGGCTAAAAAGGAAGTCAGTGACGGAAAGTTACCCGCCAACCTAGTCTCAGTCCCAACTGTCAATACGACCAATGCGCAACGGCAAACATTAGCCTTTAACGGGATGGGAACCATGGTTAGCATCAATCATCAGCAGTATTCGAAAGACCGAATCGATTTAACGGCGCAACAGGATCGTCCGCAAATCTGGACCTTGAAGAATACTGGGACGATGATGGGCGGGATGATCCACCCGTTCCATTTGCACGGGGTCCAGTTTAGGATTTTGAGCATTAACGGGCAGACGCCGCCAGCTAATTTACAGGGGTTAAAGGATACCGTCGCCTTGGATCCGGATAGTACGGTTAAGATTGCGTTTAACTTTAAAGACCGAGGAATCTATATGTATCACTGTCATAACTTGGAACATGAAGAAAATGGGATGATGGGTCAAATTAAGGTCAGTTAATCAATAAAAAGATAACCATCAGGTCTGATTCGACTTGATGGTTATCTTTTGTCCTTATGGTGATTTATTTTGTTTGTGGCGTTGATTTAAGCTGCTTTTCTATGGCCTGAGTATTTTTCATTAGGACCGTTTCATCACTGAGTGCCATAATCCGGTGGTGGGTCAGTAGGTCGTTAGTGAGCGCCTGGTAGACGAGCGTCGCGACGACCCAACAAGTCTGCGTGTCGTATTCGGGCGCCGTGAGTAAGTCATAACCGACGCTGTCATCGACGTAAACTTGAAACCCAATACCAAGGCGAGCTTGAAGCCGTTTAGCATAGCGATGATAAAGTGCCTGGTTAGCGGCGGGATCACTCGTTGGACCAACGATGCGGTCACCTAATTGAAGGCTGGGGACTAAACGAACTTGCATGGCAAAACGCCTCCTTTACGTTGAATTACTTAATCTTATTTTAAGCCACTCGGCGCAATTTTGCAGGAAAAGTTGCCAAAATTAAAGCCAACTGATTAGAAGAGAACCGTTAATCAGTTGGCTTTTTTAGTTACAACAATTGACTTAAAACTAATCCCGCAACCCCAACTAGGGCCGCGTAGGCGAGTCCAGGTAAGATCGTCTTACGCAGGATCGTCCCTTCTTCACCGCTTAGGCCGACGACGGAACTGACGGCCACGATGTTGTGGACACAAATCATGTTACCAGCCGCCGCCCCGATGAGTTGTGCGGCTAAGACTAAGTTAGGATTCAGGTGGGCATTCGTTGCGATATCCCCCTGAATCTGAGCGAAAGTTAAAGTTGAAACGGTCGTACTACCAGTGACGAACGCTCCTAACTGGCCTAGGAACGGTGCCATGAAGATCCAAATCCCCGCGAGGTAAGTGGCGACGAACTTTGCAATGTACATCGGCATGCTTGGTAGGTCGGCCTGGTTCAAACCAGAGTTAGTGAAGACTTGAACCATGACTAGGGTGACGGCTAAGGCTAGTGCGGTACCGCCCATTGACCCGACGACCGTTTTAGCCGTTGGGAGCAGTGGTTTAAATGATTTAGCCTGAACGAGTAGCCCGATAATCGCTGCTAAGACGAGAACTGTTCCGGGAGAATAGAGAAATTCCCAATCTGAGTTGATACTGGCAAAGCCAAGAATGTGGCGCCATGAGAAGTTGGCGTAATCCGTCATTAACTTTTGGAGGCCGCTGAAGACGCGGCTTGCGAGTAGCAGTACGACGACCAGTAAGTAAGGAAACCAAGCTTTGAGCAGCGACATCTTTTTGGGGGTATCGGTCGCTGTCGGCTGATAGTTAGCAACGTGCCACGGCTGGGTTTGAACCCGTTTTGGAAGTAGCCACCGCTGTCGAATACTAATGATGGCAATTACTAGCGTTCCTAACGGTGCGATGATGGAAACAAATTCGTAGCCGATTAACCAGGCACTAAGTAGCGCGATGCTACTGTAAATTAGACCAATCACAATCGCCCAGGGTAGGACTTCTACCCACTGCTTGAAACGGTTCTTTTTGGGACCAAACCATAAGATCAAAATTAGAATTAAAATGGCGGGCATGAGGGCACCGACAAACAGATCGAGTTGCGTCACCCGTAAGCCAATCAGATTCAACGTACTGGTTTTTTCAGTGACGTTACTGAGTCCAACGGTCAGTGGCGTCCCAACGGCACCAAACGCTGCGGGAGTCGAATCCGCAACGAGGGCTAAGATAACGGCTGCTAATGGTGAAAAGCCCAAAGCAATTAGCAATGGTGCGGTGACCATGGCGGGCGTACCGAAACCAGAGACCCCTTCGATTAAGCCCCCAAAAAGGAAGGCCACCAAAATAGTCTGGAGCCGCATGTCGGCGGATAGGGCTTGAAATCCTTGATTGATGCGGTCGATAGCGCCCGTTGCACGTAGGCAATTGAGCATCAATAAAGCGCCAAATAGAATCCATAAGATTGGTAGTGACTTATGCAAAGCTTGTAGAACTGACGCGCTCAGTACGGCTGGCGACATGTGCCAAAAGAAGTAGCCAGTAATAATAACGACAACGGCACTGATACTCATGCCCTTAGTCGCGGGTAAGTTAAATCCGCCGAGTAAGATCAACGGTAATAAGATGGCTGCAGCAGCAACGATAATCATGAACGATGCACTCCTTTCGAAAGGCCCGTTAAGCGGCGAGGTCCTTAGATGCTTGGTGGTGTTGACCATACAAGTTGATGAGGGTAATGACCAGTGAGATTCCGACTAATGGCCAGGCCATTCCCATCTGGTAGCTTGATTTTAGCCCGGGGTTACTAGGGTTAAAGAAGGCCATCAGTTTAAGGTGGTTAACGGCACTAACGGTGACCAATAGTCCAAAGAAGCAGAGTTGGCAAAGTAGCCCCCCGTAAGTTGAAAACCGGTACTTATGAATGATGGCTAAGTCGGGATCATTTTTTTCGGCGGCGTACACGCTGTCATTAATCGCCGGGTTTTCAAAACCAATGGCCATGGCAATTAGTAGTAAGCCTACGGCGTATAGAGCGGGAATCGTCGTCAAAGCTAGTAAGTGCCCTAGGATCAACCCTCCGTTGGCAAGCTGCGTCGCACGTTGCTTATTGGGCGCAATGGCCAGGTAGAGTGGTCGTCCACCTTCAAAACCAAGCAGGTATAGGGCAAAGACTAAGTACATGCCCTTAGTGCCAAACATAAAGTAACCGAAGAAACTATTGAATAATAGGACAAAACTGAGTAAGAAGCCCCGG
This sequence comes from uncultured Lactobacillus sp., assembly GCA_937916845.1. Taxonomy (GTDB): domain Bacteria; phylum Bacillota; class Bacilli; order Lactobacillales; family Lactobacillaceae; genus Lactiplantibacillus; species Lactiplantibacillus paraxiangfangensis. The sequence continues at coordinate 5,600 of CALFSK010000040.1, read as the reverse complement.
TTAAGAATCCGGACCTTGTTTGCTGGCATGAATTTCCAGTCCGCTGCCAGTTCGATGTTTAGTAAGATAATGGCAATCACGATGATGCCTAAAACGTACGGTAGCGCAATGGTTAGGCTAATCTTTCGTAGTAATGTTAATAAAGCGATAACTGCAAAGAAAGCGATAAAAACGACCACCCGCCATATTTTAACTGGATGGGCCTGCCCCGCAGCGTGTTCATCGTAAAATGCCAAGGAGAACTGGTTTAATAGATGACCAGCGGGGATGGCAATCACGAAGAGTAGGGCGAGGAGTACGAACGCCAAGCGATACTGGAGATCGAGCCAGAAGTCGAGGCCAAATAAAAGACCCAAGCCAAGGAAAATCAGCCAGTACATCTGCTTAAGCTTGAAATCGGTACTCTGACTCAAATGGAGCTTAATCGTTAAATAGTAGGGCCAGATATTGGCAGAAGTGTAGCCTAGACACAGGGCGCCGATAATAACGGCAATCAGGTTACTGGTAATACTGAAGAGCAAGCTGCCGAATACCCCAAGCCATAAACAAATCAGCAGGTAGTTGCTTGCCTTTAACCCTAAATGCTTGGTACCAAACACGCTAGCAGCGCGCGCAACGTAAAAGACAATAATCGCAACTAGATAGTTAACGCTGTGAGTCTGCTGGTATTTAAATAAAATTAACACGTACGGTAAGACGATCCCAATATTCGCTAAAAAGTTGAGGGTCGCGACCGAAAAATCCAAACCAAAGTTCCGTAATCTACTCAATAATCTCACACACCATTCCACAAATTTACACATTACCAGTATAGCAATTTGTAGGGGTAAATGCTGACAAAGTGAGCTTTTACCATTTAGTAATCGGGTGCATGGAAGCTAAAAAAAGCGTACACGTTTTAATTGGATCAGCGTGTGCGCTGTTAATGATTAGGTTAATGGGATGTCGTTGAATCGTCGGACCAGCCGTTAGTCATAAAGTCCGCATAAATGGGCTGGAAGTAATCCTGTTTTAGCTGTTGAATTAAAGCCTCACGCTCATCAGTGGGGAGTAACAATAAGTTGCGTTGCTTCTTTTGCCAAACGAAAGCTTCGGCACCAAATGAACGGACCTTGTACCAGTTTGCCATGACGCGGGAAGGGACGTGCTCAAAATCAGTATCGCCGGTTGCTTTGATGTAAGCGGCATTATCCCATTCGGTCGTCACTACTTGTTGATAGTCGATGATAGAATCCTCCGGTTAAATTAAGATAATTTATTGTAGCATTATTAGGCAAGCAATTGCTAATGTTTATGGGATGAGGGATGCCGTGGGGGGAATAGTAAAAGTCACTGGTATCGCGTGCAGAAAGTGGTAAGCTTAAAAAATGGAAAATAGGTGAAAGGCCGTTGGATGAATTTAAGTGGTAATAGTTGTAAATTCTTACTTTAACTAATTCATTTCAACATCAAAACCTAGCCACCAGCTTATCGCACCCGTCCTCATAAAGCAACACCCATTATGGCGAAGCCGTGCATTTTAACTGCGACTTATTTATAATAAAGGTTATGTTCCAACTAAAAGAACAATCTTTAGGAAAACTAGAACTAATGTAAGGAGCCTAACAATGGAAACATCGACACGTCAATTAACTACTGATGATGTACAAACATTACAGCAAATCAGCATTGAAACTTATACGGATACTTTTGAAGCTCAAAATACAGCCGCTAACATGCGCGCTTTCCTCGAATCAGCTTATAATCTACCGAAATTAACGAGAGAACTTGCTAATCCGAATTCACGATTTTACTTTGTCGAACACGATCATCAACCCATGGGGTACCTTAAACTTAACGTGGAAGATGCTCAGTCAGAAAAGATGGGGCCTGATGCCTTAGAAGTTGAACGAATCTATATTCGACCGGCTTTCAAGCACCAAGGTTTGGGAAGTGCCTTTATTAAGCAGGCGATTGACTTAGCGAAGCAAGCCCATAAGACTAAAATTTGGTTGGGCGTTTGGGAACATAACGAACCCGCTAAGGCATTTTACGCCAAGTGGGGTTTTCAACAGTTCAGTTCACACACCTTTGTCATGGGTGATGATCCCCAGACAGATTTACTGATGATCAAGTCGCTAGACAACTAGCTAATTTAAAAAATAAAGACGCAATTCGATAAAATTCCAATCAATTTTATTGAATTGCGTCTTTTTTAGTGACGTCTCGGTTTCGTGGTGCGATGGTTTAGACGAACTTGATCAACGATGTACGCTAATAATTGAAGGCCACAGAAGAGTGTCCAGATCTGCCAACTCCAACTGATCCAAGGCGCAAAACTGAATAGTGACAACAAAACGAACCAGTTCATGCCAAATAACCACCATAGCCAAGTTGTTTTCGGTGAAAAAATCCATTGACGCGTTGCGGGAATAAATAAATCACCAGGTAGGGCACGAAATGCCAAAATGAGCGCGGGCGTAACGGCACTTTCAACCATGGCAATTTTAAGATTACTATTTGAATGGACATTCCACATATCAGGGGTCCACCCAAAGTGGACGGGTACCGTGGTCACTAATACCCCTTGCAAAAGAAATATGATTAATGGTTGCAAAACTAGAAGTCCTAATAATAGCAGGGTGACTTTTTTAATCTTCCCCATCTTCTTTCCACATCAATTTATCCTTATTTTAACCGTTGGTGAACAAATTAAACCATCATGTTTGTGTAAAATTGGCGTAAACATTAGTTAAGACTAGTATCTTGATAAGTTCACTATGCTTTCACCGCTAGGATAATAGGAATTAAATTGTGCACACTGTATAATTGTTCAGTATCAGAAGCGAAACTGATGGTACTTTACTTGGGGGCTTGTCCATGAACATTTTCGTGAAAGTAGCAGTTGGAATTTCTGGGGTCTTTTATCTGTATTTTTTAATGAATATTATTTTGGTCAATCACTATCGGGAACCGACGGAAAAGTATACTAAGGGGCAACAACCTTACAAACTATTCTTGGTAATCCCAGTTTTAAATGAGGAACACGTCATTACGCGTACCATCGACCGACTATCAGCCGAGTTATCCCAATTACCAAAATCGATTCAAGCACAAATTGTTGCGGTAGATGATAATTCTGGTGATCACAGCTTACTTGCACTGACTAGCTCGAAGTCACCATATTTACAAGTCTTACACCGGGCCGGCAACGATGAATTAGGTAAGGGGGCCGTGTTAAACACCGCCGTTGACTATATTTACCATACGTTGGCCGTGAATTTTGATCCAACGAAGACAATAATTGGCGTCCTTGACGCCGATGCTTTTATGACTCAACCAGATTTGGCACACGCCATTGCGCGCTTCGAACAGGATTCGGACTTAACAATGTTACAGACGGGCGTTGGTATTTATAACCGGGGGACCTGGCTCACTCAGATGCAAAATTTTGAATTTATGGGTGTCAATAATGCGACGCAACAACTTCGAAATCGTCTGGGACAAGGAATTGCTTCTGGTAATGGTCAGTTTGTCCGGCTTGACCTTGCCCGCAAGAATCCGTGGGGCAATAGTCTACTGGAAGATTTGGAGTTTACGATTCGGACTTGGCTCATTGGGGGTAAAACCGGGTTTGACCACACCTTAGTCGTTCAACAGGAAGGCGTGGAAAAAATCTTACCATTCTTCAAGCAACGGGTTCGTTGGTGTCAGGGATCGCTTCAATGTATGCACTACTTGCCAGCACTTTGGCGGTCACGCCATGTCAATCGGTTTCAGAAGGTGGACACCGCGGTGTGGATCATGATGCCCTTTACCGGTTGTATCACACCCATAGCCGGCATTGTTGCATTAATTGTCCTAATAAACCGGACTTTAGCTGATTTACAATTTGGCTGGCACCACTTAGCCATCATCGCAATTATTGCAATCACGCTAATTGTATGCGTCTTATCAGCCAATATTTATCTGCGTAATTACGCGAGTGTCCATCAAAAAATTAAGGTGGGACCCGCACTTTTACAGAGTCTCAGTTTTCAAGGTTATTTATTGATTGTCAGTTTAACGCCGTATTTCGCAATTTACCGTCAAATTCGAGGTAATACCAATTGGACAAAAACGAAACACGGACTCGCAAAAGCACGTCCGGTTTATGCGAAGTTGGATGATTCATACTAGTGGGGGGATTCAAATGCTAAAAAAGGGGATCGTCAAAGCAACACAGGCATTTACCTTGGTGGTTGCGGGCTTCCTCCTAGTGTGGATGTTAGCGGCAAGTTGGTTTGTGGAATGGGACTCATCACTAAAACTAACTACCAGCGTAATCATCGGCAGCTCACTCATGGTGATAGCATTACTCGCACTCGTTATTGGCGGAAGCTTCTGGCTGACTACAAAGAATACGAGTTGGATCATCGGCAGCTTTGTTGGATTGACCCTATTGAAGTTTCCGTTAGTGGCGTGGTTACCAATTAAACCAACTTCAGATTTCTGGAACTATCACGCACTAGCTTCATTTAATGCGCAGGGGTTAACTTGGCACCACATGTTAGAACGTGGAGACCTCGGGAACTACGTTATTTTCCCGCACGCCCTAAACATCGCTAACTTTTTTAGTTTCAGTGTGGCCTTAGCAGGCAATAACTTCTTTGTTAGCCAGCTTATTAATATCAGCTGTACTTTTATTGATATGTTACTCATATACTGGCTAGTGTCGCGTTGGCTTTCCCGGAGACTCGGAATCGTAGCGAGCTTGATTTTCTACTGTATCCCGGCTTATTGGATCTACAGTACCTTATTAAACGGTGCCGAACCGTTCTTTGTGACCTGCGTTTTGATTACAATGCTTGCCCTAACGAAGGCATTTGCGCCACTTCCAACGGCGACACCCAACGACCAGTGGATCAACTTGATATTTGCCTGGGTGGCAACCGTTGCCGCCAACATGGTGCGTCCCATCATGGCTGTTTGGCTGATTGCACTCGGAATTTTCTCGGTCGGCCTCATGCTTCAGTCCGTTGAGCCCCTTAGGCGACAAAGTAAACAGTTATTAATTTATTTTGCTGCCACGCTGATCTTCTTGATTAGTTCAACGGGAATCTACAGTTGGTTATACGGCTTTCAAGTGGCGCCCAATAACGTTGCGGTGGGGTATAGCCTCGCAACTGGAACCAGTGCCAAGACCAAGGGCACGTATAACCCGCACATCGCTAAACAGGTGGCTAAAGAACTCAAGGTTGATCCAAATCTAGAAACGTCCTATCCGCGGATTGCTAAAACCATGGCGACCGATATTCAGGATAATTTAACCGAATTGCAGGGCCGTGCGCTGCCATTCATTAATCAAAAGATGCAAGGTTTAATGAGTGAGGACTACGGCTATAATTGGGTGCTTTACGATTTAAGTTCCGCAAAGGTTAACCGGCAAAAAAATAAAGCATGGTATCAGGGACGCGCATTTATGACCGTCACGTCGTACAGTTATCTTCAGACAATGCTCGTAGTTGCAGTTGTGAGTGTCCTGCTTGGATTATGGTTGCTATTTAAATCGAATTATTTAAATAACTACCTCTTGTGCTAGTTAAGAATACCACCAGCTAAATTGAAGCCATAACGCCCTT
>CALFSK010000039.1 GCA_937916845.1 uncultured Lactobacillus sp. | reverse complement strand
ACGGGTTAGCTAAGTCAATGGAGATGCAAAAGTCTAAAATTGATGAGTTAAAGTCCCGTCAAGCAGGCTTAAACAGGGATACTAAAGATGGTGAAGAAGCTTATTTAAAGCTGTCTGATCAGATTAACAAGGCCAGTCGGTCATACGACTCAATGGGTGGCCAACTAGACCGAGCTAAGTCTAAATTACAGTATTACAATTCAGGTTTAGCCGACCTACAAAAGGGCTATAAGCAAAGCACAGCCCTGAGTGAATCCTATGTGAAGCGCCTAGAAGCCGAGGGCAGGTCAGCCGAAGCTAATAAAGCTAAATTGGGTGGCTTAAAACAGGCCTATTCTAACATGGAGGCTCAGTATAAAGCCCAAACTAACGAACTGGAACGGATTAAAACGGCCAGTGGTGCTACTAGTGACGCCTATAAGCGCCAGCAAGTACGGGTTAATGATACTGCTACAGCCATGGCTAAGGCTAAGACTAGCCAAAACGAGCTAATTAAGGCAATGGAAAAAGAACCACATGGCTTTATGTCAGGTGTGCGGTCTAAGTTAGATTCCATTGACGACAAGGCTAAGAAGACATCTCATTTATTCGGTAAAATTCTAGGCGCCAATCTAGTTGCTAATGGGGTTACCAACGCTTTATCAAGTATAACGGCATCCTTTGGCGAACTTACTAGTGCTGTAACAGAATACGATAATAAGCAACGTACAATGGCGGCCACATGGACTACTTTAACTGGTTCAAGCGGAAAAGGTAAACAAATGGTCGGCATTGGTAATGAGTTAGCCTCGGCCTTCAACCAGAACATTAATGTGGTTGATGAACTTAACCAGTCATTTTACCATGTGTTTGACAATGCGCCACGAACCAAGGAATTAACTAAGTCCATCTTAACGTTGGGTGATACGCTTAACCTAAGTGATGAGAATGTTACTAGATTAGGCACTAACTTCACTCATATGCTATCAAGTGGCAAGATGCAACTTGGTGACTTTAACATGATTAACGATCAATTACCAATGTACGCTGGTAAAATGCTGGAGTTTGAAAAGAAACAACAGCATAATAGTAAGCTAACCATGTCAACACTACGTGACCAGATGAGTGCCGGCAAGATTAGCGCTAAAGACGCCGAACAAGTTATGAACTCACTTGGTGGTAAGTATGCCAAAGCCTCAGAGAACTTGATGAAGACCATACCCGGTATGGAACGATCAATTAAGACTCAAATGCCGGCGTTACTAGATGCCGTTTACAAGCCAATTGCCAATATGAAGTCTCCATTAATGGGCCAGTTTACCAAGTGGATTGGCGATAAAAATACTAAATCTGAGTTTAAAGATGTTGGCAATGCACTAGCCTTGCAGATTAATGACATAACTAAGGCGTTTGTTGGTAAAAAGTTTAATGTTGGTGATAGCCTCAATAAAATGTTGGCTAACCTAGCTAAAGGCATTGATAAAGTTGGCGCTAATATTGTTGCTCATAAAAAAGAAATAAAGTCATTCTTTGGCTCAATGAAGACTGCTTCCAAGACATCATTCAATGTGTTTGTACAATCGCTTAAGGACATTGAACCAATATTGAAGATTGTTGGTGGATTCGCTGAGAAACATCCTAAAGTATTCGCTGGTTTAGCTTCTAGTGCGTATGTTGCAAGTAAGGGTATATCTGCATTAAAGCTAGCCTTTAGTGGTTTAGACTTGGCGAAAGGCATAGGTGGTAAGCTTAGCCGGCTTGTATTCAAACCAAAGGTAGATGGTGCTGAAGGTAAGCGTGAACTAACCAAGTTTGCAAGTTTTGTTAAGCGTTCAGGGACTGGAATGGGTCACTGGTTAAAGATGGCTGCTAGTGTAACCACCACCAAGGCCAAAGGTGTGCTTAGCAGTATGTGGGCACACACTAAATCAGTCGGTAGCAAGATTGGTAGGGGCTTAAAGTGGACGGCTAAAATCGCCTATAAAGGTGCTTCTAAGGCATTCAGCGTGCTAGGTGCTGGTATTAAGACACTAGGTAGAGCATTTCTATCATTGGGCAGGTTATTACTACTTAACCCTATTGGACTAGTTGTTACTGCGGTGGTTGCATTAGGTGTAGCATTCTACGAGGCATACAAGCACATTAAACCGTTCCGTGAATGGGTTAACAAGACATTTAAAGCAGTGGTTAACTTTGGCAAGGGTATTGCTAAATGGGGCTCAAATGTCGGCAAGTCAGTAGGCAAAGCCCTAAGCAATATGTCTAAAAAGTGGAATGGATTTAAAAAGAGCTTTAAGAAGAGCTGGAACAAACACTGGTCAGACGCTGGCAAGAGCTTAAAGGGTGCCTGGAATGGATCATTGAAGCATACTAGAGAGTTCTTTAGTAGTGTTGGTAAGAAGTGGAATGGCTGGAAATCGAGTTTCAAGAAAAGCTGGTCAAAACATTGGAATAGTACAAAATCTGGCTTACACAATGCATGGAACGGCTCATATAAGCATACTAAGAATTTTTTTGGTAGCATGGGCTCAAAATGGGTTGGCTGGAAGAAGAGCTGGTCACATAGTTGGAACAATCATTGGAACAAGATGCGGTCTAACTTGCATAGTTACTGGAACAAAGACCTGAGCCATACTAGGGTATTTGGTAAGTCCATGGGTGGCTGGCTGTCAACCTTTAAAGGTAAATTTAAGGGTGGCTGGTCTAGCTTAGGTACCGGCGTTGAGAATATCTTCAAAGGCCTGTGGAAAGACCTTAAAGGCTTTGCTAGAGATGGCATGAACGATGTCATTGATATTATCAACGGTGGGATTAATGCGGTTGATAGCGTCATCCATACGTTTGGTGGTAAAAAGAAAACCATTGGTGATTTAAGCCATGTTCATTTTGCCGAAGGTACTGGTATGTTTAGTGGGTCACGGAATCCAATTACACGCCCTACTATGGCAATGCTAAATGATGGTAATGATAGCCCTCAAACTGGCAACAAAGAAATGGTCATGCTACCTAATGGTGACTCAGGCATTGTTCAAGGCCGTAACACTAAGATGATGCTACCCGCTGGCACTGAGGTATTGAATGCCAGTGAGACAGCCATGTTAATGGCAATGCAAGGCGTGACTAAGTATGCTAAAGGGACTGGATTCTTTGGTGACATTTTAAACAGTGTCACTAGTGGCATTTCAGGTGTGACTAGCTGGGTTGGTAAAAAGGTTGGCAGCCTGGAGAAGTTCTTTAAAACTGCCGAAAATATTATTGCTCACCCGATTAAGTCACTTGAAAACCTGTTTAGCTGGTCTTCTAAGGGCGTCTCGGGTGTCATGAGCAACATTGGCCACGGACTATTTAATGGCGTTGAAAAGCAAGCCAAGACATGGTGGTCAACTCTATGGGGTGGCGTTAGTGACAGCCTAGACAGTGGTGCTTCTAGTTCCACGCTAGTTAATGCAATGGAGAAGTACGGTGCCACAAACAAGTACGTTTACGGTGCTGAAGGTCCTAGTGCGTTTGACTGTTCCGGATTAGTTGAGTACACACTAAAGAAGCTTGGAATTAGTTTCCCACGTACTAGTGGTGAGCAGTATAAGGCTTCTAAACATGTTAGCAATCCTAACCCAGGTGACTTGGTATTCTTTGGGCCTGGTGGTAGCGATCACGTTGGGGTATACACCGGCAATGGCGAGTTTTACAGTGCTGAAAATGAAAAAGACGGTATGGGTATCAGTAAAGTTCATGGTGGTGGCTATGGTACGTTTGCTGGTTATGGACGAGTACCCGGTTTATCAGATAGCACTAGCTCAGATAAGTCTTCTAAATCTAGTGGCCTGTTAGGCACCATTAAAAAGCAAGTAGGTAGTGGTTTCTGGAAGTTCATCAGCAAGTTAGCCGATGAGTTTGGTGATGGCGGCAGTAGTAACCCCGGTGGTTCAGGTGTTCAACGTTGGAAGCCAGATGTTATCAAAGCCTTGAAGAAGAACGGCTTTGAAGCAAGTGCTAGTCAAGTATCAGCTTGGATGAAGGTTATTGCCCGTGAGTCAAATGGTGACCCGTCAGTGGTTAATACTTGGGACCCTAACGCTAAAAGGGGTACTCCATCTAAAGGGCTGGTTCAAACTATCCAACCAACATTTGATGCCTACAAGTTCCCCGGCCATAACAATCCACTTAATGGTTATGATGACTTGCTAGCTGGTATCCACTATATGAAGGCTAAATATGGCTCAGGCCCTAGTGCGTTTGCTCGTGTTAGTGGGCCCGAAGGCTACGAGAACGGTGGCATCATCAACACTAACCAGTTAATTGAAGTCGCTGAACACAACAAACCTGAAATGGTACTGCCATTGACCAATAAATCACGTGCTAACCAGTTAATTGCACAGGCTAGTCAAGTGGTAAATGGCAGCAATGGCAGTCAAACTTCGTCAACAGACAGCGAAAGCAATAAGAAACTTGATAAAGTTATTGCATTATTAGCAGCTTTAGTATCAGGTCAAGGCAATGTACAAGCATTCATTGCTAAGTCAGACGTAATTGATACCATTAAATCTGAAAATAAAACAGCTTCACAGTATTCACAAATGATGGGCTATTAAAGCCATCAATTAAAGGGTCGCCCTTAATTGGGCACCCTTTTTACATAGTTAAATTTAAAAAGGAGGTTAAATCGTGACCTTAAAACGAGATGATTTTGAATACGCTGGCATGAATAGCCGGGATGATTTACAGGTTGAGATGGGCAATGTAATTCTTCCCAGTGCGCCCGCAATGGCAGAACAAACAACTGACATTCCCGCAAAGTATGGGACACAGTTTCTGGGGACGGACTACACAGGACGGACAATCAATATTCCGGTTACCGTCTATTGTGCCGATAATCAAAGACTTTTTAACCAGGTGATGCATAATTTGGCCGGATTATTGCTGAGTGACGATCCGGATAAGAATGGCGAAGAATATCCGTTAGTGTTTGGTTTTGAACCCGATGTGACGTACTGGGGTCATATTACAGCAATCAGCGATCCTGCCCCAATAAATACCGGGATGTTTGACGCAACGTTAACAATCACTTTTGTTCAATCGGACCCGCGGGCAACTAAGCCACAAGTTGAAACGTCGCTCAAGGTTGGATTGAACACGATTACTGTTGGTGGGACGGCCAGAACAGAGCCAGTTATTCAAGCCGTCGCAAAACGTGATTTGAAATATATCGGTTTTTCCCTGAACGGTGGGATATTTGGATTGGGTCCGGAAACGGATGAGGATCAGGCCGATGCTGTACAGCCGGATGTCAGAGTAGTTAATGATCCTATTGCGACAATGGCGATGTGGACGAACGATTCAACAGCTATTTCGGGGATGCAAACCAGTGGTAATAATGTCTATCAAGGTAGTTGTGAGATTAGTAGTAAGAGTACCGCTATGAAGGTCAAAGATTTTGGCAAGATGCCGACCAAGCTTGGTGATATCTCGTATGGTCCGGCTTATCGGTATACCGGGCTTACGAATGCGTTGACTGACTGGCGAGTGCGTGCCGGGTTACACCATATTAAGTATTCTGGCACGCATAATGGCCGCGCAATGGGGAGCTGTGAAATCTTACTGCTAGATGCCAACGGTAATACTATTCTACGATTTGGGTTCGTAGATATTAGCAAGGGTGCGCGCCCGCTGCTACGTTTACAGTTGTGTGAACCTGGTAGCAAATTAGCCAAGGGCGACGGTACTCACCATAACCTTTATCATGATTATGGCCCCACCGGTTCTTTTAACCATCCTACGCCACAAAAGTTCAAGGTAAAAACTGGGACTAAAACTAAAACCGTTGTAAAAAAATCAAAGAATAAAAAAGGTAAAGTCGTTAAGAAGACCATTAAAGAAAAGAAAAAGCAATATGTAAATGTCGTCAATAAAGAGGAAAAATCGGCTTTAACCTCTGCTTGGATCGTTTTAGATATTACTAAAAAAGGTAATGTTTTTACATGGTCCTTAACGCAGTACAACACAAAAACGGGACAGCCCTACAAAGATGCAACCAAACATTTAGTTGTAAAAGGAAAGTATGTGGACACAGCGGGCAAGTATACTACAGCGCTTGGTGGTGTTGGTGCCGTATTTTTAAAGCGCCCAATCACTGAAGACATTAGCAAAATTAAGTATAAGGATCCATACATGACGATTACTGGTATCCAAATTTGGCAGCATACCGAGCCAGCAGCTTTCCAGCCGACCTTCATTGCAAATGCGGGTGAAGAAATTGTAATGGATTGTGAGACGGACTCAACTACTGTTAACGGCCGGTTAGTCTCACCAGTATGGAGTACTGATTATCCTAAATTACGCCCCGGTGTGAATAATTTAACGATGGTTGGCGACTTAAGTGATGCTCAGATTACACTTAAATATTTACCACGCATACTATGATTTAGCTTAGAGGGTGCCTTAGCGGGCAGCCTCTTTTTACATAGAAAGGGGGATGACAATTGTCTTTAACAAATCAGTATTTGATTCTTGATAAAAATTTAAAACGAGTTGGAACACTGACTATTGATGGTGCCACCCAGTTTTCAAATGATAGTATCAAGATTCAGTTAGCGGATAGTGATAACACCAGCACTAGCTATGATGATGACGTTAATGTGGGGACTCAAGATAATTTTAGTGGAACTATTAACCTTAATGCGCAATCCAAAAAGTTTGACCACAGTGGTTCCGTGGATGTCTTGCAGGGTCAGCCTGACAGTGATAAAGCAATTGCTGGCAATAACTTAGCCTACTATGACGCTGTGGCAGGGCATTGGTACGTGATGCGGATTTACAGTACTGATGAGGCGAATACGGGAGCTGTAAAGCATATTACAACGCTAAATCTAACGAACTTAATGCTGTACACTTTGGCGCACCATTACCCGATAGCCATGCCGACGACTAGCACGAGCATTCAGGATGCGTTCAAAGAAGTGTTCAGTAGCACGGGCTGGACGCTCAAGTTTAATACTAATAACACTATGGTTAGTTCTTTTAGCATTGACGGAAAAAGCAAGGCTAGCACATTACTACAAACGTTGCTGCAGACTTATAACGTTGAAATTGATGCGTACGTTGAAATTGATAGTCAGGGAAATATTCTTAGTAAAACATGTGAAGTGGTTGATCAGCTAAATGTAAATGTTGTTTACAATGAAGCCATTTTTGGCCGAAACATGACTAGCATTAAGCGGACGACGGTCTTTAATCCCATTACGAAGCTAATTCCGTATGGTCATAATGGCAGCACGATTGCGAAGGCTAATGGCGGAAAAGCGTACATTGTCGATGAAGATGCTAACCGTGAATATAATCCTGACTGGCAACTGGGAATGTATTATGAAGGCGTAATTACCGCCAATTCAATTGAACATCCGGCTGGATTGAAGGCTTGGGCCCAGGAGATTTTAGCACTGTATAATCACCCACGGACCTATTATGAAGTTAACGTAACGCCTGATTTTAACCCACCGTTGGGTGCTACGATTCGTTTTAAAGATGAGATGATTAAGCCAGTCTTAGATGCTAGTGGTCGTGTGATTCAACGAACGATTAGCTTTGCTAACCCCTATGGTAATACAGTAGGATTTGGTGAATATGTCACGGTTATCGCTAGTACGCCTGCCTGGTTAACAGGGTATCAAAATGCTTTACGGTCGGCCTTGGAAAAGGCTAAAAAGGATGCTAGCTCAGTTCAGCCAGTCGATACAACGCCTGATGGTATTAATTTTAATGACGCTAGCCAAACTAAACGGATTATTTTAAGCGCTTGGGAAAGTGGCACGAACATTAGCTCCTACATTGACAGCAAGGGCTTTATTTGGCGCCGTTATAATACAGATGGCACGGTTGATCCAAGTTACCAAGCGACTGGCTATTTAATTAATGCCCCATTTGCTGCAGTGGGCACCTTACATGGCACGATTGAAACGGGCTATATTCAAGATGACCCCGAAATTAGTTTGGACACCGCCGCGATTACTCATCTAGGGGACTTTAATCCAATTAGTACGGCAGTCGGAGCACAAAAGGCAGCCCAGTATATGTGCAGACTAAGTAACGGCCAGTATATTACGTCACGGGCCATTAACAAAAAAACAACCAAGGATACCTTGTACGTCCTTCATAATGCGGACTTTTCGACCGTAAGCATGATGAAAATTACAAATGGTGGTCACGGGGCTAGCTTTTCGGTTGAGGAAACTAGCTCGGGCACCTATATTTGGGCTTCTACGTGTGTGGACACTGCCAGTAAAAGCTATGCTATTAGCCGTTTCCCATACGTTGCGGGAGCAACTTTAGCGGCCAATGATAGCCGGATTACTCACTATTGTACAGTCGGTAAATATTGCCGGGTTAATGCTGACCTTAAACATGGCTATGTGCTATGTGGCTATTCCGATGGTACCCAAGACATTTTAAAGCTATCCGATGTACAGGCTGGCAACTATAACGTTTTGTATACCTTCAATATCACCAATTATGGCTTTGAGATTGCTGAACAAACTTATCAATCGCAATGTTTAGACTTTCCCTATGTATATTGGCAGTCTGGTAATGTGAACATGAGCGATAACCGTATGCTTTATGCCATTAACGTCGTGCACAAGGGCCAAGAGTTCGCCATGAATTATCTGTTGGACATGGATTTAAAGATGACCGATGTGGCGCAAGAGCCAGAAACCTGCAACATTTTATACGAATCCGACGGTAGCCGTGAACTCTTGATTACCTTTAATTGTGAAGATGCCAAAGGAACCGAAACTGAACGGGTATTTACAATACCGATTAATGTCCGTCCAGAAGCAACTCAAATTAATACAGCCGTGATGGCCGATGATGATGAATAGAAAGGGGGAAGCCAAATGACAGAATCAAATCCGGTTCAAGTCACTTTATCGGATGATGGCATCAGAATTAACGCAGTTACAGATCAGGCTAAGTCTACTGATCAAGATGTGAAAAACTTGTATGATCCTAATATGATGTCAGTAATTGAGAAGCAGGGTACCACGGCACGATTTGCTGGGGAAACATCACGCTACAATGTTTTGTTGGAACGGGCAAAAAGTTTAGGAATTGATACTAAAGAATTAGAATCGGCTTATGCTAATTTGAACAGCTTCATGGGGTCTGTTATTGGAACCGGGGATAAGGCTAGCGACATAGATCGTGACAAGTACGCTGCGGCTTTATCTGACTTTAATAATCAAATGGCTCTGATGGAAAATAAACTTCAAGCGAGTTATGACACCGATATAGCAAATACAAAATCGGACGTTGCGGTTGCTAGTCAGGTTGCGTCAAATGCTGATATTGTGTCGTCACAAGCAGCTATAACGGGTGATAATGCTAGTCAGGTGGCTTCACAGGCTTATAGTGCGGCTACGGTAGCACAAATTGCTGGTGATAATGCAACTAGTGTTGCTAACACTGCTAGTCAGGCCGCTTCCGGTGCAGTAATAGTTGGTAGTACAGCAGTAGTAACGGCAAACAAAGCAATTACAGTTGCTAGTCAAGCTCAAATTGCTGGTAATAATGCTACTAGTGTTGCTAATAGTGCTAGTCAAGCCGCCTCAAATGCCATATTAGCCGGTAGTACAGCAACAGCAAGTGCTAACAAGGCAAGTGCTGATTATCAGACGCTTAGTGCAGGCGTTAAGGACGGCTCGGTAGTCCATATAACAACAGAGACGGTTATTGATAAAGAGGTTATCGGGACTGCTGAGATAGCCAATGGTGCAATTACCAATGCACAGATTGGTAAGGAGGCTGTAGGTAGTGCACAGATTGCTGAACTAGCCGTAGGCACGGCTCAGATTGGTGATGGTGCAATTACTAATGCCAAGATAGGCAAATTGGCTGTAGGTACAGCACAGATAGCCAACGGTGCAATTACCAATGCCCAGATTGGCTCATTAGCTGTTGGCACGGCCAATATTAAAGACGCCGCTATCAGTAGTGCTAAAATTGCTAGCCTAGCTGTAGGAACCGCCCAAATAGGTGATGGTGCAATTACCAATGCCAAGATAGGCAAACTAGCTGTAGGTACTGCTCAAATAGCCAATGCTGCTATCACAGACGCCCAAGTAGGTAATCTTAGTGCCAACAAACTAACTGCTGGAACAATTGATGCAAATGTGATTACCGTTAAAAATTTGAACGCGTCAAACATTACCACAGGAAAAATCGGTGCCAGTCATATTGATGTTGGCTCCCTATCTGCACTATCTGCAAATATTGGAAAAATTACCACGGGGACACTGGAAGGCGTAGACATTGTTGCGAGAACTTTTAGTAATCCTAATGGGACTTTTACCACAGATGATAAAGGGAACATCACGGCGACATCACTTTCACTGATTGGCAACAAAAACTTTGTTTATAATTCAGAACTTTTAGGTAATGCCGCAGGTTGGAGCCTCACAAATGGTGGTCATGTGGTCAATAACTCGGCCCACGCTGGAACACTCGGAATAAATTGGAATTCAACCACGAACGGTGCATATTGGGTTCAATCAGCACGTTCTAAATTAATGCCCGTGAATTATTCTAACGATAGGGCGTTTAGTTCGTCAGCATGGCTTCTCGTAAGGAACGCCACTAAAGGTACTGAATTTAATATTGCACTTAGATTTTGGGATAGCAGTTTAAACCAAGTTGGTGCAGATGGTACTAATTATATTTCTGATGGTAATTATCACGACTGGAATCTATTAACAGTTGAAAATTTGGTCATGCCGTCAACGGCATCATACGTTTCAATTGACTATAATGTCTATAATGGGTCAGGAGACTTTACTTTTAGCCAGCCAATGATTAATCAAGGCTCAAAGTATCAAGGTTACACTTCAGACACAGGCAACATCTTATCGGCTGGTCAAGTAATCTTAGATAATAACGGAACTTTAACAACTACCTATGATGGGGTTGATCAAGATTCCAACAATCATTATCATGCTTGGAAACTTAACACGGGTACTTTAAAAATAGGTAGCGGTTATATCGTTGCAAACTCAAACGGTTCAAGAACAATTGATGGTGCGACTCAGAATGTGGGTAATGTTCAAAGCACCCTATCGGCCTCATACATTAAGTTCACCAGTGCAACCGGTGGGCGGGCCTATATGGACGCTGATCTG
This sequence comes from uncultured Lactobacillus sp., assembly GCA_937916845.1. GTDB lineage: Bacteria > Bacillota > Bacilli > Lactobacillales > Lactobacillaceae > Lactiplantibacillus > Lactiplantibacillus paraxiangfangensis. The sequence continues at coordinate 35,850 of CALFSK010000039.1, read as the reverse complement.
ATTTCACTTTCAACCGGTGATGCAAACGATACTTTCGTCGTAAACTCTAATGGGGTTCATATTAAAGGACAGGGTATGGAGATTACTGGAGGGTTGGACGGGTCAAGTACGTGGGCTCAATTTGGGGGAATCAAACTGGGCGCTGCCAACTATGTCATAAATTCTCCCAGCAACAATTGGATTTACTTTGAGCAAGGATCAGGAAAAGGTAACGCTCTCGAAACGATTGTTGCGGCCAACCTTAGTTCTTCAAGTCAGCTATCTAAAAAGAAAACCGTTGTTGCTGTTCAACCTAACGGTAACGTAGTAGCTAACACAAGCCTTGCGACCTACCTTTATAAAGGCGAAAACAACACTCACGGGCTCCATATGGGCCCGATTATTGATGATGTGAACGACGAGCGAAGCTACTACATTGCTCCAGAAATTATGGCGCTTGATGGTGAAACTATCGACATCAACAAAGCCACTTTTTACGGGTGGTCGGCAATCAAAGCTTTGCAACGTGAAAATGAACAGCTTCAAATTAGAGTGAGAAAAATGGAAATTGAAATGGAGGATAATATTAATGAATGACAACTTACAAATCACACGGGTGGAACAAGCACGGGATGAAAAAGGGACTGGGGTTTATTTTACGTTTGCCTACCCAGTTACTGCAGATAATCTTGATGGTTATATAGTTTTGGATAACGCAGCTTATTTAGCCGCTATGAAAAAAGGAACTGTTGATGATCCCAATGCTGGTCTTTACGTTGCTTGCATGACTGCAATTGCCGCGGACATTAATCCTTATTTAAACACTACCACGACTACAACGACCACCACACAGGAGGCTTAATATATGAATATCGATGCACAAGCTTTAATTAGCAAACTTACAAGTAACTATGCCCAAGCGATTGCCGTTAAAGACCAGCAATTAGCGATGGCACAAGTTCAAATTGACCAACTCAATGCCAAGTTGGCTGAAAAGGAGGCGCCTAAAGATGGCGAAAACGCTTAGTTTTACCGATACTTCACCACAGACGGTTAAAATTGGTGATACCACCACTAGCTTTACGTTAATATGTGGCAATGATAATGTGGCCACTGACTTAACTAACGTTACTTCAATTACCGTTAAATTGGGCAATGATAGTGGCTATCTTAAATCGGCCACAGTTGACCCAACTAGTTTAACAGACCCAACGACTGGTCAAGTCACCGTTACCTTTACTGCTGACTTGATGACTAGTTTACCAGCTGGTAGCTATGCCATTGAAGTATGGGTGGTTGATAGCACTGGAACGTCAATCTACCCTAGTGATGGATCGACCGGGTTTACAATTGACAATAACATTCAAAGTGCCAATGGTAGCACGATTACGACCATTGCTTTTGATGACTTTGTTAAAGCAATGAATAAAGCCGCAAGCACGATTGATAAGGGTGAAAAAGGAGATCCTGGAGAACAAGGACTTTCTGCATATCAGGTTGCTGTGAATGCTGGCTTCTCTGGCAGTGTTAATCAATGGCTGGCCTCTCTCGTTGGTGCTAAAGGCGACAGCGGTAAAGACGCAGTAATCAACGTTATCACCCAAGCGCAGTATAATACGTTAGTTGATAAGAGTGGCTTATACGTGATTCAGGGGTGATTTAAATGGCGAATATAACACATGGAACATGGATTAAAGATGGCAAGGCAGTAGACAAGGTGTTCAGCGATGGCAAGCAAGTTTATGGTAGGAATCTGGTTACCGGCACCAGTAACGAATTAAAAACTATTACTGTTTCAGGATGGGGAAATTCACCATCTAGTCGAGTAAGCGGAATATATGGTGCTGGTAGGTATTATGCTTCGGCTTATATTGAAAACACAACACCTGTGTTAATAACTCTTTATGTTAGTGTATACGTAGGCAGTAAGTTCATCTATAATGTATCCGGAAAAGCAATTCCAGCAGGTCAAAGTGGTGCCATCAGCTTCACATTTGATATTTTTGAGGGACAGTCGTTTCCTTCGGCATTTGTTGGTTTTACTAGCTCACAGACTGAAAGTTACACATATAAATACAAAGAAATGATGATTACACGTACGCCAAGCTCATGGAGTCCTGCACCAGAAGACATACTAAATTAGGAGGTAGACAATTGAATAAGCACAAGTTAAAGGCACTCATCTTAATGATGGGCGCCATTTTTATGGCCTTTTTAATGGTCAATGTTACCAGTCAGGCTTCGACTATCCGGCAACAAGGGGTCGACTGGTCTAGGTATCAAGGTAATAGTGGGAAATTTGGCTATAGTTCTGATAAGTTTGTATTCTCACAGGCGGGTGGCTTCTATGGTGGCACTAATATCCATCAAACCACGTATAACAGCCAAGTTAAATCAGCTCAACGGGCTGGTAAACGGGTACACACGTATTTATGGGACGGTGTCGGTGGCAATATGTTCAATGCCAAGGCAATGATGGCCTATTACTTGCCACGAGTTAGGACGCCAAAGGGCAGTATTGTAGCGCTAGACTATGAGGACGGGGCTTCTTATAGCGTTACAGCCAACACTAATGCCATTAAAGTCCAGATGAAGCTGATTAAGGACGCTGGATATACACCGATGCTATACTCTGGCAAGGCCTACCTCAATGCTCATGTTAATACTAGTGCCATTGTACACGCCTATGGTAATTGCCTATGGCTAGCTGAATATCCGGACTATCTGGTTAGAACCCGTCCTAATTATAGTTGTTTTCCTAGCATGCACGGTGTGGCTATCTTCCAATTCACTAGCACTTACAGAGCTGGCGGATTAGATGGCAATGTTGATTTAACAGGCATTACTAAATCAGGCTACACAACTGCTAGCAAGAAACGAGCTAAAGCCAGAGTTAAGAAGGCTCATGCAGCTAAGAAGGCCGCCTTTAAGGTTGTTAAATACAACCAGCTAGGAGTATTCTATCCTAATCGGACACTAGCTGTTCGCTACACGGATAGCGACAAAGTTAGTCAAGTGGCTACCTATTACAAGGGCGATAGTGTAACTTACAATGCGGTTATTATCGAACACGACTATGTATGGGCACGTTACACCCGTTCAAATGGCCTGTACGGTTTCATTAAGCTAGGCGTCACCAACGGGCCAGCCTACGGAAAGCGAGTTACTGGTCAGCCGGTTAGCCATACGTATTACACAGTCAAGTCTGGCGACAGCTGGTGGACAATCGCACAACGCAACGGCCTGAGCATGACTACATTAGCTAGTCAAAACGGAAAGACGATTTACACCACTATCTATCCCGGCCAGCGATTGGTGGTGCGGTAATGGCACAATACGATGATACAACCAAGTTATTAATGGATATTCAAAAGGATGTGGCCGCTACCAAAGCTAAAGTAGAGAACATTGAAGACAAGCTTAATCAGGTTGATGATATTGAGGCCAAGTCGGACAAGGCCCTAGCCAAGTCCATCGAGGTTGAGCATGAGATAGACCGAGTGACACAGATTCAAAATTGGGTTATCGGTGTCCTGGTTAGTGGCGTGCTAGTCACATTAGTTATTTACATCGCAGAAAAGTTCCTTTAGGAGGAAAACTATGATTAAAAAAATTAGTTTCAAGAATGTCGATGGTAGTTTGAATGGTAAACTGATCGCTGGAATTATTTCGTTACTGATCGTTTTGATTCAACAAGTCTTTGCCATGTTTGGCATTAAATTTACTGGTGACTGGTCAGCCATTGTTGCCGTTATTAACACAGTATTAACGATCCTTGGTATGCTGGGCGTTATTACTGATGTTCAAACAGTGACAGTACCAACAGTTAAAAGTGACGAGGAAAGCCAAGTTGAAGCGACGGCTAATAAAGTTGCTGACGAAGTGCAAACACCAACGTCCACAGTCGCTGCAGTGAATAGTTCTACATCATCTGACACTGAAATGGCGTCAGAATCCGCCTCACAAGCAGCAAAATAGTGCTATAATAATTGTTGGCTATAACTTGATATAGAGTTTCATTCATTGCGGAGCTTGATCACTCTGCAATTTTTCCCCTGCGTTTCGGCGTGGGGGATTTTTTTATAACTAATATTCAAAAGTATACATTTATGTCTTAAAGACAAATAAAGACAAATTTTTGAAATTAGTAGTGCTTTTTAGTACAAATGAAAAAAGCTTGAATGCCGTTAAATCAACGTTTAACAGGATTCAAGCTTCATCTAGTTTACCAAATTATGCCCCAGGCAGGATTCGAACCTGTACATTGTTGCCAATACAGCGACCTGAACGCTGCGCGTCTGCCAGTTCCGCCACTGGGGCATAAATATTTAACAACATTGTTAATTATAACTAAAAAGTAGAAAAAAAGAAACCTTTTTTGATGAATATCTAACGGTTAGTAATGGTTGCTTCAATTGATTTAGCTAAAGGGTGAAAGGCATAATGATTACTAATTAACCGATATAACAACGTTAGTAACAATAGAATTTCCGCTTCCAGTCATCTGTGATTTCATCTGTCGTGGCACTCGATTCAAGCCAAAAAGTGGTCCTGAACTTGACTTGAGCGTCAAAAATATCGCGCCCATTTCGTTAAGTGCTAAACGAAGTGGGCGCGATATTTTTTGATGATTAATCGATCTGTTTAGTTGTAATTTTACCATCCAAGTAAACGAAGTAGTGAGCCAAAGCTTGCCCCCGTTGGCCGTTAGCTGTTTTGGCGAAGGTGTTGACCTGGTAATAGTGGTGGCCGTTACCATCGACGTTAACGTTTGGTACCGCAACGAAAAGTTGTGCTTTAGGGGCGTTCAAGACTTGATCGACCGCAGCCGCGGCTTTGTCAGCGCCAGTAATGTGGTCGTCGGTTGCTTGGTACTGGGTGCCAGCCCGCTTGGCCGCACTTGCATCTTCTGCCTTTGCTTGCTGGTCAGCCGCCGCTTTGCGGTTGTTAGCTGCGATGGTATTTTCTTGAGTCGTTGAGAGACTCGGTTGCGCCTGTGACGTGCATCCCGCTAATAACAAGAGCAAACTGCAAGCACTGATGGTAAGCATTTTTGACACGTCGCAGCCTCCTTACGATGGTTATTGTTGCGATAAACTTGGGTAGGGCGTTTGGCTAATGATTTGAACGTCGACGTACGCCATGACCCCGATACTAATTAATAAAAGCGTGACTAATAATAATTTTTTCATCCGTGATCGTCCTCATTGTTTCCAGTTGGGCACCCAGATAACCCGGTCAATTTGTTCAGGAATGACGCTGACCTTACTGCCCAGCTTAGATCCCGCTTCAACTGACACCGTATACGTGATTGGTGCGGCGTCAACTTGAACGACGGATCCCCGTTGGCCATCAATGGTATCTACGAGGCTATACAGTGGAATCTGATCGTTGTTGATTTCCATTTCGTATAAGGTGAATTGCAAGAAGTAGGATTTCTTCCCAGTCTTGATTCTCAGTGGGGTATCGATGGATCCGTAATCTTGCAAATCCCGGTGCTTAGCGTTGGGATCGTTTAAATATTGCATTTCGTCGACCGCGTCAATGGCCATTTTCCATTCGCCACCCGTTAAATGGGTCTTGGAAGACAGCGTCATGACGGAATTGGCGTAAATATCAATGACGTTAAAGGCTTCGTTGACTTGTTTCTTAGGCAGGTAACCAATGGTGTAGCCGTGATCAGCGACCTTTAACTCAACCCGTACGGACCGCTGGGGACCATCGACTTCTTCAACGAGTTGGATTTCACCAATATTCGCATTGGCGTCAACTTTGTACTTCTTATCATATAAGTAGTCGGCTTTTAGCCCGGATTCATTGTAGTCGTCGTACATTTTGAAGTAACCGCGCTTGCTGGCATCGGCTAAAGCAGCTTCGAATTCCTTTTGGTAATAGTCCAACCCAATGACATAGGAACGGAAAATTGCCCGTGAATTGGCAGTGATCCGCCGTGTATGTGGGACTTCGATTGGATGGGGCACCGATTGGCGGAGGCGTTCACGAAAACCGTTGTTTTGTGTTTGCAGTTTCGTTAACCGCCGTTCCTGTTCTTGGTTTGCCAAACTTTGTTGAACTAACCGGGTTCGAATGGATTTCAGTAAGGTGGCCTGTTTTTGTGCATCTTGTTTGACGCGGTGCCCGTGAACTAGTGCGATGATCAAGATCATCAGCAGTAGTATGCAGGCCAAACCGAGTCCAAAGATTAAAGGTAAAGTTGACATGTGAATTCACTCCAAAAAGAATTGCAGATTAGTTTAAGTATAATTGACGTTCATAACGAACACCAATTTTTGGGTGCGTGCTTGTCAGCACGACACCAAATGCGTTATGATATTGCTATTGTTTTAATAACTGGGACTATAATACTTTAGAAACGGCGGCGAATGACAGTGCAGTGGTTAACAAAAGTCTACCGGCGATATCAGTATTTTTGGAAATACGCAATCTTTGGTTTTATGGCCGCACTCGTAAACGTGTTGGCCTTTTGGATTTTACATTCTATTTTATTCGAACACTACTTGTTTTCAAACACAATTGCGTGGATTCTGGCCACTTTATTCAGTTTCTTTACCAATAAAGCGGTCGTCTTCCACTCTAAATCGACTGACCTTTGGCACTGGTGCCGTGAGTTCATCGGGTTTATGCTGACACGGGGATTATCGTACCTCTTTGATACCCTGATTATGTTCGTAGGGATCTCACTATTATTCTGGGGACCATTACTGGTCAAAATCATTGACCAAGTCCTCGTGGGGTTGTTTAACTACGGGACTTCACGTTTGATTTTTATGGAGCATAACCAAAAGATGCGCATGCGTCGCAATTTAATGAAACGTTTGAGTAATCGCAATTCGTAATCGGAAGCACCTAGAACTTAAATTCTAGGTGCTTTTTTAGATCCAATTGCCAGTTAGATTCCAGTGCAGAAGGGCGCCACAAACCACCGTCACCAAAATACCGAGGCTGAGCAACGCCAGTAGGTGACCCGTGAGATGACTCTCTTGTTTACGGGCAAAGGCGACTTCAATCAAACCGATCGTTCCGATACCCAAGACGGCTTTGATTAACGTCAACCACCAGTTACCGGTGAACGTCTTAGTGGCCAAATAAACGCCCGTTACAATAAGAAGTAAATAACCAAGCCGACTTAAAATTAAGTAGCGGTTAGCTGATTTGACCGCTTTGCGGCTGAGTCCGAGGGCTACCATTACGGTTAGCCATAACCAGCCAATAATATGAATTATGAGAAACATTCAAAACGCCTCCAAGTTCGCAGTTCATGTCTAATTTTAGCATGAAAGTGGACTTTAGAGGCGTTTTGTTTTAATGGGTTGTGGTTAGATTTTTTTGTTGTACGTAGTTCACGAGTTCGATGGCCGTTTTAAAGCGATTAAATGGGATGACGATGTGAACACCGTTAAAGACTTCACAAACCCCATCGATTAATTCTTTGGCAATTTGTAAACCGACTTCCCGTTCGTTGTCGTCTAATTCCGCCTGTGCCATCCGGTCGCGAACGGCTTTCGGTAGCCGGATGCCGTGAACTTCGTGGTGCAGAAATTCAGCGTTGCGTTTGGACACGAGCGGCATGATGCCAACAAATACTGGGACGTGGATATCACTTGCTTTAAGGGCGTCAGCCATGGCGTAGACGTTAGCGAGGTCAAACACTGGCTGGGTAATGATGTAGTCGCACCCGTACGCCAATTTGCGTTCAATGGACTTAACGGAAACGTCGGTGCGATAAGCGTTCGGGTTGAAAGCCCCGGCCACGCGGAAGTCGCTTGCTTGTTTGAGGGACTTCCCGGTTGGGCCAATGCCACTGTTGAACTGTTTGATGAGCTTGATGAGCTCAACGGAACGGACGTCACTGACCGAAGTAGCACCAGGGAAATCACCTAACTTTGCGGGATCACCAGTCACTGCGAGGACGTCATCGATTCCAAGACTGTGTAAACCCATGATTTCAGACTGCAGGCCGATCAAGTTATGGTCGCGGGTCGTTAGGTGAACGACCGGGGTGATACCGTAGTTCAGTTTTAACTGCGCGGCAATCGTGACGTTTGCAATTCGTACTTCGGCGAGGGAGTTATCGGATAGCGTAATTCCGTCGACACCGGCGGCCTTTAGTCGTTGCGCCCCTTTGAAAAATTTAGTTGTATCGAAGTTTCGGGGCGGGTCCATTTCCACCAAGACGGTCTTAGCCGTCGCAACCTTTGCTAAAAACGGGTGTTGACCCTTGGTTGGGGATAATGGCGTCGCTAACGGCTGATGGGTCGGCGTTTTGTGGTGAATGATCGTGCGACTAGTCAATCCGCGAACGGTCGCCGCGGTGTGCAACGGTGTCGTCCCGCAGCAGCCCCCAATAATATTGAGCCCTAACCGTCTGAAGCGTTCCGCGTATTCTTCAAAGTAACTGGGTTCGCCGTCATAAACGACCGCGCCGTCTTGGTCGGTCCCCGGTAACCCAGAATTAGGGTAGACCGCGAGCTGGACGTTTTCGGGGATGGCGAGGTGTTCAAATGATTGGGCTAGGTAGTATGGTCCTAGCCGACAATTGGTCCCGACGACATCAGCGCCCGCCTTAGCGAGTTGCCGAATGGCCGCGGCAAAGGTCGTCCCATCCCACAAGACGCCCGGTGCCAGCATCGAAACGTTGGTGATGACCGGTAAATTGGTTTTAGCCTTGACGAGTTTGAGGGCCGCCAGCAGCTCGGGTAAGGCGTAGTAAGTTTCGAGTAAGATGCCGTCCAATTGATCGGTTGCTAGGAGGGCGTCGAGCTGTTCCGTTAAACTAGCAGCGATAGCGGCGGGGGTTGCCCGTTGGATTTCTTGGTCGGTACCACCAGCTAGTCCGCCAATTGTGCCTAATATATAGACCGGGTGATCCGCGTGTTGCCTGGCAGAGCTAGCGATTTGGACCGCCGCCTGGTTAATGGCCGTCACTTGGTCTTGTAAGTTGTAGCGGGCTAATTTCAACCGGTTGGCGGCGTAGGTGTTTGTCTGAATAATATCGGCACCCGCACTGATGTAGGCTTGATGGACGCGTAAAATCGTGTCGGGATGCGTTAAGTTCAGATTTTCGAAGGCCGATGAGATACCGTAGTTACCATATAAGAGGGTCCCCATGGCACCGTCCGCAACCAGGACGCGCTGCTTAAGTGCTTGTCTTAAATCCATAGAAAATCACCCCTTTACTTGGCGGACGTGTTCAGTTGAGACTGAATGGCATCACGAGCGGCGACCATATTGGCCAATGCGGCGCGGGTCTCGGGTTCTTGCCGCGTCTTTAAACCACAGTCTGGGTTGATCCAAAATTGGTGAACATCGATGACGCGTAAGGCTCGTTGGATATTGGCTTTGATTTCATCGATACTCGGGACGCGGGGGCTGTGAATATCGTAGACCCCTAGGCCAATTTCTTTGTCGTAGCCAGTCGTTTCAAAGGCGCTGATGATCTCGCCGTGTGAACGGGAGGTCTCAATTGAAATGACGTCGGCGTCTAAGGCTTTGATGGTCCCAATAATGTCAGCGAAGTTCGAGTAGCACATGTGGGTATGGATCTGGGTGTCATTTTGGACACCAGTCGTTGTGATTTTAAAAGAGTAGACGGCTTCGTCTAAGTAAGCTTGCCAGTGACGAGCCTTCAAGGGGAGTCCTTCCCGAAGCGCCGGTTCATCGACCTGAATAATCTTAATGCCCGCTTTTTCCAAATTACCCACTTCTTGGCGTAAAGCCAGCGCAATTTGGTTTTGAACCTGGGCCTTAGGGATGTCGTCACGCACGAAGCTCCAGTTGATGATGGTTAGTGGGGCGGTTAACATCCCTTTGACCGGCTTAGTGGTTAAACTTTGGGCGTAAACCGAAGCGGCGACCGTGATTGGTTGCGTATAGGCGACGTCACCAAAGATAATTGGTGGCCGAACCCCGCGGGAGCCGTATGATTGAACCCAGCCATTTTGAGTGGCATAAAATCCGGTCAGCTTTTGACCAAAGTATTCGACCATGTCAGTCCGTTCAAACTCACCGTGCACGAGTACGTCTAAGCCGAGCTGTTCTTGAATTTCAATCCAGCGTTTCGTTTCGGCGTGTAAAAAGGCCTGGTAGTCTTCGTCGGACAAGTTGCCCTTGCGCCATGCCGCACGCTTAGACCGAACTTCACTGCTTTGTGGGAAACTCCCAATCGTCGTTGTCGGTAAAAGCGGTAAGTTCAGCCGGTCGTGTTGTAACTGAATTCGAGTGGCAAACGGTGCTTGACGTTCAAACGTTTGGTCAGCAAGGTGTGCTTCCGCCTCACGAACGGTTTGGTTATTACGGTGACTGGATTGATTGAGAGCATCCAGATTGGCACGGTTGCGGTCAAAAGCAGCTTGGACGCTGGCAATCCCTTTGTTGGCAGCTTCGGTCAGCGTACTGAGTTCAGCCAATTTTTGGTCCGCAAAGGCTAAGCCTCCAAGCAAAACGGGATCAGCTTTGGTTTCATTAGCGGTCGTGATTGGCACGTGTAGCAAGGAGTTGGCTGGTTGTAACCACAGGTGGTCACTAGGCACAACTGCTAATAGTTGTTGAATGAGGGTCAGTTTGGCTGATAAATCGGACGCCCAGACGTTGTGACCGTCGATGATGCCAGCCGCGAGAACCTTGTCAGTCGGAAAACCACGTTGTAAAAGATGGGTTAAGTTTTCACCGTGGTCGTGGACGAGGTCTAACCCGATGGCTTGGACTGGTAACGTGACGATTTGATCATATAAATCCAAGCTGTCAAAATAAGTTTGTAATTCGATGTTTAACGTTGGTGCTGCTGCGTGGAGCTGGGTTAAAGCATCTTGATAAGGCTTGAGTTCAGCCGGTTGCGTCGTTTTGACGATGGTCGGTTCATCTAGTTGAATCCATTGGACACCCACTGCGGCCAACTCTTGAAAGACTTGCACGTAGAGTGGAATCAGTTGGGGCAGCAATTCGTCGACTGCCGCGTCGTCTAAGTATTGGCCATTACGTTTGCCAAGTTTCAAGAATGAGACGGGCCCTAGGATAACGGGCTTACCAATAATGCCGAGCTCGTCTTTGGCTTCTTGATAGTAGCGAAGCCACCGGTTATCTAATAATCGAAAGTGAACGTCGTCAAATTCAGGCACGATGTAGTGGTAGTTGATATTGAACCACTTTGTCATTTCGGAAGCTACCGCATCCTTTGTGCCGCGAGCGAGGGCGTAATAATCGTGTAAATCGAGTCGCCGGTCAAAGTGACCATAGCGGGCGGGGATGACGCCAAAAGCCGCAATTGTATCAAGCACGTGGTCATAATCGGAGTTGTCGGCGACTGGAATGAGATCAATACCTAATGCTTGTTGCTTTTTAAGATTAGCCAACCGGAGTTGTTTGGCCTGAGTATGGAACGTGGCGGTATCCAACTGTCCCTTCCAAAAGTGTTCCAATAAATGTTTCCATTCGCGATGTTCGCCCAAGCGGGGGTACCCTAAATTACTACTAATAACAGTCATAATGACCACTCCTTTAATTTAGTGAGAATAAAAAACGGCAACTTCGTCTCAAAAGGACGAAGTTGCCGTTCGCGGTACCACCTTAGTTTATCAATACCTCACGATATTGATCTTATCCCGTACGTTTTCATACGGTAGCTGGGTAACAGGAGCTGGCTGTCATCACCTAGCAAATGCTCGGCGGTGCCGTTTAGAGGCCATTTTCATCAAGTGCTCGCCGACCTGGTTTCCACTATTCCAGGCTCACTGAACGGGATTGCAAGACTACTTTCCTCATCGATACGTTCTATAATTATGCTTGATTAGAAAATACCACCATAATCTCATTTGGTCAAATAAAAATTTAATCTTTTACTCATTTTGGTGATTCGATATTATTTTATTTATCGCACGTTATCAGCTGGATTAGGCGGTAATTCAAGCCTGATTGAAGAAGTGTAAAAGATAACTAAATAATTCTTGAATTTTTAATTTATCTTTTTTAACTTAAAGAGGGAAAAGCGAATTTAAACTAAATCGTTTTGGTATTAGCACCTGACGAAGCGGTTAAAGAATGGTCATTTAACGGTTGGTTAGGTACATTTGGCGGAGTTGGTGCTGCTTAGCCGGGGTGAGACCTAGGCGCCGGAGAAAATTAGTCGTCGACCCGTATTGATGATTAATTTCTTGATAGGCGGCGTTGAGGTCCGTGGCCGTGACGTGCTTAAACGATTGGTTAGGTTTTGCCGGATCTTTGAAGGCGAGTCGGGAGCCCCGAGCGAGATTGACGTTTGAGTACAGGTAGTTTTTCAGGATGGTCTTTTTTGAAACGCCTAAAGCGGATAAGATCAGCATAGTTGCAATCCCCGTTCGGTCTTTCCCGTAGGTGCAGTGGTACAGCAAAGCCCCACTGCGGTTAGTCAGGAGTTGGTGAAACAGGGCCGTGTACCCGCGGCGTGCAACGGGGGTGGCAACGAGGTCACGGTAATATTGAAGCGTGTTGCTCGTTACTTGATTGTTAGTGACCACGCTGTCTTGGTTATAAGTCGCGTTTGCGAGTTCCACATCCGGTGCCGCTTGAATTTCGTTGTGCGCACGCAAGTCGGCGACCACTTTGACTTGATAGCGGTTGGTCAAAATTTTAGTGTCGGCTTTTGTGAGGTGCGCCAACTGATTGCTGCGAATCAAGCGGTGGGTCTTGATTTTACGGCCGGTGGTTGTCGTAATTCCGCCCAAGTCTTGGACGTTGCTCCCACCTTGGAGACTAATATGTTGACCATACGTGGTACTGATTGGGGCGGCTTGTGCCGTACAGCCCGTTAGTAAGCCAGTCGCTAGGAGGACCAGTGTTAATCGTTGTAAAAATTGTTGCATAATATCACACCCCTGAATGATTTGGCTTTAGTATAGAAGCTTTTATTAGTCGTAACGTGCTGGGGGACTTCCTTTGTGCGGTAGGCTAATTTATTCCAATTACTGGGGAACGAATTCATTAAAATGCGGATAAATGGTCAAAAAAATAAGTACTTTAATATTCTCGAGTAAATCACTAGTATTCCCCATCTAAAGTTGATATACTAGCAAAGTTTGCTTAGCAGTTCGTTGATGTTGAAAACGGTTGCTTGGCTACCATCTTAATATATGAAAGGGGTGCGAAAATGAACGATTTAACAAAAGGGAAACCGTTAAAACTAATTTTTTGGTTTACGATTCCGTTACTAATCGGAAACATTTTTCAGCAATTTTACAGTTTATCAGACACACTGATCGTGGGACAGACGTTAGGCGTTAAAGCCTTAGCTGCCGTTGGGTCAACTGGTAGTGTCCAGTTCTTAATTATCGGGTTCGCTCAAGGACTCACGGCCGGGCTTTCAATACTCACGGCCCAGTACTTTGGTGCCAAGGATTATAAGGGCGTTCGGCGTAGTTTTGCCATCAGTATTGTGGTCAGTCTGATTGTTGGGATTATCTTAACGATTTTGTCCATGTTCTTTGTGGATCATATCCTAGTCCTGATGCAGACGCCACCGGACATCATGAACGATGCGCGGACCTTTTTACAAATCATGCTAGGCGGGATGCTAGCCCCGATTGCGTTTAACTTGTTATCAAACATTATTCGTGCCCTGGGAGATAGTCGGACACCGTTATGGTTTTTAATTATTAGTTCGTTAATTAACATTGGATTGGAACTCCTATTCATCTTAGGTTTCCACTGGGGCATTGCCGGTGCCGGTTGGGCGACCATCTTGGCACAGTTGATTGCAACGGTGATGTGTTTGGTTTACATCATTGTGAAAGTGCCAATTTTGCACATCGGCCGCCGTCACTTCAAGCTGGTTTGGTCAGAAGTTAAGGCCCACTTGAACGTCGGGTTACCGATGGCGTTTCAAATGTCGATCATTGCGATTGGGACGATTGTCCTGCAAGCGGCACTGAATAGTCTTGGGACCAATTCAGTGGCCGCAACCACGGCTGCTCAAAAGATTGACCAGGTGGCGACCCAACCACTAATGTCGTTTGGCGTAACGATGGCGACCTTTGCCGCCCAAAACTTTGGTGCTCATAAGTATGAACGGATCATCAAAGGGGTCAAACAGACGATGTGGCTGTCGGGAAGTTTTAGTGTTGCCGCTGGGTTGATCGAAATTATTTGGGGCAAACAGTTAGTTGGCTTATTCGTTGGTCATCAAGACATGGCCGTTTTAAACTTGTCACAGACGTACTTTAATATCATTGGAAGTACTTATATTTTTCTCTCAATGCTCTTCATTATGCGGAATACGCTCCAAGGGTTGGGACGCAGTGCGATTCCAACCTTAGCCGGAGCGGCAGAACTGTTCATGCGGGTCTTTGCGGCCTTAATCTTAGTTCGCCTTTTGGCTTATCCTGGGGCTTGTATGTCGGAACCATTGGCGTGGATCGGCTCCTGTGCAGTATTACTGCCTGCGTACATCAAAGCCGTTCGCGAACTGCGTCAACGGTCTAAATACGAACAATTAAGCAGTGAAGAAGCTGAATCGACGTTAGAAAATGCCGTGAAAGAGTAATTTAAGCTTGCATGCGCGGAACTTTTTTGATAATATTTGTTATCAATTTTAATTAAGGAGTTAACACATGGCTGTAGAATTAAAAAATGGCGATTACGTCCAAGGTAAGAAATTTGCTTCACTGGAACACGACTTCAAAGGTGAAATCGAAAAAGTGTATGAAAATTCAGTCTTGATTTTAATCAAGGAATTTGATAAAGCCGATGAACCAGTTGTGAATGAATATAATCACCGTGCGGTTGTTCGCAAGGGTGATGCGAAACTCATTAAGGCCGCACCTCAGCCAGAAAAAGTTCCAGAACCAGAAGCATAAAAAATTTATAAATAACCATGACAACAGAAAAAATGTATGCTATACTAATTTCTGTTGTCGAATGCGGGTGTAGTTTAGTGGTAAAATTCAAGCTTCCCAAGCTTGCGTCGCGAGTCCGATTCTCGTCACCCGCTTTAGTTTCAATACGGAGCAGTTTCGCACAGCTCCCGTAACCCATGGTCCGTTGGTCTAGTTGGTTTAGGACGCCTGCCTGTCACGCAGGAGATCACGAGTTCGAGTCTCGTACGGACCGTTGTTAAGGCATTCAGTTGGATGTCTTTTTTTGTGACCTGAAACGATTATTCAATAATGATTTAGGAAGTGCTAATATGGAATTTCAGGCAATTCAATTCGACGCGTTAACACCCCGGCAATTGCATGCCATTTACCAGTTGCGGGTCGCCGTTTTTGTGGTCGAACAGCATTGTCCGTACCAAGAAGTGGATGAGTTGGATCTAACAGCCGTGCACTTACTTGGCACCGATGAACAGGGGAAACTTTGTGCGTACGCGCGTTTAATGCAGGAACCGGATCATCAGGCCCGTTTTGGGCGGGTGATCGTTAGTCAGGCAGCCCGCGGCGGTGGCCACGGACAGGCATTGGTTCGACAGGCGATTCAACAGATTCAGACGTCGTGGCCAGCTACCACGCAGATCAACATTGCAGCCCAACACTATTTAGACCAGTTTTACCGCTCATTTGGTTTTCAGCCGGTGTCACCGGTCTACTTAGAAGATGGGATTGCACACCAGGATATGGTTTTAGCGTTACGCTAGTCAAAGTTAGTAAAGTCTGTTATACTAACGCTTGGTTAAATTTACACGTCTAACGAGAAAGAATAGTAGGACCAAGTACTGGTTTAGCAAGTTCGGGTTGATGGAAGCCGAACCCAGTCCCGTTCGAAGCGCGCTTTTGAAGACGACAATTCGATAATAAAAGTGGATGTAATATCAATTAGAGTGGTACCGCGGGAACGTCTCGTCTCTTACATATTTAACGATGTGTAGGGGACTTTTTTTGTTCCCAATACCTGAGGAGGAAAACATGGATTACAAACAACTCGTAGCGGATGCATTAGCACCAGCCTTACCAGATTTATCAAAGGACGACATTTTAAGTAAAATTGAACAACCTAAGACGTCGAAACAAGGGGACTTGGCTTTCCCAACGTTTACGTTAGCTAAAATCATGCACAAAGCACCACAGATGATTGCTGGCGACGTGGTTGAAAAGGTTGACCAAAGTCAGTTTGAAAAGGTCGTTGCCATGGGACCATACGTCAACTTTTTCTTGAAAAAGGATGCTTTTTCAGCGGACATCTTAAACCAAGTCTTGACGCAAGAAGGTCATTTTGGTGACGGAACTTTGGGTGCCAAGGGCCAAGTGCCAATCGACATGTCATCACCAAATATCGCTAAACCCATCTCAATGGGTCATTTACGGTCAACCGTTATTGGGAACTCGTTAGCAAACATTTTAAGCAAACTGGATTACCAACCCGTTAAGATCAACCATTTAGGGGATTGGGGAACGCAATTCGGTAAGCTGATCACCGCCTACAAGATGTGGGGGAGTGAAGAAGAAGTTAAAGCTGACCCAATCAATAACTTATTGAAATATTACGTGCGTTTCCATAAAGAAGACGTGGACCATCCTGAAATGGACGACGAAGCCCGTGAATGGTTCAAAAAGTTGGAAAATGGGGATGAAGAAGCCACCCATTTATGGTCATGGTTCCGTTCTGAATCATTAAAAGCTTTCAAGAAAATTTACAAACGGTTAGACATTGATTTTGATTCCTTCAAGGGTGAAGCTTTCTATAACGATAAGATGGCTGAAGTTGTCGATATCTTGGAAGACAAGAACTTGCTCCATGAGAGCCAGGGTGCGGAAGTTGTTGACTTAAGCAAGTACGACTTAAACCCAGCCTTAATCAAAAAATCTGACGGCGCAACGCTTTACATTACCCGGGACTTGGCCGCTGCCATCTACCGGAAGCGGACTTACGACTTCGTTCAATCACTCTACGTCGTAGGGAACGAACAAACCAATCACTTTAAGCAATTAAAGGCTGTTTTAACTGAAATGGGCTTTGACTGGGCAGACCAGATTCACCATATTCCATTTGGCTTGATCACTTCTGGTGGTAAGAAGCTGTCAACGCGGAGTGGTCGTGTGATCTTGTTAGACAAAGTCTTAGACGACGCGGTCAGCTTGGCTCATCAACAAATCGAAGCTAAGAACCCAGACTTGAATAACAAGGACGCCGTAGCCGACGCCGTTGGGATTGGCGCCGTGGTTTTCCACGACTTGAAGAACGAACGGATGAACAGTTTCGATTTCAACTTGGAAGAAGTTGTTCGTTTTGAAGGTGAAACTGGCCCTTACGTTCAATACGCACACGCCCGTGCTGAAAGTATCTTACGTAAAGCCGGTAGCCCAGAACTTGCCGCTGACGGCCAAGCCTTGAGTGATCCAGCTGCCTGGGATACCTTGAAGTTATTGAGTGAATTCCCAGCAACGGTGGTTCGTGCTAGTGCCGAATACGAACCATCCATCGTTGCTAAGTATGCGATTCATTTAGCCAAGGCCTTCAACAAGTATTACGGAAATACCAAGGTCTTAGTTGAAGATGATGAATTAAATGCACGTTTGGCCCTCGTTAAGAGTGTCAGCATCGTCTTGAAAGAATCACTTCGTTTATTAGGTGTTAAAGCACCAGACGAAATGTAAATCTGTGACATTTAAAATGACGTTATCTGACTAACGTCTGAGATAGTCAAAAAGTTCCCATTCAGAAATGATGATCACATTTCTGAATGGGAACTTTTTTGATTATAGCTAAAGGTTGAAAGTTAAATTTAAGGATTAAGTACTGTTGTATCAGTATCTAAGCCAATAAAAATTAGCTACTTGTAGGCTATTCCGGTTGCCACGGATGACATGCGGTCGTGGGACCGGGGCTAGCCTGAGGAGCGGTCTAGCCCCTCGCCCAGAACACTTGCAAAGGACGCAATTGTCCTGGACCGTCCGTGGTCAAAGGCCGGAAACTCACCGGTCAAAGGCCACCTTCACGACCAATGCCATCAGTGGCAACCTCCGAGCATCCGACTAATGCTACATTTACCACGGCCCACTGATTCTGACGGCGAAGCGCCGAAAAAACCTAAGATTTAAACTGGCGTGCTAAATAAACATTTTGACGCCAAAGTAAATAATCAGTAAACCGAGAAATGGCGTTAGGACCCGATTGACTTTGTCCAAATCTAATCGGCGAATCACAAGGGGTGTTATGATTGCACCGATAATGGCACCAATCATCAATAACCAACCAGCTTGCCAAGCAAAAGTACTGGTGAATAGGTGTCCGATTAGACTAATTGCCGACATCGTTGTCAGTACGTAGGTGGCGGTGCCGGCAGCTTCGACTGCGGTCAACCCCAAAATGGTGAGCCCAGCCGCCGTGGTCGCACCACCGCTTAAGCCGCCAATACCGACCATTAGCCCACTAAGTAAGCCGAAACCACGGGCAATCCAAATTTGCTGAGCCGTTTTACGGGATTTCTTTTGCCGCCGAATGGCTTTAAGTAGTACCATGCCACCCATCACGATAAAGATGGTACCAACGATCCAGTTATATAACTTTTGTGGGATGAATTGCGCACTGATTGTTCCCACTAATATGCCAGGAATAGCGGCCAAAATCATTTGATTGCCGACATGAAAGTTGACATTCTTGATGCGCATTTGGGTTAGAAAACCGAAGAACAATGCGGGTAGGGCCACTAATAAGGAAGTCGGCACTGCCACCGCAGTTGTTAAGCCAATTTGGCTGGTGAGGACGCCGAGGTATAAAGCAGCGCCACCACCACCGATTAAACTGACAAAAATACCAATAATTAAACCATAGGCGAAAATAAGCATTTAGTTGACCTTCTTTAAAGTGTAAAAGTAAGTTGATTATAAGTGGAGCATGCTCCACTTGTCAAGCTAGTCTAGTTAGCGTAAGCTGAGTAAAAAACGTAAAGTGGGTGTCAAAATGCGTAAAGATGCAGCACAAAATCGAGCCAAAATCTTGGCTACGGCGGCTAAACTATTTCAACAACGCTCAGTTAGTGCGGTGAGCATGAAAGATATTGCCAGCGCAGCACAGATTGGTACGGGGACGCTTTATCGTAACTATCCCAATAAGAGCGAATTATGCTTGGCCTTGTCATTTGATTTTATTCAACAATTCATCACTACGGGTCAACAGTACCTGGCCCAAACAACGGCCAAACCAGTGACGCAGTTTCAGCAAGTGTTAGCGCAATATTTAGCTTTTCGTGAGCGGCGCTTACAATTGTTAACGGCGGTTGAAACTGGTCCAACTGTGATGGCGACTTATTATCAGAGTCCGTTGTACCAACAACTGGTCGACCTATTTAAACGCGTTTTGGCACCAGTTAGCGGTGAAATTGATGCGACCGAACTCACTTTTAGAGCTGACATGGTTCTTGCGATGTTAAAAAGTGATAGCTACGCCTATCAACGACAACAACAGGGGTTGTCACGGGCGCAAATTGCCACAGCAATTAGTCATTTGATAATCAGGGCTGAGTGCTGATTTAAATGGCTTGGATTCAGCAATAACAGAATGTCCTTCTTTAATCATCGATGATGCCACGTTAATAGTCACAAACCAACCATCTATTACGACACGCCCTAAATAAGTAAACATGCGGTACCAACGGATTAATCCCCCCGTCTAAGCTAGTGGGTGCTAAGCTTAGACAGAATTGGTATAGGAAAATGGGGGCAACGGTATGGCTTATTTGGAAGTGCAGGATGTCCGCAAAAGTTACTACATTGGTAAGCAGGCCTTTCCGGTTTTGAAAGGAATTAATTTATCGGTTGAGTTAGGTGAATTTGTTGCAATTTTAGGGGAATCTGGCGGGGGCAAGACCACCCTAATGAATATTATTAGCGGGCTGGATCGCAACTTTGATGGGACGGTTACCGTCCATGGGCAGACACTGGATCACTTACGGGAACGCCAACTAGACCGTTACCGCCGTGAAACGATTGGCTATATTTCACAGAGTTATAATTTAATTCAACATTTGAACGTCCTAGAAAACGTGATGCTGGCCCTAGATATGACAAAGTTGGGTCGTGCGGCACGACTCCGCCGGGCACACGAGTTGTTAGGGCAGGTGGGGTTAGCGGACCAAGTCAAAAAATATCCCAATCAGCTTTCTGGTGGGCAGCAACAGCGGGTCGCCATCGCCCGGGCCCTTGCCGGTAACCCGCCAATTGTCGTGGCGGATGAACCAACCGGCGCCCTCGATGCTGAAAATACGGCTGAAGTGATGCGGATTTTACAAAAAATTGCCACGGATGGGCGGATGGTGATTTGCGTGACCCACTCTGAACGGGTGGCTCAGGCGGCTAACCGGGTAGAACGCTTAGCAAATGGTCAAATCAAAGACGAGCACGTTTTGCGACCCGCAACCCCAGCCCAAAATTCAGCGGAAATGCCACAGCAAACGATTGCTGCGCGGCCATTGCCATGGCACGTCTCATTTGCGACGGCATTTCGGCACATGCGTTTTACTTGGAGTTGGAACAGCTTGATCGTGCTAGGAACCGCCATTGGTTTATTTGCGGTGATGCTGTTTACCGGTCTAGGAAATGGGATTCGGGGGTACATTAACCACCAAGTCAACAACGTTGTTGATCCGCAGTCGATCACGGTCATGCGCTACAGTAGCAATGGTAAGGATCAAGAGGAACAGTCGGTCGCAGTTGACCCGGCGCTTGCGGGGACGATTGCTTCACACATGAAGACCTTTTCTCAAAAACAACTACAGACCTTGCGGGAATTGCACCACGTGATTGACGTTGAGCCCGGAATTTCTGCGACCAATGCGACCGTGATGGTGGGCAATGACCGGTATTCTGCCCCAGAATTGACGACCTGGACCAGTACGGACCCTAACTCAAGCTTGAAAGTAGGGCACCGTCCTTCGGGTGATAATCAGATTGTTTTGGATAAACGGACGATTGCCCAAAAATGGTCCGCAACGAATTGGCGGGACTTGGTCGGGCGTTCGGTGACCGTGTCGTATCAGACGGTCAATGCGAAGGGCAAGCCGGTTACTGTGACCCGGCAATTGACCGTTTCAGGGATTGTGGATAGTCCGTCGGGTGCGAGTTTAAATGCCGTGAACTATGCGACCATGCAAGCGATGGCACAGGGGGCCGGGATGTCTAAACAGCCGACCTTTGCAACGGTGCGGGTGTCCATGCGTAACCAGAATGAGGCGGTCGTCGATGAAATCAACCAGCTAAAGGTCAATGGAAAACAACAATTTTCTGCCAACAGTATTTCAACGACCCTAGACCGTGTGAATACGTATGTAGGAATTGCGACGACGGTGCTTGCGGCAATTGCGGGTATTTCGCTGATTGTTTCGGCACTGATGATCATTGTTACGATGTTCATGTCCGTCAGTGCGCGGATGAAGGAGATTGGCGTCTTACGTTCGCTCGGTGAAAGTCGGCGCGACATTCGGCGGTTGTTTACCAGTGAAGCGTTGATGCTAGGCGGCCTGAGTGCAGTCTTGGCAACTAGCTTGACCTATGGATTCGGAGCCTTGCTCAACCATTGGCTGTATAAAATTGCGGGGTATCCGCTAGTCCAAATTCATCTTCAAAGCATTGGAATGATTTTTATTTTGGCAATCGTCATTGCGTGGTTGGCCGCAATTCTACCAGCTCGGCGCGCTGCACGTGCTAACCCAATTAAGGCGTTAGCTGCCCGGTAGCGTTAAGCTGGTTTGTGAAACAAGTTTTCCGCAAATAGCTGTTACAAGATAAAAAAAGTCCGTTCAGAAATATTTCTGAACGGACTTTTTTCGATTGTTATGGTCGAAACGTGCGCCACGAGCTAACCGCCTTTTGGCACAGGCTTTTAGCTGCGGGCATAGCCGTTTTCTTGTGTCACGGCAATTTGGCCTACTAAATTCAAATAGTCAAAAGGATTGTTGAAATTAAGTGAGAATAACATGTCGACCATGGCTAACTGATCAATGGTGCCGTGATTTTGAATCAGCATGGAGACCACGTTGGCTGACTGGGAGACATCGTGTTGGCTCATCAGTTGTACACCGAGTACCCGGCGATTATTGCGATCATAAACCAGATTAATGTTGACTTCGTAAGCATCCGGCATAAAGTTTGGCCGGTAAGGACCTTCATAGTGCGCGGTTGCAGCGTTTAAATGGGCCGCTTTGGCTGCTTCTAAAGTCAGCCCAGCTTCAGCGATGGTATGACCAAAGACTAACATGCCGGAGGTGAGCTGAGAGCCCAGCGTCCGAACGCGGCGTTCACCAACGTTCATGCCAGCAAGTGCGCCTTGACGAACGGCTTGTGAGGCTAATGGCAAGTAGGTATTTTGATCGGTAATGTTTAAACGGACGGCCGCCACATCCCCAGCGGCCAGAATAGCTTCGTCGGAGGTGTACATGTAGTCATCCGTAATAATCGCACCATCGGACGTTGTCTCAACTTGGTCTTTGAGTAGCTTAGTGTTAGGTAACATGCCGGCACTAACCGCCGCCATGTCGACGTGGTAACGGTCATCCTGAGTCGCAATGACTAAACTGCCATCTGGATCTTCATCAAAGCTTGTGACCGTTGTATTGGTTAACACTTTAATGCCGTGTTTCGTGAGCAGTTTAGCGGTTGCTAGCGATAAATTCGGTTCGACGTATTTATCGAGCAAGTATTTAGGTCGCTGGAATAGGGTGACTTCATGGCCGCTTTTGGCATAGCCTTCTGCCAGTTCAATCCCAATTCGGCCGCCACCTAAAATCCCAATCCGTGGTTGTGACACCGTTTTTTGGCAAAGGTCGTGGGCTTGATCATAAGTCTTACAGAGCAGTACCCTAGGATTCTCAATCCCCGTAATTGCTGGAATTGCGGTGGTTGATCCAGCTGCCATGATTAATTTGTCGTAAGTGTCGTTGAAAAATTCTTTGGTGATTAAGTTTTGTACCAGTAAGGTGTGCGTCGCAGCATCGATTTTAATGACATCGTGCCTGATACGCATGTTGACGCCTTGTTTCACAAATTCGTCTGGTTCAGCATAAAAAGTTTCATCCAGACTTTTTACGGTCCCCTCAATATGTAAGTATGTCGCACAAGAGAGGTAAGAAATGTTCTCTTGACGTTCATAAACGGTGATTTCAGCCGTTGGATAATTGATTAAGATTTGCTTGATAGCGGCAATTCCCGCGTGCGTACAACCAATGACGATAACTTTCATAAAAAAGCCCCTTTAATTAATTTACAGATAAGATTACTATATAGTCAAGTCTATACGTTTAATTGTATTTACGCACTAAATTAGCACATTGTATTGACCTTTTTTAGTAAAAACAAGTTTGTAAGCGGGGGGATTCATATGGAACCAGTTTATCGCTTCTTTGTGCAACCACAAATTTATACACAAACGAAAATGATTAGTGGTTTTGAACTTTTGATTCGGCAAAAAACGGCCCAAGGTTGGCGCTTACCAGCCTCATTTGATGACATTGATCCAGAGGTCTTTGCCAAATTACTAGTTGTGACGACAAGGGTGCTAGCCCCGAAAGTTGAACAATGCTCGGTGAATATTAGTCGCCAGCAGCTAATGACGACGACCATCGCAGATGCGCTCGTCAAGTGTCAGGAGCAACTTTACCCGACTAAGTTGGTTGTTGAATTAACTGAAGATGAGAGTACCCAAACGTACTGCACCGATTCGGTATTGAAACACATTAAAACCTTTTTGCAAAATGGTATGGAAGTCTCTTTGGATGACGTTGGTAGCGGGGAAAACTACTTTACTGAAATTCGGGATTTATTGCCCTATGCAAGTGAGATCAAATTTGCGTTACAAAATTTCAAACAAGACTTTCAAGAACCAGAAATGCAACGCCGCGTTCATTTTTGGCGGGCCATTAGTGCTGAATACGGCGTGCGATTAGTTTTGGAAGGCATTGAAACGCAAGCGGACAATCAATTGAGTAAAAAAATTGGAATTGAAGTCAAACAAGGGTATTACTTCGGCAAACCGCGGTTACTAACCTTACCGCAAAACAGCGAGAGAATCCTTGCACATTAATTAATGAGCTTAGCGCAATTGAAATTTAGTTTGTATTTAAATATTAATCGATCGTCCGGAATAAAGTTCCGGGCGATTTTTTAATTTACCTCCAAAGTTAGTCAAGGATTGTAACCTCAAATAAGTGGCGCTGGGACCAATTTAAATGAAAAATTGTCTGATTTAAGAAGAGATAGCACCAATATAGCAGCGTTGACAACGGTTTCGTGGATTTCAACTTTGTACATAAGATGGAAATTTAATTAGTTAGTTAAACATTAAAACACAAATTGTTAGTGAAAATTCATTTAACGGTTGATAAACTAACTTTTGTTGAAATTAATAGTGTCAGTTTTAATTGCACACGTCTTACATTAATGAGTCACGTGACAATTTAACTTGTTGGCAGCCGGGACGTTAGTTCACTTTTATGAAAGAACAACTAATATTTAACCTAGGATTTAATTTGCCAACAAAATTATCAGCGAGTTCTCATTAATTATTTTTCAACCCCGTTAAGGGACGGTAGGTGGCTAGCTTTTAGTTGCATCACCGGTTATGCTGTGGGTAATTCAAAAAGAAATTTGGGGTAATTAATTTGAAAAAAGAACCGCGTACACTGCTCATTGGTGGTACGCAAACGGCGAGTGGTAAGAGCTTATTAACACTCGCACTGGCAAACGTTCTGTGTGACCAGGGCAGATCTGTCACCATCGTTCATTGCGATTTTGATACCGTAACGTGGACGCAGGTGATACCCGCCAAGCGACAACATCAATGGCAATCAGAATTAAAATCGACTGACCAATTAGAAAACTTTTGGATGGACTTACAATTTGTTAAAACTGACGACTTATTGATTGATTTGAAATCATCTGGACCGACCCATACGAACTATACTTGGCTCTTAAACCACTGCTGGTTACCATTAGCAGATGAAATTATTTTAACCTACTCGGAAAATATTGACTTGAATCAGCAACTATTTGAAGATTTAGGAACGTTGCAATTTAGTATGGAGTACACTGCAACCAACCCAACAATTTATACCGTTATGAACACTTACCCGTCTCCAGCGGCAGTTTGTCAGGCGATACCCGCCAAAGAACTGGTGCCTTTTCACCGTGATTTTCAGTCCCGGCACGTTGAGTTTGCCGCAATGAAACTCCAACCACTGGGAACGTTGAGGGATGCGCGTGAGGATCCGACCAAGGTGCTCGTGGATGCGGAACAATTGCTGGCTAAAATCGCAGCGTAGTGGCGCATTTGATTATCAAGCATAATAGAGAGGCTGCGGCTTTTGGCTGCAGCCTTTTTTGTGCGCCGATACAGACGGTAGAAAAGTAGTTGTCGTTTGAATATAAAATAAAAAATATCCGTTTCATTTATTAATTAATTAACCTATAATTATAGTCAGTCAAAAAGGTTTTAGATTGATAAATGAAAAGGGGAATCATCATGAGTTTTACTCAGGGAAATCGGGGATTGACGCTCGGTCTTGCAACCGTTATTGGTAGCTTGACCTTGCTAGCACCTACGTTAGCAAGCGCTGCGACGACACCTAATACGGACAGTCAGAGTAGTAGTCAAGCATCAACACCAACCAAAGTAACGACAAGAACGGCAACGGTCTCGATGCCAGCAACGGCTTATTACGGGACTAAGGGCGAGACCTACGTCTTATCAGGTAGTAACGACCAAGTCAAGATGCAGTCAAATCATAACTTAAAGAACTACACGAAAACGACTTGGACAGCCACCGCTCAAACGGACATCACGACGCCAGATGGTCAAACGGCCCGTTACTTGTACGTTAAAAACGCTAAGAACGGTGCAAATGGCTGGGTATTACAGAGTAGTTTAAAGGCGGGTCGTAATTATCAAGTTACAGCGACTACGAAGATCAAAGCTAAAAATTACATTAAAGCTAAGCAATTCAAGAAGGCCAAAGCACCAACCCAAAAAATTTACCAATTATCCGGTAAAAAAGCGGCGATGACTTGGACTAACGGTAAAGCACTTAGCAAGACCAAGACGTATAAAGCCACTAAAAAACGGATGTATTATCAAAAGGGTAAAGCCTATTCATATTACTACGTTACCAGTGGTAAGACTAAGGGCTGGGTCTGGCACAAGGATTTAAAGAAGGGCACTTACTACGACGTTGCTAAACATCAAGCAGCCTTAAAGAAGAAGCTCAAGAAATACCTATCCTCAGTAACTAAGGATAAGACTTCTGAAGTTGCCTTTTACAACTTGACTCCAGTAAAGGGGAGCAAGGCAGCCAAAGCAAAGCACGCCTCAGTTTATAAGAGTGGTAAGTTAGCAGTTAATTCCCGTGGCAACCACGTCACCACTTCCGCTAGCACTTATAAACTCTACATTGCGGCGTACTTGATGAACTTGAAGAAACAACATCAGTTCTCATGGACCAAGGCTAACCGGGCCGGGATGACACGAATGATCGTGGACTCAGCTAATGATTACCCGGTCAGCATCTTGAACAAGTACGGTCGGACTAACGTTAACCGTTGGTTGGCTTCACAAGGGTATTACGGCACACCATTCAGTTCAAATCGTAATACTGTGACGACGGCTAACAGCTTAGTCAAAGTCTTAAAAGACTTACAATACGGGAAAAAGGCCTTCACGAATAAGAAGGACCGGGCCTTTATCTTGAGCCTGATGAAACGCCAAGTTTACCGTCGCGGGATTCCAACCGGTGTGACGCGGGCTAACAAGGGAACGGTTGTCAGAGATAAAGTTGGCTTCTTGGATGATAACAACGGCGATGCCGGAATTGTCACCATGCCAAATGGCCAACGGTACATCCTCGTCGTTCTTACTTGGGGACACGGACAACACGGCTTTACTGGCTTCCCACGGATTGCCAATATTGCTGAACACGTTCAAAAAATCGTTTATTAGTTAAAGATTAGACTAAACAAAGCACCGCAAAATCATGTCGATTTTGCGGTGCTTTTTGCGTGGTTACTAAAGGTTGAAGCTCAAATTTAAGGATTAGTTATTCCGGTTGCCGCTGATGACATGCAGTCGTGGGACCGTCCCCATAGCAAGCAAGGCTACCCAACGGAGCGGCTAATTTAGGCTTTTCAATCTTTAATTGGTTAGCGTTAGGCTTGCCGGTCTCGACGCCACCACCAAGTGATGCCGCCAAAGCTAATCAGACTTAATAGTGAGATTAGTGCGCCGAGGTGACCACCAGGGACGTGGTAGACCATTTTGACTTGGTTTTTCCCGGATTGAATTGGAATTGCCTGCATACCACCGAGCACCGTCTTTTCTTTGCGAGTTACGTCGTGTCCGTTAACCGTCACATGCCAGCCGGTATCGGCGGGGATAGCGACGTACAGCCATTTCCGGTGGTTAACGTTAGTCACAGCGCCTGAAACAACGGTGTTTAGGCCGGACGCATGGTATTTAGGAATAAAGGCACTCCCTTGTAAGTCATGATAAACGGTTCTAAAAGCAGCTTGATCCAAGCTAGCCAGATGGAGGCGGCTAGTGAGCTTAGCGTGGGTCGTCTTGACGGTTAATTTAACGAGGCTGCCCTTATTAAAGAAGCCTAGGTTACGTAAGACCACGCCGCCATTCGCATTGAATTTAGTTTTGACCAGTTGATCATTCACGCGCATCGTCGTGTACTTGCTAGATGCCGAAGGATCATCATAATACAAGTTACCGGTATGGTTGGTCTTGAGCCACAGGGTATGGATATAAGGATATTCCTTAGCCGTTGGGTCGTGTTTGACTTGCTGCTTCATGATCGTACCGTTGGCAAAATACGGGGTTGAACTTGGACGTAAACGTTGCAAAATCGCTTCTTGATTAACGATTGCGCTGTCGGCGTGCAGGGATAGATCCGTAAAGCTAGTTGGCACTGCAAAGCCCATGCCTGCGTGACTGGCCAACGTTTTAGTCGAGGCATCACCGGTCGCATTGAGCGTCACACTGTATTTGACACCCAGTAACATGGCACTGACCCGGTTGAGGCCTTCCGCACTGACTCGGCGAGCATTTTTACTGAAAAATCCGAGTGACTTAAGCATCAGCCTAGTCTGGTTGTTAAAGGTGGAACTGTAATAAGTAATGTCATGAAAGTTAAATAACATGGGGTCGTTATAGTTACGGTACTGACTATTGTAATTATAAGCTTTGTTAATTAGGGTATTTTTATTCTCTACCCGGTAAAGTTGACCGTCAGGATCGTTGACCGCCTGCATTTGCCGGTATTCTGATTGGTAAGCTCGTTGAAAGACAGCTTGGTTACCAAACGGTGATTTTTGCATGGTTAAGATACCGTTACCGACTAGTTCCGCGGTGACAACACCGGTAAGTAAGCCTGCTCGGACGAGGTGTCGAGTGGTAAATAAAATTAAGGCAGTGACGACAACGAAGCCCAGACTGAGCATCAGGGTCTGTTTGGTCAGTGCCGACGTTGAAGGCTGCTGATGTTGCCACCCGATGACTAAGGCACCCATAAGTATTAGTGGGAGCCCCCATTGCCAGTAGCGTGCGATTTTTTTAGCACCAGCTTGCCAGGCTTCAAACGCGACCATGACCATGACAAAGCTGAAGAAGAAGGCTTCACGGTATGGAAAGCCTGCTGGTCGTTGAAACATGTGCCAGGCGGTGTCGAGTGTGCGGATGGCCATGCTTAGAAATAGGACCAGTAGTAGCCCTAGTACGTGGGTTTTATGGGCCCGTTTAATTTGGGGATGCACAAAGAAGACTAAGACCAGCAAAGTAACGAGCGTCGTACTGAATAGGGTCGGGTCGTGTTCAAGTCGGGTCACATAGTTGTTGGCACCTAGGCCAAACTGACTCAGGACACTCAGGCCAAATTGTGGGGTTGGGTAATAACTTGATTTTTCAACCGCGGATTTTGCGGTCTGCAGCATGCCTAACAACGTTGGAATCAGTAAGAAGAGGGTACTGATTCCACTTAAAAGGGCGGTCACAACGACTCGTCTAATCAGGTGAGCGCGTTGTTTAAGGACTTGCCACAGCGAAGTGCCCGGTGCTTTCATTTCAAACAGTAAGTAAGCAAAGTAGCAGATAACAAATAGGCACGTCATGTAGCCAAGGTAATAGTTCGTGACGATACTAATCCACAACCACCAGAAAAACATGGCGGTGCGCCCCGTCATAATTAAGTGTTCTAAGCCAATTAAGATTAATGGTAGCCAGATCAACGCGTCTAGCCACATAATCGTGAAGTAGTTCAAGGCAACGAAACCGGACAGGCTGAATGCAAGGCCAAAGAGGCACGTTGCCCAGCTCGTCGTTCGGTAATGCTGCTGTAAGAAGAGGGTGGTCGTTCCCGCGATGGCAGCAATCTTAATCATGATAAGTATACTGAGCCCAGTTGGTAAGGCCGTGGCGGGAAACAGTAAAATAATTAGGTTGAACGGGCTCATCAGATAGTACGCAATGGTGGGAACGGCGCTACCGCCCAGCGACTGTGAAAATGAATATAATTAAAAATTATGCTCTAGCAGGGCGTGGCGATAAGCGGTGAAGAAGGAAAGGTACTGGCCTCCCATATCGCTGATTAATAAATTGTGATTGCCAAACGGCGTAATGCCCTCAGCGGTAAAAATAATGGCCACGGTTATCATGGCGAGCAGAGCGGCACATAAAGGGCGCAGCCAGCCACGTTGTTGTAGTGATTTCAACATCAATTCTCAACTCCGATACCTTGTTGATGAGGGTTAATTTAAGAATAAAAATAATGATTAGTGCAAGTTATACTTGGCTAAGAAAGCTAACTGAAAAAACGGCCACGCATGAAGGGAAAATTAAAGACACCTGGAAATAATCACAAGTGTCTAAAATGTTAAGCTTCAACTGGCGGTGTCGTTGCGAGTTGAATGGTAAAGACGGTTCCACGAGGCTGATTGTCACTAACCGCGATGGTGGCGTGGTTTAAATCGATTAAACGGGTGACAATCGATAGGCCTAGTCCGTTGCCGGGAATCTTTTGGGAACGGGCCTGGTCGACGCGGTAGAAGCGTTCAAAAACGTGGGCCTTATTCTCGTCTGGAATCCCGAGACCACCGTCAGCCACTTTGACGGTCGGGTGACCGTCAACAACGGTAAGTGAGACCGTGATGGGAGCATCAGTGGGCGAATATTTGCTAGCATTGCTCAGTAACGCAATGAGAATCTGTTGCAGGCTATCCGCATTGACGTAAACTGAAACGGCCTGCTTCGGTAATTTCAAAGTGATGGGTTGTGATAACTCATCTCGGTAATTAGTAATCGTTGATTGAATTAATTGGGTCGCGTCATAAAAATCACCAGTGAGGTCAACGTGATCCATTCTGGACAAACGTAACAGGCTTTCAACAAGGGTTTGCATGCGCGCTGACTCGTGGTCAATAAAATTCAATGAGCGGGGAATCACCTCGGGATGTTGTTGTCCCCGGCGCTTAATGAGGCTCACGTGTCCCCGGATAGCCGTTAACGGGGTGCGAAGCTCGTGGGACGCGTCGGAAACGAATTGGTGGTCACGGAGGACCTGCTCGTTCAGGGACCGTAGTAAGTCGTTAATCTCTAAACCTAATTCATGAACTTCGTCGGGGCGTTGCGGTACCGGCAAGGCTTCGTGGTAAGAAATATTGTCAGCGTGGTTGATTTGTTGGGCCGCCTGGGTCAAATTTGCGAGTGGTCGGTTGAGGTGCTTAGCCAACCACCCCATCACAAAGTAGCCTAACACGCTACAAATAAGGAGCACCAGTAACATGTCTTCCAAAATTAGGCAGAAAATATGAAGAACCGAATTTAGGCTCGTCCAAGTCTCGTAAAAAATCGTGTGCTCATTGGAAGATAAACGGTAAAACAGGCCGTATCCGTGGCGGTAGCGAACGGACGGAAAGCCTGGTACCGCGGTTTCACTAGCTTTTAAAAAAGCCTTGGCTTTTGGTGAGTAGTAAGTATGGGCCGCGTGTTTTGGCGTGGCCGTTGCTACTTTGACGTACGTATCCTTTGTGTTAATTGGACTTCTTAAGTTCCACTGATTCCAATCAGGATCATCGTCCGTGACCGAACGCTTTAAGCTTTTCATAAGGGTGTGCGCATCCTCAATGCGGTTACGGGTTAGACGCAGACCAACAACGGTCGAAACTGATAGACCAGTGATGAAAATGATAATTAGCATCATTATCGTGAAAGTGCGCGTGATTTCGGCAGTGTTGGAATGCCCCCTGATGAGTTTAAGCATTGGCATCATCTCGCAGGCAATAACCAATTCCGCGAACGGTATGAATTAGTTTGCGTTCCTGTTCCGTATCGACCTTGTGCCGTAAATAGCGCACGTAAACGTCGACGATGTTGGGCTGACCTTCAAAATCAACGCCCCAGACTTGGTCCAATAACTCGTCACGGGTTAAGGTAGCGGGGGCATTTTTGAGTAAGACTAGTAGTAAATCGTATTCTCGTTGGGTCAGCTGGATCGAACGGTGGTTACGGTGAACTTGGCGGGACTTAGTATCAAGTTCCAAATCAGCAAAATGGTAGACCTTTTGCGGGGTCTTCGCGCGTTGTTCGTGACGTAGAATTACCCGGATACGAGCTAATAACTCTTCAGTATCAAACGGTTTGGTGATGTAATCGTCAGCGCCGCCGTCTAGTCCCGCTACCTTGTCGCCAACGTAGTCACGGGCAGTCATCATAATGACGGGGATGTCATCGTGTTTGCGAATTCGGCGTAGGACTTCCAAACCGTCCATCTTAGGGAGCATCCAGTCCAAAATAATAAGGTCCAACTCTGATTGTTGGTCTTGGTACGTCTGTAAAGCTTCTTGACCATCCATTGCCGTAACGACGTGGTAATCTTCAAAAGTTAATTCTTGTTGTAAAAAGTCGATGACACTGGCTTCGTCGTCGACAAGCAGTATTTTTGCCATAAGTTAAGCGTCACTTTCATATTCTTTATATTTTCAGTATAGCGATATTTATTTCTTGCTGAAAGTAGGGACCGTTTGATATTTCAATTACCATAATAGTTCCATTTTAACGAACCCGCGCTAAATCAGCCATTATGATAAACTAAACGTTTTCTGAGATTTTTTCAGAAAATATACAGGCGCAATGACTAGTTTTTCAAATTATGATTTTCTATACTAATCTTGAGTTAGTCTAAATTGAGTTAGGTTTATGGGACAAGAAAGGGGTCGTTACGATGCAAAAGCCACGTTTAACGATTATTGTACCCTGCTACAATGAAGAAGAAGTGTTACCGACCTCCGCTAAGGTGCTGGGGGAGATCTTACAGAAACTGATCCAAAGTAATCAACTTAATCGGGATAGTTGCGTGTTATTTGTGGACGATGGCAGTAGTGACCAAACGTGGACGCTCATTAAGGCTTTGGAACAGCAATCGCCACTTTATTGCGGTCTGAAATTTAGTCGGAACTTTGGGCATCAAAACGCGTTGATGGCGGGGATGAAAGTTGCTGGGGCAACTTCGGACGCCGTGAT
This sequence comes from uncultured Lactobacillus sp., assembly GCA_937916845.1. Classification (GTDB taxonomy): domain Bacteria; phylum Bacillota; class Bacilli; order Lactobacillales; family Lactobacillaceae; genus Lactiplantibacillus; species Lactiplantibacillus paraxiangfangensis. The sequence goes on along the minus strand of CALFSK010000039.1, from coordinate 3,393 downwards.
TACCATTGATGCCGATTTACAGGATGATCCAACGGTGATTCCTGAGATGGTGGCGCGCTTTAAGGCTGGGAGTGACGTTGTCTTGGGGGTTCGCAATGACCGGTCTAGTGATTCACGGTTCAAACGGTGGACGGCGGAGACTTTTTATACCGTCATGCGCAAAATTGGGGTCCAACTGGTGCCTGACCACGCGGATTTTCGGTTGTTAAGCCAACGGGCGGTGACGGCTTTGATGACCTATTCCGAAACCAATTTGTTTCTACGCGGAATCGTGCCGCAATTAGGTTTTCCAACGACTAAGTTGTATTACCAACGCAAACCTAGGCTGGCGGGTGAGTCCAAGTACCCGTTAAAGAAAATGATTAGTTTTGCGATGAATGGCATCACGTCGTTTTCAATTGCCCCAATCAAAGCGATTCTTTCAGTTGGCGTGGTCATTAGCGGCGTAAGTCTGCTAATGATGATTTTTGCGTTGGTCCAGCACTTGCTTGGAAACACGGTCGATGGCTGGGCGTCCTTGATGACTAGCTTATGGTTTCTGGGGGGCGTGCAGTTGATTGGTATCAGTATTGTCGGGGAATACGTCGGCAAAATTTTTGCTGAAGTAAAGCACCGACCACGCTACATTATTGAAACGGATGATTATACCGCGACGCAGCAACCCGCGGTATTAACGAAGAAAATTCAATCATGAATCGGATTCTAAAGGAAATCAATTGGCTAGCTGCGGGGGTATTGGGTTGGGCCGGGTTGGTGGCTTGGTTGCAGCCCGTTAATTTTTTAGGCGACCCGGACCTAGCCTCACCTATCGTGGTGGGATTTTTAACCTTAGCGTTGCTACTATTAGTTAACGGTAGCCGGGGGTGGATTCGACGCTGGTCACCGACAACTGTTCAACGGGTGATATGGGGCTTAGTGGCGGTGCTGATTATCGCTCAGTTAGTGGTGGCGTGCAGCTTTATTGATGTTAGTCGTGCCGACGCCTTTTATGTCCGGACACAGGCGCTAGCACTAGTTCAAGGTCAGCACCACTGGTTGCACTATTTTATGATTTATCCTAATAACGTTAATTTTACGTTGCTGGAAGCCAGTCTTATTAAAACGATTACTTCAGTTATTGCGAGTCCGTGGGTTGTGTTAAACGGCCTGCGCTTTTTGTGGATTGATACGGCGTTAGTGAGCAGCTATTATTTATTGAAGCGTTGGCGCTATGGATGCACCGCACTGCTGGGATTACTCGTCGTTTGGATAGTGAGTTCGCCAATCTATGCTTACGCGCTGTACGCGTACACCGATGCGCTGGTCATGCCATTAGTGATTGATGTTTTAGCGGTGTTGACTTGGGCACTGAACCGGCATGGTTGGCAAAAATGGGGTGGCGTGATTGCCGGTGAATGTTTATTAGCAATCGGGGTCGCAATGAAATCGAACCTGGTGGTCTTTGAAATTGCTTTTATGCTATTGAGCTTAGTTTTAGGCCTTCAGCACCGGGTGACTTGGAAAACGGTTGTCGGTTGGCTATTGAGTGCCGTCGTGACCCTAGGCGTTGTGTTTAGTTTGTTCAGCGTGTGGCGGCAACAAGCGGGATTTCATGCGGATGCCAATTCACAATTACCCGCAACCAGTTGGATTGCAATGAGCTTGAATCCTAAGTATAGCGGACAGTATGACCACGCCGATTTTGAATCGGTCAATCAACAACCGACGGCGGCGGCCAAGCAACGTCGGGCCAAAACGATGATTCATCAACGCGTTAAACAGCTAGGTGTGACTGGATTTGTGGGACACTTATCGAAAAAAATGCGGATCTTTTGGGCCACCGGTGACTTTGACAGCTTCAAATTGACGACGCAGTGGATTCGCGCACCGCATTTTTACGTCACTAATCAGCGACAAATCCAATTCTGGCTAGTGCTGATGACACAGGCGGGCTACTTAACGCTTTTGATTGAAGCCGGGTTAGTTTTGATAACGGCGCGAGTGGATCGTCAGGGCGTGTTACTGATTGCGTTGACGATTTTAGGATTGACGGCCTTTCACGTCCTTTTCTGGGAGGTGGAGCCACGGTATGCGTTACCGTTATTACCAGGACTTGCTTTGTTAGGTGTTATTGGGATGAGCGAACGGGCACAATGGACGCTGAATGTTCGTAGTTATTGGCCGGCGGTGACAATCCTGGGCGGCTTAGCTCTGTTAAGTGGGATCAGTCTGTGGCAGACCAGTCGGTGGGTGCAAATTACGCAAACGACGGTCGCTATTCAGGGAAATGGTCATTACGTTGAGAACATGACGCAGCGATTGAAACCTGAACAGGCGGTGACCCAGACGATTCAAACGGCTGGTCCCAGTAATCAATTGGATTTATCGCCCATTCGTCCGCAAACGGGGGTGGTGGCGATTCAAATTGAGGCGGGCAACCGTATGCTAGTGAGCAAAGTGGGGACGCCCCGTGAGCTAAGAACGTTGCGCTATGCGACCACTAACCAATCGTCGTTACGGGTGACGGTGACCAATGTGGGGCGTACCTCCCTTAAATACGGGGTCGTCAACGCATTTTATAATCCGGTGAACGGTGCATTGACCAAGCAACCGCAAAATTATTTGCGGTACGTGGTTCGGGACAATCATGCCGCACTACCGTTGAGTCCGATGATGGTTAGCGTGATTGTTGCAACCGGGCTATTTGGAAGTGCTTGGCTGGGGTTAAAGATGAGTACTGACCGAAATTGTAAGCATAAAAAATAAATCGAGTTACGAAATCGTAGTCAATAAAAAATCGGCGTAAACTAACCTAATTTGGTTGTTTGCGCCGATTTTTTCTATTCAACTAATACAAATTAACGACTTAATATCTGTTTTGGTTGGCATTGATAACATGGGTTCTGGACTGTCCCTCATAGCCCACCGGTTCTGTCCGACGAACCGGCGAATGAGCTAGTCTGTTTTATAAATCGTCACGGTGTAGCAACGTGATGGCTTCGCCTTGGTCGCGGCGGCGATCAATGTTTTCTTCGCCCCAAACGCAGAGCTGGTGTAAAACGCCCGACAAGCTGTGTCCGTAGTCGGTCAAACGGTAGTCGACCCGTGGTGGCACTTCTTGGTAAACGTGACGTTGAACAATGTTAGCGGCTTCGAGTTCTCGTAACTGCTGGACGAGCATCTTTTGAGAAATCTGGGGAATGGCCCGTTCCAACTCACTGGTCCGCATGGGTTTTAGACGGAGATGGCACAGGATGATGGACTTCCATTTGCCACCAATCACTTCCATGGTTGCTTCAACCCCAATTTGATAAGTCTTTTCTGGCATAATTAACCTCCTTATTCATACTTACTTTTTGGTGGGTATCCCACTTTAAAGTCGGTACTTGTTCTTAAGTTACTTGCTAGTATAAT
>CALFSK010000038.1 GCA_937916845.1 uncultured Lactobacillus sp. | reverse complement strand
TTGGTTAATACAAAGAATGAGACAGTTGAATTTAAGGGAATGGTCTAGGAGTAATCCCAGTGAATTTCACAAACTCATTTTCCCCAATTAAGGCCAATCTGCAACCTATACCACTTCTTTTTTGGGCAAGTTCACAAAGATAAAATAACGGAATGTGGAAGTGCCAGGGCGTGATGAGGTTACTTGGGATAAGCCGCCTTGTGTGAAGTAGAAATTGGTATACTAAAAAAGGCTCCCGGTTTAACACTGGAGGCCTTTTTTCTAGGTTACATATTTTGAGGATGAATGTTTTTATCTTTGTAGCTTTTACTTGGGTGCTGTAACATGATGAATACTGCTTAGTTTTTGGTGTCGTACTATTTGCTGTTTGGTGGAATAAACAAGCGGCTAGAGAATACGTGGCCAAACACCCCGAAGAAGAAAAGCCGGCCGACAACGACAACAGTGGGTTGTACTACTAATCCTAAAAGGCTACAAAATCCTTTCTAAGCAGTTTTAAGGCTTGCCGACCTCCCCTTTATACTTAAGTTAGATTTAAATGTCTTAAACAGAAGAATAGGGGCTTTTAAATGAGTGCCAGAGCTAACCAGCTCAAAAGTTCAGCCTTTAGCTCAACGCCAAGCTCAAGTGATTTGAGGGCAGGGCTTTATCTATTGATAAGGTACTTAAAAGGTAGTATAATGGTAGTAGCAAAAGAAAGGGGATGAGACAATCATGGCAGTTAAGGAAAAGAAACGGGTCCAAGTCAAGATTGATAAAGATTTGGCCGATGATACCGAAGCAGTTTTAAGCGAATTGGGCTTAAATCCAACCACGGCCATTAACATGTTTTACAAGCGGATTGTTGCTAATGGTGCTTTACCTTTTAATGTGTCTTTAAGCGAAGAAGAAAGAGCTAATTTACGCTTTTTAAAGGCGACCGAAGGGACACCAGTCACCGAGTTCAAAGACGCTAAAGAGGTCGCTGATTGGCTCAACGATCCAGATGAGGACTAATGACTTAGTCAGCCTATACGTTAGTTTTGTAGAAACTAACGGTGGCAAGTCTCGGCCAGTTTTAATTCGTCGGGTATCAGAACAGACGGTCGAGGCTTTTAAAATTACTAGTCAGTATGAAAAGAAGTCGGCTTATATCAAGCAACAATATTATCCGATTCAAGATTGGCAATCCGCTGGGTTGAAGAAACCTTCCTGGGTCGATCTTGGTAATATTTATCGCTTTCCCAAAGCCGGTTTAAACTTTAAAGAAATCGGTCATTTAAGTAAGCTAGATCAAAATAAAATTTCAGATTTTACGCTTGACCTAAAATCAAAAAGAAGAGGTAAGGGTCAAAAGATAATTCAACAGCGATCAAGTAAAAGGAAGCACAAAGAAAGTAAAGCAGAGCTTACAAAAAGAATTCAAAAACAGTTAAAAGACTTTGCTAAATACAATCCAGAAATTAAGCCAAAAAACAATCCTGAAAATAAAAACGATCGGCCTAGTTATTAGGTTGATCGTTTTTTAATTTATCCGGTTTATGGGCGTTAACATAGTCAGCAAATGTTTTTAAAAGTTCTTCGGTTTGTTCGACCGAGAGGTTATCAGCTTGAAAGTACTTTTCTAATAAAGCCCCTTTTTGAATTAGTCGGCGAGAACGGGCTTTGCGGGCTTGTCGATTTTCATAGTATTTAGATTGCCGTAATTTAAAATCTTCCCGCTCAATTTTTTGTTTTAAACGCGCTTGCTGCTCGACTAGTTTTTCATATTGATTAGACATGGAATTTCCCCATCTCGTATGGCTAATGATCTACGGACTTTACCTTTAAAAATTCAGAAAATTGCTTGGCTAAAAGCTTAATCTGATCGTTAGACAAATTAGCATAATCTAAATTGGCTTGACTGATGATTTGTTTACCTAGCCGTTGTTCAATCTTATTTTTTTCGTCCTTAATTTTTTGATTAAGGGCTTTTAATTTAGCTTCTTGTTTTTCTAAGTTACTTTGAGACATAATGATCCCTCCAGTCGTATTAAAAATAATCACCGACACTATATCATACAGAGAACGTTAAGTCAAAGTATGAAAGTTGAAATAGCGAAGCGGAAGGCATACACTATAAGTAAATTTAGGGGAATCAGCAGGCCGAGTAAAACGAGGTCAATGCGCACTTACACATAGAATAAATCCTATGTTGTGCTAACCCCCAAAAACCTGTATTAGAAGTCGCCGATGGCGACAACAAAGTCAAGCCCATAAACCCAAAGAAAGGTGGTGACCGACATGGCAATTTTTCATATGAGTTTTAGTAATATTAGTGCTGGAAAAGGACGCAGTGCCATTGCCAGTGCTGCTTATCGAAGTGGTGAAAAATTATTTGATGATAAAGAAGGTCGCCGATATTTCTATGCCCGATCGGTAATTCCAGAAAGCTTTATTTTAACCCCCAAAAATGCACCAGAATGGGCCAGTGATCGAGAGCAGTTGTGGAATGAAGTTGAAAAGAAAGATCGTAAATCAAACTCACGGTATGCAAAAGAGTTTAACGTGGCTTTACCGGTAGAATTAAGTGAATCCGAACAGAAAGAATTACTGACAAAATATGTGCAAGAAAATTTTGTCGATCAAGGTATGGTAGCTGACGTAGCAATTCATCGCGATCACCCAGACAATCCGCATGCACATGTGATGTTAACCAATCGCCCATTTAACCCCGATGGTAGTTGGGGATTAAAAGCAAAGACGCAGTACATTAAAGATGAAAATGGCAAGCAACTTTTAACCAAAAGCGGGTTTCCAAAACAAAGAAAAATTTGGTTGGTTGATTGGGATAAAAAGGAAAAAATTAATGAGTGGCGGCATAATTGGGCAACAAGTGTTAATCAGTCTTTAGCACAAAAAAATATTCCGGATCGGATTAGTGAAAAATCGTTTGTCGATCAAGGGATTCAAGAGACACCTACCCAACACGAAGGCATTAACAGCCAAAGAAAAAATCGAAAAGCATTTAATCAACAAGTTAGAGCGCAAAGAAACGCTCAAGCTAAATATCATAATCTTGACGAAAAGATAAGAAATCATGAACATTTTGACGCGTTAACTGACGAGCTATCGTTCTCTGAAAAACACACAATTAGTCATCTAAGTCAGCAATTGAAAACCTATGTCGATTTAGAACATTTAGATGATAAACAGCGCATGCTGTTTAATTGGAAAAACAGCTTATTAATCAAACATGCCATTGGTGAAGATGTAACCAAGCAACTACTGACTATTGACCAGCAAACGACATCACTAGCACAAGCTAACCAGTTGTTGAATAAAGTGGTGGAACGAGCAACGAAAAAGCTTTATCCGGAACTTAATTTTGAACAGACAACCGCAGCTGAACGACGGGAACTGATTAAAGAAACTAATAGTGAACAAACGATTTTTAAGGGTAGCGAATTGGCAGAACGGTTAGCGGATATTCGAAGTGACTTATTAACCCAGCAATTATTGACGTTTACCAAGCGGCCATATACCAGCTGGCAGTTAGTTAATCAGCAAGTCCAGACGATTGAGAAGCAATTAACCACGGTACTAGCCAAACATGGTCACCAGTTAGACGATTTGAAGCATACTGATCGGGGCATGCTAGCCGCTTATGAACCTAACGAACTCGAATTCATTTCGAAAGCGGTGAAAGATTTACGGGTCATTCGGGAGGTTAAAGCCGTGGTTCAAACCCAATACGACAGCATTCTAACGACTGCTTTTCCGGATAGTGACCTCGATAAGCTAGAGCCGATTGACAAGGAGCAAATCTATACCGCTGTGGTTTACTATGACCCAGAATTAAAGCCATTAAGCGCCGATGATCTTAGTCAATTACAACAGCAGCCACCGGTAGTCTTTACTAGTCAGCAACACCAAGCCGGTTTAAATTACCTGTTAGGTAAAATGGAATTAAAAGATATTCAGGATCATCGACTGCAACGGGTCTTAAAACATGATGGCACCCGGCAACTGTTTATCGGCGAATGTGGCCAAGATCCTAAGTTGGATCACAAACAAATTGAAATGGTACAAACCCGTTTGAAACAACAGGCAATGCGGTTTGATCAATATAAGCAAGCTCAAGTTAAGGACTATCAGGCCATTAATTACCACCCAACTAGCCCGAAAAATTATCTGATGAATATTTTGGACGAAGCCTTAATGACCATTTTATATGCGAAAAATACGGACTATCTAAGAAAGCAGCAACTACGTGGGCTAAAGGAAACTGAGTGGGAAATGACGAAAAAGCAACGGCAACACCAAACTCGAAACCGGCATGAAGATGGGGGCATGCACTTGTAATCACAAAATTAGCGACTGGTTAATTGGTATGAATGGTAGCCCATAATGTATTTTATATTGATAAAAATTTGGTACGTAGAGCGTGCTCGATTAGTTACCTATAGCTGCCAGCCTTGTGTATGGTCTATCAAAGAGACCAGGCAATCAAAAACTTTAAGCCGGAACCCTATTTTGAACTAAATGCGGAAATTCTAGCTAATCAGCAAAAATTCGTCGCAAAATTAGACCCCTATCAGCGATTTAAAGACGAAGCAGGGCTAATGACATTCATGCGAGCTAAACACGTTCATAAAGGCTCGCAGGACGGTTTAATCAAGGACGTCCAAAAACAAGGCAAAAAGCGTGCTAGTCCCCAACTATTCTCACTATCCAGTCTCCAAAGTGCCATGAATAAACGTTATCACGCCAGTGCCAGCCAAACCTTAGCGGCCATTCAAAGTTTATATGAAGCCAAGTTGCTGAGTTATCCCCGAACGGATTGTGCTTATATCACTGATGAAGAATTTGATTATTTAGTGGCTAATCTGACGAAGTATCTGGGTTTAGTCTCTAAGCCAGTCGCTTTAACCAATACCACCCCAAATAAGCGCTATGTTAATGGAAAAAAGGTTGAAGAACACTACGCCATTATCATGACTAAAGTCGTCCCGACTAAAGATCAATTAGCTACCTTACCTAAAATACAGCATCAAGTCTATGACTTAGTTTTAAAAACGACGTTAGCGATGTTTGCTGATCCGTATGAGTACGAGGTAGCGTCAAGAATTTTGTGTAAATGAAATGCCTTCGTACATATAATATGTATCTAACTTAAATAAGTAATGAGAAAATATCATGTCTAAATTAACTGAATCTCAAATACGGGCCAATAAAAAATAGGACGATAAAAACAATATATTAACAAGCGGTCAGTAGCACGTAACTTTATTAAGCAACTACCTACCGATGATGACCTCGCAAAGTTTCTTAGCCTAATTTCTGATCGTCATAAGTTTTTACATGAAAAAATTAAAGAAAATAACAAATAGCTACACATTATACATTGATTTAATGGAGAAATTAATAGTTTACAGTAAAACACCTGATAATTCACTAAGTAAAGTGAAGGTTGGAAAGAATGAATAATTTTTTGAATATTTTTTTTCAATAGGCAGATTGTAAAATTAATCCGAATAAGTCCGATAGTTTTCAATGGCCGTTGATTAATAGGTTCAAGTGCTGCTATGATCTCATTAATTGTTACATGGTTAAAGTTGGACTGTTTGAGAAAAACCAACATAACCATCGATTAAAAGATTCATTAGCAACCTACATCTATAAATAGTATGATACCATGTCATTTATAGATGTAGTCGGCTATTGTGGCCCAAATTAATAAATACCACGTTGGCGCCAACTGAATTAACTATTAAAATTTCGGTGGTTAAAATCAGCAATAGTATAACTCTAACATTCACGATAAGTAACGACCAGCGACTGGATAAGTGTACCTTTTTAAGGAGGCCCAAAATTGATGTTACCATTATTGATCTTATTAGTTGAGTTTGTTTTACTCATATTTCTTGGTAAGATTCGAAAAAAAATTATGGACTATACAAGATCAGACGAGTTATATTTTTGGGGCCTCTTTCTAAAAAAAAGCGATTCTCGTCAAAAGATGAAACAGATTAAGAAAAAAGTCCTTCAAACGTATCGTAGAAGCTCCCTAAAAAACGAACTACTCTTCTGGCTAGAGTTTACAGTGGCTAAAGGTTGTTTTTATGGTTCACTCATATGGAGCTTTTACGTAATTGCTTTCGGAAATAGCAGAACCCCATTCTGGCCAGCCATTATAGGCTTTATAATGGCAATTCCACCTGCAATAGCACTTCCCCAACAACTGTATGATTTTTGGAAACAACAACCTATTTGGCATGAGCACCCCATTGAAAAACAAGCTTTCCTACTACCAAACGAACAGGACCACAAAGATTTAGTTAGGTACCATTTGCAATCCTACTCCGCATTGTTCGTCATGGCAATTATAGGATTTCTAGTATAGGAATCTGAGCGTTAAAAAAGACAAGGTGAGAAACTAATTTTGGTTTCTCACCTTGTCTTTTTTTATCTAAATTTTTCTTTAATCTATACTGGATGTAAGCTGATTCCTGAGACAACTTTTAAGAGAGGGTATAATGAATAAAT
>CALFSK010000037.1 GCA_937916845.1 uncultured Lactobacillus sp. | reverse complement strand
CTGCGGCGTCTTGCCAACATTGAACATCACCAACTGGGACACTAGCAAAGTCACCAACATGAACGGCATGTTTCAAGCGGCCTACTTAATTAGCGGCCTCGACGTTTCTAATTGGAAGACTGGTAACGTCACCGACATGAGTAAAATGTTTTACAATGCCCACAAAATAACTAGTCTCGCAACTACCAACTGGGACACTAGCAAAGTCACCGACATGAACGGCATGTTCTATGGCAATAACCAGTTAACATCATTAGACGTTTCCAAGTGGAATACCAGTAACGTCACTGACATGAACAACATGTTCTACGGCAATAGCCAGTTAACATCGTTAAACGTTACCAACTGGGATACCAGCAAGGTCACTGACATGAGTTTAATGTTTTATGGTGTATCTAAGCTGACCACTTTAGACGTGTCCAAGTGGAAGACAAATAACGTGACTGACATGCGCGGCATGTTTTATGGCACTAACGCTTTGAAAACTTTAAACGTTGCTAACTGGGATACTAGTAAAGTCACCGATATGAGCTACATGTTCGCCAACACGTGGAAATTGAACGGACTGGATGTGTCCAATTGGAACACCAGTAATGTCACCACCATGCAAACGATGTTTAACCTCGCTGAATCTTTGACTAGTTTAGATACTAGCAAATGGGACACCAGCAAAGTCACCAATATGGGCTACATGTTTTATGGTACCAACGCTTTGACAGCTTTAGATGTTTCCAACTGGGATACTAGCAAGGTTACCGACATGAGTTTCATGTTTAACAGTGCATGGTACTTGAACGGCCTGGACGTTTCTAACTGGAATACTAGCAACGTCACCACCATGCAAAATATGTTTGCCTACAACGAAACGCTAACCGGCTTAGATACGAGCAAATGGGACACGAGCAAAGTGACCAACATGAGCCACATGTTTCACGGCGACTTTAAGTTAACCAACCTCGATGTCTCCAATTGGGATACCAGCAAGGTCACTGACATGAGCTACATGTTTTATACCGCAAACGCTTTGACAGCTTTGAACGTTGCTAACTGGGATACGGGTAACGTCACCGATATGAGTTTCATGTTTAACAGTACATGGTACTTGAACGGTCTGGATGTTTCTAACTGGAACACGAGTAATGTCACCACCATGCAAAACATGTTTGCCTACAACGAAGCGCTGACTAGCTTAGATACCAGCAAATGGGACACCAGTAAAGTCACTGACATGAGTGGTATGTTCCTCGGCGACTTTAGTTTAACGACCCTCGACGTCTCTAACTGGGACATGAGTAACGTCACCTCGACGGAAAACATGCTCGTTAATACCAACCTATCTAAAATTATCTTAGGCGCTAAAAACAAATGGTATACCAATACTGGCTTGCCAGACCTTACCGCGGATGACACTTATACCGGTAACTGGATCAGCAACAATGGAAATACCGCTTCTTCTAGCGACTTGTTAACTAATAACGTCGCGGGTATTTACATCCATGAAAAGGTTAACAGTCAAAGTTCCTTAGAAACTAATGACAGTAACTTAGTTGCGGGACCAAATACGACTTGGGACGTTAGTGACGGCTTCAGCGGGACCGATTACGATGGCAACCAATTAACAATCGATGACGTTACAGTCGGTGGCGATACCGTTGACCTGACTAAAGCTGGCGTCTACAAAGTCACTTACACTTACAAGGACGCTGCTGGTCAAACGTTTACGAAAACGGCCACCATTACGGTCACTAAGACAACCGCAGCCGTTGAGACACCTGATCAAACCGTTGAGTTGAATGATACTTGGAACGCAGCGGATCACTTTGATGGGGTCGATACAGATGGCTCAGCCATTGACTTTAGTCGCGTAACTGTAAGCGGTGACACGGTTGACACCAAGACGCCAGGCACTTACACCGTTACCTATAGCTTTACTGACAGTGCCGGTAACGTTATTACCAAGGACGTCCAAGTCGTTGTTTACGGGATCATCCTAAAAGAAACGAACAAGGAAATCTCAACAACCAGCACTTGGGACCCAGCCGCAAACGTTAATGTCGCGACTAACCAAGCCGGTGATAGCTTAAGCGGAAAAGACTTGATCATCACCATTAAAGACGCCAATGGCAATACGGTCGCAAATCTGAATAAACCGGGCACTTACACCGTTACCTATACGTTTGTCAGCCGGGCACGTTCTGCTGAGACTTATACCGTAACCGCAACGATTACGGTCACTAACAAAGCCAGCCTTGACCTGACCACGGACCAAGTTAACGTCATTGACGGCGAAACCTTTGACGCCAAGGACTACTTCAAGAATGCAACTGACGAAAATGGCGATTCAATCAACTACGATCAAATCACCATCAGCGGCGATAAGGTCGATACTAGCAAGCCAGGCACTTACAAGGTTATTTACACTTACCGTGACAGCGCTGGAAATGAAACTTCCAAGACGCTAACCGTTACGGTGGCTGTTAACCAGGCCAACCTTGACGTCAACGACGGCTCGATTCAACTTGGCGATACTTGGAATCCAGAAGCTAACTTTAACGGTGCCACCAACGCGGACGGCACTACCGTTAACTTCAAGGACGTGACCGTTTCTGGTGATACTGTCAATACTAAGGTTCCCGGGATTTATAACGTCACTTACAGCTTTACTGACAGTACCGGCAAAGTTGTCACCCAAACGGTCAAAGTGGTTGTTTACGGGATCGTCTTGAATGAAACTAACAAAGAAATTTCAACCACTAGTGATTGGAATCCAGCAACCAACGTTCAAAAGGCAACGGATGGTAACGGGACAGAATTGTCCGGTGGCGACCTCTCAATTGCAATCACGGATAAAGATGGCAAAGCTGTCACATCCATGAAGCAGCCTGGAACTTACACGATCACTTACAGTTTTCTCACTCGTACGGGCGAAACTTATACCACTACGGCGACAGTAGTCGTTTCAAGCAAAGCCAGTCTTGACGTTAATGATTCTAACCTCACCGTTGACGACACTTGGAATCCTAAAGACAACTTTGTCAGCGGGACGGATGAAAACGGGGATGCGCTAGACTTTAGCCAGGTTACTGTTGACGGCACCGTTGATACGAAGACTCCCGGAACGTATAAAGTCACTTACAGCTATAAAGATGCCAGCGGTCACGAATTAACTAAGACCATTACCGTAACGGTTACAGCTAAAGATACGGGCAATGGAAATGGTGATGGTGACAACGGTGACGGTGATAACAACAACGGCGGTGGTGACACTGATACCGGCGACAACAACAACGGCGGTGGTGGCACCGACACTGGCGATAACAACAATGGTGGCGGCGATACCGATACTGGCGATAACAACAACGGCGGTGGCGGCGATAACAATAACGGTGGCGGTAACACTGATACCGGCGACAACAACAACGGCGGTGGTGGCACTGATACCGGCGATAACAACAATGGTAACGGTAATGCCAACACCGGCAACAACAACGGTAGCGGTAATACTAATACCGGCAACAATAACACCAACGAAACTAGTGATGGCGATACCGTCAATAATGGTAACGGCGTTGCTAAGGATAAAACTCAAAGCAATACCACGACTAGTCACGGTGATGCGACAACTGCTAAATCCAAGACAGTCACACCAGCTACTGCTCAAGCTAGCTTAACTGCGGCTACTAAGCAAGCAGCAAGCAACCAAGGCAACTTACCACAAACTGGTGAAACTGCCGCACGTAAAGCAGTGGCAACATCAGGTGTCGTTCTCTTGGCACTAGGCGGATTACTCTTCGGCTTAGGTAAAGTCGCTTTGAAACGCCGTAAAGATTAAAGTTTTCAAATCGTAGCGAATTAATAACCGCCCCCAAATTCGTTACCTGAGTTGGCCATAACGATGCAGATAATGCTTCGTTGTGGCCAACTTTTATTTTTCCAGATAACTGCTAACCATCTAAAAGCTATAAAGTCTAAAACTACTATGATAATAAATTATCCGCTCCGTCGGGTAGCCCTGGTGTGCTATGGGGGATGGTCCCAGCCAAAGTGCGGTCTGCTCCCTCAATTCAAAGCCGACAGCCCACGTCTTTGAATCGCCCCGTAAAATTGGCGTAAAATTCGCCCGCCAATTTTGCCGACACAGCACACCAAGACTACCCGACTGCACTCAAGACAGTCTTACTATTGTTATTATTATCGAATAATCGGAGGTCGTCACTGATGATATCGGTCGTGAAGGTGGTCTTTGACCGGTGTATTTCCGGCCTTAGACCACGGACGGTCCGGGACAATTGTGGTCTTTGCAATTGCCCCGGGCGAGGGTTAAGACCGCTCCTCAGGCTTAACCCGGTCCCACGACCGCATGTCATCAGTGGCAACCGGACTAAAAAAGAGGACTCAAGATTGCGATGACAATCTTGAGTCCTCTTACTTTGATATTGATTTTATAATTATGCTTGATCTGCCGTTTCGAGCGCCGTCAAAACGTTTTCCAAATGAATGCCGTGACTACCTTTAAGTAGCACTTGGTCATCCGCCTGTACTTCGTTTTTGAGGGCGGCGATTAATTGATCCTGATCTTCAGTTGAGTAGTAGTGCACCGCACCTTCTGGATACTTGTTAGTCAAAGTGGCAGCCAGCGCCTGCATGTGTTGGCCATTCAGGTAAACACTTGAAATCGTTTCTGGATTCAACTCACTTGCTAAGCTGACATGGAGCGTATCGGATTGTTCACCCAATTCCAACATGTCACCCAAGACCGCAATCCGCTTGCCCTTAGCCGGTACCGCAGCAAAAGCTGCTAGAACCCGCCGTGCCGCAGTTGGATTAGAATTGTAGACATCGCTTAAAATCGCTTCGCCCTTGCTCCCCGTCAACCATTCCGTCCGATTTTCTGTCGGAACAAAACTAGCGAGTGCTTGTTGGGCAGCGTTTGGCCGAATATGGAACGTATCAGCAACCAATAACGCGGCTAACGCATTATTGACATTGTACGCCCCCATCATCGGAATCGTGTACGTTTCGTCAGGCCATAGACTGGCTTTGAACTGGGTTTGCGCCCGACTCGTTGCTACGTCGCTTCCTGCTAACGTGTTGGTTTCATCCAAACCAAACGTCCGTTGGTGCTGGGTGACTTCTTGTGCTCGTTCCCGTAACAATGGTTCATCACCATTGAAGATGAACGTTCCGTCCGCCTTTAAGCCGTGAACAATTTCCATCTTAGCGTCCGCAATCTTATCACGGGTCCCAAAGAATTCAATGTGGGCTTCGCCAATCATGGTTATAACCGCCACGTCTGGTTGCACTAATCGACTCAAGAAATCCAACTCACCAAAGTGATCCATGCCCATTTCCACAACGACTACTTCGGTGTTAGGTTCCATACTCAGTAGCGTAATTGGAACCCCAATCTGGTTATTGAAGTTCGCATGCGTTTTAGTGACGTTAAATTGCGTTCCCAGCAAGCTCGCAATCATATCCTTAGTAGTCGTTTTACCGTTACTTCCAGTAACCGCGACAACTTTAGGATTGATTTTTTGTAAATAATATTGACCGAGTTGTTGTAAGGCGCTCAACGTATCTGCCACCAGAATAACGGGCAAGTTTTTAGGCGCACTGTCCGCGTGATCACTAGCCCAGAGTGTGGCAACTGCGCCATTATCGACTGCACTTTGAATAAATTGATGCCCATCATTCTCACCAACTAGCGGAATAAACAGGTCACCCGCTTGTAACCGTCGACTATCAAAGGCCACCCCCGTCACGTTGACGTCGGGCCAAGCCTGTTCGGCATTGACCGCTTGAACGGCCTTGGCAATTTCGGTAACTTGCATCTTCATATAGATTAAACTCTCCATTCGTGGTTCCCATAATGGGTAACCCAATTTTGACTAAGGTTCCACTTTCTCGAATCGTAGTTAAATTAAAATTAGCTACGCGCATAAAAATTATACCACTTTAGCGCCAAAGAATGTGAGGTTCCCGTAGATACGCCATTTCTAACCCCTATCCATATAAATAGCGGACGTGACAATTGCCACATCCGCTAATCCGTTTCACTATAAATGATCTTCAAAAGCTGTCTGATCATGGACTTGTAGCTCCCATTCACCTGAAACCAGGTTGAAAGCTAACGTTGCCACGTTATGCGTGTGCAAATTATCTTCACTGCGCGCTGGGTCAAACACTTCAATATCGTTATTAGCCATTTCCGTATGCACCGGCACTAGTAATTGGCGTTGCCGGACCATCGCTTGATCAAAGTACAAAAACAAGCCGTCTGGCATCAACTTCACCAATTGTTTTAAGATGACTTCCGGCACCCTAGGAATACTAAGCGAACGCATGAACATCCGCCGACCGCGGTAAGCGGCCAACGTATGGCGAACGATCGCCGCACTTAAGATGTGACTAAAGGACGAAATGTAGTAGAAATAGACCTTAATACCACCATTACGCTGTTCCAAAAAGACGTAGTGGTTACGTAACTTATAATTAAAAGGTGAACGAATCGGACGATCCATGTGACCGAGGTACAACAGCTCCGCAATTTCAGTTGCGGTCAAAAAGTCCAGGTCCCCCACTTCATCATAATCCAACCACTTAACTGGCAACGAATGGCTTTGTAACAGATACCGCCGAATTTCGTTTTCATCATTGATCACGTTTAATCCAGTATGGGCATTAACGGCGTGCTCGTCATCGTCAAGCCCGACTAGCGAGACTATATTTGCGGGTAAACGTTTAATACCATGCACAAAATCGCTTTGGTCAATTCCATAGGCAAAGACTAAATTATCAAGTTTTTCTAAATTGGCGTAAATATATCTGCGTTGCAACCGTCTCACTCTTTCAACTGTCTATTTAGTTTTATTATAATCCGTTATTACAGTAATCACAGTCTTTTATTACATATTTTTTAATCGTTCAATCCGATCAGCCATCGGTGGGTGGGTATCAAACAAGTGCGCCCACGACTTTTTAGCCTTAAACGGGTCAGAAATATATAAGGCGGCACTACTTGGATCCGCCTGCTGCATAGGTTGACTATCGTCAATTTTTTCTAAGGCGTTAATTAAGCCTAACGGATTCCGGGTCAATTCAACACTGCCCGCGTCAGCCAAATATTCCCGGTTACGGGACAGTGCCATTTGCACAAGGCTCGCAGCCAGCGGTGCCAAAATAATCACCACGACCGCCAAAAGCATGATCAACAGTTGCGCACCGTTGCCATCCCGGTCATCGTCTCGGCGACGGCGACCACCGCCCCACCAAAAAGCGTTCATCCCCCAGTTGACCAGCAAACTAATGGCTGCGGTTAACGCTAACGCAATCGTCTGTAGACGAATATCGTAATTGCGCACGTGGGTCATCTCATGACCGATGACGCCTTCCATTTCTTCACGGTTTAAACGGGCTTGAATCCCAGTCGTTACCGCAACGGCTGCGTGTTCAGGATTATTACCGGTCGCAAACGCATTGGGACTCTCATCCTCAATAATAAAGACCCGCGGCATCGGTACCTTAGCCACCATGGCCATATCTTCAACCATGTGCCACAACTCCGGATCATCATCTTCACCGTGCAATTCACGCGCGTGGTTCATCCCCATCACGACATCAGTCGATTGACCGATCATAATCATCATGTAGATGGCAGCGACGACGATTGCCATGATTAACCCAGCAACCGCGCTGTCAAAAAAGACATACCCGATAGCCATCCCAATTATGGCCACTAACACGACAAAAGCGGCCATCACGTAAAACGTGTGCCGCTTATTGCGGGCAATTTGCTCAAATAACATGGGCATAACCTCTAATCTTCAAAAGAAACTTTAGGTGCTTCCTTTTCCGCTTCAGGAACGCTTAAGAAATCAACCTTCTGGAAATGGTGGATTCCTGCGACCAAGTTAGACGGAAACTGTTGTAGCTTCATGTTGTAGCTAGCTGCACTAGAGTTAAATAACTGACGGGAATAAGCAATCTTATTTTCCGTGTTGCTTAATTCTTCCATCAATTTGCTAAATTCTTGGTTAGCCTTTAAATCAGGGTAGCTTTCAGCTAACGCAAAGATACTCTTCAATGAATTCGTTAATTGGTCCGAAACCTTCATTGCTTGTTCATGGTCACCGCTAGGAACTTGCGTTAACTGGTTCCGTAAGGCCACCACTTGTTCTAACGTGCTTTTTTCGTGTTTCGCATAGCCCTTTACGGTATTAACCAAGTTAGGAATTAAATCCGTCCGCCGTTTAAGTTGGACATCGATCTGACTCCAAGCTTCCTGGGTGTACATCCGGGACTTGACCAAACCGTTATAGATAACGACGTAAATCGCAATCAGGACTAGGATAACAGCAATAATAATTAAACCTACCATCAAGTGAGGCCTCCTCTAAAAAAAATCTACTGACACAGAATATCAATTACTTACATTGTACCTTGAAAACTGAGCCGAGAACACTATTCAGATTAAATGTAATATTGTTAATATTTGTTATTGAAATGACTTGCAAACGATTTTTGAACGCTATCCGGTGCTTGCTTAAAGGCCCATTTTTGAACGTAGGTCCCTTGAATCATTAGGCGCCCCGCACCCGTCTTATCACAAGTAATCAGCGTGACTAAATTTTTGCCCGGCACGTCATCAATGACCTGCACGTCGGTTGCCTTAATAAAGGTCCGCTTACTCGTCTTATAAGCATAAATGTGTTTGGCATCGGACAAATAGATCATCTGACCTACCTTACTCTTGTAATAGAGTGGGCTAAAGAGCGCGCCGTGCTTAATCATGTGGTGACCAGCCAATGCGTAGTTGCCTTTTCCCATCTCCTGATCAGCCTTCATCGTTCCGGCCGCCAGTGCCAAGGTTTCGTTACTTACGCCGTTCCCAATCGGCAAGTATAAATCAACCGACGGAATCGCAATCGAACCAATCACGTGAATCGCGTTCTTATTCATTCGGGCCTTAGCGACCGTCTGAAAATCTAGCGACTTCACTTTAGAGAAGTCAAAGTTACTCTTCTTCTTAGCGTTTTGTTTAACTGATTTAGCCGTAACCGTTGGTGAATAGGAACTAACTAACCAGCTTTTAATCTGTTCATTAAAAATCAGTGCTAATGATATTGCAATTAATACAACGAACAATCCCCGACCTAACCACTTTAAAGCGGGATGCTTTTTTGATTGCATAACCGTGCCTCCCATATGTTTAACGTCAACTATTTAAGACGTCTACCGTAAATATACCTTAATTAGTCGATAGAAGAAAGCACCGAATTCGAAAAAGCGCTTTTAATTAATTTTATCTTATCGTAGTCATAACACTTGCGTAATCAATATAATTTTTGTTATGCTAGATTTATCAAATAAAGAAAGTAGGTTGGACCTATGGATACCATGGTAAAAAACGATCTCACCCAATTAATGGCACAGCGTGATGCTGGCCCATTCATCGCCATCTATCTGAATACCGCGGCAGTACTGAATGATTTAAACCGGCAACGCTTGGAATTTAAGCAGCTGGTTAACGAAGCACGCACCCAGTTGGCCCAACGCTTTCCTAGTGTCAGTTTTCAGCCGTTTCGCGAACAATTTGAACGCCTCATCAGTGATAATGACTTTTGGTTACAACATACCGGGCCACAGACGGGCTTAATTGCTAACGAGGAACAAGTCATGATTTTTGACCTGCAGTACCCGACTGATAACCAAGTCATTGTCAACAGTATGCCCGCCATTCGGCCCATCTTAGCCGACCGGCAACACGAATTTGACTTTGACTTACTAGCCTTAAACGAAGACTCACTGATGATGTATCAACAGCGTCAGGGCAACTTTACCATCGTAGATTTACCATCAGAAGCGCCCACAACGTTACAAGATACACTGGGCACTGAAAAACGCGGTGGTGACTTAAACTTCAACTCCAGTCCCGTTCATGGTGCAAACTACCACGGCCATAACGCTAAGGCCGAAGAACGTGAAATCGATCAAAAAAACTACTACCAACAAGTCGCACAGTACATGCAGGACTATTCCCGGACAACGCAACGACCGTTAATTTTGATGGGCTTGCCACATAACCAGTCGCTCTTCCGTCAAATTAACAAGAATCCGTACTTGTCCGAATATCTTAGCATTCCAAAGTCACCTAAGAACTTATCGTTAGGCGCGATTCAGACGGCTACTGAAGCCATTCAAACTAAGTGGCATACACAGCTGGCGGATATCATGTTAGACCGCTACGATAAGGCCCAGTCCAAGCAGTTAGCCCTCAGTGATCCGTTCGGCATGATCAAGCCCGCTTTAAGTGGCCGCATTGAAATGTTGATTGTGGCGAGTTCCGCCAACGTTGCCGGCACCTTACCGTCAACTGAAGTTCTACTAGACGATCCAATTGCACAGCCGGATAACCTCATCGACGATTTAGTTGACGTTGTGATGGCTAAAAACGGGCAGGTACGAATCATCCCCGCCGACAGGATGCCAACTAACACTGGTGCCTTAGCGTTACTGCGCTACTAACTGACCGTTCCGAAACAATCTTATTCCAATTAATTAATAGCACGTCATAAGTCCCCTACTACTTGTAGGCCTGCTTATGACGTGCTATTTGATTAATGATTAACTAAATTAGTCTGATTAGTGTCGCTTTAAACGACCGGCTAGCGCCAAGTAACCACTAACAACTAGTCCGGTTAAACCAATGAGGACACCAGCTTCATGGCTATCAGTCTCGCCGGTTTGGGGCAGACTGGCTGGTTTAGATGCCAAAGCAGGCTGGCTTGGTTGAGGCCGGGTCAAAACGGGGGTCGTCGGCTGATGACCATCCTCATTCAAATCCGGTTGTTGTGGCTGGTAACCACCGTTCCAATCATGGTTACCATCTGGATTAGGCTCACCTTGGTTGCCATTACCATTACCTAAATTATGGTCACCGCCTGAGTTATTACCACCTTGATTGCCGTTGCCACCACCGACGTTATGGTCACCGCCCGGATTGCTACCGCCTTGGTTGCCATCACTACCGCCTGAATCAACGTCAGTATCAGGGTCAAATACCGTGACAAAGGTAGCTTGGCTAGTTTGATTACCGGCGGCGTCCGTATACGAATATTGCACTAAATAACGCCCAGCACGGTGCGTATCGACATCCCCTGTAACCTTGATTTGGTCCAACGGCAACGTCCGCCCATGCTCATCAGTCGCACTGACGAACCCAGCCTGTGGTTGCCAAGTTGCGCCAACCTGAACCTTTTGATCATGTGCAACCACGCTTGCTTTACTAATAATTTTCACTTGGGTTTGAACTTGATGGGTTCCTAACCGATCATTAAACCGATAAGTGACCAAGTAGGTGCCAGGCACCGTCAACGACGCGTTGCCAGCCGTGCGTCCTTGACCTAACGCGGTCGTCACGATTTGTAAGTCCGCTGCACTTAAGCTTTTACCTTCAGCGTTAACCGCACCCTGTAAATTCGTTGCCGGTTGCCAATTATCGGTTGTGATTGCTTCTACATTTTGCTGTTTTAATTGAATGCCTGCCACCGTTACCGTGAGAACTTGGCTGACAGCATAGCCAGACGCATCAACATAGTTATACGTGACTTGGTAACTACCGGGAACGTTAACGTTGGGTTGACCCTTAACGCTAACACCGGGTGAGGTGACCGTTAATGGGTGACCGTTTTCATCAATCGCACTGAAATTATCGCTAGGATGCCAAGTTGTTCCCAAGTTAATTGCACTATTCTTACCAGTGACTGCTGCCAGGCTATAAACCGTTAACGGAATCGTGACCCGACTAGCCAAATCGTCACCAATCTGGTAATGAATTAGATAAACTCCGGGTGTTTGAAAATTAGTCACCGTCTGGCCTTGGCTATTAACAATGGTCATAACAATTGCACTGGCAGCGACTGGATTTCCTTGCGCATCAACTGCTAGTTTGACGTTATCGCGAGGCGCCCAGGTCGAGGTCGTGCTAATCTGTTTACTAAAATCATGAAGCGCAATTCCTGTGACCACCACTTGTGCTTGCCGGGTGGCGACATTCTTATCCGCATTCACAAAAGCATAAGTAACAATCTGTTTTCCCAACTGTTGCGTATTTGGCTGATTGCTGATAGTAATCAGTGGATTATCAACTGCTACGTCACCACCATCTACGTCGGTCGCACTGACAAAGTTATCACTTGCTTTCCAGGTTCCCTTTAGATGAATGACGCTATCTTTAACTTCTAAATTAGTTTGTTGTTGATAAGTTGCAGTTGGATTATTCCCAATGGTAGCGTACATCGCAACCAGCTGATCAGTGTTATAAACTTGGTGTGTCTTCGTATCGAACCACTTGCCCGTGTACCAGTCCCCGTTATGAGGCTCGTCCTTCGAAAACGTATCCAATCCAGCTGGTTGAGGCTGAACTAGGTCACCGTGCTCATCCATGTAAGTCGCATCTAACGTTAATCTGGTATTGGGTCCTAGTGTAATTCTTAGCGGCGTTGTATCTAAGATATGAGGGAGATGGTCCACATTATTCATATCAAACTTGCCAAGATTGATTGTAATCATTTTGTCAGCGCCAGTTTCCCCAAACATTTCAGTCATATCTTTGACATTTTTCGTATTAAAGCTCGACAAGTTTAAGTCACCTAAGTCGTCCATACCACTAAACATTGACGACATATCTCGAACTTGACTTGTATCAAAGTTCGACAAATCTAGCGTACTAATATTTCTATCCATCATAAATAACCCGGCCATGTCGACTACCTTGCTGGTATTCAGATTTGATACATTAAGTTGGGTCAAATTAATATTACCCCCAACCATACCAGCCATCGAAGTGACCTGACTCGTATCAAGTGGCGTTAAATCTAAACTTGTTAGCGAATACAGTCCAAAAACCATATTCTGCATATTTGTAACCTTACTTGTGCTAAGCCCCGTCAAATCTAGCGCTTTTAAACTTAAGTCACGAGAAAACATATACATCATAGTTGTCACTTGACTAGTATCCAGTTGACTAAGGTTATCAATTGTTTCTAAAGAAAACATGTCTGCAAACAATCCTGACGCATCTGAATTAGCTACTGCCTTTCCCTCAAACTTGATACTAAGCACATTTGCAGCCCCTTCACCCCATGGAGAGCTTTCATTTAAATGGCCTACTTGATCAATATCCTCTGGATTTGCCGCTACATAACGACCAGTATTGGCAAATTGACCAGCCCCAATATGTAATACATGATTAGTGTCGACCCAATATTCACTAGTCCCAAACTGCCCACTAGACAGATTATCCTCTCGGTGATAATCTGCGTAATCCGTTGCAGGGTGTAATTGCTGATCTACCTGGTTCGGATCAACATCCGGCTGTTCCGCTTTGGTTGTCACCGCCCGTGGTACTGGTTTAACGACAGGTATTTCACTCGTACTTACTGGTGTTTTAGGTGCTAACTTCTCAGGCGTAGCGGCTGCATCTGGTTGCGTTACTGGCGCCTTGGCTACAGGAGTGGCGGGTGCCGAAGTAGCTGGCTTTGGGCTGACCGTTACCTTACTTGTGTCCGAATCCGTTGGTAACGTTGGTTTAGTCGGCGCAGTTGGTGCCACTGGTTTCAACTCACTGGCCTTTGATACCGAACTGTCCGACTTGGAAGCAACCTGCTGACTGTCGCTAGGTTGTTCTTTAGGCGTTTCCAGTGGTGTTTTGGGTTGCTCACTTTCCTTAGGCGCGACTTTATCCACTGGCTTAGCAGCAGCTTTTGCTTCCGGCTTAACATTAGCCGGCGCTACCACCTTTGGACTGGCTGGCTTTGCTGGCGCCTTAACGTCTGTCCCCTGCAAAGTGACCGTCTTTTCAGCCGTCGTCTTGCCACTAGTGACCTTCGTTGCCTGTGTGGTATCCGGCTTAGAATCGGCCGTCGCTGCTTGCCCAGTCAACCCCACAACTGGCAATACCAATGCGACTACGCCTGCCACTAACCAAGTTTTACCACTTTTGTACATTCTAAAATGAACCTTCTGATCGTTACCCATTAACATTCATAATCCCCCTAAAATAGCTATGTGATTTGTAAGTTAACCTAACGTTTCAAATTCATTATAGGATTCGTGGTTAAGAATGGAAAAGATTTCATCACGCGAATTTTCAGAAAATAGGAAAGTTATAATTTTCGGTTATTACGAGCGGGTAAAGCTTAATTCAAAAAAGTCTGGCGGAAAACTCAAATAACCGCTCAGAGACAATGCCGTGACAACACAAAAAAAGACGCCCAGCCGAAGCTGAAACGTCTATTAATTGAATGCTTATTTGAGACCGTATTTCTTGTTGAAACGATCGACAGCACCATCGGCCTTGTTGAACTTTTGTTTCCCAGTGTAGAATGGGTGTGAATCTGAAGTAATTTCAACACGGATCAATGGGTAAGTGTTACCATCTTCCCATTCAACAGTTTCGCTAGACGTTGCTGTTGAACCAGAGATGAACTTGAAGCCAGTCGTTGAATCTTGGAAGACAACGGCGTGGTAATCTGGATGGATTCCTTTTTGCATAATATTACGCTCCTTTGCCCTGAATCATTTGCTGAAACAGAGATTATCATTGTTTTAATCAACGGGTAACATCTTATCATGAACCCGCTATAATCGTCAAGTTGATTTACGAGCGGCGCGGCCGTCGTGACGACTGACTACTAAACTTTAAGCTCGCTAAGTCCCGCAAAAACTCGGCATTGGTTTTCGTATGCCGGAGGAATTGTAATAACTGCTCCGTATACTCTAACGCATTCCCGTTCATCGACCGGCGAATCTGCCAAATCGGTTCGAGTTTCTGCTTCGTAATCAACAACTCTTCCTTCCGCGTGCTGGATTGTTTCAAATCCAACGCGGGGAAAACTCGGCGTTCTGCCAGTTCCCGTGAAAGTTGTAATTCCGAGTTCCCAGTTCCTTTAAACTCTTCATAAATCATATCATCCATGCGGCTACCCGTTTCCACTAAGGCAGTCCCAAGGATCGTTAAGCTTCCGCCCTCTTCGATATTCCGTGCGGAACCAAAGAACCGCTTCGGCTTGTAAAAGGCCGTGGGATCTAACCCACCAGAAAGCGTCCGCCCACTTGATGGAATCACTAAGTTATAGGCCCGGGTCAGGCGGGTAATTGAATCCAGCAAAATAATAACATCCTGCTTATCTTCAACTAACCGGCGCGCCCGTTCTAAGACTAACTCAGCGACCCGCACGTGATTTTGGGGCTGCTGGTCAAAAGTTGAACTGACCACTTCGCCTTTAATCGAACGTTCAAGGTCGGTCACTTCTTCCGGACGTTCATCAATCAATAACATAATTAACTTGGCATCCGGATAGTTAGTCATAATCCCGTTGGCAATATTTTTTAACAGCGTCGTCTTCCCGGCTTTAGGGGGCGCTACGATCAAGCCCCGTTGCCCGAACCCAATCGGTACAAACGTATCAATTAAACGGGTGGCAAGGACTGACCCAGTTGTTGTTAATTTAATCTGTCGATCTGGATATAGCGGCGTTAGCGCCGGAAAATGGGGCCGCTGCTTAGCGTCGTTGGGATTCTTACCGTTGACCGTCCCAACACGCATCAACCCGTAATAACGCTCATTAGGCTTAGGTGGACGTGCTTGGCCAGCGACGTAATCACCGTTCCGTAATCCAAACCGGTGAATTTGAGATTGTGAAATGTAGATGTCTTCTTGCGACGGCCCGTAGTTAATTGGCCGCAAAAAACCATAGCCCTCTTGGCCAATAATTTCCAAGACGCCTTCCATTTGCACAAACCCACGCTTTTTATCCTGTTCCCGCAATACGGCTAACGATAATTCTTTCTTATTCATCTGTGAATAATACTGAATTTTATAGTCGCGTGCATAGGTATAAATTTCCTTCAGCGTTTTTTGCTCAAGGTCGTGCATCGTTAAAATTTTTTCCATAAGCACAGCTCTCTTTAGCTTGTAACCGCGGTCTAACCTTCAGAAATTTGTTCGTCCGCTGCAATTTCTACGTCCGCACCTAAAGTGTGCAGTTTTTCGATTACCCGATCGTAACCCCGTAAAATATTGTCAGCACGTGAAATTTCAGTCGTGCCATTGGCCGCTAAGCCAGCAATCATTAATGCAGCTCCCGAGCGGATTTCGCCCGCCTCAACGTGAGCACCTTGTAAGTGGGAAGAATGCCCCACCACGATCAAGTTGTCCTGGACATGAATGTCCGCGCCCATTTTACGCAACTGCGCAATGTGCTGGGTTCGTTGTGGGTAAATCGTATCAATCACAACACTGTTGCCCGTTGCCCGTAATAATAACGGCGTAATGGGTTGCTGTAAGTCGGTTGCAAAGCCTGGATAGGTCGCCGTCTTAATCCGGACTGGTCCGAGATTAGTCGTGCGTGGAACGTAAATGCTGTCTTCATTGATCTGTAGGTCAACGCCCATCTCGATCATCTTAGCCGTAAAGGACTCCATGTGTTCTGGAATAACATTCTTCAGTAAAATGCCGTCACCTAATGCAGCCGCCAATGATAGATAAGTCCCCGTCTCAATTCGATCAGGGATAATCGTATGGGTCGCCCGTGAACGCAAGGAATCAACGCCTTCGATCCGGATAACATCCGTACCAGCGCCCCGAACCTTAGCGCCCATGTTATTTAAGAAGGTCGCTAAATCGATAATTTCGGGTTCTTTTGCAGCGTTTTCAATTGTGGTTGTCCCGTGGGCTTTAACAGCCGCTAAGATAATATTAATCGTGGCACCAACGGAAACCACGTCTAAAAAGATGCGGGCACCGTGAAGGCCTTCCGTACCAGTTGAGATAAACACAGAGTCGTTTTCTTCAACGACATTGGCACCAAGCGCTTTAAAGCCCTTGATGTGTTGGTCAATGGGCCGTGGCCCAATATTGTCCCCACCCGGGAACGTCACCGTAGCACGGTTAAAACGCCCCAGTAAGGCACCCATAAAGTAATATGAAGCCCGCAAACTTTTAATTGCGTGGCTTGGTAATTCGGATTCTTCAATGTGGGTTGGATCAATGGTTAAAACATCATTTTCAAATGTGGAATGGACGTTCATCGATTCTAAAATAATCTTTAAGTTGTGAACGTCAAGGATGTGCGGAACCGTGTCAAATCGGACCGGAGTATCTGCGAGAATCGCAGCAGGAATCAGTGCGACGGTACTATTTTTTGCGCCACCGATCGTTAATTCCCCAGAAAGTCGTTTTCCGCCATGGATAATCATTTTTTTCATAACATAACTTTCCTCGCTAAATAAGTGTCACACTGTATCATACAATCATTAACCATAATAAAGAATGTCGCCCGAAAAAACAACCAATATCAGGAAACTGTAATCTTTTTAAACAAGAAATTCTTGTACTGTTCTCATTTAACCGTTTTCATTAAGATTCCACAATTTTTTAGCCCCGTTATCCCCAAATAAAATGCTTCCTCCCCTAACATTTGTGCGCATTAATTAACTTTCAGGTGAAGAAGTAAAAGTCAAACGATTTAAAACTAATGACTTCGCTCAAAACAACCTTACTAGCTAACAAGCCCACCAAATTTTATGTACTCAAAAAGTGCTAATGCGCAAAGGTTATTTGGGCATTAGCACTCTCTGGACTGAATTGAGCCTGACGGACTATCGGCTGTCATCATAATCACTTCCTTATTATATTGTTGGGGTGGTTCTTTAATTAATCGCTAGTAACTGGCCCACGTTGTCCGGGTCCATATTAAGCTCTCGGAGATTTAACAGTAGGTGCATCAATCCTTGATATTCAGCTTCGGTATACATCCGATCCTCAATATCAACTTGGTAATCGTCGGCAATCGTGACTAACTCACATTGCAATCGGTGTCTAACTTGCATGGCAGTTAACATATTTCTTCACCTCCATTGATTACTCAATATCATATCATATAAAATGCTCCGTTTAGACCGTGTAACCAATTTGATAATTTCTGACAATCATGAATTCACGTGCTAAACGGTTGACTGTAAAGGGTTTCAACTACTTTAGCCAAGTTAAAAATGAATGAGATTTATCACGGTAATAATCAATTGATAACTGAAATCCAAACGAGTGCGCCTAACGCCGGCGTGATAATATTTAATAATTGATAGAAAGTTTTTGCAGCAAGTAGCGCTAAAGACCGGTCTAATCATATTTTCATAAATCCCACTTTCTTTCATACCTGTTTCCCATTTAAATCTATGATATACTGCAACTAATTTAGATATCGGAGGTGGGAATTATGCTGATAAGTAATTATATCGTTGTCTTTTGCTTAGTTGCGGTCATTATTTTAAACGTCTATTTGCAGTATGCCTTGGGAGTGATGAAGGCTTCAGTCCGCACAGCACGCATCCTACCCATTAGTTATGCCATCGTAATGCCGCTACTGATCGTAGCTGTCGCTGGTATCACGGCCAACAGCGCACTCCTAATCGTTGGTCAATTAGTTGTCGCTTATTGGCTTTTCTGGCTCTACGAATGGGGTACCAAGCATCCGCAACAGGTGCGTCCCTCCAAAAGGTCAGAAACGTCATCAATGACCCTGAGCCTCAAAAAGCGGTCGTAGTGCTCCAAATAATAACGCTAATGCAAAAACCACCCTGTAGCTATTCTACAGGGTGGTTTTTCGTTAATCAGTATTAATATTTTTATCCTCATCTTTGACCGTCTGTAAGTAACGGTAAACACTCGGATCAGAAACTTTGATCACTTTAGCCACTTCATTCACTGAATCCTTCAGCAGGAAGTAACCTTGGTGATACAAGTTCCGCACAATCTCTAATTTCTCGTTTTGCTTTAAGTATTCAACCGAC
This sequence comes from uncultured Lactobacillus sp., assembly GCA_937916845.1. Lineage (GTDB taxonomy): Bacteria > Bacillota > Bacilli > Lactobacillales > Lactobacillaceae > Lactiplantibacillus > Lactiplantibacillus paraxiangfangensis. The sequence goes on along the minus strand of CALFSK010000037.1, from coordinate 15,958 downwards.
ACGCCGTATTCCGCACAGACCGTCTGGGTCACTTCGCGCGCTAAGTCGGTAATCGACGTCGTCAAGTGCTCTGGTGCGACCGGTGAGTCGTGAACTTCTTCTTGGACCGGAGCAGCCTTGGGCGTATGAATATTTGGCGCATTTAAATGTTTGTAATCGCGCATAATCTTAATGACCTGTTGTTGGAGTTCATCCAGGTCACTCTCGTCGGTATTAATACAAATCATCCCAACGATTTCGCCATCTAAGCGCAAGAAGTACGTTGACGACCGCATCGGATATTTCCCGTGGGTCACACCCTTGTAGTTTGCTAAGTAATCGCGCTTTTCAGTTTTACCGGCCTTCATCGTTCGTAAAGCTAAGTCGGTAGCTGGATCGCCAACCTTACGATGCGAAATATGTGAATTCCGAATCGCCACTACGGAATGGTTCAAGTCTAATAAATCATTTAATACGACTTCACTATTGGGACCTAAAATATCCGCTAAGAAATCAACAAAGGGAATGAACTCTCGGATATAGGCCTGCTTCATTGATAATGTCTTTTCCATGGACCGTCACCTCACTAGGTCTTTCACTATTGCTACGCTAAAATTTTATTATCACGATATTTAATACTATTTTATCACAATAATAAAACCGCTTGCATTTATTCAACTGCTTCTTGATAAAAAAAGATGACGGCCGCTTTAGTGGCCGTCATCTTGCCTGAGAACGTTAAGCTTTTGTTTGGGTCTTACCGAAGATCTTCATCTTCATCCGAATCCCGGTTGGCGTAGCCGCTAAGCCACCTAAACCAGTTTCCCGTAACGCCTTCGGTAGTCCCTTACCAACCCGGTCCATCGCGCCGATAACCTCATCAGCGGGGATCTTATTGGTACAGCCGGCTAACGCCATGTCGGCGGCAATCAATGCGTTACCGACCCCAATGGCATTCCGCTTAACACAAGGTAATTCAACCAAGCCCGCAACGGGGTCACAAACTAACCCTAATAAGTTACTGATCGCCATGGCTAAGGCTTCAGAACTCTGTTCAGCAGTCCCACCAGCAATTTCAACCGCGGCAGCGGCTCCCATTGCGGAGGCACTCCCAACTTCGGCCTGACAGCCACCAGTGGCCCCAGCGATGCTAGCGTTATTAGCGATGACCATGCCATAGGCGCCCGCTGTGAATAGGAACTGAATCATCTGTTCCCGGCTCAAATCCAAACGGTCTTTCAAGGTGAAAATCACACCCGGTAAAGTCCCCGTTGATCCAGCCGTCGGTGTTGCACAGACGACGCCCATCGCAGCGTTAACTTCGTTAGTTGAAATGGCATTTTGAACGGCTTGCATCATCGTATCGCCAGATAAGGTTTGACCCTTTTGACGGTACTTTTTAAGCAGGACGGCTTCTCCCCCGGTCAAACCGGTCGTCGAGTAAACCCCATCACCCGTTGCGCCCTTTTTAACGGCGGCTTCCATGACGTCCAAGTTTCGGCTCATTGTATGCCAAACTTCTTCACGACTGCAGTTTGAAGTGGCCATTTCTTGTTCGATCATTAATTCATAGACTGGTTTACTTTTCGCAACTGAATCTGCGACTAAATCCGCTACACTCATATACATGCTCTCGTACCCCCTATAAGTAAACTAACTTGGAATAATCTTTGGCCATCTTTTCAATCTCATCATGTTTCAAACGTCGATCCAAATCGTATTCATACATATTTCCCTTGGTCGTTTGATAACGTTGATGCGCATTCACTTTAGTTAAATCTGCTAATTGCTTAGTGACGTTTTGATGGTCATCTTCGCCCCCCTGAACTAACAGGATTGGAAGCGGCCCCTTTGGTTTAATGTCAAAACCATCCATATGAATCTCGCGAATTTCAATCGTCCCACCACCGATGGAGCAACCGGAGACTGACACTTGTTTATGTTCATTCTTCAAATCAATAATTGCAGTGTTAGGATGATTGATTGGACTATCACCAGGTTCTTCAATGAACGTGATGTTAATGCCTTGGTCCCGTGCCAACCCAATCGCGTATGGTACCCGACTGTCATCCGGGTCGAAACCTAAAATACCGCTAATAATGGCGTAATCCGTTCCGTGCCCCTTATGTGTCTGGGCAAAAGAATCATAATAATGAATGACAATGTCCGTTGGCTTATCCTTAAAAATACTGTTGGCAGCGCGACCAATCGCACAGGCGCCAGCCGTATGAGAACTAGATGGTCCAATCATAATTGGACCAATGATATCAAATACACTTTTATAGTTAACTGTCATCGTAGTCATCCTCCTACTAAATCATCACCGTGATGCTTAAGCTTTTGCTTCGGCACCAGCTTGATAGTCATCCGTTTGATCGTCAGCCCGAATTTCAGAAACCGTGTGAATCTTGAAGTTCTTAAATACCCAGGCACCAACGTAAGCCCAAATCGTACTGTTAATAAAGATTAAGGCTACCGCCAGTAAAACTTTCATAACTGGATTCATCCCAAGGGTAACAATTAGGCCTGCCCAAGGGGTCGCCATCCCAGTCACATTAATGACCAATCCGAAGGCCGTCACAATGATTCCGTTGATGGCCCCGGCCACCGCGTTGGTAGCAAAGATTGGGACTGGATTAGCTGCAATAATATCTATTTGTGTTAGCGGTTCAATCGCCACCGCTAAAGTCGTGGAGTTGTCACCGAATTTCAACTTCCGGAAGAAGCTAAAGTTCAGGAAGGAGTTCCCGGTACAACCGAGCGCCCCGATTGCCATTGGCACGCCGGTCAACCCAATCAAGCTGGTCAAGACCATTGATGATAATGGCGTCATCCCAACCAATGGAATAATTGCACCTAAGACCGCGCCCATAACGTATGGGTTCCCCTTAGTAGCTGTCACAATTGTCCCACCAATCGTGTTCAAAATCATTAAAACTACGGGTGAAATTAACCCTGCGATGAAATTAACTAAGATGGGGCCGACTAACACGATAATAATAAGGTCTAAACCATCCGTAACCCGCTTCTGAATTTCTTTAATTAAGAATGACACAATGTAAGCGGCAATAAATGCTGGTAATAATTTGACTTTAAGTAAGGAAACCCCCAATAAAACTGCAAATACTGGATTGATTCCAAAGGCTAATGGTACTAACGCCCCTGCAGCCAAGCCGCCTAACGATCCCATGGTGTCCCCAATTTGTTTAATAAAATCAATATGGAATACGCCCCCAATGGCATAGCTTAAAAATGCTTGTGGTAAAAATGTTGCGCAAGCAGCCCCCGAAAGTGCACTAACTGCTTTTTGGCCTTGCGGTGCTTTAAAGGTGAACAGTGTCATCACCGCAATCACACTAAGTAATACTAGTACGCCCAAAATTATCTGCATGATGAATCCTCCTAACTTTTTCCGTAAGGGTCGTCTCAAAGATGAAATTCGCAATATCCGGATTGTGAGCTGCATCACTTTCTCGTCTTTGGAAGCCCTTTCATTTACGATAAAAGATTATCATCAATAGAGAATTTTCGCGTGTGAATTCAATTGCAAGTCCTAATAAATTAATTGTATAAATTAAAATAGATTGGCATTTAGATTAAAATGATAATTTATCTAAACGTCAATCTATTGATATAAATGGATTTATTAGTTATGTTAATTATGAGAATAATAATTTATTCTCATAATAATTTTATTTTATTTCAGTCATGCCATGCATGTATGGTTGAAGCACTGCCGGGATTTTAACCGAGCCATCCGCTTGTTGGAAATTTTCCAATATCGCAGCAACGGTCCGACCAACGGCAAGCCCAGAGCCATTCAAGGTGTGGACATAGTCAACCGTACCGTCCGCTTTGCGGTAACGAATCATGGCCCGCCGTGCTTGGAAGTCCAAGCAATTTGAGCACGAGCTGATTTCACGGTAAACGCCTTGTTCTGGCATCCACACTTCAACGTCATACGTTTTAGCCGATGAGAAGCCCGTATCACCCGTTGATAGTTCAATTACGTGGTAAGCCAAACCAAGTTCACGTAAGACTTCTTCCGCGTTATCCGTTAGTTTTTCCAATTCTGCGTATGAGTCTTCTGGTTTACAGAACTTCACCATTTCAACTTTATGGAATTGGTGCATCCGAATCAAGCCCCGGGTGTCCCGACCAGCACTCCCCGCTTCTGAGCGGTAGCAAGGCGTCATCGCTGTGAAGTAAGTTGGTAATTGATCCTCACTCAAAATCTCATTGGCGTAATAGTTCGTCAACGGAACTTCCGCCGTTGGAATCAACGTCATCCCCGAAGATTCAACCGTGTAGACGTCTTCCTTGAACTTAGGAAATTGGCCCGTTCCGTACATCGTTTGCGCGTTGACCAAGTATGGCGGAATGATTTCATGGTAACCCTGCTTCTGGGTATGCAGGTCGAGCATAAAACTGTAAACGGCCCGTTCTAGCAAAGCTCCAGCGTCTTTATAATAAACAAAGCGTGCCCCAGAAACTTTCGCTGCCCGGTCAAAATCGAGAATACCTAAGCTTTCACCTAATTCCCAATGAGCTTTAGGCTTGAAGTCAAAGGTTGGAATAGCGCCATGCTTGCGTTGTTCAACGTTGCTATCTTCGTCAGGACCAACGGGAACGTCATCGGCCGGCAAGTTTGGGAAGCGAATGGCTAAGTAGTTCAGCCGTTCGCTAACTTCCGTTTGGGCCGCTTCGGTACTCTTGATGTCCCCGTTAATGGTTTTAATTTGTTGAATCAGGGCTTGCCCAGCTTCCGTCTTAGGATCACTTTGGCTAACTTGTTGAGTCAATTGATTCTTTTCACGTTTAAGCCCCTCGACCTTAGTAATCGCATCGCGGTTTTGACGATCTAATTGTAAATATTCTTCAACTTCGGCTGGATCAACTTTCCGCGTTTGTAGCTTAGTCTTGACCAATTCTGGATTGTTACGAATATATTTGGGATTTAACATAATAAAACCTCCTAAAAAAAGTAAAACGTCCCATAGTCTTAATTAGTTACTAAGACTATGGGACGTTGATTATCAACGTGGTACCACCCAATTTAATGCATCGGCATTCTCTAATGAGTATAACGTCTCACCGTGGTTTCTTATTTCGAAACCAAGCGCTAAATGGTGGATTCAACCAACCAGCTTAACTAACTTCCACTAACCGTTAGCTCTCTAAATAAGCCGTTCGTTTACTAGCCATTATGGTTGCGCTTTCATTACGCCTTCTAATCTAAACTACTCGCCAATCAAAGTCAATAGTTTTTTATTATCATTTTAAATATTTATTATCAAAAGTGGTCTGCTTAAACTTACGACCCTTCCTTAAAAATCGGTATAAGAAAAGCGCATCCTGATTAACAAGATACGCTTTATCGTAGAACCCCAAAAAGCCGCCCTTAACCTCAGGACGGTTTTTTGGTCTATCTCGGCATTGCTCTCATGCCTTTAATGAATCAAATTAATGTGAGCGCCGACGAATAAATGGTACCGCCAACAGTGCTAATAAGACTACCCCTACTTCGGCCAATAAACTCTCATTCTTTTGACCTGTTTGTGGTAATTCCGTTTGCTTCTGATTGGACTTCGCCTTTGGTTGCGCCTGCACACGCCCAGTTACAGCAACGTCACCCGCTACTTCATTGGTCGTTGCTGACTGTGCACTCTTCTTCCCTTGAACCACTGGTTTCGCTTGCTTACTTGCACGCTTGCCTTGGTTGTCATCAGCTTTTTGTACCGTTACCTGGCGACGACCCGTAGCAGCAAGTTGACGTGTAAAGGAAGGTTCTGCCCCAGCTTTACCAAAGTTGACGATTACTTTACCACCAGCACCATCTACTAACGTTACTTCAGAGGCATTAGGATCGATTGTTTGTTGATCAACCGTCTTACCGTCTCTTTGTTCCGTAACGGTTCGCTTACCAGTAGCTGGATCGTAAGTGTAAGTTGTCTTGCTTCCATCAGTCCACTGCTTCGTTACTTTAACGGCATTGCCATTGGCATCCGTCGTCGTAGCAGTAACGTTACCGGACTTATCAGTCGTGGTCTTGATAGTCTCATGTTCAAACGTTGGTTGTGACCCTGGTTGCCCAGCGTTAACAATCGTTTCAACACCAGCACCGCTCGATAATGTGGCTTTCGTCGCATCAGGATCGATCGTTTGTTGGTCAACTACCTTACCATCTCTTTGTTCCGTAACCACCCGTTTACCGGTGACTGGATCATAAGTGTAAGTCGTCACACTCCCATCAGTCCACTGCTCCGTAACCTTGATAACATTACCATCAGCGTCTTTCGTCGTGGTCGTAACGTTACCAGCTTTATCAGTCGTGGTCGTGGTCTTGGTTGCATCATGTTCAAACGTTGGTTCTGTGCCTGGTTGCCCAGCAGTCACGATGGTTTCAGCACCATCACCACTGGCCAATGTGGCTTTCGCATCGGGGGTAATGGTCTTCTCATCGACCGTCTTACCATCTTTTTGCTCAATCACCGTCTGTTTACCAGTCTTTGGATCAGAGGTGTAAATTGTCTTACTCCCATCGATCCACTGCTTCGTAATCTTAACAACGTTGCCATCAGCGTCTTTCGTCGTGGTCGTAACATTACCGGACTTATCAGTCGTGGTCTGCGTCGTGTCATGTTCAAATGTTGGTTCTGCGCCTGGTTTCCCAGTATTAACAATCGTTTCAGCGCCATCGCCACTTGCCAACGTTGCTTTTGGCTTATCGGGAGTAATGGTCTTCTGATCGACCGTCTTACCGTCTTTTTGCTCAGTCACCGTCTGTTTACCAGTAGCTGGATCGAACGTGTAAGTTGTTTGGCTACCATCGGTCCACTGCTTCACAACCTTAACGACGTTGCCGTCAGTGTCTTTCGTTGTGGCAGTGGTATTGCCATACTTATCGGTCGCAGTATGCGTCGTGTCGTGTTCAAACGTTGGTTGCGACCCTGGTTTCCCAGTATTAACGATGGTCTTAACGTCATCACCACTCGACAGGGTTGTCTTCTCATCATCAGATGTAATCTTCTGCTGGTCGACTGGCTTGCCATCCTTTTGTTCCGTCACTGCACGGTCCCCAGTAATTGGATCGTAAGTGTAAGTCGTTTGACTATCATCAGGCCACTGCTTAACTACTTTGACAACGTTTCCGTTGGCGTCTTTCGTCGTGGTCGTATCACCATCTGTCTTTGTCGTCTCATGATCAAACGTTGGTTCTGCACCTGGTTTCGGCGCATTGACGGTGGTTTCAACACCGTTACCAGTTGACAAGGTTGCTTTCGGTGCATCAGGGGTAATGGTCTTTTGATCGACCGTCTTACCATCCTTTTGTTCCGTTACCGTCTGCGTCTTAGTAGCTGGATCGTAAGTGTACTTAGTTGTGCTCCCATCAGTCCACTGTTTAGTGACATCAATAACGTTGCCAGCATCGTCTTTCGTCGTCGCAGTAACGTTGCCAGCCTTATCAGTCGTCGTCTGCGTTGTGTCATGTTCAAACGTTGGTTGTGACCCTGGTTGTCCGGCGTTAACAATCGTTTTAGCACCATCTACAGCAGACACAGTTGCTTTGTTAGTATCTTTTGCAATTGGTTGCTCGTCGGTCTTCCCGTCTTTTTGTTCCGTCACAGTCCGATCCCCACTAGCTGGATCGTAGGTGTAAGTCGTTTGACTATCATCAGGCCACTGCTTAACTACTTTGACAACATTGCCATCGGCGTCTTTCGTCGTGGTCGTATCACCATCGGTCTTTGTCGTCTCATGATCAAACGTTGGTTCTGCACCTGGTTTCGGCGCATTAACGATGGTTTCAACACCGTTACCAGTCGACAAGGTTGCTTTCGGCGCATCAGGGGTAATGGTCTTTTGATCGACCGTCTTCCCGTCCTTTTGTTCCGTCACATTCTGCGTCTTAGTAGCTGGATCGTAGGTGTAGGTCGTCGTACTCCCATCGGTCCACTGCTTGGTGACATCAATAACGTTGCCAGCATCATCCTTCGTCGTGGCAGTAACGTTACCAGCATCATCGGTCGCAGTCTGCGTTGTATCATGTTCAAACGTTGGTTGTGACCCTGGTTTCCCAGTATTAACGATGGTTTTAACGTCATCGCCACTCGACAAGGTTGTCTTCGCATCATCAGACGTAATCTTCTGCTGGTCGACTGGCTTGCCATCCTTTTCTTCTGTCACTGCACGGTCCCCAGAAATTGGATCGTAAGTGTACGTCGTTTGGTTACCATCTGGCCATTGCTTGACTACTTTAACGACATTACCATCGGCGTCTTTCGTCGTGGTCGTGTCGCCAGCCGTCTGCGTCGTGTCGTGTTCAAACACTGGCTGTTTGGTCGTAGGATCAAGTGTAACGGTCGTGCTCGTATTGGTATCATCAGACAACGTTACCTTGGAAGAATCCGAGGTAAGTTCCTGTTGGTCAACCTGTTTGCCATCCTTTTGCTCACTTACAGTCCGCTTATCTGTCGCTGGATCATAGGTGTACGTCGTGTGGCTACCATCTGGCCACTGTTTATCAATCTTGACCACGTTACCGGCTGCATCTTTTTCAGTGATTGTCGTAGTACCAGCCGCATCTTTTTCCTTGCCTAAAACTGTTAACTGACCAGGAAGAACCGTCACATCATAATTAGTATTTCCGTTAGTGGCATCAATCGTGTAACTTCCGACGGCAGGATTGGTTGGTTCGCTGTAAGTTAAGTTCAGGTCAGTTACCCCTTCGCCATCCTTAAACGCGCCGCTATCACTCGTCAACGCTGCAACGTTTTCCGGATTAGTCATGCCTGCATAAGTTTGTTGGTTAGCAATTTGAATCGTGACAGCCCGCGGGTTCACAGTCAACGTGCCAGTACCAAATGAGCTTGTATGATCTGGATTGGTAAAATCATAGTTGCTGTTTTCCTGAGCCAACCCCGTTTTTGCAGCTTGGGTTAACTGAATCGTGTAGTCACCGGCTTGAAGCTTATCCAGGGCAACCATGTCTCCATCCGCGTTAACAATCTCAAAATCAGACAGCGTAATTGCGTTGTTAGGAACACTAACTGTCGCCGACAGCTTCGGTAAATCACCATAAGTCGAAATGACATTTGCCACCTTCACATTAGCAGACGCTTTCGTAATCGTGAAGTCTCCTGCTGTTACTTTCACGGTGTAGTTCGTATTTGAGCCACTTGCACTACCCGTAATGTTTCCAGCATACTCACCAACATTTTCCCTACTAGTATCACGTGTCAAGGTCACATCAAGATCGGACAATTGATCACCGTTAACCAGTCCAGCTTTAGAATCATCAGTTAATGTTAATGCCGGTTCATCAGCTCCATAGGTTTTACCAGCACTTTGTGCTACCACTGTAATATCCAGTGGTGTCACAGTTAACTTAGCTGTCCCAAAGTCTCCAAAGGTGTAGTTACTATCTGCTTTCAAGTCAGCCTGTGCGGCTGCCGTGTAACGAATCGTATAGTCACCACCAGCTTGTAGTTTATCAACGGGAACAACATTGCCATCAGTATCGACGACTTCATAGTCACCTTGGGTGAGTACATCATCGGCACCTGTTACCTTGGTACCTAAGCTTCCGATAATTTCAGGTAACTCACCTTTATCACCACCATAATCAACAGTGGCATCTTGAATAGTTGGTGCTGCAGCTGCGGGAGTAATTGTGAAGTCTCCCGCTGTTACTTTCACGGTGTAGTTCTTATTTGCACCACTTACACTACCTGTAATGTTTCCGGCATACTCACCGACATCTTCCTTACTGGTATCACGTGTCAAGGTCACACCAAGATCAGACAACTGATCGCCATTAACCAATCCAGCTTTAGAAGCATCAGTTAATGTTAATGCCGGTTCATCAGCTCCATAGGTTTTACCAGCACTTTGTGCTACCACTGTAATATCCAGTGGTGTCACAGTTAACTTAGCTGTCCCAAAGTCTCCAAAGGTGTAGTTACTATCTGCTTTCAAGTCAGCCTGTGCGGCTGCCGTGTAACGAATCGTATAGTCACCACCAGCTTGTAGTTTATCAACGGGAACAACATTGCCATCAGTATCGACGACTTCATAGTCACCTTGGGTGAGTACATCATCGGCACCTGTTACCTTGGTACCTAAGCTTCCGATAATTTCAGGTAACTCACCTTTATCACCACCATAATCAACAGTGGCATCTTGAATAGTTGGTGCTGCAGCTGCGGGAGTAATTGTGAAGTCTCCCGCTGTTACTTTCACGGTGTAGTTCTTATTTGCACCACTTACACTACCTGTAATGTTTCCGGCATACTCACCGACATCTTCCTTACTGGTATCACGTGTCAAGGTCACACCAAGATCAGACAACTGATCGCCATTAACCAATCCAGCTTTAGAAGCATCAGTTAATGTTAATGCCGGTTCATCAGCTCCATAGGTTTTACCAGCACTTTGTGCTACCACTGTAATATCCAGTGGTGTCACAGTTAACTTAGCTGTCCCAAAGTCTCCAAAGGTGTAGTTACTATCTGCTTTCAAGTCAGCCTGTGCGGCTGCCGTGTAACGAATCGTATAGTCACCACCAGCTTGTAGTTTATCAACGGGAACAACATTGCCATCAGTATCGACGACTTCATAGTCACCTTGGGTGAGTACATCATCGGCACCTGTTACCTTGGTACCTAAGCTTCCGATAATTTCAGGTAACTCACCTTTATCACCACCATAATCAACAGTGGCATCTTGAATAGTTGGTGCTGCAGCTGCGGGGGTAATCGTGACCATCGCAGAAACGTAAAGCCCAGCATTTGGGTTATCTGGCGTTAAACTCTTCAGGTAGCTCCGTCCGGCATCCGTTAACTTAAAGTAGTAAGCACCCACATCTTTAGGCGTAACTGCTGTGTCTAAGTCAAGCGCATTGACGTAATAGAAGTTACCTGAATCTGCAAATAAGCCTGCCAAATCCGCATCTGAGACCGTAACACCAAAGCCTGTGCCAAAGTCAGCTTTAGGTTTTTCCAACTCCGTACCATAAACTTGTGACCAAGACTTAAAGGTCACCATACTAGCCTGAGTTGCAGCGTTAGTCGTTGCCATATTATCTACATCTTTTTTAAAATCAGCAAGTGACGTATCCATGCCACTAATGCCGGCATAACCAGCCTGGCTATCTTTGACAATGGTAGCGGGATCCGTTGAACTCTCTGCAGCCTCCAACAATGCTTTAGCATCTGAATTTGTCTTCGAGAGTTTATCATAAACTGCGTTCACAGAATCTAATAAACTCTTTGCGGCAGCCTTTTGATCATCCGTGATGTCGGGTGAAGCCACAAATTTATCATAGATGTCTTGCGCCGCAGTCTTTTCATCATTGGCCTGCGTTTGATTGTCATCGGCCTGTTGAATCCACTTGTCTAACGTCGACTTAGTTGGAACCAAGATACTTGTACTATCCTGAGGATTACTTTTATCCGTGGAATCCGTATCAGCAGCATTAGGCACCGTTGACCAGTAATAGTCATCACCCGTAATTCCTGCTGTAGCACCATCCGTTGCCAGTTGGCCATTAAGGACATCGGTAATCGATTGGTTCGTCCCTACCGTAACAGTTGCATTAACCGTCTTACCATCAATGGTAGTACCAGTAGCCGTGTAATAATGAGCGATTGGATTGGCAACGTCAGACGTTGTCGGTGTCGTCGTAGCATCCACAGGTGTCCCCGTATTAACTTGTACGGTATAATTGCCCACCGTTTCACCATCTTTGGGTGCAGCTAGTGCAACAGTTGCTGGCGTATAACCTGGAATCTGAATAACAACTGATTTTCCGGCAACCGTGGTCACTTGGATAGGATCCACACCAGGAATTGGTTCTCCGGTTACTGAATCAACAGGCGTGACGTTAGCTTTAAATGCCTGACTGATAGGAACGGTCAAGGCTTGGCTAGCATCCCCAGTCACGGTGTAACTGTAGTATGCCCCATCAGCAATGCTTGAGTCGTCATTGATATAATGGACCGTCCCATTGCTGGTAGCAGCTTGGTCGCCATCAACAACATAGACACTGTTAGTCGTACTTGCAGGAATCACCGTAACCAACTTAGGATCTAGGGTTGGATCTGCGGCGACTGCCCGTTCCGCTGCTGCTTTCGTAGAAAATACATAAATTGTATCCCCAATGTTGGCAGTGACCGGCGTAGTGGTACTTACTTGTGTGTCTCCGGCTGTAGCATCGGCCACAGTGACCGATACTTTTGCTGTCTTCGGTGTGTAGGTAAAGCTGTCGATTCTGGCGGAGTAATCATTCTTATTGTCTCCAGTTGAAGCCGCAATTGAAATTGAATAACCTTTTGAAGTATCGATGCCAGTGAGGTCACGGGTGAACGTTTTGTTCTGGATAATAATGGTTAACACGTGGGTACCCGAGTCATAGTTCATCTTGAAATCTATAAGCGGATTGGTTGCCCGGTTGCTTAAATCAAATGTGCTAGCCGCTTTCCAATCATTCGAGTTAGCAGCAACCTTTTGAATAACCCCATTGGCATCCGTCGACCGCCAGCCAAAGTATGCCCCTGTACCAGGGTCAGTAACGCCACTCGTGTCGTCACCACTGTTATGAAAATCATCGTAAACGAAGGCAAAGGCATTATTCAACCCACCTAAGCCTAAATTACCACCAGTCTTACCTGTCGTTGCATATTCTGGATCACCGGGTGCGAAAACAATTCCGACACCGTCAGCTCCGCCTGAGGTCTTCGTCCCAATGCCTAAAGCACCAGTCATCGTAAAATTATGGTCAAAATCAATGTCGTTTTCAAAAGAGACATGGGCAACTTGGGGGCCAGTAATACCATGCATTGTATAGGTTCCCGTATAATCATGCGTACTCTGACTCGTCAATTGCCAAACACCATTAGCATCAGCTGCTTGTGGTGTCTTATTCTTTTCGGGGTAATCGTCCTCGCCCTTTGAGTTAAAGTTTTCGACCGTATTCGTAAAGTGATCCAGTACTTGGCTACCAGATAACGTCACGCTGGAGCCATCCGTCTTGCCAACTGTCATTGATTGATCCGGCGTTAACGTTTGATACTGCCCATCAGTCGCAGCATCATTAGTTGTATCCGTTGCCACACTATCAAGCGAAAAGCTCTCTGGGGCAATCCGCATAGACGCTGGGGCAATTGATAGGTTAGCTGAAAGCGCCCCTGTTGCTAATCTTCGGCTTGCTGGTGCTTGGATCGTTAACTCTTGACTTGCTGGTGCTTGGCTACCTAATTCTTTGTTCGCAGGTGCTTGGCTTACTGGCTCTTGGCTTGCAGGTGCCTGGCTGCCTGATTCTTGGCTGCTTGCTGGTGCTTGACTACCTGATTCTTGACTACCTGATTCTTGACTGCTTGATTCTTGGCTACTTGCAGGTGTTTGACTGCCAGATTCCTGGCTGCTTGCAGGTGCCTGGCTGCCTGATTCCTGGCTACCTGATGCTTGGCTTGCTGGGGTTTTCACCAGTACCACTATTTTTAAGTACTGCCGTCCCAGTCGTTTTCGGTGCCGGTTTTTGAGAAGTATCCGCAGATGGTGTTGCTTCCGTTGCGGCGTGGGCGTCAACCGTCCCTGCGCTTTCTGCGATAGTCATCGCGGAAAGGCCAACTAATAGCGTCCCAAAAATACGGGTCTTGATTTTCCAACCCGTATGGCCCTTGTATAAAATGAAATTCTTCTTGATTGATTGATTTGCTATTTTTTGTTTCAAATTTCCCGCTCCTTTTTTAACGACGATGAATCCCCCGTGATCAATTTAATTGTCAAGCCGGCGATCTTCAAAAGACCAGTTCGGACAATTAATTTTCAATGATTGGTTTGTTTATCGGTATTGCCATGAACTGGTACAACACCCTTAAAAATCAGTTGTGCTGTCAACGGATTCTTCCCCGTATCTTTGCTATGTTTCCTTTTAAACCATTACACACTTTTAACCTCTATCAAAGTAAAAAGTTTCAGTATCTTCATCATCTATCAAACAGACTTATTTATATAAGTGAATTAATAAATATATTATAAGAGTGACAGGGCAAACATTCAAGCCGTTAATTATTTGAGGGGCGTCCGAGATAACAAATAATCTATATATATCCTTAAGTTGCAAGCGTTAACACTCGGAAAATTTTCTTCCTAAAAATTATTTATAGCCTGATAACATATCAATTGTTTCTATATTATTGTTTCCTTCCGACTAAATTAGCGACTTTAAATCACAAAATAAGTTCTAGAAACCGGCGACCGATTTCTAGAACCCATTTTTAATATCGCGCTATTGCCACTAAAAAAAGCACCCAAGTCATTACACTTGAGTGCTTCATTTAAATAATTTATTTTGCTTTACCAGTCACATTGGCAGCGTCGATGAAGGCTTTGAATAAGCCTTCTGGACGGTTTGGCCGTGACAAGAATTCTGGATGATATTGGCAACCGACGAAGAAGCGTTTCTTAGGTAATTCAATCACTTCAACTAAACGGTTGTCAGGCGAAGTCCCAGAGAAGACTAAGCCCTTTGCCTTCATTGCTTCACGGTAGGCGTTGTTGAATTCATAACGGTGACGGTGACGTTCCATAACAACTTCTTCATTATGGTAAGCCTTCGCTGCAACCGTTCCTGGCTTCAACTTGCAAGGGTAAGCACCTAAACGTTGTGTCCCACCCATATCTTCAACGTCTTCTTGATCCGCCATCAAATCAATAATGTTATCTGGCGTATTTGGATCGATTTCTGCCGAGTTGGCATCCTTTAATCCTAAGACGTTGCGGGCAAATTCAACACTGGCCATTTGCATCCCTAAACAGATTCCTAAGAATGGCACGTCGTTTTCACGCGCGTATTGAATGGCCGTAATCTTACCTTCGATCCCACGGTCACCAAAGCCACCGGGAACCAAGATCCCATCAGCATCGCCCAGTAAGTCCTGAACGTTATCTGGTGTCACGTCTTCAGCGGAAATCTTGTTCAATTCGATTTCAGCATCATCCGTGTAACCGGCATGCTTCAAAGCTTCGGTCACAGAGATATAAGCGTCTTGTAACGCTACGTACTTCCCAACCAAGGCGATCTTGATGGTCCGTGATAAATGTTGCACGTGATGTTCAAGGTCTTCCCACTCGCTCATATCAGCTTCTGGTGCCTTGATACCAAAGTGGTCCAAAACGATTGAATCCATATTTTGCTTTTTAACGTTCAATGGAATTGAGTAAATTGTCTTAACGTCTAAGGATTCAATAACGGCTTCGGGTTCAACGTCACAGAAGGACGCAATCTTATTCCGCATTTCCCGCGTGATTGGTTTTTCAGTCCGAACAACTAACATGTTCGGTTGAATCCCATAGCTCCGTAATTCTTTAACAGAATGTTGGGTTGGCTTCGTCTTCATTTCACCAGCGGCCTTCAAGTAAGGAATCAAGGTCGTGTGAATGTAAAAGACGTTGTCAGAACCCAAATCACTCTTCATCTGACGTAAGGCTTCAATGAATGGTAAGGATTCAATATCCCCAACGGTCCCACCTATTTCAGTGATCACGATGTCGGAATCAGTTGTGGTCCCGGCCCGCATGATTTTTTCTTTGATCGCATTCGTAATATGTGGAATAACTTGAACCGTCGCGCCTAAATAATCTCCCCGACGTTCTTTTTGCAGAACTTCTGAATAAATCTTACCCGTCGTAACGTTGGAATACTTGTTTAAGTTAATGTCGATAAACCGTTCGTAGTGTCCTAAGTCCAAGTCGGTTTCCGTACCATCATCCGTCACAAAAACTTCACCGTGTTGATAAGGACTCATCGTACCAGGATCAACGTTGATGTATGGATCAAACTTTTGAATGGTGACTTTTAAGCCCCGGTTCTTCAATAATCGACCCAATGAGGCTGCGACAATCCCTTTACCAATTGATGAAACAACGCCACCAGTTACAAAAATATATTTGGTCATGTGATAACTCCTTAAAGATT
>CALFSK010000036.1 GCA_937916845.1 uncultured Lactobacillus sp. | reverse complement strand
AATGGGTAGGAGGTATTTTGTTATGAAAAAAAGTCGGGTCATCCAATTACTAGGACTGATCTTGATTGGCGTCTTAATCGGCTTCGGTTACACCCACCGAGTACGAACGGACGCTGGCGAGTCAATCACCGCAGTTGGTTCCACCGCTTTACAACCATTAGTAGAAGCTGCGGGTGAGCAATACAGTTCCACGCGGACAGGTATTTTTATTAACGTGCAAGGCGGCGGGTCTGGTACCGGCCTTAGTCAAATTCAATCGGATGCCGTCGCAATCGGTAACTCGGATATTTTTGCTGAAGAGCAACCGGGAATCGATGCGCGCAAGCTCAAGGACCATCAAGTTGCGGTCGTTGGGATTGCACCGATTGTCAACAAATCAGTTGGCGTGACTAATTTGACACAACAACAACTCATTCAGATCTTCACGGGAAAAGTCAAAAATTGGCGTGAAGTTGGGGGCAAGAACATCCCCATTACGTTAATTAACCGTGCACAAGGTTCGGGAACGCGTAAGACGTTTGAAACCTACGCGTTAAAGGGCCAAAAGAGTGCGGATTCACAGGAACAAGATTCATCTGGGCTGGCACGTTCAATCGTTGCTAGTACGCCTGGTGCCATTAGTTACGTTGCGTTTTCGTACTTCAACAAGAGTGTCCAAGTCGTTAACGTTGACGGTGTGCGGCCAACGGAAGCCAACGTGCGAACGAACCGGTGGCAGATTTGGTCCTACGAACATTTATATACGAGCAACCATCCAAATCAGTTAACAAAAAAATTTATCAATTACATTTTATCAACCGCTGTTCAAAAGAAATTGGTCAAACAGTTAGGTTATATTTCGGTCCATGATATGCAAGTACAGCGGAGTGCGGCCGGTAAAATTTCGTCAGTGAAATGAGGGGGAGCGCATGGATAAAATTCGAGAAAGTCTATTAAAAAAGTCAATCGCGACTAAGATTGAACGGCGGGGCAAAATTATCAGTTTGTTTTGCCTGGCGTTGATTGTTGGGATTGTCTTTTTAATCTTTTACTTTGTAGCATCACGGGGGTTGGCAACCTTCTTCCAAAACCACATCAACCTATGGCAATTCTTAAGTGGGACTCAGTGGAATCCTGGGACTAACGGTACGAATGGTCAGCCAGCGGTCGGGGCACTGCCAATGATTTTAGGATCGTTTCTAATTACGATTCTGTCAGCCTTGATTGCAACGCCGTTCGCAATTGGGACGGCGGTCTTCATGACCGAGATTTCACCTCGGCGTGGGGCCAAGATTTTACGGCCAGTAACGGAATTGTTAGTTGGAATTCCATCCGTTGTTTACGGGTTCATTGGCCTGCAAGTTGTCGTACCGTTCGTACGCCATACATTTGGCGGTAGTGGTTACGGGATTTTATCTGGGACGTTCGTCTTGTTCGTTATGATTTTACCGACCGTTACCTCCATGAGTGCCGATGCGTTAAACGCGGTACCCCGTTATTATCGGGAAGCCTCATTAGCATTGGGTGCGACCCGCTGGCAAACGATTTATAAAGTGGTTTTACGAGCAGCCATTCCGGGAATGTTAACCGCCATTGTCTTTGGGATGGCCCGGGCTTTTGGGGAAGCCTTGGCTGTTCAAATGGTTATCGGGAACGCAACGCTTTTACCACAAAACTTAGTTTCTCCGGCGTCCACGTTGACTAGTATCTTAACTATGGGAATCGGGAACACGGTCATGGGGTCACTACAAAACAACGCCCTGTGGTCACTGGCAATGATCCTATTGTTAATGTCATTAGTCTTCAACTTAGTGATCCGCTATATCGGACGAAAGGGGAAATTAAACCATGAACGCTAAACGAGTTGATAAAATTGCGACAGGCATCTTATACGGTGTCGCTGCTCTGGTCGTTATTATCCTAGTAGCGCTATTAGGTTTCATTTTGGTCGAAGGGGTCCCACACATTTCATGGCATTTCCTAACGTCGCCGGCCTTGGCTTTTGAAGCGGGCGGTGGGATTGGCATTCAATTGTTTAACTCCTTTTACCTGTTATTCTTAGCCCTGCTGATTTCCTTACCGATTTCGCTAGGTGCCGGGATTTACTTAAATGAATATGCACCCCAAAATACGTTTACGGGCTTGATTCGGACAACGATTGAAATTTTGAGTTCGTTGCCTTCCGTTGTCGTTGGGTTATTTGGGTACTTGTTCTTCGTTGTGCAATTCAAACTGGGCTTTTCCATTCTGTCCGGCGCGTTCGCACTGACCGTCTTTAACCTCCCAATTTTGACACGGAGCATTGAAGAAGCACTGGCCAACATTTCGGATGATCAACGTGAAGCGGGCTACGCATTAGGCCTATCACGGTGGGAAACCGTGACTAAGATCGTTGTACCGGCCGCGCTACCTAGTATTATTACCGGGGTCGTGTTAAGTGCCGGACGAATCTTTGGTGAAGCCGCGGCGTTAATCTACACCGCGGGTCAAAGCGCTCCTGCACTAGACTTTAGTGACTGGAATCCCTTCGATATTAGTAGTCCATTGAGTCCCCTTCGCCCAGCTGAAACGTTGGCGGTGCACATTTGGAAGATTAACTCTGAAGGAATTATGCCAGATGCCAAGGCCGTTTCAGCTGGTGCATCCGCCGTGCTGATCATTGCGGTACTGCTATTTAACTTCTTAGCACGCTGGCTTGGCAAACGACTCTACAAACATTTAACCGCTGAATAAAGGAGGCCTTTTTGATGGCAGATAACTCAATGACTACGGATCAACGGAATATTATGAAATTCGATCCTAAAGACCATGAAATTGCGCTTTCGACGGAAGACTTACGGGTGTTTTACGGGAAGTCTGAAGCAATTTCTGAAGGCGATTTACAGTTTGAACGCTACAAAATCAGCGCCTTGATTGGCCCGTCTGGTTCCGGGAAATCGACCTACTTACGGTCACTTAACCGGATGAATGACCGGATTGCCACGGTTAAGGGCAAGATTATGTATCGTGGGTTGGATATTAATAGTAATGAGATTGACGTTTACGAAATGCGCCGCCACATCGGTATGGTGTTTCAGCGGCCCAATCCGTTTGCTAAATCGATTTATGAAAATATTGCGTTTGCGCTGCGCCAACGTGGGATGAACAAGAAGCAGGATCTCGATGAAATCGTCGAACGATCCTTGCGCCAGGCCGCCATGTGGGACCAAGTCAAAGATGATTTGAACAAGAGTGCTTTGGCCTTGTCAGGTGGTCAACAACAACGGCTGTGCATCGCGCGGGCGATTGCAATCAAACCGGACATCTTGTTACTGGATGAACCGGCCAGTGCGCTAGACCCAATTTCAACGAGCCAAGTTGAAGATACCTTATTAGAATTAAAACAAAACTATACGATTATCATCGTGACGCATAACATGCAACAAGCGTCACGGATCAGTGACTATACCGCGTTTTTCAACCTTGGTAAGGTACTCGAATACGCCGAGACTGGTGACATCTTTACCAATCCGCAGGTTGATCTAACCAACGACTATATTTCCGGGAACTTTGGATAGGAGGGCCGCCATGAGTACGATTTTGAAAACAGAAAACTTACACTTGTTCTATGGTAAGAAAGAGGCCCTCAACGGCATTGATATTGATTTCCAAGAAAAGGGCATTACAGCCTTAATTGGGCCTTCTGGTTGTGGAAAATCAACGTTTCTGCGCTGCTTAAACCGGATGAATGATTTAATTCCGGGTGTTACGGTAACGGGGAACGTTGAATTTAACAACACCAATATTTATGCGCCTACGACCGACACCGTTCAATTGCGGAAGGAAATTGGGATGGTGTTTCAACAACCCAACCCGTTCCCATTCTCAATTTACGAAAATGTCGTGTACGGCCTCCGGTTAGCGGGGGTTCGTGACAAGGAACGCTTGGATGCCGCGGTTGAAAAGAGTTTAAAGCAAGCGGCCATTTGGGATGAAGTTAAGGATCGGTTACACCTCAACGCCTTAGCGCTCTCTGGCGGTCAGCAGCAACGGGTGTGCATCGCCCGGGTGTTAGCCGTGGAACCGGACATTATCTTGTTGGATGAAGCGACTAGCGCGCTTGACCCGGTATCAAGTCACATGATTGAAATGACGCTATTGAATTTGCGTCACGATTACACTATCATAACTGTTACGCATAATATGCAGCAGGCTTCACGAATTTCTGATCGGACGGCATTCTTCTTGAATGGTGAACTGATTGAAGTTAACGATACGAAACAGATTTTCATGAATCCGGTTAAACAAGAAACCAATGACTATATTTCAGGACGATTTGGTTAGGAGGATAAATCATGCGACGACTATTTGATGACGAGTTAAATGATATTGACGCTAATTTTACCGAAATGGGTATGATGGTTAGCGAAACGATTGAAAAGGCGGTTAAAGCTTTTATCGATCATGATCGAGATTTGGCCCAAGAAATTATCGACAATGATGCAAAAATCAACCAACGTGAAGTTGAGTTGGAACAAAAATCATTTGAAATGATTGCCTTATATCAACCCGTGACTTCTGATTTACGGGAAATTGTCACGATTTTGAAGGCCGTATCAGAATTGGAACGGATGGCAGACTATGCCCGTAACATTGCGCACGCAACGATTCGGGTCAAAGGACACGTTCGGGTACCTGAGATCGAAGCCGCACTCTCTGAAATGGGGAACCGGGTTCGTTCAATGGTTGAAGAGATGTTGTCCGCCTACGTTAAGAGCGATGACATCGCCGCGCGGAAAGTCGCCGCACGTGACGCTAAGGTTGGCGAGATGTTTGATAAGATCAACGCCAAAGGGATTTCAAAGATGGAGCGTCATCCGGAAACGGTGATTGGGTCCACCGACTATTTGAACGTGGCCAGCTACTTGATGCGCATCGGGGCACTGGTCACAAACATTGGTGAATGGATCGTCTATCTAAATACTGGTGAAATTATTGAATTAAATCCAGAAAGCTCCAATCTAGTTTAGTTAATCGTAAATAATCTTTAAAGCCGGTTCGTCTAGTTTGCAACCGGCTTTTACAATTAGTAAGATATAATTAGACTAAACTTATTGAGGTGTCTAATTATGAAAACTAATACTAAAAGAAAATTAACTAAATCGAATAACCGCGTTATCGCCGGAGTACTTGGTGGGATTGCGGAGTATTTAAACTGGAACGCTAACGTTTTACGAGTGCTTTTTGTCCTATTGACCATTGCCTCACACGGTTTTGGGATATTACTCTATCTTGTTTTGATGACCATTATGCCAAGTAAGCCTGAAAATGCCGGATTCTTTGAACAAATGCGGCGCGCAACTCAGGACGGTGGAACGACGAAACAGTCGCAGCCTCAGGGGCGTAAAGAGATTCATAACGTGCACGAAGAAGACGAACCGCGTCACCGCGATTAATGGAGTGATAGACCAGTGGGTTTTTGGAAACGAATTTTAATAAATACAATCTTATTCATTGCCATTGCGGGGTTCTTTCAATCGAGCTTCCACGTGGCGAACGTCTGGATCGCACTGTTAGCAAGTTTTGTGTTGGCGATTTTAAACGCAGCGATTAAACCTTTTTTGGTATTATTGTCGCTACCAATCACGCTAATTACGTTAGGCTTGTTTAGCATTGTGATCAACGGATTCATGCTTCAGATGACGTCATACGTTGTCGGGAAGGCTAACTTTGGGTTTTCTAGTTTTGGGATGGCCGTGTTAGTCTCAATCTTAATGTCACTGGCAAATGTGATTGTATCTAATTTTTTTGCGAAGAGTGGAGTCAATGGTGATTAAAGCGCTTTAAAGTGCTAAGATTAGAAGATAGGAATAATCCGTTTTCAGTCAAAAGTGTGGAGGCTTGAAAAAGTAATGCAATAGCATTACCGGACCATGCCGACCACACTTTTTTAATGGCTGAACGACTTAGGAGGGATTTACTTGGCAGAAAGTGTAACCGTTGCCGATTTGGTGAAAAATACACGCTTAGACGTCTACCATGGTGCTGATTTGTTGGCTGATAAAGCTGTTACGACTAGTGATATTTCACGACCGGGACTGGCTTTGACCGGCTATTTCAACTACTATCCGCGTGAACGGGTTCAGTTATTAGGTAAGACTGAAACCGCCTATTCAAAAAATATGAGTCATGATGAACGTTTAATGATTTTTCGTAAAATGTGCCAGTTAACGACCCCGGCATTTGTTATCTCAACGGGGCTGCCAGTTCCTGATGAACTGGTTCAAGCAGGTCAGGAAAATGGGGTTCCCATTTTAGGGACCAAGATGACATCTTCACGAATCTTGAGTAACATGACGAACTACTTAGAAGGCAAACTTGCGGAACGCCAGTCCGTTCACGGCGTGCTCGTTGATATTTATGGCTTAGGGGTTCTGATTACCGGTGATTCTGGTGTTGGTAAGAGTGAAACGGCGCTAGAACTGGTTAAACGTGGTCACCGGTTGATTGCTGATGACCGGGTTGACGTTTACCAACAAGATGAACAAACGTTGGTCGGTGAAGCACCTAAGATCTTGAATCACTTGCTCGAGATTCGTGGTATTGGGATCATTGACGTGATGAATTTGTTCGGTGCTGGCGCTGTTCGTCAGGATACGGATATTGATCTAATTGTTCACTTAGAGAGTTGGACGCCTGATAAGCAATTTGATAGACTAGGGAATGGAGAACAGTCCCGGAAATTCTTTGACGTTGAAGTTCCGGAAATTTCAATTCCGGTTAAGACTGGGCGTAACTTAGCCATCATTATTGAAGCGGCCGCGATGAACTTCCGGTCCGAAAGTATGGGCTATGATGCCACCAAGGTCTTTGATGACAACTTAAACTCGTTGATTAAAGAAAATTCTGCGCACGATTCTCACAAGTAATAAGGAGATGGCAATAGCGTGAAAACCGTTTTAGGGGCACTCAATCCAATCGCATTAAGATTGGGACCAATTGAAGTTCACTGGTATGGGGTAATTATTGCGAGTGCCGTAGTGATTGCGGTTGCGTTAGCAGTACATGAAGGTCAGAAACGTGGGATTCGTCCCGATGACATTTATGACATGATTTTGTGGGCTTTACCATTTACCTTGATTGCTGCACGACTCTATTACGTCGTGTTCCAGTGGTCGTATTACAGTCAAAATCCGGGTGAGATTATTCGGATTTGGGATGGCGGAATTGCGATTTATGGTGGCCTGATTGGGGCGGGCATCGTGGTCGTACTATTCTGCCGATCCCGTTTTGTGCCAGTTTGGTTAATGCTCGATGTTGCGGCGCCGACCGTGATCATGGGGCAAGGAATTGGCCGGTGGGGTAACTTCATGAACCAAGAAGCCTTTGGCCGGATTACCAGTCTGAGCTTTTTGCAGAGTTTACATTTACCGAACTGGTTGATTGAACAGATGTATATCAACGGTGCTTACCGGCAGCCAACCTTTTTATATGAATCGGTTTGGGATCTTTTAGGCTTTGTCGTCTTAATGACGACCCGCCACCGGACCGGGTTATATAAACAAGGCGACGTTTTCTTAACGTATGTCGCTTGGTACTCGTTTGGCCGCTTCTTTACGGAAGGCATGCGAACCGATTCGTTAATGTTATTTAACGTTATCCGGATCTCGCAGGCGTTATCGGTTGTCCTGTTTATAGGTAGTGTTGGCTTGATTATTTGGCGGCGACGTCATTTAGCCAACGCACGCTGGTACCTCGACGGCTCTGGTCAAAAAGTTGTTACAGAAAAATAGTAGATTAGAGGGTTATTCGAATGACAGAAAAAATTGCGGTTTTAGGTGCGGGCTCTTGGGGCAGCATCCTAGCAAACTTATTGGACGAAAACGGGAATGACGTACGGTTATGGTCAAATTCTGAAGCACAAGCTGCAGAATTAAATGACCACCATACGAATCAACATTACGTTCCAGATTTTCACTATTCAGAATCACTCACAGCATATACTGATTTAGCTGCTGCTTTAGACGGGGTTGCTGCCGTTTTATTTGTAGTCCCAACTAAGGCAATCCGTAGCGTGGCCCAACAGGTTGCGGCTGTTTTACGCCAAACGAATCAAAAACCAATCATTATTCACGCTAGCAAGGGGCTAGAATTAGAGACGCACAAGCGTTTGTCACAAGTGTTAGCTGAAGAAATTCCAGCTGACTTACGACAAGCCATCGTTGTCTTATCCGGCCCAAGCCATGCTGAAGAAGTGGCTAAACGTGATATTACGCTGATTACGGCTGCTAGTGAAGATACGAAAGCTGCCACGTTTGTGCAACAGCTATTCATGAACGATTACTTCCGAATTTACACCAATAATGATGTCATTGGGGTTGAATTAGGTGCTGCTTTGAAGAACATCATTGCTTTAGGCGCAGGTGCGTTACACGGCCTCGGCTACGGTGATGATGCCAAGGCTGCTTTAATGACCCGGGGACTTGCCGAAATTAGTCGTTTAGGGGTCGCGCTAGGGGCGCAACCACTGACCTTTATCGGTTTGTCAGGTGTCGGTGACTTGATCGTGACGGCCACCAGTGTGCATTCACGTAACTGGCGTGCCGGTAACGAACTTGGTTCCGGCAAAGACTTGAAGACGGTCATTGATACGATGGGAATGGTTATTGAAGGTATCCCATCAACGAAGGCCGCTTACGAATTAGCTCAGCAACAAAGTATTGAAATGCCAATTACTGAAGCAATTTATGATGTATTATATAATAATGCTGACATCAAGCAGGTCATTCCGCAATTGATGCGGCGTGAGGGGAAACCTGAGCTTCAATAAGTTTGGTCGTCAATAGTTAATATTTCACTATTTTAGGAGGATTATCACATGTCAAAAGTTAGAAAAGCCGTTATTCCAGCAGCTGGGTTAGGAACTCGTTTCTTGCCAGCTACGAAAGCAATGCCGAAGGAAATGTTACCAATCGTCGACAAACCAACGATTCAGTTCATTGTCGACGAAGCACGCAAATCCGGAATTGAGGATATTGTGATCGTTACTGGGAAAAGTAAGCGAAGTATTGAAGATTACTATGACTCCAATCCTGAGCTTGAAGATAACTTACGTGCTAAGCACAAAGAAGAGATGTTGAAGCTAGTTCAAGAAACCACGGATATCAACTTATACTTTATCCGTCAATCACACCCACGTGGCCTCGGGGATGCCGTGTTAACGGCGAAGGCCTTTGTCGGCGACGAACCATTCGTTGTCATGTTAGGTGATGACTTGATGGAAGATAAAGTTCCGTTGACGAAGCAGTTAATGAATAGTTACGATAAGACCCATGCTTCAACGTTAGCCGTTATGAAGGTTCCTCACGAGGAAGTTTCGAAGTATGGTGTCATTAATCCTGAAAGTGAAAAGGAGCCCGGCTTATACAACGTCAACAACTTTGTTGAAAAGCCAAGTCCCGAAGACGCACCTAGTGATTTAGCAATCATTGGTCGTTACTTATTGACACCAGAGATTTTTGACGTTTTGGAACATCAAAAACCTGGTAAGGGTGATGAAATCCAATTAACGGATGCCATCGATACCTTAAACAAGACGCAGCGCGTGTTTGCCCATGAATTTAAGGGGACCCGTCATGACGTTGGTTACAAGTTCGGTTACTTGAAGACCACCATCGAATACGGGTTGACTCATCCAGATGTTAAGGATGATTTACGGGCCTACATTAAAGACTTAGGTTCAAAGCTGACTAAAGAAGACAGCGCAACGACTAAGCCTGTTAAAAAGAATACGAAATAGTTAAACTGAGGGATCCGCGAGTAACTTTGCGGACCCCTCGTCTTTATCAACGAACCTGCCAAAACAAACTTTTCCGGTGTGTACAAACAACATAGTCGACAAATGTAAATTTTGGGGGTATATTAAGCCACATAGTAATTTAAGTGGAAGGGGTCTTTTAAAATGGCAAAGCGTTACGACGTGATTATTATTGGTGCGGGGCCGGCCGGGATGACCGCCGCTCTCTATGCTTCACGGGCCAATTTATCCGTACTGCTATTAGATCGTGGGATCTATGGCGGCCAAATGAATAATACCGCCGCAATTGAAAATTATCCGGGGTTCAAATCAGTTTTGGGACCGGATCTCGCCAAGGATATGTATGAATCGGCAACCCAGTTTGGGGCCGAATACGCATATGGGAGTGTTGAATCGGTTGAAGATCAAGGCGATATCAAGATCGTTAAAACCGATAGTGATACTTTTGAAACCAAGGCAATTGTCATTGGGACGGGCTCTGAATACCGTAAGTTAGGCGTGCCAGGTGAAGATACCTATGGTGGCCGGGGCGTTTCGTACTGCGCGGTCTGCGATGGGGCGTTCTTCAGAAATAAGCACGTCGTCGTTATCGGTGGCGGTGACTCAGCAATTGAAGAAGGTAGCTACCTGACACAATTAGCTGACAAAGTGACGGTAATTCACCGTCGGGACCAATTACGGGCCCAACAAATTTTACAAGACCGGGCGTTTGCGAACCCGAAGATGGAATTTGTTTGGAATAGCAACGTTACGGAAATTGTCGGTGACGACAAGAAGGTAACGGGCGTTAAGGTCAACAACAATAAAACTGGTGAAGACAGTAAAATTGCCGTTGACGGGGTCTTCATTTACGTGGGGATTAACCCAATCACAAAACCATTCGGTAATCTTGGAATTACGGATGAAAATGGCTGGATCGAAACGAACGATCACATGGAAACGAAAGTTCCTGGAATTTTCGCAGTCGGTGATGTTCGTAAGAAGGATCTTCGCCAAGTTGCAACCGCCGTTGGTGAAGGTGGGACTGCCGGTCAAGGCGTCTACACTTACATTAGTGCGTTAGGCGACAAAGTGAACAGCTAAAAAATAGTTATCAGAAAAGAGCTAGGGATAAAACTCAAAAAGCCAATCAGAAAAAAATTCTGGTTGGCTTTTCCTATTGCTATGGTCGAAACGTGGGCCAAAAGGCAGTTTGTTCCGCTTAACCCAAAATCAGCGACTATTCCAAACCCAGGAATAATCGCTGATTTCACGTTAATGCTCGCAAGCTAACCGCCCATTGGACCACTCTCTTTATTAGCGTTGATAGGGAAATAGAACGAGTTGTTGATTGGTGTAAGTTGCTAAGTAAATGTCGCTGACTTGGTAGTGCTTAGCAGCTAGCTGGTCATCAAGCCACTGGCGGTCGTGCTGGCTCGTTTCAAGAGCGTCCACGTTGACTTGCCCATCGACAATCATGGGATACTTAATGGTGTCGTCACCAGCCTGGGTAATGGTCAACTGACCGTTTTGTTCTAACACGGCCCGTTTAACGTGGCGAATATCGGTGATGCCCTCGGTTCGCAAGCGGAAGGTCAAATCGTTAGCGCTCATGCCATTGCGGAGCGCGGTGGCAACGAGCAGTTCACCATTTTTGATCAGTAGCTGTGGCTTACCGTCGATGAGACCTTTCACGTAACGATTGTGATGCGTCAAGAAGCGCAGGACTAATACGAGGATGGTCCAAATTAAGAGCACTAAGATGTATTGGAGAACGGTGACGCTGGTGCTATAAATCATGCCACCGACAATGGCCCCTAAAACGTAATTTTGAACCTGGTCTAGTGCGCTGATGGGGGCTAGATTGCTTTTACCGGATAAATTGATTTGTAAAATAATGGTTAACAGCCCAAGGGCCAGTTTAATGGTAACGTCCCAGTAAGAAAACATTATTTTTCCCCCTTTACGTAGTTGAGTGGTTGCTGAATCGGGGTGGCCGTGGTCAGCGTGTAGCTGTTGCCGTCTGGGTTAACGGTCACGTTATAGATTTGATCCTGAATTTTGATCAGCATCCCACTGCTGACCGTACTAGTGTTAGACCACACCGCCGTTTTTGCAACGCCTTTTTCCTTGGCCACCCGTTGCATGATCTGGGTGACTTGGGATTTTTGGGTGAAACTGGATTGGAGCGTTTGCCATTCGTTAACTTGAATGCCAACTAGTAGAAAAAGGACCAATACCATGATGATAAACAGGTCCCGGTACTTTAAATCGGTTTTATGACGGTACCAAAGCCAACTTAAGAATGCGATAATTACAATAATGATACTGATGACTGCGAGCTGAAATAGGATATGATTGCTGTTTTGGTGGGTCAAATACCCGTATGAATAAAAAGTCATAATAGCCTCCTTAATAAACATAATTATACCAAGTTAAAACGGTGACCGAACAAAGAGACGCTCAACAATCCCGGTCTCTTCAGCAGATTTTTAATAAAGAAAGGCTTACCGGACAATATTCTTAGTAAATTTTACTTTGTCGAGTGGGACAATGTTGTATACTAGTTTTGTAAGCACTAACAAATTAGAATTGGGGATGGTCTCTTTGAGTTGGCAGGATACTTATAATACCTGGAAAAACCAAGCTACACTTGAATCAAGCTTAAAGCAAGAATTGACGGCCATGGCCGGTGATAACGCGGCCTTGGAAGATGCTTTTTATGAACCGATGGAGTTTGGGACGGCAGGAATGCGTGGCGTTCTTGGACCCGGCATTAATCGGATGAATATTTACACGGTTCGCCAAGCTACGGAAGGTTTAGCACGCTTCATGGACACGCTGCCTGCCGATGTAAAGGAACGTGGTGTAGCCATTAGTTTTGACTCCCGGCATCATTCGAAAGATTTTGCACACGAATCAGCACGGGTCTTAGGGTTGCATGGTATCAAATCGTTCGTATTCGAAAGTTTACGGCCAACCCCAGAACTGTCCTTCACGGTTCGGCATTTACACACTTATGCCGGTATCATGATTACGGCTAGTCATAATCCTAAACAATATAACGGTTATAAGATCTACGGTGAAGATGGGGGCCAAATGCCACCAAAGGAATCGGATTTAATCACGTCTTATATTCGGAAAGTCGCTGACTTATTCGCCATTGAAGTTGCGGATGAGGCCCAATTATTAGCGGACCATACGGAAACCATCATTGGTGATGATGTGGATCAAGCTTACTTGGCAAAGGTCAAGGAAGTTACGATTAACCAAAAGCTAGTCGATGAAGTGGGTAAGGACATGAAGTTGGTCTTTACACCATTACACGGAACGGGCCGGATGTTAGGCGAAAAAGCCTTGAAGAATGCCGGTTTCAAGAATTTCAGTGTCGTTAAAGAACAGGCCGTTGCGGATCCAGAATTCTCAACGGTTAAGTTCCCCAACCCTGAATTTCCAGAAGCCTTTAAGATGGCCATTGACTTAGGCAAAAAGGAAGACGCTGACGTTTTGATCGCCGTTGACCCTGATGCTGACCGCTTAGGAACTGCGGTTCGACAACCCGATGGGGAATACGTCTTATTGACGGGAAACCAGATTGCGGCTGTCTTATTGCACTACATCTTACAAGCAAACAAGGATGCAGGGACGTTGCCTGACAACGCCGCAGCCGTGAAGTCGATCGTTTCCTCTGAATTTGCGACTAAGATTGCCAAATCTTACGGCGTTCAGATGATCAACGTTTTGACTGGGTTTAAGTACATCGCTGAACAGATCGAACATTTCGAAGCTACCGGCGAACATACTTACATGTTTGGGTTTGAAGAAAGCTACGGTTACTTGATCAAACCATTCGTTCACGACAAGGATGCCATTCAAACCACGGTACTCTTAGCCGAAGTTGCTGCTTATTACAAGCAACAAGGTAAGAACCTTTACGATGGTTTACAAGATCTCTTTGCAGAATACGGGTACTTCCGTGAAAAGACGACCTCTGAAGAATTTGATGGGGTTGGCGGTAGCGAAAAGATTGCGGCTTTGATGACGAAGTTCCGTGAAGAAGCGCCAACCGACTTTGCCGGTTATACGGTTGATTCTACCGAAGATTTCCAGAGCCAGACTGAAACGTTTGCTGACGGGCATACGGCACCAATTGCCTTGCCAGAAGCTAACGTGTTGAAGTACAAGTTGACCGACGGAACTTGGATCGCAATTCGCCCATCTGGGACTGAACCTAAGATCAAGTTTTACATTGGGACGCTTGGCAATAGCCTTGCTGAAGCCAATAATAAGTTGGCACAGTTTGAAGCTGCCATTCAAGCATTTATTAAAGAATAATCGCCGCTAGTCGGCGCAAAAAGTGAGAGTGTGCCAAAAGGCGGTTAGTTTGTGAGCATTAACGTGAAATCAGCGATTATTCCTGGGTTTGGAATGGTCGCTGATTTCGGGTTAAGCGGAACAAACTGCCTTTTGGTCGCACGTTTCGACCATAACAATAGAGAAAACCATTCAGAAATATTTCTGAATGGTTTTTTGAGTGGTGTTAATCTGACATCAATTAAGCGTAGTCATTCGGATCAGCCGCTAACGGTTGGTACTGATCCATTGCGGCGTCGCGATAGTCCCACCATTCATTCTCGTAACCGATAAAGCCCGCTGCGGTCATCGCTGCATCTAAAATTTGGTAGTAGTGATTTTGCAGGGGCGTTCGGGGGGCATCCCGGTGCGCGGCTGCCGTGAAATCGTCAAAAGCGGTTGGCATGGGACATTCTTTACCCTGCGCATCGGTCAGCGTTAAATCCAACGTGACGCCCTTTTGGTGGCTAAAATTCGGGTTGGGTTTTGCGACGAATTCGGGATCGGGATAAACCTCAAAGAGGTGCTCTTGTGCACTGACTGGGCGGTAGGCGTCCCAAATTTTGAGGCGGAAGCCCTGGTCCTTGACGAGTTCGCTAGCCCGAGCAAGCTTTTGAGCCGTCCCGGTTCGAACAATGGCGGTTGTAAAGTCGTAAACCACCTGATGAGTGAAGTTGTTAGTTGTCGCGTAACGGAGATCAATAATGATATCGGGGTCGAGCTTTTGGATGTTTGTAAACCCCATGGCTTCGGTTTGCATAACACGGCCTCCCTGTCTGTTTGATTAAATTAATTGTAACGAAGATTCATGTTATTTGCTGAGAAAGCGAATTCATAAACTGACAAACTTTAAACTAGCTTTTAATAATTAGCCTTGATATGATGGATAGCGTTGCATAAAAGTATTTATATCGAGGTGAAGCCTATGAGTCGGCAAACGAAACGTGCCATTTTTATTTTAGTGTTTAGTGAATTTTTAGTCTGTTTAGGAATTAGTTTAGTGATTCCCGTCATGCCGTTTATTAAGAACGAGCTTCATTTAACGGCGACTGATATGGGAATTATGAACGCGTTATTCGCGTTGGCCCAATTTGTGGCTTCACCCATTATTGGTCGGGTCTCGGATCGCATTGGTCGTAAACCAGTTTTGACCGTTGGCCTGATACTTTACATGGTTTCGGAGTTTCTATTCGCCTTGACCAATCAGTTGTGGGTCTTCAACGTTTCTCGAATCGTGGGCGGACTTTCCGCTGCGATGGTTGTACCTACCGCCATGGCGTTAGCATCGGACATTACGACGAAACGTCAACGCGCCCGCGTGATTGGCTGGTTATCAGCCGCATTTAGTGGGGGCTTAATCTTAGGCCCGGGAATTGGTGGTATTCTAGCTGGAATCAGTTATAAGACGCCGTTTTGGGTCGCCGGGGGTTTAGGGTTATTGAGCGCTATCGTCCTAGTCGTCTTATTGCCGGCGGATCGTGACATTGATCCCGACCGCGAAGATAATGCGGAAAATGCACCTGAATCACACCATCCCATGTCACGCGCGTTCTGGACGCTACCCATCATTATCCTATTTACAATGATTTTGGTTTCTTCGTTTGGATTACAAGGATTTGAAAGTATTTATAGTATTTACGTGAACGAAGTCTTTCATTTTAGTCTAAATAACATCGCGTTAGTGTTGACGCTCAACGGGTTGATCTCGCTGTTTCTACAAGTGGCGTTGTTTGACACCTTTGTTCAACGCTTTGGTGAGCGGCGGGTTATCCGGGTTTGCTTTGCCGCTGCGGCCATCTGCACGATTTGGATTACCCAAGCCCACACGAAGCTAGAAGTCATGATTGCAACCTTAGTTATTTTCTCCGCGTTTGACTTGTTGCGGCCGGCCATTACTACGTTACTAACGAAAGCCAGTGAATCCAATCAGGGGCTGATCAATGGTTTGAACATGTCACTGACCAGTGTTGGGAACATTGTTGGGCCGATTATGTCCGGGATGTTATTAGACATGAATTACCATTACCCATACATTGTCGTGGCCGTTTTCTTGATTGTGTCGTACTTGATGGCATTCATGCTACGGTTACCAGGGCAATCTAATAAAATTAAACAAGCTTAAAGCTAGAAAAATCGGGATTCGGAAAGTCTTAAATGATTTCTGAATCCCGATTTTGCCTCCTTAGCGCAATCCGGTAGTGCCGCTTGCGGTTTGGTTGCGTCCTGAAAGGGCCTTTGTTACACTTAGGCCAAACTAACGGCGTGAAGGATGGTGGCTTATTATGGGAATGCATCAATATTTACAAAGCTTGAGTAACTTAGAAACGATTCAGCGGGCTCCGGGGTTCTTTAAGTATCAGAATCATTCCGTGGCAGCCCATTCATTCAAGGTGGCGGAAACGGCCCAGTTTTTAGGCGACGTTGAAGAAAATGCCGGTCAACAGGTGAACTGGCGCGCTTTGTACGAGAAAGCTCTCAACCATGACTATAACGAACGGTTTATTGGTGATATTAAGACGCCGGTAAAATACGCCACCCCAACACTGCGGACGATGCTGGCAGATGTGGAGCACGAACTCTCCCAAAACTTTGTCCATAATGAAATTCCGGCCGAATTTCAAGCAGCGTACTCCCGCCGGTTGTCTGAAGGGAAAGACGACACGTTAGAAGGACAGATTTTGTCCGTTGCGGATAAGATCGACTTACTGTATGAATCCTTTGGTGAAATTCAAAAAGGTAATCCAGAGCCGGTCTTTACGGATATTTACCGTGAAAGTTTGAAAACGATTGTGGCGTTTAAGCAGATGGCGAGCGTGCAATATTTCTTAAAGGCTGTTTTGCCAGAAATGTTGGCCGAACCATTTACGAATCAGGATCATTTGCGGGCGTTGACGAGTCAGATTTTAACGACGAATCAGCAATCCGATTAATGGCGAAAGTATGTTCGATGTGCTAAAATAAATAGCGGTTTTAAAGGGATAGGGAGCACGGCTGCCTATCTTTTTTGAAGTGTGAACTTCTAGTAACGATTATTGTAAATAAAGATGAGTCTCAAAGGAGGAGTCACGTTTGATTGATCGAGTAAATAACAACAAGTTTGACTTAGTTTCGGACTATCAACCAACTGGTGATCAACCCCAAGCTATCCAGCAGTTAACAGCTGGAATTGAAGCGGGGGAAAAAGAACAAGTTTTGATGGGTGCGACCGGGACCGGGAAAACGTTCACGATTTCGAATGTCATTGCCCAAGTTAATAAGCCAACCCTGATTCTTTCACATAACAAGACGTTGGCCGGTCAGCTTTACGGCGAATTTAAAAAGTTTTTCCCGAATAACGCGGTTGAATACTTCGTCAGTTATTACGACTATTATCAACCAGAAGCGTACGTTCCTTCGAGTGATACTTACATTGAAAAAGATTCCGCGATTAATGATGAAATTGATAAGTTGCGACATTCCGCAACCAGTTCCTTACTTGAACGAAACGACGTCATCGTAGTGGCTTCCGTTTCCAGTATCTTTGGTTTAGGGGACCCAACTGAGTATAAGAATCACGTTGTTTCATTACGGGTCGGGATGCAGATTGACCGTAATGATTTGTTACGTAAATTAGTGGATATTCAATTTGATCGTAATGATATTGATTTTCAACGGGGCCGGTTCCGAGTCCACGGCGACGTGGTCGAAATTTTCCCAGCTTCACGGGATGACCACGCGTTACGAGTAGAATTCTTTGGCGATGAGATCGACCGGATTCGAGAAATCGATGCGTTGACGGGTGAAGTCGTAGGTGATCGTGATCACGTTGCTATTTTCCCAGCGACCCACTTTATGACGAACGACGCGATTATGGAACACGCGATTAATGGCATCGAAAATGAATTGGATGGCCGTCTCAAGGAATTGACAACGGATGGCAAGTTGCTTGAAGCCCAGCGTTTAAAGCAACGGACAACTTATGATATTGAAATGCTTAAAGAAATGGGCTACACCAGTGGGATTGAAAACTACTCACGCTTTATGGATGGTCGTAAACCTGGTGAACCACCGTACACGTTATTAGACTTCTTCCCCAAAGATTTCTTAATGGTGGTCGATGAATCTCACGTGACGATGCCGCAAGTACGCGGGATGTATAACGGTGACCGTGCCCGTAAACAAATGTTAGTCGATTACGGGTTCCGGTTGCCGAGTGCGCTGGATAACCGGCCGTTAAAGCTTGAAGAAGTGGAACAACACATTAATCAAGTCGTTTACATGTCAGCGACGCCCGGACCATACGAAATGGACCGGACAAAGCACGTAATCCAACAAATTATTCGGCCAACCGGTTTGTTAGACCCAACGATTGAAGTCCGTCCAATTATGGGACAAATCGATGACCTTGTCGGCGAAATCAATAAACGGATTGAGCGGGATGAACGGGTCTTTGTGACAACGTTGACTAAGAAAATGTCTGAAGATTTGACGGACTATTTAAAGGATTTGGGAATCAAGGTCCAGTACTTGCATAGTGACATCAAGACTTTGGAACGGACGAAGATTATCCGGGACTTGCGATTAGGTAAGTTCGACGTGTTAGTCGGAATTAACTTGTTGCGTGAAGGGATTGACGTTCCTGAAGTTTCGTTGGTTGCCATTTTGGACGCCGATAAGGAAGGTTTCCTACGTAATGAACGGTCACTTATTCAAACGATTGGTCGGGCTGCGCGTAACGAACACGGTTCGGTTATAATGTATGCGGATCACACGACTGATTCGATGCAGGCGGCCATTGACGAAACGGCACGCCGGCGTAAGATTCAGATGCAGTATAATGAAGATCATCACATTACGCCACAGACAATCAAGAAGGCCATTCCTGAATTAATCGCGTCGACCAAACAGACGGAAGATAGCGGTAAGAAGGATGACTTCTTAGAAACCGACTTCGACGATATGACGCACGAACAACAACTTGATATGATTAGCAAATTAGAAGAACAAATGAAGACCGCTGCCAAGAAACTCGACTTTGAACAAGCCGCAACTTTGCGTGATACGGTCATGGAATTGAAAGCACAGATCAGCTAGGAGGTCTTTTTTTGGCAAATGATAAGATTATCATCCACGGTGCGCGGGCGCATAATTTAAAGAACATTGACGTAACGATTCCCCGCAACAAGTTAGTGGTCATTACCGGCTTGTCCGGTTCTGGGAAAAGCTCGTTAGCGTTTGATACACTCTATGCGGAAGGGCAACGGCGTTACGTCGAAAGTTTATCAGCGTACGCTCGGCAATTCTTAGGGCAGATGCAAAAGCCCGACGTGGATTCGATTGACGGGTTAAGCCCGGCAATTTCCATTGATCAAAAGACGACCTCAAAGAACCCGCGGTCGACCGTCGGAACGGTTACCGAAATCAATGATTACTTACGGTTACTATGGGCACGAGTGGGCCAACCAATCTGTCCAAATGACGGAACGCCGATTGCGAGTCAAACCGTTGAACAGATGGTTGACCGGGTTCAGAAGCTGGCTGAGCGAACAAAACTACAAATTTTATCACCGATTGTGCGCCAGAAAAAGGGTGAACACAAAAAGGTTTTTGAAAAGATCAAGCGTGAAGGCTTTGTCCGGGTTCGAGTGGACGGCGACATTCGTGATATTAGTGAAGACTTTGATTTAGATAAAAATAAACAACACACGATTGAAATCGTGATTGACCGGATCGTTGTTAAACCCGGCGACCGCTCCCGGTTGTTCGACTCATTTGAAGCCGCACTCCGATTGAGCGGCGGGTACGCCATTGCTGACGTGATTGGCGGCGACCCAATTCTGTTTTCTGAACACTACGCTTGTCCGGTCTGTGGGTTTACCGTGGGCGAACTTGAACCCCGGTTATTCTCATTTAACGCCCCTCAAGGCGCTTGCCCAGATTGTGAAGGCTTAGGGGTTAAGCTGGAAGTTGACGAAGACTTAGTTGTTCCGGATAAGACGATGACGTTGGCGGAAGGTGCGTTGGCGCCTTGGAACCCAATCAGTTCACAGTACTATCCAGAAATGTTGAAACAAGCTTGCGAACAGTTAAAGATTCCGTTGGACGTGCCTTACGAGAACTTATCTAAGGCTGACCAACAGACTGTCTTATATGGTTCCAATGGCAAGACGTTCCACTTCCATTATCAAAATGATTTTGGTGGGGTTCGGGATGTTGACGCCGTCTTTGAAGGGGTTATCAACAATGTTGACCGGCGTTATCACGAAACGAACAGTGACTTTACCCGTGACGTGATGCGCAAGTACATGACTGAATTAACTTGCCAGACTTGTCATGGTTTCCGTTTGAACCGTAAAGCCCTTTCCGTTAAGGTCGGCGGCGAACACATCGGAATGGTTTCAGACTTGGCGATTGGGAAAGAAATCGACTTCTTTAAGGGGTTGAAGTTCTCCGAACAGGACTTAGTCATTGCCCAACCAATTTTAAAAGAAATTAAGGACCGCTTATCCTTCCTACGTAACGTGGGCTTGGCTTACTTAACGCTTAGTCGTTCAGCACGGACGCTATCCGGTGGGGAAGCGCAACGGATTCGGTTAGCAACCCAAATTGGGTCGAACTTATCCGGGGTGCTCTACATTTTGGATGAGCCTTCAATTGGCTTGCACCAGCGTGATAATGACCGGTTAATTAGCTCATTGAAAAAGATGCGGGACCTTGGCAATACGCTGATCGTGGTTGAACATGATGAGGATACCATGCGGGCCGCGGACTACCTGATCGACATTGGTCCTGGAGCTGGCGAAAACGGTGGTGAAGTTATGGCCGCCGGAACGCCTAAGCAGGTAGCACGTTCCCGGAAATCTTTGACGGGACAATACTTGGCCGGCAAACGGTTTATTCCGGTACCAGAAAAGCGCCGTCCTGGAAACGGTAAAAAGATCAAGGTGACCGGCGCCGCTGAAAACAACTTGAAGGACATTACCGTAGATTTTCCACTCGGGGAGTTTGTGGTCGTGACCGGGGTTTCTGGCTCTGGTAAATCAACGTTAGTCAACGACGTGCTTAAGCGGGCGTTGGCACAAAAGCTCAACCGTAATTCTGAAAAACCCGGTCAGTATAAGAGTATTAGCGGGGTCAAGAATATTGAACGGCTAGTGAACATTGATCAAAGTCCAATCGGGCGGACGCCACGGAGTAATCCAGCGACCTATACCGGGGTCTTTGACAATATCCGTGATCTATTTGCCCAAACGAACGAGGCTAAGTTACGGGGTTACCAAAAGGGCCGCTTTAGTTTCAACATCAAGGGCGGTCGTTGTGAAGCTTGTCATGGTGATGGTATCTTGAAGATTGAAATGAACTTCTTACCGGACGTCTTTGTGCCGTGTGAAGTTTGTCATGGCAAACAGTATAATTCTGAAACGCTAGAAGTTGAATATAAGGGCAAAAACATTGCCGATGTTTTACAAATGACAGCGTCCGAAGCGCTCACCTTCTTTGAACCAATTCCTAAGATTCGGCGGAAGCTTCAGACCTTGGTCGACGTTGGCCTTGGCTACGTTAAACTTGGCCAGTCAGCGACGACCCTTTCCGGTGGGGAAGCCCAACGGATGAAGTTAGCGTCTGAACTCCATAAGCAACAGTCTGGTAAGAACTTCTACATCTTAGATGAACCAACGACCGGGTTGCATAGTGAAGATATTCGGCGCTTGATTGGGGTCTTAAACCGCCTCGTTGACGCGGGTAACACGGTCTTAATTATTGAACATAACTTGGACGTCGTGAAGTCGGCCGATTATTTGATCGATTTAGGACCAGAAGGTGGTGACGGAGGTGGTACCGTCGTCGCAACTGGGACTCCTGAAGAAGTTGCGGAAGAACCAAAGAGTTATACCGGTCAGTATTTAAAGCCGGTCCTCGAACGCGACCGGGCACGGGAAGCAGCGGAGACTGCCAAATAATTGACTGAGTGTGCTACACTGAACTTGTAATGTAATTTTAACTAGAGGAGTGTTTTTAATGGCTAAAGTAGAAAGTTTTACGTTAGATCATACCAAAGTTTTAGCACCTTACGTTCGTAAAATTACGGTGGAACATGGTCCTAAGGGCGATGCCATCACCAACTTTGATTTACGGTTAGTTCAACCTAATAAGGCTGCCATCGATACGGCGGGCTTACACACGATTGAGCATATGTTGGCCGGGTTATTGCGTGACCGGATGGACGGGGTTATCGACTGTTCACCATTTGGTTGCCGGACTGGTTTCCATTTGATTACTTGGGGTGAACACGACACGGTTGAAGTGGCTAAGGCGTTGAAGTCCTCGTTAGAATTTATTGCGGGTCCTGCTAAGTGGGAAGACGTGCAAGGCACAACCATCGACAGTTGTGGGAACTACAAGGACCACTCCCTATTTTCTGCTAAGGAATGGGCTAAATTGATTCTTTCACAAGGAATTTCATCAGACCCATTCGTCCGTAAAGTGGTTGAATAAGGGTTACTAAAATTAAAATAAATCAGTGCGCTACCCAATTTTCAGTGATTGAGAATGGGGTAGCGCACTTTTTTGGTTGAGTGGGTTTATAACCATACGATGCAAAAATTAATGAATAAATGTATAAATATCCGTAAAATAAGTGAATATTTGGAAAATGACGAATATTTTATAAAAATAGTTGCATAACATTAAAACGGGTGGTACGATACTGTCATTGAGAAATACGAAAATAATTATTTACGGAGGGTTATATCAATGGTCGAACAAAACGAAAAAATTATTCTTGCTTATTCTGGTGGGTTAGATACATCCGTTGCAATCAGTTGGTTGAAGGACAAGGGCTACGACGTGGTCGCTTGTGGAATCGATGTTGGTGAAGGTAAAGACATGGATGCCATCAAGGACAAGGCTTT
The DNA here is from genome assembly GCA_937916845.1 of uncultured Lactobacillus sp. GTDB lineage: Bacteria > Bacillota > Bacilli > Lactobacillales > Lactobacillaceae > Lactiplantibacillus > Lactiplantibacillus paraxiangfangensis. The sequence goes on along the minus strand of CALFSK010000036.1, from coordinate 11,467 downwards.
AAAGCTTGGCGCCGTTGCGTCTTACATGATTGATGCAAAACAAGAATTTGCAGAAGAATACGCCTTGATTGCCCTCCAAGGACACACGTTATACGAAGGGGAATACCCATTAGTTTCTGCTTTATCACGGCCATTGATTGCCAAGAAGCTCGTTGACCTTGCTAAAAAGGAACACGCGGTTGCGATTGCGCATGGTTGTACCGGTAAAGGGAACGACCAAGTTCGTTTCGAAGTTGCCATTCACGCATTGGCACCAGATATTAAAATTGAAGCACCCGTTCGTGACTGGCACTGGTCACGTGAAGAAGAAATTGATTACGCTAAGAAACACAACATTCCCGTACCAATCAACTTGGACAGCCCATATTCAATCGACGAAAACTTATGGGGCCGGGCCAACGAATGTGGTATCTTGGAAGACCCTTGGGAAGGCGCACCAGCCGATGCCTTTGATCGGACGAAGGCGTTAGCTGATACTCCCGATACGCCAACGACGTTAGAAATTACGTTTGAAGCAGGGGTTCCAGTTGCCTTAGACGGTGAAGCAATGAACTTGGCCGACTTAATTATTAAATTAGACAAAATTGCTGGCGAACACGGGATTGGCCGGATCGACCACATTGAAAACCGGTTAGTCGGAATTAAATCACGTGAAGTTTATGAAGCACCCGCAGCGACCGTCTTATTAAAGGCCCACAAGGATTTGGAAGACTTGACCTTTGAACGGGAATTAGCCCACTTCAAGCCAATCATCGAACAAAAATTAGCTGATACGATTTACAACGGCTTATGGTTCTCACCATTGATGGAAGCCATGGTTGCCTTCTTGAAGCAGACGCAACAAGTTGTTAACGGCGTCGTTCGGGTTCAACTCTTTAAAGGCAATGTGATTACGGAAGGCCGGAAATCACCAAATTCCTTATACGATAAAGATTTAGCAACTTATACTGCGGCAGATTCATTTGATCAACAGGCTGCGGTTGGCTTTATCAAGTTATGGGGCTTACCAACTCAGGTTAACGCTCAAGTTCAGGCCAAGGTCCAAGCAGACGCCAAAGCAAAAATCAACAAGGAACACGCCTAATGAGTACAAAAAAATTATGGGGTGGCCGGTTCACTGAGACCGGTGCCAAGTACGTGGATGATTTTGGTGCGTCAATCGGATTCGATCAATTGCTAGCTGCTGAAGACATTGCCGGCTCACTTGCACACGTCAAAATGTTAAAGAAGACGGGTATTTTACCCGCCGAAGACGTGGACAAAATCGTAGCGGGTCTTGAAACTTTAGACGAACGCTTGAAGCAAGGTAAACTGGAATTTTCAACCGTCAATGAAGATATTCACATGAATATTGAATCATTGCTAACGGAAGAAATTGGTCCGGTAGCTGGTAAATTACACACCGCTCGTTCACGGAACGACCAAGTTGCAACGGATTTTCACCTTTATATGAAACACCAGTTACCTAAAATTTTAGATCGGTTACATGCCCTTGAAGAAGTCTTGGTGGATAAGGCCAGTGAAAACGTTGAGACCGTGATGCCTGGGTATACGCATTTACAACACGCCCAACCAATCTCGTACGCGCACTACTTGTTAGCTTATTACCAAATGTTTAAGCGTGACATGGAACGGTTCGAATTCAACATGCAACATACGGATATTTCACCGTTAGGAGCTGCGGCCTTAGCCGGAACGACTTTCCCAATTGACCGTGAATACAGCGCCAAATTATTGGGCTTCAGTCAGGTCTATCACAATAGTCTGGACGCCGTTTCTGACCGGGACTTTGTCCTTGAATTCTTGAGTAACGCTTCGATTCTGATGATGCACCTATCACGTTTTTGTGAGGAAATCGTCAGCTGGAGCAGTTATGAATTTAAGTACATTAGCTTGAGTGATCAATTCTCAACTGGGAGTTCAATTATGCCCCAGAAGAAGAATCCAGATATGGCCGAACTGATTCGTGGTAAGTCTGGTCGGGTCTACGGGAACTTAATGGGCCTGTTGACCGTCATGAAGGCTATTCCGTTAGCTTATAACAAGGATTTACAGGAAGATAAGGAAGGCGCCTTTGACACCGTAACGACCATATTAACGAGTTTGCACGTCTTTACCGGGATGCTGGCGACCTTGACCGTTAATGAAGACCGCATGGCACACGCAACGACAAACGATTTCTCAAATGCCACTGAGTTGGCCGACTATTTAGCTAATAAGGGGATTCCATTCCGTCAGGCTCATGCAATCGTGGGTAAGTTGGTCCTCGATGGATTGAAGAAGAACCGGCCATTACAAGATATTCCATTGAGTGAATACCAAGAAATTTCGCCGTTGATTCAAGAAGACGTTTACCATGACTTGGATGCCAAGGTAGCTGTCGAACGGCGGCACTCACTTGGTGGAACTGGTTTCGACCAAATTAAACTAGAATTAAAGCGGGCACAGAAACAACTCGATGCTTATCAATCAGTAAACAAGGACTAGTTACTAACTAGCCAGTCCGGTTGTCACTGATAACATGCGGTCGTGGGACCGGGTTAAGCCTGGGAAGCGGTCTTAACCCTCGCCCGGAACGATTGCAAAAAACGCAATTGTCCCGGACCGTCCGTGGTGTAAGGCCGAAAAATCATCGGCCAACACCACCATCACGACCGATGCTATCAGTGACAACCTCTGGCTATTCAACCAGTTTAGATGAGTATTCTTCGACAGTGATGTTAAAGATATGCTTAGCGGAGTTGGGCAGAATTGGTGTGCTGAGTGCTTCAGACCGCACTATGGCTGAAGCCGTCCCTTCATAGCACACCGGTTCTGACCGGCGACGCGGAAAAGTTAATTTTTTTCAACTTAAAATTGATATCGTAAAAATTAGAAAACACCAAGGTGAAGGCATCTTGGTGTTTTCTTGTGGGTTCTAGGCGCTAAATTTTAAAGCATTGTTAAATCCGTTACAAAAATTGGAAACTCTTTCATCAACTGGTATGATGGAGTTAAATAGTATATTGGAGATGTTGCTTATGTTTGACGATCATCGTTGGGGATTCGACTGGACAGAGTTTATGACCGGGATCGTGTTCCTCGTTGCCGCCTATTTTGTTATGAAACAACCGAAGGCCGCGTTGTTGAGTTTGGTCTTCCTATTCGCGATTGCTGCGATTATTAGTGGGATTACCACCATTGCAGGTTATACCAAGTTGCGACGTGAAACGGGACTTCGTGCGAACTTTGCCCTGGTTTTTGCCATTATCGATATTTTAGTGGGATTGTTATTCTTATTCCACGCACCAACGGGGATTTTGGTACTCGGTTACCTCTTTGCATTCTGGTTCTTGATCGATTCCATCGAGCGATTAACAGTCGCGTCACACTTGAAGGTCTTTGGGATGGGGTATTACATCCTTTCACTGATTTTTGATATTATCACGCTGGTATTAGGGCTCATGCTATTATTCAGCCCGGTCGTCGCTGCCTTTACGTTTAACGTTTTGGTCAGCTTCTACTTCGCAGTCTTTGGGATCAACGCGATCTTAATCGCGTTTGCACGGCGCAACTAGATTGTTATTTAACTGAATTAACGATGAACAAACATGGGTCGGCCGGTGCTTAAACGTACTGGGTTGGCCCATTGTTTTAGGCATGCCGGCGACTAAAATTGGTCATGACACACCCGGTATGTTATACTACCAACATTATGGACTAAAGGGAGCAAAAACATGGCAGATTCGTTACAATTGGTCATTGTCTCTGGAATGAGTGGCGCTGGGAAGACAGTTGCCGTCCAGAGTTTTGAAGATCTCGGCTATTTCTGTATTGATAATATGCCGCCAGCCTTATTACCGAAGTTCTCAGAATTAGTAGAAGAGTCTGGTAAGATTGAAAAAGTTGCCCTGGTGATTGATTTACGATCACGCGCTTTTTATGATGAAATTATGGATATGTTGGCAAACGTCGATAATACTGACTTTGTCTCAACCAAAATCTTGTTCTTAGACGCCACTAACGAAGAGTTGGTCTCACGTTACAAGGAGACCCGGCGTTCCCACCCATTAGCGATGGAGGGGCGGATTATGGACGGTGTTCGTAAGGAACGTGAACTCTTAGCACCGCTAAAGGACCGTGCGTCTTACGTGATTGATACGTCGGCGCTAACGCCACGTGAATTGCGCAAATCCATTTTTGATAAATTTGAAACGAGTCCCGATGAAACGTTCCACATTGAAATGTTATCCTTCGGGTTTAAATATGGTTTACCGATTGATGCGGATATTGTCATGGACGTCCGGTTCTTGCCTAACCCGTACTACGTGCCGGAGTTAAAACACCATACTGGGTTGGAAAAACCAGTCTCTGACTACGTAATGAATCAACCGGCAACGGAGAAATTTTACCAGCAATTCCTCGGCATGCTGGAGAGCATCATGCCTGGCTACGAAGCGGAAGGCAAAACGAGCTTGACGATTGCGATTGGCTGTACCGGTGGCCAACACCGTTCAGTCGCCCTGGCTCAACGCATCGGTGAAGCCTTAGGTAAGAACTATAAGGTTCACATTAGCCACCGCGATATCGAAAAACGAAAGGAAACAGTTAATCGCTCATGAGAAAATATACGTTTAAAACTCAGCGGCCAAAAATCGTCGTGATTGGCGGGGGAACTGGTTTACCAGTTGTCCTGAACGGTTTGCGTAAGCAAGCCGTTGACATCACGGCAATTGTGACGGTTGCTGATGATGGCGGGTCGTCCGGGATTATTCGGAATTACGTCAACGTCGTGCCACCTGGTGACATTCGAAACGTCATGGTTGCATTATCGAATTTACCACACATTTACAAAGATATTTTTCAGTACCGTTTTCAAGGTGATGACCAATTCTTTGCGGGGCACGCGATTGGTAATTTGATCATCGCAGCATTGACTGAAATGAAGTCCGGGGTGTTTGATGCGGTCCAAGAACTGTCGAGAATGATGCAAGTGGATGGACACGTCTACCCAGCGGCTAATGAAGCCTTGACCTTACACGGCAGTTTTAAGGATGGTACTGAGTTGGTCGGTGAAGCTGAAATTACGGCCGCCCATAAGTCCCTGCAAAAAGTGTGGGTCACGGATAAGGACGGTAACGAACCGACCGCCGTGCAACCAGTAATTGACGCTATCATGGAAGCTGACCAAATCGTTCTTGGCCCCGGGAGCTTATTTACGAGCATTTTGCCTAACCTGATGATTAATAATATTGGGCGGGCAGTGTGCGCAACCGACGCTGAAGTCGTTTATATTTGTAACATTATGACGCAAAAGGGCGAAACCGATAATTTTTCGGACGCCGATCACGTGCGGGTCTTGAACCGGCACCTCGGAGAGAACTTTATTAACACCGTGTTAGTGAACACGGAAAAAGTTCCTGCCGATTACATGGATTTCCATAAATTTAACGAAGTTTCCCGCCAAGTCAGTCACGATTTTCGTGGCCTGCGGGACCAACACTGCAAGGTGATCTCCTCGAACTTTTTAAAGCTTCGGGATAACGGGGCCTTTCATGATGGTGATCAAGTGGTCGCGGAACTGATGAATTTAGTTGGTCATTCCGATATTTTAAGATAGGGGGGCCTGTGTATGTCATACGCCAGTGAAGTTAAGAAAGAACTTACCAACCTTACTGTCCATCGCGAGAATGCCAAAGCCGAACTAATGGCATTGATTCGAATGAATGGGACGATTAGCTTGGCCAATCACCATTTTATTCTGAATATTCAAACCGAAAATCCGGCCATCGCGCGGCGTATTTACCGGTTGCTCAAACAATTTTACGACGTAGCGAGTGAACTTATCGTTCGTCGTAAGATGAAACTTAACAAGAATAACTTGTACATCGTTCGCCTAAAAACGGGGACCGACATGGTGCTTGCTGATTTAGGAATTTTAAAGGACTATCAAATTGTAGAAGTTGCGCCAACGGAAGTCTTGACCGACGATGCAGCGGTTCGCTCGTATTTGCGGGGGGCCTTTTTAGCGGGCGGTTCTGTCAATAATCCGGAAACGTCGCGTTATCATTTGGAGATTTATTCCCTGTATGAAGAACATAACCGGATGATTTCAGAAATGATGAATCAGTACGGACTGAATTCACGGACGACCGATCGCCGGGGTGGCTTTATCACCTATATCAAGGAAGCTGAGAAAATCGCGGACTTTTTATCGTTGATTGGTGCGACTACTGGCATGTTGAAGTTTGAAGATGTCCGGATTATGCGCGACATGCGTAATTCGGTTAATCGGTTAGTGAACTGTGAAAACGCGAATATGGATAAGGTGGCCAACGCGTCTAGTAAACAAATTGAAAATATTTTGTTGATCGACGAGACGGTTGGATTGAAGCAATTACCACCAAAGCTACAAGAAGTGGCCGTAACGCGTTTGGAACACCGTGAAGTGAGTTTGAAAGAGTTGGGGACCCTCGTTCCTGGGGGCCCAATCTCGAAGTCGGGGATTAATCACCGGCTACGGAAAATCAATCAATTCGCAGAACAAATCCAAAAAGATGCTTAATCAGAAAAAATGCTGTGACTACTAAGGGTAGTGCAGCATTTTTAATTAGAAAATGAATTTTTGATGATAAAACTACTTGACAAAAGTAAGTGGCTAAATCTATACTGTACACATCTTATGAAATCGGAGAGACGTAATCATGCAAAAGTCAGCTAACCAACAAATGATGATGTGCTGCCCATGTTGTGAACCTAACAACATGGTTATTTGCGTTGAATTACAAGCGTCTCTAGTGCATCAAAATTAACGGCATTGAGCTCAAAACGTTATTTTTGAAACGCCTGCTTGGAATCTGACGAGATTCTAAGCGGGCGTTTTTTGTTTCCGGTCAAATTAAGGGTCAGTAAGTTGAATATTAAAAAAAGGGGCGAAAAAGATTGAAAAAGCGATCAGTGTTAACGGTTATTTTTAGTTTATTGTTAGTGACGGTGTTGGCAGCCTGTGGCAAGCAGAGTGGTCAAAGCACGGGCAACGGAAAGTACGCCAGCAATCAAGTCTTAAATTTATCTTATCCAAGTTCACTTGATTCAATTGATATTTCCAACATGTCCGGTTATGGCAGTACCGGGAATATTTTTGAAAGCTTATACCGCTTGGGCAAGAACGGTAGTATCACACCGGGCTTAGCTAAAGCGACGAAGGTTTCTAAAGATGGGAAGACGTATACCTTTACGATTCGAGATGCCAAATGGAGCGATGGTTCCAAAATTACGGCACAGGATTTTGTTTATTCATGGAAACGCACGGTGACACCGGCCACTAAATCGCAGTACGCCTACCTATTCTCAGGTGTTCAAAATGCTGACGCAATCGTTGCTGGTAAGAAGTCTCCAAGCACACTTGGTGTAAAAGCTGAGGGTCAGCACACGTTTATCGTCACTTTGGAGAAACCAATTAGTTACTTTAAGAAATTAATGACGTACCCACTATTTGGACCAATCAGTGAAAAAGCGGTTAAGAAGTGGGGCAGTAATTACGCGACGAAGGCTCAATACATGCTTTACAGTGGGCCATTCAAGTTAACCGGTTGGACGGGGACTAATAACAAATGGCAATTCGTTAAGAATGACCAGTATTGGGATAAAAAAGCCGTTCATTTACAAAAGATCAATTACACGGTCAACGAAAGTACAACCACAACGTTGAACCTCTTCCAAGAGAAAAAATTGGACTTAACGCAGTTGGCCAGCGAACAAGTTAAGAATATGAAGAGCAATAGTGATTACACGACTTATCCATATTCCATCACCGCGTTCTTGGTCTATAACTTTAAAGATAGCAACGCCACGGTTAAAAAGGCGTTAAACAACGAAAAGATTCGTCAGGCAATTTCACTATCGATCAACCGTAACACGTTAGTTAAAAACGTGATCGGGGATGCCTCGACCACGTCTCAGACGTTCGTACCAAAGGACTTAGCTAATGATCCTAAGAGTGGCAAAGACTTCTCGGATGAATCAGTCGTTAAAGATTCGACGTCTTACGATACTGCGCTAGCAAAGCAGTTATGGCAGCAAGGGTTGAAAGAGACCGGTTTGAAGAAGTTAACGTTACACATGTTAACGTCTAATGATGAGCCTAACAAGCCAATTTCACAGTATTTGAAGTCCGCGCTGGAAAAGAATCTGAGTGGCTTGACGGTCGATTTATCTAACATTCCAGCCAAGGTTGCTCAGAGCCGGGCCCAATCGGGAAACTTTGATATTTACCTAAGTGGTTGGGGTGCCGACTTTAACGACCCAATTTCACACTTGCAGATTATGACGTCGAATAGTGGCTATAACTATGGGAAGTACAACAGTTCAACGTATAATTCACTAGTGAAAAAGGCGCAAGATCAGGATGCGAATAATACGAACGCCCGCTGGCAAGATATGCTTCAGGCGGAACGGACGATTATGCAGGACCAAGGGATTACACCGCTTTATCAGACGGTTTATTCCTACTTGCAAAATCCGAAGGTCAAAGGTATTATTCACAACACAGCCGGTACTCAGTGGAATTATAAGTATGCGTACGTTGCCCAGTAAGTGAACGATTTATTGAGGAAACTAGTTCAATTGCTGTATCGCTAAGAAGCCAGCCTTTTCGGAGCTTCGCCGGCAGAATCAGTGGGCCATGGGGGCGGCTACAGACAAACAACGGTCTTTCGCCTCGCTTGAAAGCCTCAAAGGGCGAGTCTTTCAAGTCGCCCCGCACTGTAACCTGGCAAAAAAACGCCAGCTAACAGTGCCGACACGGCCCACTGGTTCTGCCGGCTACGCTAAGACTACTGTCAAACAAACTAACCAAGTTGTTAGCAACCTCAATATAGCTGAAGATCGTCCATGATGAATCTGCCGTGAATGTGGGGTTCATAACCGCTTTTTGGCTTGAACCGGTCGCCACGTGCAGATGAAATCACGGACGACTGGAAGCGGGAAGCTTAATAATTTTATTGGCCCTAGCGCTGCTCTAGCAGTTAATTAGTAATTATTTTTTCCTTTAGATCTTAAATAATCTGGCTGGCAGTCCTGGAATCTTACCGGGACTACCAGCCAGATTTTTTGATCTATTTATATCAGTAAAAGTTAGTTATATAATGAAATAACTAATTAATTGGGGGAATGACGAATGAAAGAATTGAAGCTGTGGGAAAAAATTGTAATTATTGTGGTGCTCGTGCACCAGATTGTTGACCTAACGAAGACCGTGAAAAACTTATTGAAACACTGACCTACAAGCTACGTTGTTAACTGAAAAAGGATTTGAGGCCGTCGTCTCAAATCCTTTTTTGCTAATTTTGAACGCCATTGACAATAAATTGAATTGGCTGATGTTGACTAGCAGCAATCACATTTTGGGCAACGATGGTCGCCATGCCGTCGCGTGCTTCGACGGTTGCGTTACCTAAATGCGGCGTTAACAACACGTTAGCCATCGATTTTAATGCTGGTTCAACGTCAGGTTCGTGTTCGTAGACGTCAAGCGCGGCTCCCGCGATTTGCTCAGTCCGTAGTGCGGTCACTAGGGCAGCTTCATCAACGATTGGTCCCCGAGCTGCGTTAACGAGGTAAGCACTTGGTTTCATTTGTTTAAAGGCGGTTGCGTCAATCATGTGCGTTGTATTTTTATTCAGTGGTAGGTGTAAGGAAACCACGTCTGATTGTGCGAGCAAATCTTCTAATGAGACGTAAGTTGCCCCCAACTGAGTTTCAACGCTAATTGGTAAGCGGTGGCGTTGCGTATAAAGAATTGGCATATCAAAAGCATGCATACGTTTGGCAACTTCGCGGCCGATTTGGCCCATGCCGACAATGCCGAGCGTTTTAGCTTGCAAGTTGTGACCTAAGAAGAAGAGCGGGGCCCAGCCCGCAAAACCGGTAGTCCGCATCAAGTGATCCCCCTCCGCAATTCGGTGGGCTAACCCGATGATGAGTCCGGTTGTCGATTCAGCGGTCGCTACCGATGAGACGCCCGGGGTATTGGTGACCGGAATTCCTAGGGTGGCAGCGTAAGCCGTGTCCACGTTATTAGTCCCCGCGCCAAAGTTAGCAATTAATTTTAAATGGGGGGCGTGGTCCAAAATGTCACGGTCGACCGTGGTTGAGAGTGGGGTGATGAGATAATCCGCATCGGCGATGCTGGCTTTCAAGGTAGCGTGGTCAATTAACTGCGTGCCCTGATACGTTTCGATTTGGAGCGCTGTTTGTTCAAGTAGTGCGGTTGCTTTAGCTGGCAACTGACCAGCAATGTAAACTTTGGTCATTAATAACAGTCCTTTTTAGTTGTGATAATGCTAGTATGCGGCACTCGGTAGGTGGATACAAGTAGTGTTGAATAACAAAAAAACTGAACCAGCCTAAGCTAGTTCAGTTTAAAAATCGATTATTTCAAGTTGTTGTTTTCCATGATATCATCGATCAAACCGTAATCCTTGGCTTCTTGAGCCGTTAGGTAGTTATCACGTTCCGTATCGTGGTTCAACTTTTCAACGGATTGACCGGCATTGTCGGCTAAAATCTGGTTGATCTTCTTACGAGTCTTCAAGATTTCTTCGGCAACGATTTCGATTTCCGTTTGTTGACCTTGAGCACCACCGGATGGTTGATGAATCAAGATTTCGGAGTTAGGTAAAGCAAAACGCTTGCCCTTAGTACCAGACGAAGCCAAGACACTGGCCATTGAAGCAGCCATTCCCATGACGATCGTTTGAACGTCAGACTTGATGAAGTTCATCGTGTCATAAATAGCTAAGCCGGCAGTGACAACGCCACCTGGAGAGTTGATATAAAGGTAGATGTCTTTACCTGAATCTTGGGCATCTAAGAATAGTAACTGGGCAATGATGGCGTTAGCCATGTTGTCTTCGATTGGACCGGAGAGCATGATGATACGGTCTTTTAATAGTCGTGAATAGATGTCATAAGCGCGTTCGCCGCGTGATGACTGTTCGATAACTGTCGGAACTGGATACATAACTGTTAGCCTCCTAAAGTTTCAATATTAATGATTAGCTACTTGCTAATATAAATGTAGTTTACCGCTAAGGTCAGTAAAGGTCAAAAGAAAAACCTCAAAATCAAAATACCGTTTTATTGCCCAACGTGGTATACTTAGGTTTCTATCATATACGGCTAGAGATCGGGCGGACCCGGTCTCTTTTTTCGCGCGCTTTTACGCGGGCCGTCTCGGTAGCCTACCTAAAACATAGCATAGCTAAATCCCCGCCGATATTCAAGTTGGGGAGCTTAAATATTAGGTGAACGCACCAGGTGGCAAACTTGTGGTTCGTTTAAAAGTTCGTTACTATATGAAAGTGGAAGCGGTATCGTTTAAAAAATGATATTTGGGTATAAAAAAAGCTGAGATATAATCTCAGCTAAGTCATGCGCCCGGAGGGAATCGAACCCCCATTTCAAGAACCGGAATCTTACGTGCGAT